>CAZWIS010000011.1:6249-70887 GCA_964634275.1 uncultured Candidatus Cloacimonadota bacterium | reverse complement strand
TGATACGTAGCTTCGGAAAGCTACGCTACGGAGTAGCGGAGGATTCCGATCCTCCACCGGATGAGATACTGAAGGATTCCCTTCTCCAAGGGAATGACGAGAACTGTGAACCCGAGTCATGCCAGATTTATCTGGCATCAGGTATTCTTATGGTGTGTCTATCTCAGCTATACAAATACCTCTTGATCTTTTGTGTAGGTGTCTTTTGGAAGGGTTCGTTGACAATCTGAATCTTTGCAATCCGGGAAAAATCGGCAAGTTGTTCATTGACTTTCTTGCGGTTTTCTTCCATGATTTGGGGGATTTGTGATTCCGGGATTTTAGCTTGATCAAGGTTTTCAAAATCGGGATATATCAAGGCATGTACCTGTCTGTCTCGCTCCATGATCAGAGTTTCCAGGACATAAGGCATATTATTCATTTTTTGTTCTACCAGTTCCGGATAGATGTTTTCTCCTGCAGGACCCAGGATTACATTCTTGCTTCTGCCGCGGATATAGATAAAGTCATCCTTGTCCATGGTGCCAATGTCTCCGGTGTGCAGCCAGCCATCGATGAGAACTTCTTTTGTAGCTTCTTCGTTCTTGTAATACCCCGTGAAAAGCTGCTCTCCCCGGATCAGAATTTCACCCGGGATCTTGTATGGATCTGTGGAATTGATCTTTGCTTCGATGTATTTGACCGTCTTTCCCGAGGATTCAAACCGATGTTCAAACCATCTGCAATAGGATATCAGCGGACCCAATTCCGTCATGCCATAACCTATTGTAAGAGGGAATTTGATCTTCTTGAAAAAGAGCTCGACCTCTGCATTCATTGGGGCTCCACCGACGATAAGCTCGGTCAGGGCTCCACCAAATGCTGTGATGAGCTTTTTGCGGATCTTTTTGTGGATGATGATATTCAGCCCGGGGATTTTTAACAGTCTCTGCATTTTTGGTGTTTCGAGAGTGGGTTGAAGCTGCTTTTTGTAGATCTTTTCGATCAGTAGTGGAACAGCGAGGAATACATTCGGTTTCAGATCCTGAATTGCACCCAGGAGGATTTTGGGGCTGGGGATTTTGTCGATGAAATTGATGTGGTTTCCTCTTGTAAAGGGGTAGATAAAATCAAAACTACAGGCATAGGCATGGGCAAGAGGGAGGAAGGAAACTACCTTTGCCCCTACTTTGAAGAGCAGGTTTTCCCTTGCTACGATCAAATTTGCCAGAATACTACGGTGGGGAAGCATTACTCCCTTGGAAAACCCGGTAGTTCCTGATGTGTAGATAATTGCGGCTGAGTCTTCATTTTCGCATACGTCTGCCACGTGCAATCCACTCTTGCCAAGGTTTCTCAGATCATCGATTTCGTTTAGTGGGCGGAGCAATTCGAGCTTTCCTTCGGTTTTGTTTACCAGAATCCCAAAGTCTTCCAAAGAAAAGACATAGCGTACACGGGATATTTGATCGACATCGATGGCATCGTATTTGTCCTTCGAAATGAAAAGCACCTCAGCATCGCAATGGTTGATAATATGCTGGGTGTCCTCTGGTGAGAAATTAGCCAAAATTGGCACAATTATAGCTCCATAGGTTACCGATGAAAGCCATACGCTGGCCCAGTTTGAGCAATTCTTGCCCGCCAGTGCGATTTTGCTGCCTTTTTGAAGATTGCATGTTTGAAACAAGCGATGCATCCAAGCCAACTGCTTTCCAATCTGGGAATAGTTCATGGCTGGACCCGGGTAATCGGTAAAGGCTGGTAAATCCCAAAACTCTTTGATAGAATTAACTAAATAGGGGATCAGTTTTTCTTCGATCATAATCTGCTCCTTGCTTATAGGCTTATATGTATATGTAAATGAGTATTGCACTTAGGCAATGATTCACATTCATGATACAAAGCTGGCTCTGTCAAGAATAGTTTTATGTTTTGTAAGATATTGTGTAGTGTTTGGCCAACAAACGGATGATATTTATGCTTGGATCATTGGCTTCATTCGTGCATTAAGCAGGAGTTATCCATTTTCGCGGATATTGCGGGGATTACCAGATGAATCTGGCATCTCCGACCGAATGAACCGGTGTTCCAGGTAGCGCAAAGCATAGAGCCACAGTGTGTTGATCAACCAGATCATAGGTGTCGTAATCCCCTCCGAAGGAAACACGGCAGGCTGTTTACATATCCATCTGCTTCATAGAAACTACGAAAGCCTCCATAAACAAGTATCCACTGAAAACTGCATAAGAACTATCTGTCCGACACCCAGAATATGCATGGGCAAAATGTATCCAAGTGTACCATAAGAAGGCTATGGATCGAAGTGTAGAAAGGCTTCCACTTTTGTTAGTTTTTATTTGCAAAGTTTTTCTTGCCAGTTCATAGCAGATTCTTAGAGTGGCTCTCAGGTGATAAAGTGTTTTATTAATACATATAAACGTAATTCAGGGAGGAATTATGAAAAAACTACTTTTCTTATCTATACTGAGCGTACTGATGATCGGTATGGCTTGGGGGCAGACGAATGTATTCACAGATGATTTTTCGACAAACCAAAGTGCTACATGGACTACCAGTGGACAGATTGGAAGCAGTTCTTTTTCTGTTAACCGCTCTGGTGTTGATTGGGGGGCACGCAGAAATACAACTGGCATCCTCGAGCTGACAAATGATGCGAGTGGATCAAACAATGTGAATGGCTGGGTATACGCATACACATCAACAACGGACTTTAGCTCGCCCTATAATACAGCTCTATCCTCAAACGCTGGTCCTGTTACATGGTACTTTAACATTCGTGTGAATAGATCCAACTTAGCGGGCTTTGCATCGAGTAACTACGGTTTGGCATTTATACTTGCTGGTTCTACTAATGGTCCTTTCAATAGTGGCTCGGGATATGCTCTTGTATTAGGCAATTCCAGTACTCCAGATCCTTTTAGATTAGCTAAATACAACGTTGGATTATCTGGTACATTGACTAACATCATAACTGGTTCGGATAATATAGCCCAGAACTATTACAGCATCAAAGTAACATATGATCCATCCAATGACCAATGGGAGCTTTTCGTACGTAGTGATGGCGCTTCCGCCTTTGCCGATCCTATGTCGGGTACTTTAACTTCTCAAGGAACTGCCATAGATAACACATATACGTCCATTAGTCTTGGCTATATGGGTGGTTATTGGGCAGGCTCTACTTCAGCTAATCAAATTGCCTTTTTTGACAACATCACAGTTCAAGCTACAGAAATAGCAGCCGGAGACCCAACTATCACAGTTACTGGCACCCCACTCGAAAATTTCGGTGGCGTCCTTGTTGGGGATAACTCTGATTCTCAATCTTATTTTGTCTCTGGTACTGATCTTACCGACGACATTACAATTACTGCACCCGCTGGCTTCGAAATATCTCTCAATGAAAGTGATTGGGATGTATCTTATGTCTTAACTCGGGTCGGTGGAGAAGTAGAAGAGACAGAGGTTTTCGTGAGATTTGTTCCAGATAATCCTGGGATTGCTTCTGGTAATATTTCTCATGAAAGCGATGAAGCAGTGACAGTTAATGTTAGCGTATCTGGAACTGGCTTGAAGGGCGATCCATCCAATCATGTAAGTGGGTTTAGTGCCCAAACAGTAAATCCCAACTATAGTTCAATTCAGTTATCATGGGTAGATTCAATTGGCGATACCACACCTGATGGGTATCTCATCAAAGGTAGTGATATTGGCTATGCAAGCATTAATGCTCCTGTTGATGGTGTTGCCGAAGTAGATGCTGCCCTGATCAAGAATGTGATCCCCAGTGTTCAATCACATACCTTTTCTGCACTTAGTGGTTCTACCACTTATTTCTTCAAGGTTTTCCCATACACAAATAGCGGAAGCAATATTAACTATTTGACTTCAGGATCAATACCCTCAGTTAGCGCTACTACAGATGCACGCCCTTGGGTAGAAGATTTTGAGACAGGGACTAAAACTGGCTATCCCAGTGCTACTGTCACCATGAACGGTTATGATTGGAATATGACACAAGCCTTGATTGGCACTGATGCTACTGGTGATATCAAGCTTGGCTCAAAAGCTGCAAGACTCCGCTATGACTCCACTACCTCAACATACGGCTCAATCACTCTTTTAACACCCAAGGCTGATGGAATTGGGTCGGTTAGTTTCTATTATGCCAGATCAAATTTTTCAAATGATAGAACCGGGATATCTCCGTCCTTTGTAGTAGAGTATTCAGCCGATATGGCAGCTTGGACTCAGATTGGCGATGTCGTATCACTCGCTGGAGTGGATGCTCTTACTCAGTTCTCTGAGGAAGTAAACATAACTGGGTCAAATCATATTCGCATTAGACAAATCTCTGGAGATAATGCAAAACGTTGGAATGTGGACAATATTCACATAACTGATTTTGTGCAAACTTTCGATTACCCCGCTGGTACTCCAGTGGAAGAACAAGGTGTAACAGTTGTAGTAACAGGTGGCAGTGCTAATGCAGGCACAATGGAAATCCCCAGTGTAACAAACGGCAGTTTTACACCAATCGCCTCATTTGTCTTTGTGTTGGATAATACCGTGCCGGAATATACTATTACAATTCAGACCACCGCGGCTTGGGGAGCATATTACCTTAATGGTTCCTGGCATGCGGTAGCTGGAAATGGTACTCAAATAGTATTTGTGATTAGCTTTGATGGCAAAGGCGATGTAGAAGTTCCAATTATCCTTGGTGACAAGGATCCTACCCTACCGGTTACCCTCTCTTCGTTCACGGCTTCAATGAGTGCCCAGAATTTCGTCAATCTGATGTGGGTAACTCAAACTGAAACAAACGTCAATGGCTATTATCTTCATCGTGCAGATGTCAGCGACCTCAATGCTTCGATTATGATCAGTCCTTTGATTCGTGCGGCAAATACATCAACCAGCCAGACATACTTCTTTACAGACAGGGAAATCTATCAGGAAGGTATGTACTTCTACTGGCTACAGAGCGAAGACTTTGATGGCAGTATCGCCTACCACGGTCCAGTTTCGATTAATGTAACTCTGGGAGACAACAATAACAACACTCCCACGATACCATTGGTAACGGAATTGAACTCAGTATTTCCCAATCCTTTCAACC
The DNA here is from genome assembly GCA_964634275.1 of uncultured Candidatus Cloacimonadota bacterium. GTDB lineage: Bacteria > Cloacimonadota > Cloacimonadia > Cloacimonadales > Cloacimonadaceae > CAZZCS01. Next base: position 65,762 of record CAZWIS010000011.1, on the reverse strand, counting down.
CGACTGCTTTTATCAGCTATAGCATAGCAGCTCCTGCCGACGTAAAGATCAATATATACAACTCCCGTGGTCAGTTGGTACGTAGCATGAATGCCAATGGCAATGTAGGCCGTCATCGTATTGAATGGAATGGTACTGATAATAGCGGTAATAGCTGTAGCACAGGTATTTACTATATCCGTATGCAAGCCGGTAAAGACAGCTTCATACGCAAAGCCATGTTGATGAAATAAACTTATTGATAGGGGGTTTGATCCCCATATCAGGATGTAATAATTCAAGCGCTACCCAAGGGTAGCGCTTTTTTCGTAGCGGAGGATTCCGATCCTCCGATCTTTTGTAGTCCACATAGCTTTGCGGTATTATGTGATCCGTAGCTTTGGAAAGCTACGCTACCAGTAGCGGAGGATTCCGATCCTCCGATCTTTTGTAGTCCACATAGCTTTGCGGTATTATGTGATCCGTAGCTTCGGAAAGCTACGCTACCAGTAGCGGAGGATTCCGATCCTCCGATCTTTTGATGATCACATAAGCTTTGCGGTAATAATTGATCCGTAGCTTTGGAAAGCTACGCAACAGAGCGATGCATTGGCTGTAAACAAAGGTTTGTATTGACACAAAAACTGCCTTTGGATTATCGACTTAGCTATAAAATAATCCAAGAATATGGAGGAAAAAATGTCCGCAAATCTCGTCCACGGAAATATCACTTCAAAAGAAGCGATAGAACTCGAAGAGAAGTACGGCGCACACAACTACCATCCGCTACCGGTAGTTTTGGCCAAAGGTGAAGGTGTCTATTTGTGGGATCCCGAAGGAAACCGTTATTACGATTTCTTATCGGCATACTCCGCAGTAAATCAAGGACACTGCCATCCCCGGATTATCGGTGCATTGACAGAGCAAGCTCAGACTCTGACTCTCACCTCTCGTGCGTTTTTTAATAACCGATTGGGTGAATTTGAGAAGTTCATTACCGAATATTTCAATTATGAAATGGTTCTGATGATGAATTCCGGTGCTGAAGCAGTGGAAACAGCGCTCAAGCTTGCCAGGAAATGGGCTTACACTGTAAAGGGCGTGGAACGTGATAACGCTCTCCTGATCTTTTGCGAAGGTAATTTCCATGGTCGTACGATTGCTATCGTGTCTGCTTCCACAGATCCAGATAGTTACGAGAACTATGGTCCCTTCCTGCCGGGTATTGTAAAGATACCTTACAACGATGCCAATGCTCTTGCCGAAGCGCTGGAAAAGCACGGTAAAAACGTAGCTGGTTTCGTCGTCGAACCGATCCAGGGAGAAGCTGGCGTCATGGTACCTGATGATGGGTACTTGAAACAGTGCTACGACCTGTGTAAAAAACACAATGTGCTCTTTATCGCTGATGAAGTTCAGACCGGTATCGCCAGAACCGGAAAGCTGATCGCCAGTGATTATGAAAACATCCGTCCGGATGTCCTGATCCTTGGTAAAGCCATATCCGGTGGTGTATTACCTGTATCTGCCGTTTTGGCGGACAAGGATATAATGCTGACGATCAAGCCGGGACAGCATGGCAGTACGTTTGGTGGTTTCCCACTCGCATGTGCTGTGGCAAAAGCCGCACTGGAAGTAGTAAAAGACGAAAAGCTGGCAGAACGTGCCTTTGAATTGGGTGAATACTTCCGAGGCTTGCTCCGGGATATCAAGCATCCGATGCTAAAGCTGGTTCGTGGCAGAGGCTTGCTCAATGCGATCGTCGTCGAACCCAAGGATGGCTTTGAAGCTTGGGATGTATGCCTGAAACTAAAAGAAAAAGGCTTGCTGTGCAAACCAACGCACAGACATATTATCCGTCTGGCTCCACCCCTTGTTATCACCAAAGAACAGCTCAAGGAATGCGCAGAAATTATCGAATCCGTATTTAACGAGCTATAATAATCTGTTATGCGCCAGCCTATGGGTTGGCGCATTACTTTTTCAATTAGTGCTATTGCCTACGGAAACCCGTTAACAACAAAAAGGATAGGATGACAGCTGAGTATAAGAGTGGTTTTGTCGCCATAATCGGCAAACCAAACACAGGAAAATCGACCCTGATGAATCGACTATTGGGTGAAAAGCTATCGATTACTTCGCCCAAACCCCAGACTACGCGTTATGCGATCAAAGGCATCCTGACAGATGATAATCGTCAGATAGTATTCATCGACACTCCCGGCTTTCTAAAGCCTCGTTATGAAATGCAAAAGAGGATGATCAGGATCTGGGGAAATTCCTTCAAAGATGTCGATCTGATCATATTTATGGCTGATGTAAACAATTTTCCCAGTGATTATGATTTGGAGGTTTTGGAGCATTTGCATCTGATGAAGAATCCTCAGATTGCGGTATTCAACAAAATCGACCGTAAAACTGATTATGATGAACAAGCTGTGAAGGAAAAGCTCCCGGATTCGATCTCCGAATGTGTATTCATCTCTGCCTTGAACGCCCTGAATTTGAGCCAACTTCTGGATACGATCAGCAAATACTTACCCTATCATGAACCCTATTACAGCGAGGACGAAATGTCCGATCTGCCGATGCGTTTCTTTGCTCAGGAAAAGATTAGGGAAGGTATCTTTCACCAGTTTTCCGAAGAGATTCCATACGCTACTGCTGTGTTGATCGAGAAATACAGTGAACTAACGGACAAAGTGGTAATCGATGCTGTGATCTGGATCGAAAAGCCAAGCCAGAAACCGATTATCATTGGACGGAATGGCGAGAGCCTCGCAAAGATCAGGCAATATGCCGAAAGGGAACTCACAGCATTTGTCGGGGTTCCGGTTCAGGTTCACTTGTGGATCAAGCTAAATCAGAACTGGCGGAAAAAGAACAGCAGTCTGCGAGAACTGGGATTTGATTGATAAGACAAATCTATTGACACTTTTGCCAAGTGCCAAATCTTGTTTACAAGCGGGAACGCAAGCATTTTTATCTTTACAGGAAATCAAAGAAAAGCTTGAGCGGGGTTTATGCGCCAATTTGCTTGTGACACCGATATTCTCGTAATTGATATCGGAAATACCAACATAGTATGCGGTTTATACCGACAGGAGACACTTGTCTGGACAGCACGTTTCAAATCATCCAAGGAACGGACAGCAGATGAATACTACAGCCTGCTTTTACCACTGGTAAAGGATTGCTCTCTGGATGAGATCAGGCACATAGCCATCGGAAGTGTGGTTCCGGAATTATCTCGTATATGGTTGCATCTCTTTCAGAAGTATATGAAAGCCAAAGTTTATGAGATCAATGCTTATTCGCCATTGGGGCTTTCTTATCTGGTCAGTGATCCTGGCTTTATCGGAGCGGACTTGATTGCCAATTCTTTTGGCGCATGGAAGAAATACCAGACCAATTGTATTGTGATTGATTTGGGAACGGCTACTACAATCCAGGTGGTTACATCCTCCGGGCTGTTCATGGGCTCCACAATAGCTCCAGGATTGAGGACTGGTGCAGCTTTTCTCTTTGAAAAGGCAGCTCTCTTATCCGAGATCGAACTAATCTCACCGAAGGTACTACTTGGAACGAATACCCGTGATGCTCTTCTCTCTGGGATAGTATCCGGACACGCATTCAAAATTGAAGCTTTTATCTCTCAGATCAAATCCACATATAAGGATTTGACACCTCTCAAAACAATTATGACAGGCGGAATAGCAGATCTGATCAAACCTCTGACGCCTTCTGTAGATATAATAGACAAGACTCTAACCCTTGACGGTTTGTTTCTCGCAGCCAGGATCTGTATCAATTAGCGTCTGATGTCAAAACGTTTATTAGTATTCGGGATTGTCTTTGTGATATTGGGTATGCTATATGCCAATGTCTTCTACCCCCGTATATACATCAAAGGTTACAATCCACTAATCAACAATCAGATCCTGATTTACAAGATTGATAAGGGGATGAACCTGAACAAAGCAAAACCATACGAGATAAATACATTTCCTCCCGAAAAGAAAGAAACAGTGGATTTTGAAAATCAAAAGATAATTGTATCCTCAAAGGTCGGAGGATTCAGTATCCATCCTGATGTTTCTCTCTCTTTTGACAGTTATCTGAAGGAAATGCAAAAAAGAGCTTTTCGCCAGAGTATGAAGGTGCATATATTGAGTGTATCTCAACAGGCACAAACCACACCTTCTGGTCTGATCAGCGAGTTTACGCTTGAACTGCCGAAAATGGCAATGCCCCGCGCCGTCCAAAGAGTATTGGGTAGTAAAGCGGGCAGGCTGAATTTGGATGGTACTCAAAAGCTGACTCTTCAAGCCAGCAGTACAACAAGAAAACAAGTGCCAATCTACGAGACGAACCGTGGTTCGACCTTTGATCTCAAAATGGAGCAGGAGACCAATCTCCGTCTTACAGGAACCATCGGCGAAAAGATAGCAGTGAACCTGAAATACAACTCAAAACAGGACGAGCAGTTTTTTGATCCCAACAACATCAACATCAAGTATACCGGTACCGAAGATGAAATCATCCAATCCATTGAAGCTGGTAATATTACCCTGGCTCTGAGTGGCTCTAGATACATCAGTTATTCCACCAGTTCGCAAGGACTGTTTGGTGTAATGACAAAGTGGAAGTATGGCGATTTGAACCTTACCATGATTGCCAGTAAAGAAGAAGGACAAAAAAACACTCAGAACTATATCGGACAAAGCCAGGCTGATTCCACAATCTTCCGGAGCAGGGATTACTCTCCCCGTACAATGTACTTTCTGGCAGATCCTTATGACCTTTATGACATATATGGCATAGACGATCAAGGTGATCTGGTTCCCAGTGGCTGGATAGATAATGCGATCAAGACAGATCTGACTGGTGCATGGTTAATCAAGAACGACAACCTGTTGCCTATGGATGGAAGCGTGAAGCTCTATCTCGATGATGCCAATTCGACAAACAACATTACCTCTGTCCCAGGTGATACTATATTCTTTAGTCCCAACGACTACTATGTGCCATTCTATGACGAACTAATCGAAGGAACCGATTTCGTGACGGATTATCGAAGCGGAATCATTCAACTGCTTCGATCAATAGACCGCAGGACGACACTGGCAATCCGTTATATACGCAAGGATGGAGTTCACGTCCCCTTGAATAGTGAAGTGCAGGATGGCATACTGCATGCCAAAGTAATTCGCAGACGAAACCAGGAGTATGATCCTACCGATCCGGATAACGTCTGGCACTATCAAATGCGTAATGTCTATAACATGAATAAAACGAACATCAAGAATGATGGCTTTACACTTGATGTATATACACAAAACGTGGATCGTACCCGCAATTATAACATTCCGGACTCTCTGAGCGTACCCGGATTTATCACACTAAACGACTACCTTCGCCTTGATAGCAATGGTGATGGCATGATAAATGGTGACGATGCTACTGTCAACCTCTCCGCCGGCATAATACTCTTTCCTTTTTTGGAGCCCTTCAAGCCCCTTGGTGATGCTTTGATTTACGAAGATGAACCAGAAAGCATCAGTTATCAGGACATCGGACTGTATATGGCTGTGAAGGGTAAGATCGGTAGAGATGCAATTGAGCTGGCTCAAGGCGGATTATTGAAAGGTAGTGTAAGGGTAAGGGTCGATGGCCGAACACAAAGAGAAAACATAGATTATATTGTGGATTACGATTTTGGGCGCATCACTTTTTTGAGTGCTGCCGGAAAAGATCCTGAAGCAAGAATCGAGATCGATTATGAGTATCGCAGTATGTTTGACATTGCCAAGAAAAGCCTGGCAGGCATACGAGCCGATTGGAATATCGCAGATAACGCAAAGCTGGGTGGAACCCTGATATATCGATCCGAGAATGTAAGCGACAAACGTCCCAAAATCGGTAATGAAAACATCGAAATGCTGATGGGTGATATTGATGGAAGCTTTACAGTAAAGCCGAAGTTTGTTACCAGATGGATGGATGCTCTGCCCCTGATCAATACAAGTGCCGAATCCCGATTTTCCCTGTCGGGCGAGGTTGCCTTTACAATGCCAAACATCTATGGTGACCCAGATGGAAAACAGAATTCTGCATACTTGGACGACATGGAATCTATCGTCGATCAGTATCCACTGGGGGTTACATTTTCTACCTGGGTTTTGGGGAGTAAACCGTTTCAGACCTCGTTGGCAAAGGGCAGAGTCAATTGGTATAATCCCAAAAATATCCGTCGTGAACAGATAGAAGATCCATCCACATTGAATGAAAGAGAGCGCAAAGAAACTGTAACAGTACTGGCTCTGAAGGTTTTCCCAAACCATATTGATATGCCTGGTAGCCAGATTTGGAGTTGGGGAGGGGTGATGAAATACCTCGGTAACCAGCTTGACTTCTCGCAAAAAAAGTACATTGAAATCCTTGTCAAGCTCGATCACAGAGCGGGAGAACCAATCCCAAACCCTGTCCTAAGAATTGATCTTGGTGACATCAACGAAGATTTTTACACTGAATTTGGTGGTTTGAATGTACTGAATACAGAGGATAAAAACAACGATGGTGTGCTGACTTTGGATGAAGATGTAGGGTTGGATGGTATTCCTTGGGGACAACCCGGTCATGATCCCAATGACAGAGCATCAAATGAGACTGATCAGTATGGAGATTATCCACATATAAATGGTACAGAGGGAAATCGTATTCTGGATACGGAAGATCTTGATGGAAATGGTGTGTTGAACCAGCTTGACCGCTATTTTAGCTATGCTGTATCCCTCTCCGATTCATTGTACCTGGAGAATGTCAATCACGACAATTGGCGTTTGTATCGGATTCCACTCAATGATCCCGCTGCGTATCAGATAGTGAATTCATCTACTGCTGGAGTGGCTCCCAGCCTGAAGAAAATATCCTATGGAAGAATCTGGCTGGAGACCGATGAAACTGCAAAAGTCCTGATCGCTGATGCAAACATCGTTGGTAATAAATGGCAGGACTTTTATGTCCGTAATAATGCAGGAACGTTTATCCCCGATAGCGATCTGGCACAATATAACACGACCTATATCTCAGGAATAGTCAACAACCAAAAAAACCGTACCCACTATACCTCTCCACCCGGTACAGTTTACATCGAAGACAGGAGAGAATCATCAGAATCGGCATTGACCTTGACGATCAACAATTTGCAAAGTGGGTATCAGACCCTTCTACGCCAACGTATGATCGATGCCTATTCGTTGTTATCCTATGGCAAGATCAAATACTGGGTCTATCCCGAAGCCTCGGAAACTGCATTTGCCAATCCGGATTCGGTAGATATCGTTTTCAGGATTGGAGCCGATTCTCTAAACTATTATCAGATCAGACACCGCACTCCTGTGGTTCCATATATGACAAAAATGGATGTAAACAATTGGCGGGAGTTTACCTACGATATGCAGGATATGACATCCCTAAAAGAAAGATACCCAAACGATCAATCCGGTGAAGAAAGAATAGGTGATGTCACATATTACTTCAAAGGCAGGCCCACACTTACCAATATTCGTGAGATTTACTTTGGAATCTATAACCCACAGGATGGGGTCAGCCCTCCCCAAGCGTTTAGTGGTACAGTATATTACAACGATCTGAGAGTGACGGATCCCTACGAAGATATAGGCTGGGCAAAGCGACTATCATTCTCTTCGGCTTTTGCAGACGTCGTTACCTTTGATGTGGATTACGAACAGAAATCCGAAAACTTCAACCCCAATATTCAGCGTGGAAGACAAAATACTTTTACAGAGACGACATCCCTGAATATCACGAATAAGTATTTTGTAAACAAGCTGTTCCCAAATTCATGGAGTCTGGACATCCCAATCAGCCTATATCGTAATTATACATTGGGTATTCCCCGTTTCCGAGCAAATTCGGATTTGCTGAGAGAGAACATCGTAAATCCCGTGGATTCTCTTGGAAACGTGATCATAGACGAAAAAAACCGTGAAAAAACAGAGAATCTGACTTATGCCGCAGATTTTGGATTCAGCCAGAGGACAGCTCCTAAAAATAAGATATTACAATACTCAATTTACCGGATGTCTATCAGTGGCAGAGTGGAGCAGAGCTATAGACTAACATCCACAGCGATTGACACTACCTTTACCTGGCGCGGAACCATGAACTACAATCTGTCATTCCCGCAGGACAAAACCAGTTTTGGACTATTTAGAAACTATAGGATTGGCTTCTTTCCCTCTACCTGGAACAATAGCTTCAGTATCAATTCTGCCCAACCAAATAGCTATAACTGGGAGAAGAGAGAAAATGTATACGACTGGTACAAACGTACTCAAGCCGTTGATACCAAAGTACTGACAACGGACAACAACATTAGCTGGAACCTGACAACAGATCTGACGGGTACTGCCCGTTACAATACGAAAAGAGATTTGATTCAAAAAAACTACTTCCAGTCCGTTAATATCGGTAAAGAAACCGAGTTTGTACAGGATCTTGGTTTGAACTTCAATCCCAATTACTTCCCCCAGATTATGAATGTCACCGCTTCCGGGCAAACACGCTTTAGTGATTATCAGAGACGTTATACTCAAAATACTACCGATGGTATCGTAGAAACTTTCCAAAGTGATGGAAGCAGCAACCGCACATTCAGAACCAATGTAACATTGATGAATTCAAACTTATTGGGTACTCTGGCTCAATCCATGAATGCCTCTCACCGGGATCGAGAGCAAAGGAAACAACAATCAAAAGCGTCTACTGGAGTACCAGATAGCGGCTCAAAACCAGGCTCAGATGAGGGCAAAACAGATGATGAACCAAAAGCCCAGGATGATGTGGAGAAAACCGGTGAAGACAAATGGGAAGAAAACTATGCAGAATCCAAGGACGAATACAAAGACTATAGTAGCGAAGACTATAAACAAAAATATGATGATGGTTACAAAGAAGACTACAAAGGATATGATGATCCGTATACAGATAAATACTCCGAATCAGGCAAAGAAACTGATGGCTATTATGAAAAAGAAGGCTCTCCAGCTCCCAAGGGTTCGATCTCGGTTCCAGCAATGGTCGTGGGCTATTTGTCCCGGATAAAAAACATCAGTACTTCGTATCAGAATTCCTATGTCCAAAGCTATACCAGAAAAGATGAGCGTCCACCTTTTGCCTTCCAGATCGGGATACCACACTCCGTTGACAGCTCATTCCTTGATACGACGACTGACGATAATACGATTACCGTAGGATCTGGATTGACTTTTTCCAGAAACCTGGACAGCATGATAAACTATTCGTATACAATAAACAAACGCTTTTCTGCCGCCAGTAATCAATCCGTTTCGCAGACATTCCCGGATGTCATGCTTTCACTCATCGACATAGATAGATGGCTGGGTGTGGAGAGATACCTCTCAAACAGCCGGATCAACAGTGGATTCCAATACACTTTGAGACAAACCGGAGATATCGATTGGACCAAGCCAAAGCAAGAAACAAGGACAGCTTCCTTCAACCCATTGGTTGGATTGACAACCAATATCATGCAAGCTGTGACAACAAATGTAAACCTATCTGTTTCTCAATCCGAAAACATTACAGATATGGAGACATACAGTATCCGCAAGACTATGAGTTCTCAGTCGATAAACAGCAGTTTTGCCTATTCCTACCGTGCTGGGAGAGGTTTTAGCATCCCATTTACGGGTCGCAAAATCCATATTAAAAATGAGTTAACTTCCAATCTGTCGATTCAATATGAACGGAATTTCGATGAAACATTTGGTCGTGAATCCTCATTGGTTGACCGCAGCACATCCCGCTTGAGCATCTCACCCGGAGCCACTTATCAGTTTGATCAAAACATCCGCGGTGGGTTGACCAGTAGCTACGAAGTTACTTCTGATAAAAAACGTGACGATGGCACCACCATTTTCCGCCTCGGGATCTGGGTAGAGGTGACACTTTAGACCATGAACCTCTCGATAATCGTGGCAATGGACAAAAATCGAGTAATAGGCAGGGACAATCATATGCCATGGTATGTCCCGGAAGATCTGGCATACTTCCGTGAGAAGACATTGGGACATAATGTGATAATGGGAAAAAACACATGGTTATCTTTGGGCAAAGCCCTTGATGAAAGGACAAACATTGTTCTGACCAGCGATCCCAACCTCATTATACCCGGCATCATAGTCCTGCACAGTGTGAATGAACTTCTCGATTACATTGCAGAAGAGGAGAGTTTCGTCATTGGGGGAGGCCAGCTCTTTCAACAGTTTATCCATCTGGCAAACAAGCTATATATCACCAATATCGATGCTGAGTTCGAGGGAGATACATACTTTCCAGAAATCAATCTTGATGATTGGCAATTGGTATTCTTCGAGCAGTTACAAAGCCGCTCAGGATATGCAATCTCATTTAATCAATACCTCAGAAATTAACCTCAACCCTATCGGAGGATCGGAATCCTCCGCAACTTTCACCCATATTTCACCTATATCAAGTGTATTCGTGAATACACTTGATATAGGCTTGACTGTAGTGTAGGATTCCGATCCTACGTTTGCTAATATATAGTTGACGTATTGACAGTGGTTCTGATCTACAAGCTGATTATGATACGTTTAACGGTCTTAGAAATTATTCTTTAATGTTTTGGTGCTCTCTTCAGTTTGATACAAAAGAGGGAGCCCTTTCCCTGTTCAGAACTGATATTGAGATCGGCATCTATTAGCTTTAGATAGTGAATACAAAGTTTTAAACCAATTCCCATACCAAATTCCTGGGTTGTTCCCTGTCTTGATTTGATCTTGTTTTTTAGCAAATGATCGATCTCAGTTTGGCTCATGCCAATACCACTGTCCTGGACGTTTATCATGATCTCATCCGCTGTTTCGACAATGTTCACAGTGATACTTCCATTATCCGGAGTAAACTTAATTGCATTGCTGATGATATTACGCAGAACAATATTCAACGCATTTGGTTCTGTTTGGGCATAAGAATATTTATCAGCAGCGACAAACTCGAATTGGATGTTTTTCTGCATGATTTGAGATTGATACATTCTTCTGATGTTTTCTATCAGCGGGTCGACGGCTATGGGGCGCAGAATGTTTACTAAAGCTGTCGTCGAACCCTTTGATTCGATCCAAAGCAGAATTTCAGTCAATAGATCCGTCAGGCTATCCATGCTTTGGATTATTTCATCATTCAGTTCCCCGGTTGTTTCCGTGTCAAATTTACCGGCTTTGATCATCCTGAGAGCGTGAGCTGTATTGGCTATTGGACCTCGAACGTCGTGTGAAATAACCGAGATTAGCTTGTTCAAAACCTCAATGTTGTTATGCAGTTCAGTATTAACTTTCTTCAGATCTTTGGATTGCTTGCGAATGATGCGGTTTGAGTTCTTTAACTCTACATTTTTTAGCCGGTATGATTCGCTTTGCAATTCGATCTTGTGCCTCAGATAATCAGCTTCTTGTTGTGAAATGAAGGTAGAAGTTACCTCGTCTGTGATTTCCTTGTATAGTTCACAAAGCATTTCGCTATATTTCAAAGCATTTTCGTGGTCTTTGATTTTGGAATAGTATGCAGTGAGTAAACGGCAGGATGAGATGAGCATTGGGTTGTTATCGAATTCTTGTGCCAGTTCATATCCCTTGATTAAATACAGATAAGCATCATCGTTCCGATCAAGATCCATGTATAACTGGCCTATATTCAAATAGCAGTTGGAAAGGGCAGAACGGTCTTGTCCACACTCATATAGTCGCAATGCCTGTTTCAAAAATAACAGGGCTTCATTTCGGTTGCCGCCATTTTTGTGTATAGAGCCGATGCTATTGTAAGAATCAGCAATATGAGCATCCGAGAAATACTTCAGATGTATAACCAACGCTCTCAGCGCATACTCCAGGGCATTATCATAATCATGCAAATCGTTCAGGCTAAGGCTCATGTTGCTGAGGACATAGCTCAGATATGGAATGTTATTTGTCTCTTCAGCAAGGAGCAAAGCTTCCTTGTAGTTTACCATTGCCTTATCGGTTTGCTTCATAGGCCTATAAGCGTTTCCAAGGTTTATCAAGGCAGCCATACGATGTTCCTTGCTGCCGGATTTGTCGAGCCATGCCAGGAGTTGATATGAATAGTCTATTGCCTTGGTAAATTGCTTCGTAAAACCATAGGCAATGATTAGATTGTTGACGATGGCGTGCCACATCGAATCACCCGGTTTCAGATCGGTGAGGAGATCTTCCCAGAGAAAGATAGCTTTCATGTGATCCCCCCGGAGGGAGTGGGTTACGGCAATAGTAGATTTGACGCTGATTAGCTCGCTACACAGCTTATATTTCTGGCATATCTCCTGTGCCACTTGCATCAATTCTTCAGCTGGCTGTGGTTCCTTTGCCATTACATGAAATCTTGCCAGGCCAATAAGGAGCTTTATGTGCTGCTGGGGTACGCTGGTAAGGTCGTTGTGATTGATGAACTGCGTGATTTCTGAATATAGCTGTACTGCCTGTTCTCTTTCAACACTCACAATCTCATCAATTTTCTGGAACATCAATTCCAATTTTTGCTCGAAATTACTGCTACTCATTATCCTCACTCGAGTCTCATTTCTATCCCAGTGCTTGTTGTTGTCAATACTTTTTTCTGTTGTTTGGATAATATTTTTCACAAATGAGTACACACGCAAAAAAAAAGATTACATAGACCCATACATAATTGGGGTATGGGTTAGCGTTCCATATATAGAAATGGGGTGAGGGGGCTCAAGCCAATGATAGATGTGGGTTTTGTAGCAAAGAAATCAATTGGTCGACAGAATCGGTGTTGTTTATCTTTCTGCGCAGCTCTGCACCTCCGACTAATCCTTTGGTATAGAAACATATATGGCTGCGTATTTCTTTGATGACCACTGATTCTCTTTTGGTTTCAAGGGAGTATTGCAAGTGGCGTAGCACTGTATCTTTCCATCTTTGATGCGTCAGAGACGAATAATCGGAATCGCTCATAGGGCAGAGAGACTGCTTAATCTGTTCAAAGAGCCATGGCTTACCCAAAGCTCCCCTACCGATCATGATACTGTCACAGGCTGTCTCGCTGAACATCTTGTGAGCTGATTCAGGATCTTTGATATCGCCGTTTCCAATTACAGGAATCTGAAGAGCCTCTTTTAGAAGCTTGATATGAGACCAATTGCTTACGCCGGAAAACATTTGCTTAGTAGTTCTGGCATGAAGGCATACCGCGTCTGCTCCACTATCCTGCATCAACAGCCCAAACTGAATGTAGTTCAGTGAATTATTATCCCAACCACTACGAAACTTGACGGTAAGAGGGATAGTATCTCCCAATGCTTTTTTAGTTTCTTTTACTATCAAGGCTGCAAGCTCTGGAGTCTTCATCAGAGCACTGCCGGCGTTACGTTTGACAACCTTTTTGACCGGGCATCCCATATTCAAGTCGATAAAATCAGGATTGAATCTAAGGGAAAACTCAGCAGCTTTGGCGATAGTAAAAGGATCCGAACCAAAGATTTGGATGCCGAAAGGGCGTTCTGATTCTGTAAAATGTAGATACTGAATCGTGCGTTTGGAGTCCCGGATCAGGCCATCAGCGCTGACCATTTCACTTACCAGTATATCGGCTCCGAAGTCTTTGCAGATCCTTCTGAATGCCTGGTCTGTATATCCTGCTAACGGAGCCAGCCAAAGCTTTTGACTGGTAAGTATAGTACTATTCACTTTGGGGGTGATAAATCTTCTTTAGGGCTGTGATATCAACGTCATCAATCTGTGAGGGGAGTAGATGCTCTTTGGCAAATTCCAGATATAATCCGGAATCGAGAAAAAAGTCCACAAGGTCACTGTCGAGCTCTCCATCCTTTACACAAAAGGCGATGATCTTCATACTTTCATTTAGGGTTTTTGCCTTTTTGTATGGACGATCGGCAGAAGTGAGCGCTTCATAAATGTCCGCTACACTGATAATTCTGGATTGAATCGGGAGTTTTTCTGCTGTCAATCCCCATGGATAACCCTTGCCATTGAGCTTTTCGTGATGAGTGGATGCATAGAAGGCAACGTTTTTGTATTTCTTTGGGAATGTCAGTTGGGACAGCATTTCCCAGGTGACAGACACATGGGCAGCCATCTGTTTTGTCTCTTCCGGTAAATGAGTTCCCCTGCGGATTTGAAGGTTACGTTTTTCGGCCTCATCGATCAGGATGTACGATTTTCCATTGTACTCAATCTTAATCTGGGCGAGATGATCTATCCTGGCAAGATCACTATCGGGTACAAACTCCCCACCAAAATTGATCTTTTCGAGGAATGCATATTCACCATCCAGATACGTGCATACGGTTTTACCGTCTGTATCGGCATCTATATGTTGTTTGATATAGGCACTAAAATCTTCGGGAGTCATTTCTTTTTCTATCAGTTCAAGAGCAAGACGGAATGATTCGAAGCGTTCATGGATCAATTCAATCCGGTCAAAAATAGTTTCGAGTTTGACGCTCTTATCCATTATGTATTCTGGAGTTATAATTTTTCCAAGGTCATGCATCCACCCCGCCATCGACAATTCTTTTAGCTCGTTCTCACTGAAGTGAAGGTCTTTGTACTTGCCGTTTTGAGCTGTGTTTAACCTTTCAGCTATGAGGTCGGTCAGTTTTGCCACACGGACTATATGATCAGAGGAGTATTTTGATTTTCTTTCGATACCGTGCGCAATTGACCGCATAAACTGCATGAGCAGGGTTTCCAAATCGCTGATTAGTTTGCGGTTTGACAATGCAATAGCCGCTTGGGAAGCCAGAGAATAGAGCATGGTTTTGTGCTCATCGGTAAAAGGAACTATCTCCCTCTCTTTGTCCATGGCATTGATGATTTGGATCACTCCCAAAACCTCATCTTCGTGGTTTTTGAGCGGGATAGTTAGCATCGATTTACATCGATACCCGTGTGCTTGATCCGTCTTTTTTGTTCCACTGATATCGTATTCCGTAGTTTCGTAAACATCGTCGAAACATAGATCAGATTTACTGTGATAAACGCTTGTGACGATATGGCTAAGCCTGGGGCTATCATCTTCGTTGTAAAGTGGTATCATGGGCCAGTTAACTTTGCCGTGGGTACCACCCATTCGTAAATTGAGGCTGCCGGTATATACTATCTCAAAAGCCAGGTGCCGTCCATCATCTGTTACCTTGTATACAGTGGCACCATCAGCGTTTGTGAACTCGATCGCTTCTTCGAGAATCATATCAAAAATCTTGTTTAGATCAGTCTCGGAGGAGAGGGATTTACCTATATGAGTCAGGCTGCGGATGTGCGATACTTGTTGTTCGGTAAGTTCATTGATGCAATGAACCACCTGGTTCAACATACTATTGACATCGGGATTATCACTAAAATGGTATTTCATGTCTTCACTCCCCAATTATATCTTTTTGAACAACATGAACTTTGGTTCGAAGCCCATTCTTTTTTGCTCTTGTTCAAACCAGGTAACAATATGTTCGTCTAAAACTGAATTTTCCAGAATCAGATCATCGTAAACAGAAGAATAATACGGGTTTGATAAGAATTCCTCGACGATCCATGAGGCGTACTCACTATGGTCTGTAGATATTTGAACAAAAGCATTTGGCTTTAATACTCCCGCCAGAGTACTGAGGAACTCTTGACTAAAGAGCCTTCTTTTGTGATGTTTGCGTTTAGGCCAGGGATCGGGATGTTGTACAAAAGCACCGCTGATGCTTTCAGGAGGCAAGAAATCACTGATGCTGGAATCTATGAATTTCTTGGCCAGGCGTACGTTCGGATGAGCATCAGGGTTCAACTTCCTTAGGCAAATGTCTATCCGTTTTTGTTTTAGTTCAAAACCGATAAAATTCCACTCCTGATGAACGAGCGGATACTGCGAGATAAACTCACCCTTCCCACTTCCGATTTCAATGTATACCGGGTTCTGATTATGAAAGATTCCCTCATAATCGAGCCTTCGGTCTGATGCTGTGATACAAAAGAAGTCTTTATTTGTCGTCGTCATCAATTTCGCTGTAATCCACTTCCGTTTCATCTTCATCATCAGCATCATCGCTGAGTGATGGCATTCTTTTCAATTCCGCTTTGACGACTATCAGATCGGCAAATGACATCCCAAAGCCGACAAAGATAAACAAGAATAACGAGCTGACAAAGCGATTCATCCAAAATCCAGGCTCGGCAGGAACATTCATTAAAATCAATACCAATCTGAAATAAGCAGCCATGGAAATCGCAGATAGAATACCAAATACCATGGTTCTGAACTGCATAAACCTGCTATTAAAAAACACCAGACAAGTGATGAGACTAAGTACTATGGATAGCAGGAAAATTGGAATGAAGGCTTTGGTCATCCCGATCTGATATACTGTATTCCGGCTGATAAAGATAGAGTACACGATAGACAAGACGAGCGGTACCAGCCAGTAATAGGGAGTCCTGAGATACCGATAGAGCAAAGACAAAATCCCCAAAAGGAGACTACATCCAAAATATATCTCAAAGGGACCAATCATCCCTTTGTCGATTGGGTCCATACCAAGCCCAGAAAAACTTCTGAAGCCTCCATAGATAAATGTTCCACCTATCATAGCTGCCAGAATGGGCAGCAGGACTACAAGGATCAGTTCGTAGCGGGATCTGTTGTTCATAGTATTACATCCTCAGATTTTCATTGACGCCACAGGTCAATTACAAACTTATCATACACCATGACAATGTCAATAATAATAATGAATTTGGAGCTGGATAAATGCTGAGTATTGTACGAAACCTCCGAGATAAAATGGCAAAGACAAAAAGTGGCTTTCTGGGCAAATTGGCTGAAACGATCATGCAAAAAGACGTCATAGATGATGATCTGTTTGAAGAGATTGAAACAATCCTGCTAAAGTCTGATACCGGGGTAGAGATGTCTTCGCTGATTATCGAAGAACTCAAACAAAGAATAGAGGACGAGAAGATTAATCGAATAGATCAAGTATATGAGACTCTGCAGACCATTATGAAAACCATTCTATTGCAGGATTTGCCGGAGGAATCGAGGTTTTTTGAGGATCGGGGAAGCAAGCCACGGGTGATTATCTTCGTGGGAGTCAATGGTGTGGGGAAGACTACCAGTATCGGTAAAGTAGCACACAGGCTGACGAAAAGTGGAAAGCAGGTATTGATCGTAGCGGGAGATACATTCAGGGCTGCCGCTATCGAGCAGCTTGATATTTGGGCAGAAAGGGCAGGATGCAACATCCTCAAGACACATCATGGAGCCGATCCTGCTGCGGTAATCTTTGATGGAGTCCAATCAGCCATTGCAAAGGGCTATGACTACGTTTTAATCGATACTGCCGGAAGGCAGCATACCAAAGAAAACCTGATGAAGGAACTGAGCAAGATCAATCGCAGTATCAAGAAGCTGATCCCCTCAGCACCCCATGAAGTCCTTCTGATCATTGATGCTACGACTGGTCAGAATGCCATTTCCCAAGCGAAACATTTTAATGATTCTATCCGGCTCAGCGGCATTGTCCTTACCAAATATGATGGAACTGCAAAGGGTGGAATAATATTTAACCTGAAGCTAAACCTTAGTTTACCGGTCAAACTGATCGGTATCGGCGAGGGGATAAATGACTTGGAAGAATTCAGCTATCAAGACTTTATCTCGGCATTTTTCAGCGATGACAACAAGGAGTCCAGTAATGAATAACAAGATTCTCAGGATCCTCAATCCCATCCTCTTCATTTGCTTTCTGGTGACTGCAATCGGGATGTTGCTTTACAAGTTGCCAGGAAGATATCAATACAGCGAGGAGATGGTTAATCTCCATACTTGGTTCGGGACGGCATTCTTTGTCCTGGCAATTCTGCACCTGTATCTGAATTGGGCGTGGATCAGAATGAATATCTTCAAGCGTAAGCCAAAGAGTAAATAGCAAAAAGAATCAGCATTGACTATGGGAAATTGGATATCCGATAGCAGAACGGAAGAGCTTCTTTGCGGCTTTAAGGACACGATCGCAGAGTCCAGGATTTCAAAAGTTGACATACTCAATCTGCGGCAAATCCACGAAGCGATTTACAAATACCTGTGTGAGGATGCCAAAGTATCTTTCAACGGTCTTTTTGCACGGATGAAGTATGCTCATGACCTTTATGGATTTGAGCGTGAAATCATCACTCAGAGCAACCTGTTGAGGCTCTATTGCAACAAGATAATCCATGAACAGGATGCATCTATATCAAATGAGCACTACTATTCTGCATTTTATGCCATAGCCTGCGTAATAGAATATGTCTGTGGGATTACTCTGGACAATGAATTTTACGAGTTTCTGAGTAGTAACAAAGCTGCTGCGTTTGTAGCACCGGAACGGAAACCAAACGTAAGCTTTTGCTGTGTGGTTGATACATATCAGCTTAATAGCGAGGCAAATGCCTTGGAACTGGTCGTTACAAACGAAGATGGAGAGACATGTTCAATCCTGATGCAAAACGAAGATCCCACTCAATTTCCGGGAAGGCAATGGACTCAGATATCCAAGGCTTTGTGGAAGTATGCTACCCTGAACTGCCGGGATCTTTCCATTGTCGAAGGGAAGGAATATTACTATAGATCAAACCCGGAATCAATGATCATCATCGAGCCAGATTTTCTGGTCGATATATCTGCTCTGGCAGAGTGTTTCTCCTCAGATGGATACCATCCGGAGTTGTATATTATAAACAGACTTATTTATGAATCTGGAAACGAGAATACACTGCAGGGGAAAGCAGTAAACGACATCCTTGACGAGTTGATTATCGCTCCCGATCAGGATTATGATTCCTTGTTCCGTAAATGCCTTGCGGCAAATCCGATTCCAATGATTGCACTCGGACTGGATACGATTTTGAACATCCACAAAAACATTAAGAAAGTACATTTTCCCACCCTCAAAGATTATGTTTCCAATATCAAAGATAGCGAAGTACTATTGGAAGCATCATATATTGCGCCGGAATTTGGTTTGCAGGGAAGGCTGGATGTATTGACAAAAACCCGGTCCAAATACTCCATCGTCGAGCTCAAAAGCGGTAAAGCCCCAGTAAACGGTACATGGATACAAAACCAGATGCAGGTCGTAGGCTACAACATGATGATCAATAGCTGCTATGGTAAGCAAAATTGCTCCGGAAGCTATATTCTGTATTCGCAGAGTGCAGATAATCCCTTTAGGAATGTAGTAAACATCCGAAAGCTGGAACAGGAACTAATGCTTTGCAGAAACCGGGTGATCGGGATCCTGCATAATCTGGCAGAAAATCCGAGTATATTTATGGATTGGCTCAAGGATAGTGAGCAAAGCTACAGTGGCTTCATCAATCAGAAGGTCTCGCGGATCCGGCTGCTATTGCAGAACCTGCAGGATTACGAGTACGAATGGCTTATGCACCAGCTTTGTCATATCCTGAGAGAGATCTGGTATGCAAAAACTGGGTCGACGGGGTCGAACAATACGGAGATTTATGGATTCAACGGCTTATGGCAAAAAACTCCAGAGTTAAAAGCCCAGAATTATGAGATCATCAGTTCGCTTCAAGCCGAAAAAGTATATTCAGACTCCATTCATTTCTCCTATCAGGGAGATTCCAGCATTACCAATTTTAGAATTGGCGACATTGTCATTCTGTATCAAATGGACAAACGGGTAGATAAACAAGAACTGATCCGTGGAAGAATAGAAATGTTGGATGAGCACCATCTGATCGTGGGGATCAGAGGCGGGTTGAAGAACAATCGCGTATTCCACGAAAACACTCTATGGACGATAGAGCATGATCTCTTTGAGAGCTCTTTATATGCACCCTTGTCCTCTGTCTTCAGCTTTTTGAATAGTGGGTTGACAGACAAGAGATGCCGCCCGCTATTGATGGGCATTACAAAACCGGAATCCTTGCCAACAGAGGATATCTCTGATACTGGTTATATAGACCAGATCATCGACAAAATGGAAGCTGCCCGTGATTATTACATAATACAAGGTCCTCCCGGAACGGGAAAGACTTCTGGATTACTCAGTAAATATATCAAAAGGCAGTATGTTCAGAGTCAGAAGTGTATCCTTATCCTCAGCTTCACAAACAGAGCTATTGATGAAATTTGTCAGAATCTGGATAAACATCAGGTAGAATACATTCGTACAGGTTCGTCGGCAACAATACAGGAGCGTTTGCTGTCAAACATGATTGCTGGTAAGCGCTTCTCCGAAATAGAGCAGGTCATCAAATCCAACCGCATCTGGATTGCTACAGTCCAAAGCTGTAATGCAATCTATCAGGATCTGATGAAAATGGTCGAGATTGATGAGGTGATCGTAGACGAAGCCTCACAAATAATAGAGGCGTCCATCTTGGGGATTTTATCCAAAGTACCAAAGTTTATCCTCGTGGGAGATCAAAACCAGCTTCCACCAATTGTTATCCAGCCTGGTAGCCTTTACACGATGAAACACCCAACGCTTACCACGTTACACTACAAGTCATTCAATCAATCCCTGCTGGAGCGTCTCTTTGCCTGTTCGGAAACCAACACCTGGAACGATTCCCGTTTTATGCTCTTCAAACATTATCGAATGCACGAGGATATCGCCCATCTGGTAATGGATTATTACGATGGTTTGCTAAAAGCAGAGCGTCCCGAACAGAGGCTACCGCTAATACCGAATCCTGCCATACAGGACCCAAAAGGCTTTGTAAACCACCGTATTGTATGGATTGATACTCCTGTAGCATCAATGCAACGCGTCGATCCAAATCACGTAAGGCTGGTCCTGGATATTCTCGAGACTCTCGAAAAGCATGGTCTTGTTGACGATCCCAAAGAAGACATCGGGATCATAGCACCATTCCGAGCTATGATTATGGCGATTGTTACTCAGTTACCGAGCCGTTTCAAATCCATTACGGTGGATACCGTAGAGCGTTATCAGGGTTCGGAGCGAAAGATCATGATTATTAGCCTCCCGCTCAGAACCAGTGCAGAATTGCGTTCGATCGAATCCCTCTCTGGCGACAAAAGCATAGATCGAAAGCTGAATGTCGCAGTCAGCAGAGCCAAAGAGCGCTTGATAATACTGGGAAACAGCAGTATCTGTGTAGCCTCCGGGCATTATCTGAATTTGATTGACAAAATCAGGCACAAAGGAATTTTCATCACACAAAAGGAGATTTAACATGGCGAATCCAAACCAACAACAGCAATTGAATATCAAAATCGACGAAAAAGTCGGAGAAGGAACATATGCCAATTTCTTTATGATTACAAACAATCCTTCCGAGTTTGTGATCGATTGTGGCAGAATGCTTCCCGGTATTCCAGATGTAAAAATCTATAGCAGAGTCCTCACTACCCCCCAGCATGCCAAGCAGCTCTTGCAAATACTGGAAAAGAACATCATAGCTTTCGAGAAACAGTTTGGCGAGATCAAACTTTTTGGCCAGCAGGAAACCAAAGGAGTGGGATTCAAAACAGAACCTACAAATTAATACGCAATAACCTACCAGACCATAATATCGGCAAATGGAGTTTGCTGGAGTCCAAGTGGCAGAGGATCATATTCGGATATGGAATGCTACTTGGACTTCATTTTCTTATACAAGATCGATCAGAATGATGCAAGAGCGATGATAACAGAGAAATTGACACCGATTATGCATAGGTCCCGGCAATAGGGTACGAGAATATCGTAAATATGTCATATTGATAAAACTCTTGACGAATAATGGAGTCTTTCAGATTTGGGTTAGTACAGTGAGAAAACAAAGTAAATATAAACATAAGGGAGCATAAGCCAATGAAAAAAATCTCATGGCGTGGTCTTGCAATCATCCTTTTCTTGTGCGTAACCGTATTTTACCTGGCTCCTTTGGCAATCCCAAATTTGCCGGAGTGGGTGGCTAAAAACACTTTGAAACTTGGGCTTGATCTAAAGGGCGGTATGCAGATTCTTTTGGAAGTGGATACTTCTGAATTATCGGACCAGGATGCAAGAGAAGCAGTTGATCAAAACATCAAGATTATCCGCGATCGTATCGATAAATTCGGTGTCGCAGAACCTTCAATTCAAAAAACCGGGGAGCGACGCATCCTGATCCAATTACCAGGTCTGGCAGATTTTGCTGGAGCGGAGAACCTGATCAAACAAACTGCCATGCTTGAATTCAAGCTTGTGGCAGATCCTACAGTTGCCGATCAGGTAGTTCGCAGTCTCGATACCTATGTAACTGCAAACATCGATCAATTCCCGATCCTGGCAGATCGCAAACCCAGCGCTCCGGTCATGGCAGAGGATGATACGCTTCAGACCAGCACCGGTATCTTCAGTGATATGCTCCGTCGT
Source organism: uncultured Candidatus Cloacimonadota bacterium (assembly GCA_964634275.1). GTDB lineage: Bacteria > Cloacimonadota > Cloacimonadia > Cloacimonadales > Cloacimonadaceae > CAZZCS01. The sequence continues at coordinate 43,297 of CAZWIS010000011.1, read as the reverse complement.
GATGGCGGCCAATATACCATCCAATGGGATGTAGTACCTGTGATTCGTGCGCTTCTGGCAGATTCACTATTTGCTCTTGGTATCCGTAGCGGTTATCAGCTCACGATCGACAAACCAGATGCCTCTTCCCAAAGAGCCGAAAGGAAGCTGTATGTTTTGCAGGCAAACGCTGAACTAAGCGGTGCCGACATCAGCCGGGCAAAAATGGAATACGGATCTCCAAACAGCACCGATCCACGCATTGCCAACAAGCCATATATCTCTCTGGAGATGAACAATGAAGGCTCCCGCAAATTTGAAACTGTAACAGCAAACAATATAGACCGTCAGCTTTCGATAGTATTGGATGACATGGTCTATTCCGCTCCTGTAATCCGCGATAGGATTTCTGGAGGCAGGGCGCAGATTACCGGAGTATTTACTCCTCAGGAAGCGCATGAGCTCACTATCGTATTGAACTCTGGAAACCTCAAAGCTCCGATCAAGCCGATCAGTACTGTAATAGTAGGTGCTACTCTCGGTAGTGATAGCATCAAATCCGGAAAGATGGCAGGTATCATTGGCTTGCTCGCGGTAATGATCTTTATGATCATCTATTACAAAGGCAGTGGTTTTATTGCCGACCTGGCACTGATCTGTAATATTGGATTCGTCCTTGCTATGCTTACCGCTTTTGGAGCTACACTTACCCTTCCTGGTATTGCAGGTATAATCCTTACTATTGGTATGGCAGTCGATGCAAACGTTTTGATCTACGAACGCATCAGGGAAGAGCTTGATGGTGGAAAGACTCCACGTACAGCAGTCGATGCAGGATACAAACGTGCAGTCATCACTATTTGGGATGCCAATATTACCACTCTGATAGCTGCTGGAGTTCTCTATAATTTTGGTACCGGTCCTATCCGTGGGTTTGCCATTACTTTGGCTATCGGTATTATTGGTTCCATGTTCACCGCTATCGTCTTGGTCCGTGCGATTTTGGAGACCTTCGTAATCCGCGGAAACAAAAAGACTTTGAGTATTTAGGAGCGGAAAATGAGATTATTTACAAATTCAAACATCAATTTCGTCAAATCCAGATACATCGCATACGTCATTTCTGGAATCATTCTTCTTGCAGGGATTATCGGTTTGATCGCAAACGGTCTGAACTGGAGTATAGATTTTACCAGTGGTGTGGCTGCAAAGATAAATCTCAAAGCTGTGGATAGCACAGTAGCACCTCTGAGGATCGATCAATTACGTCAGGTTCTGAGAGACAATGGATTCCCGGAAGCGGAAATACAACACGTCGGTGCTGTCGAAGACGCCTCATTCATGATCAAAATCAAGAGCCCTACCAGTGATAGCGATGTATCCTCCGATACCAAGAACATCATCATCGACATCGTAAAGGATAACTTCCCCGAATACGTCAAAGGAAAGGATATCAACCGCGACGTAATCGAAGAAATCTACGAAGTGGGTCCCAAAGTAGGTGGAGAGCTTCGTACCCAGGCTATGCTGGCGGTTATTATTGCTCTGATCCTGATCGTGATCTACGTTTGGTTCCGCTTTGAGCTTACATTTGGATTTATGGCTATCGTAGCGACTTTCCATGATGTGATCTGCATCCTTGGTATTTTTGCCTTGACGGGTCGTGAGATTACCATCCAAATCATCGCGGCGATGCTTACAATCGTTGGATATTCCATCAACGACACCATCGTTGTCTTCGATCGTATCCGTGAGGATCTCAAAGCCAACCGCAAGGAATCGTACGAGACGGTATTTAATGGCTCGATAAACAAGACCCTAAGCCGTACGATCATCACTTCCGGTACCACTCTTCTAACTTCGCTGGCGCTTTATTTCTTCGGCGGAGCAGTGCTACGGGATTTTGCTTTTGCGATGACTTTGGGTATCATTTTCGGTACATATTCATCGATATACGTAGCCAGTAATCTGGTCGTCGAATGGTACCACATTTCCCACAAAGAAAAGAAATCGATCCAACACCTTACGAAGAGAAAATAAGGTTAGGAACTATATTTATCAACTCAAAAAAGTCGTCTTCGGACGGCTTTTTTTATAGACATCCGGAACTATCCGATTATTATGTCTGTAAACAAAAAATAGCTCGTGGAGGAACGAATGAAATTAATGCATTATGACAGAATTGAGCTCGAACCGGTTTATGCCGATGGAGCCAAGGGTGCTAATATCCGCTGGTTGATAGCCCAAAAGGATGGTGCACCAAACTTTGCCATGAGAATGTTTGAAGTAGAACCCGGAGGTTATACTCCGTTTCATAAACATAGCTGGGAACACGAAATATTCTGTGTCGAGGGTGAAGGGCATTTTGTCACTGAAAGAGGGGAGACCCCTTTTGGAGCCGGAGACTTTATCTATGCAGATCCGGAAATGATGCACCAATTCAAGAACGTGGGCAGTGGCACACTGAAGTTTTTGTGCCTTATTCCGCATGAAGAACCTGTCAAAAAGAAAACCCTCAATCCTTTCGCCGCAGGCACTGCCAATAACTGCTAAAGAGGAGCAAAGATGCTGAATGAATTGAACCTCAAATTCTTCAAGGATCTGCTGGCGATTCCCAGCCCATCCGGATTTGAAGCTCCTGCCCAGAAAATAGTCCGCAAATATCTGGCAAAATCGGCAGATGAAATCAGTAGTGACCTCAATGGCAATCTGATAGCTTTTAAAAAAGGCAGTGGAAAGCTCAAGGTAATGCTCGTAGGGCATGCTGATGAGATTGGCTTTATGATCAATTATATCGATGATCAGGGCTATATCTATGTCAAGACCCTCGGGGGATTCGATGTGAATCTTCTACCCGGGTTGCGCGTCGATATTCACCATCGGGACAGTATCATCCGTGGAGTACTTGGTAAGAAGCCCATCCACATGCAAAGAGGTACGGATGATCCTCCCAAGCTGAAGATCGAAGATGTCTGGATCGACATTGGAGCAAAAAACAAAGAAGATGCCCTCAAACGGGTAGCTATCGGGGATATCATTACATACTCATCCCACATCGAGATGCTCTCGGATGATCTGATCGTAACCAAAGCAACGGATAACAAAGCAGGAGTCTTTGTAGCTGCTGCCGTAATGAACGAACTATCCAAAAAGAAGATAAAGGCAAATCTATTTGCTGTATCATCAGTAGGTGAAGAAACAACAATGAAGGGTGCCCGTACCAGTGCTTATAAAATTGAGCCTGATATAGCGATAGCCATTGATGTAACCTTCACCTCCGATATTCCGGGAGCGGACAAACGTATCTATGGTGAAGTATCATTGGGTAAGGGGCCTACCATTTCTTTGGGTGCAGCGCTACATCCGGGTGTCAATACACGCTTGCAGGAATTGGCAACAAAGCACAAAATCCCCGTTCAAATAGAGATTGCCCCCGGTGGTACCGGAACTGATGCAGATGCGATTCATGGATTGAAAACCGGAGCTGCAACCGCTGTGATCGGTATTCCAAACCGCTATATGCACTCTCCAAACGAGGTAATATCTCTCTCCGATTTGGATAATGCGGTTACACTTCTGACCGAGTTTATCAAATCCCTGGATGACAAGTTTGATCTGATCCGCTGACATATCTACCCAGATCCTCAGCGGATCTTTTTCTTGCTTTGTTCATTGGCTGCGCTTTCCCAATCCGGGGAAATCATTTGTACAAGGTATCCCGTTGCGCGTGAAAGCACTTAAACATCCAGCTGGTAGAGTATCGCCAAATTTGGGAGGGGTAATGCTATCTCTCGCTCCCACATGCCACCCAGTGGAGATTGAGCAGGGGTTTCAATGCACGTGGCAGGCGGAGGATGTATGTCCATTTAGCATGGCTGGGATCCGCTGTCACCGGAGTGATAGGCAAACTCAATACATACCTGTATCACACCTATATCAAGTGTATCCGTGAATACGCTTGATATACGCTTGATATACGCTTGATATACGCTTGATATACGCTTGATATACGCTTGACTACTAAGTTGACAGTAGCGTCGGATTCTGATCCTACCGAGTTGCTAAGTAGCGTAGGATTCCGATCCTACGAAGTTGCTAAGTAGCGTAGGAGTCCGATCCTACGAAGTAAGTATTAATTTACCGATCATTCAACAGATCATAAACGGAACTGATCCTGAGATACTTGCACCATCAGGTAAGAGAGCATCACAGGTGACAAGTGCAAATAGTGCTTGACGAAAATATCAGCCTTGATTATATTAGAATCAGTTCGCTAAGGATGCGGAGTGTTATACCAAAATCACATAAACATGCTGTATACAATTATTATAAGCAAGTGAGGGAAAATCATGAAAGATGTATTCAAGAAGCTGGCTTTGCTTGATGCAGGAAAAGTACTTGATGCAGCCACAGGTCGTGGAGAGTTTATCCAGATAATCAAACAGAGCTTCAAATCATATTCCCAGATTATCGGGATTGATGCTTCGGAAAAGGCGATTCAATATGCTCAAAAGCTCTATCCGGAAAACAATATCGAGATATTCAGGATGGATCTGCGAGACATTCATTTTGAAGATGGGTACTTTGATACAGTGTGTATTTCCAATTCGCTTCATCATTTGGCTGATATGGATGCTACTTTTTCCGAACTCTTGAGGGTACTGAAACCTGGTGGCCTCCTGGTGGTTACGGAAATGTACCGGGATGGCTCGCAAGCGGAAGCTCAAAAGACGCATATCATGATGCATCATTGGATTGCAGGAATAGACAGGTTGGGCGGAATTCATCATCAGGAAACATTCACCAAGCAGGAGATTGTTTCCATGATCAAGGCACTGCCATGTAACGACTTCGAGATCGAAGACTTCTATTTCCCGGTGGATAATCCCAAAGAATCAAAAAACTGTGAGAACTTGCTCAAAAATTGCAAAGACACATTGAAGCGGCTGAAATCTATGGATAACAGCGAAAACCTGATCCAGGAAGGAAAATTACTAATTGAAAGAATCAACACAATTGGCTGTGCCAGTGCCAGCCGTTTACTAATCACAGCGTTCAAATCATAAGGAGAAGATATAATGTTAATCGAAGACGATCTGTTTAAACTAACACAAGTACAACTAAATAAAATTGCCAAAAAGATTGGTATGCAGGGCTATTCCGGGATGAGAAAGGAAGAGATAATCTTCGGGATTTTCGAGTTTCAGGCAGCCCAGGAAGGTCTGGCGTTTGTTACTGGATGTCTGGAAATCATGGATGATGGTTTTGGCTTCCTTCGCTTTCCAAACAATAGCTACAATCCGGGACGTGATGATGTGTACGTATCCCTTACCCAGATTCGTAGATTTGGCTTGAAAAATGGACACATGGTCTCAGGACCTGTGCGTTCTCCCAAAGAAGGCGAAAAGTATTATGCGCTCCTCAGGGTCGAATCCGTCAATTATGGCAGCCCGTCAAACCTTCAGGATTTACGGCTTTTTGACGAACTAACCCCGTACTATCCCACAGAACGACTAAACCTCGAATTTGATCCCAAAAACTATTCGACCAGGATTATAAACCTCTTTACTCCGATCGGAAAAGGACAGCGTGGTTTGATCGTGGCAGCTCCCAGAACCGGTAAAACAACCCTTCTCCAGGATACTGCCAATGCGATTCTGACCAATCATCCGGAAGTTTTTCTGATCGTATTGTTGGTAGATGAGCGTCCCGAAGAAGTGACGGAAATGAAAAAAATCCTGCGTCCCGGTAATCGTGAGGTTATCAGTTCAACGTTTGACGAATCACCCAAAAATCATGCAGCGGTGGCAGAAATTGTCCTGGAAAAGGCAAAACGTATGGTCGAACTGGGACAGGATGTGGTGATAGTTCTCGACAGTATTACCCGTCTGGCTCGTGCTTATAACAACGTAACGCCATCCAGTGGTAAGGTCCTCAGCGGTGGTATAGATTCGAATGGGTTGATCCGTCCCAAGAAATTCTTTGGCTCTGCGCGTAATACCGAAGAAGCAGGAAGCTTGACCATTATAGCCACAGCTTTGATCGATACAGGATCAAAAATGGATCAGGTTATCTTTGAGGAGTTCAAGGGAACAGGTAATATGGAGCTGGTTCTGGATCGCAGTATTTCGGATATGAGATTGTATCCGGCTATCGATCTGGTCAAATCCGGTACACGCAGGGAAGAACTGCTACTTACCCAAAACGAACTTAACAGAATGTATGTCCTGAGGAAGTATCTCAAAACAATCAGTCCGATTCAGGGGATTGAAACCCTACGCAAAAAGATGCAGGTGACTGAAACAAATCATGACCTACTGAACTCCATGAGCAATTGATGGAAATAACTGCTCCCGGCGGTAATCTGGAAAAAATCCGATACGCTGCACTATACGGTGCAGATGCGGTATATTGTGCTTACAACAAGTTTGGTTTGCGTGCTTTTGCCGGAAATCTGGATCAGGGAGACATTCTCGAGGCAATCAGCTTTTGTCACCAACAGGGAACAAAACTGTATCTGACGCTAAATATCTATGCCCGAAATACTGATTTTGCCGAGCTGCGGGATTTTGTCCAATGGCTGGCTACGACAGATATCGATGGGGTGATAATTAGCGATCCCGGTGTCTTTGAGCTTGTAAAAAACAATTCCAGAATCCCTATCCACATCAGCACTCAGGCAAACATCACCAATGTTCATACGGCGAAATTCTGGTTTGAAAACGGAGCCAAACGTATTATTCCGGCGCGGGAACTCTGCTTTGAGGAATTGCTGGAGATCAAGACTGCGCTTCCAAAGCTCGAAGTGGAGACCTTTATCCATGGGGCAATGTGTATTTCGTGGTCGGGAAGATGTCTATTAAGCGCTGCCTTGAACAACCGTAGTGCAAATTACGGAGAGTGTACTCATCCATGCAGATGGAATTGGGCATTGACGGAAGAATCCAGACCTGGGGAACTATTTCCCATTCATGAAGATCAATATGGCACATACGTGCTGAGTTCAAAGGATTTGTGCCTTTTGGATGATATCCCAAAGCTTGCTGCCTACGGCTTTGACTCTGGAAAAATCGAGGGCAGGATGAAAAGTGCATACTATGTGGCTCAAATCTGCAGGATTTACAAAAGAGCTACTATCACTGATCAACATGATATCCAGGTATGGAACCTGCTCCGCTTTGAAATTGAAAAAGTAAGTCATCGTCCCTATTATCGTGGCTTTTTTGATAGCTTCGATCAGGATACAGTGGACAAGTCTGTTGTCAACAACACCAAATCCGATGCTTCCTACGACCAATCATGGCAGTTTTGTGCCAAAAACCTGCAGCAGGATGAGAAGCATTTGCTATGGTTTGATTGCCTTGCAAAGCTATGCTTGGGCGATGAAATCGAGATAATCTTTCCCCGGTTCGAAGATGATATCCGGATCGTGATCAAGAGTATGATTGATGAAGATGGTAGCCTTGTTCAAGAAACAAAACCAAATAGAAAATATGCGATAGAAATAGATCGGGACTGCCCAAATGGCGGTATGATTCGCAAATGGATCGGATAATGAGAGTTCGTCATTTAGTACTGGTGTTTTCAATTCTGCTACTTTTGCATAGTGCTTTGAATGCTAATATCCGCAAGGAGTTTCTCGATACCGAAAAGCTATTTCTCAACGGAAACCTGGATGGTTTTACAGGTGCTTTGCTGAACCTGAAGCCGTCCAATGATGAAGAGCGAGCTTTTGTGGCTTTCCATAATGCGATCCTCAAAAAAGATTCTGAAACTTCAATTACCCAGCTAACTCAGTTGACTTCCAAGTTCTCAAATACCCGTTATGGACAGCTTGGTTTTCTGGAATTGGCAAAGATTTTCGTGTTGAAGAGAGATATCAGCCAGGCAATGGCAAACTTACGAAAGATCACTGCCACCGATCTCGACGAAAAGAGCTATTGGCAGGCGGTTTGTAGCTATCAACAAGGTGATTGGCAAACAGCTATCAACCACTCAGAGACTTTTTTGAGGCTTTCTCCCAGTTCAATCTACACGGAGGATGCATATTATCTGATCGCAAATTCATATATCAATCAAAACAAGGCACATAGCGCTATTACAGCATTGAACAAACTAAAATCGATAAAAGATCTTCCTACGGATTTGCAGTATTTTCACTATCGTCTGGGCTATGCTTATGAACTGAACCGTAGTACTCAGGATGCACTGTCGCAGTATCGGACAGGATACTTGCTAAACAAATATTCCCAGATCGCTTATCAGATCGAAGACAGGTTGTTCGCACTCAAGGCGGCACAAAATAACATCGACCTCAATTTCTTGTATCCATATGTGGAACTTCAGTTGGGAGAGGTTACAGTCGTGACGCCACCTCCGCAAACACCAGCCACTCCTGTCGAAAGTATATCCCAGGCCAGCTCAGGACAGGCTTTGAAGGTTTCGGATAAGCCCAGCGGTGATTACTTGATTCAGGCAGGACGTTTCTCAAATGAAACCAATGCCGAAAACCTCGTCAAGAGGATCCGCTCTTTCGATCTGCCAGCAGTATATTATGAGGCGATGCACAACAATCAAAAGACATGGGTGGTCGTGTGTGGTCCATACTCTACCCAACAGGATGCTATCTTTGCCCATACAAAACTTCGCGAGCATGAAGTGGACTGTTTTATTACAAGGAACTAAGAGTGAAGAAAGCCGTATCTGATGAGCAAAAATTGACCCCTATGCTAAGGCAGTTTTTTGAAGTAAAAAAGGCTCATCCGGATAAACTGGTGCTTTTTCGGATGGGAGATTTCTACGAAACCTTCTTTGAAGATGCATACACGACTGCCAAAACACTGAACATTACCTTGACCACCAGAAACAAAAACGACGAAAATCCTGTTCCCCTGGCTGGTTTTCCATATCATGCCCTCGATAACTACCTGGACAAACTGATCAAAGCAGGGATCAAAGTAGCTATCTGTGAACAGGTAGAAGATCCCAAGAAAGCAGTCGGTCTTGTCAAGCGGGAAGTGACCGAGATCATTACTCCCGGGGCAATTATGGATCAGAACCTTTTGGATCAAACGGGGTTCAACTATCTCTGTGCAATTTTTTATGAGGATCAAAACAAGAAGATTGGGCTTTCCAGCCTCGACATTTCCACAGGAGACTTCAGCTTTACAGAAGTTCAAAAAGACGAATTGAGTAGTGAAATCATGAGGCTAAGTCCGGCGGAGATAATTGTTAACAGCTCGGAAACCGAACAGTGGCTAAAAAATCTAAAGCTCGAATCCTGCCCAACGATCAGTATCTTTGACAACTGGCAGTATCAGACATCCGAGGCAATAGCATTGTTAAAGAAACACTTCAAAGTTCGTACTTTGGAAGGTTTTGGAGCTCATAACAAACAAATCGGAGCTACCGCTGCAGGAGCAGCACTGGCTTATGTAGCGTCTCTTTACAGTACTCCAATGCAGCATATCAGTAGCCTGAAATACTATTCATTATCCAGCTTTATGCAGTTGGACGAGATCAGCAGACGCAATCTGGAGCTGACCAAATCCATCCGTTTTGGGACAAAGCACGGATCTCTGATCTCGGTAATTGACCAGACACAGACTCCTATGGGCTCCAGACTCCTGAATAGTTGGTTGTTGCATCCACTTTTGAGTATTGAAGAGATAATCCAAAGGCAAAATGTGATACATGCCTTTCATCGTAACACTGCCTATCTGAGAGATATGAGAACCATTCTCAAGGATGTAGGAGATTTATCCCGAATCGTATCCCGTCTGGGAGCTTTGCGAATAAATCCCCGTGAGCTAAACTCCCTGAAATCATACCTGATTGTATGTAGCGAGCTTTCCGTGTGTTTGAGCAAGTATTCATTAAGTGCGTTTGATCCTTGGATAAAGCTTTTGGATACATATCAGGATATCGTCGATAAGATAGACAAGGCAATTCTGGACAAAGCTCCTCATACGATCACCGAGGGCGGAATATTCAAGCAAGGCTGTAACGACAACCTCGACGAACTTCTGGACATAATCCACAACGGCAAATCAATGATCGTCAAACTCGAAGATGACGAAAAAAAGAAGACCGGTATTCCTTCCCTAAAAGTTGGTTACAACAAGGTCTTTGGATATTATATAGAGGTCACTGCAGCTCACAAGAGCAAAGTACCGGAATACTACGTTGCCAAGCAAACACTGGTGAATTCCGAGCGCTATATCTCTCCCCGTCTCAAAGAATTTGAAGCTAAAGTGTTGAGCGCCGAAGAGCGGATAAAAAGCCTCGAGTACGAACTATACAAAGAGCTACGGCTCGAGCTGGCAAATCATCTTCCCAGGCTCCAGGAGCTCAGCGAATTGGTTTCGCTTATCGATGTATTTACCAATCTGGCTTTTATTGCCTGGCAAAATTCCTATGTATGTCCCCAGTTTACGGCTGAGAGGGAGTTACTGATCGAAGATGGCAGGCATCCTGTGATCGAAAAGCTGCTGGAAGATGATGTTTTTATTCCCAATGATACAAAGCTTGATTACGAGAACACCCGCATTGCTATTATTACAGGTCCCAACATGGCTGGTAAATCCACATATCTGAGGCAGATAGGGCTATTGGTAATCCTTGCACAGATCGGAAGTTTCGTCCCCGCCAAAAGACTGAGTTTGCCGATTTTTGACCGGGTATTTACCAGAGTAGGGGCTTCGGACAATCTGGCACAGGGTCAGAGCACCTTTTTAGTCGAGATGATAGAGACAGCCAATATTTTGCATTCTGCCTCTCCAAATTCGCTGATTCTATTGGATGAAATTGGCCGGGGAACTTCTACCTTTGACGGACTCAGTCTGGCATGGTCCATTATCGAACACATCGAGAAATATAAACAAGCATTGACTCTTTTTGCTACCCACTATCACGAGCTTACTGAGATGGAGTATCTCTATCCGAGTATTCAGAACTATAACGTGGCAGTAAAGCAATGGAATGAAGAAATGATCTTTTTGCGCAAGATTGAACGAGGTGGGGCAGATCAAAGTTATGGTATCCAGGTAGCTCGTCTGGCAGGAATACCGGAAAAAGTGATTCGCCGTGCCAAAGAAATATTGCGAAATCTGGAAGAACACGAGATCAGTCCCCAGGGTTTGACTGCTTCCATCCGTAAAAGATTAAATCAAAGCTCTCCACAAATTGATATCTTTGAAGTCCTGATGGACAAAAAAAAGGATTACAAAGATACCATCATCGATGCTCTTAACGAAATTGATCTGGAAAACCTCAGTCCCATTCAGGCATGGCAAAAGATCAAAGAACTTCAAGAACTGCTCTAAACAAGGTCTAAAATATGAAACTATCATCTATCTTATTCACACTCCTGCTTGTCCTGCTCTTATCTTCATGCGCAATGCAAAAAGCCAATCTGGCGGGAAAAATCAACGGAAACGACATCTCGTATACAGATTTCGTTGCAGCCCACAGAGGACATTTTAACAATTTTATGGCCGAAAAAGGCAGAACTCCAGATGCTGAAGAAAAAAAAGAAATACTGAGGCAAACATGGAGAAACATCACTATCCATATAATTCTAAAACAGCAATTCAAGAAACATAATATAACCGTAACACCCCAGGAGGTTATCGATACCCTGATCACTTCCGTACCCCCATATTTGCTGTCTTCTCCGATGTTTATGGTAAATGGAAAGTTTGATCGCAGCCTATATCTCCAATCCCTGCAATTTGATACCCCCGTCAACCTGGCCCCCGTTAAAAAGCACTATTTTGAATACCTGGTTCCGATCCAGAAACTAAAATTGAAACTGATTGACGACACGATGCTTACCCGGCGTGAATCCAGACTCATTCACGAGACTTTGAACAGCACGGCTAATATCGACTGGTTGGTATTTGATCCAAGGGACTCAGCCGTCAGCATCAGCGATACAGAAGTACAGAACTATTATCAGGAAAACCTGGCAAAATTCAAGATCGATCAGTTTTACCAGCTAAACTATTGTCTGATACCAGTGAAGCCTACACTGGAAGACCGCAATTTGACAGTAGCGAAGGTCGATTCATTGTATCACAGCCTCTTACGTGGAGCAGATTTTGGTGTTTTGGCAGAGAAGTATTCCATTGCCGAATCAGCAATTCGTGGTGGTGGATTGGGTTTCGTAAGAATGGCTGATTTACCGGATTTTGTAGCCAATCATATAGCTGACATGAAGTCCAACGAGATCAGCTATCCTCTCGAAAAGAATGATACCTGGACGATCTACAGAGTTAGTGACCGCACCCGAAACATGGTCAAACTGGACGTAATAGTGCTGTCAGTAATTCCGGGAGATGATACGATAGCCTCGGTATATCCCAGAGTGGAGTCTCTAATTGAGCTCACACGCAGTTTTGGTATTGTGGAAGCAAGCTCTGAAATGGAATACGAGCTCTTTAACACCGGTATTATGTATCAGGATTCGTTATGGATCAAGGATATCGATGTCGTGAATGAAATCAAAACCCACCTTGGAAATGCCAGAAAAAATACTGTTTTAAAGCCTGTTTATTCGAATCGACTTAACTCATGGGTCGTAGCCCAGGTCGATCAAATCCAGACCAGAAAGTACAAAAGCCTCTCTGAGGTTCGTAGCTCCATTATCAAATCTTTGGAGGATGAAAAGAGACTCGATATTACGAAGCAAATAGCCCAGCAATGGATTCAACGGCATCCAAGAGCCACTCAATCTGAGGCTGCTGAACAAGGTATAAAAGTGATCAATACCCCTGCCATTACATATAACGGCATACTTTTTGACAAACCTCTCGCAGATCTATTCTATCATGTTTTAAAAGATCACAGGGCAAAATCAATAAAAGCATACGTCCACTCTGATTTGGTTTTGGTTCCAATCGTAAACAGGATCAATACTACCACCAAAGCTGAACCTAAGCACGATCAAATACGTGATTTATATATGCAAACGCTCCCGGAGAGCTGGTTTGACAATTGGTTGGAAAATCAGATCAGAAGCGCATCAATCAGAATATGGCAATAGTGATTTTGAATAAAGTACGATTTTACTTGACAAGTATACAGCTCCACAACAAATTAGGCTCATAGAGGTATATTATGAAATTAGTATTGATCAGTATGGTACTTTTCATCGCTACTGCGATGTCTGCACTATCGATATACGACATTCAGTATACCAATGCACCGGGTATTGACAATACGTATCCATCGCCATATGTAGGAAAGTCTGTTACGGTGGAAGGTATAGTTACAGCTACAGACCATAGTTCAGGTGCCTTTTTTATCAGTGAGGCAATAAGTGGTCCCTGGCGCAGTATAATGATTATCGATAGAAAGTCCCAACCAAATGTAGGAGACAAAGTTCAAATCACAGGAACAGTCCGGGAAACATTTGGGATGACATGCATTCAAGACATCAGCAGCTTCAGAACCATTGATACAAACGTTACTTTGCCCCAGCCCGTGAATGTTACGACTGGCCAGATCAGCAGAGCCATAGAAGCTGAAGCTTATGAAGGCGTTTTGATCAGGGTTCAAAACACTACCTGTTCTCAGAATAACACATCCAGAGGCAGGTTTTATGTGACAGACGGAACAGGCCAAAGCCAAATCCGCATAACTGAATTTGGAGGCCGTCCCATCCCACTTGCCGTAAACGTTGGAGATCAGTTCACTTCCATTACCGGGATTCTTACCTATAGCTTTGGTGAGTTTTCCCTCAATCCCAGAACACGTTCTGATATTGTCATTATGCAGCCTGTATTCAATCAGAGCCGTTCCTGGGGAAGAATCAAATCAATATATAAATAAAAGAGGTAACAGCTATGAACAAGTTCTTTAAGACTGTCTTCGTCCTGGGTGGCACTGCATTGGCAGGTTATTTTGGTTTGAAAGCATACAAACGCATCAATGGAATAGTAAAACTCTCGAAATCATTACCGGAATTTCTGAATAATGTCTATGGAGACAAACCAAAAGTAAACATCACAAAGACTATGAACAGCCTGATGATAAAGGTCGGCTTTACCCAAGAAACTCTTGATAAACACAACGACATCGAAACTACAGTACGGGAGTATGTCGAAGATTTCTATCCCGAACTGGGAAAGGGTATTCTCAGTATCGACATCGAGGTAAAAAGCGAAGAAGAAGAATGCGAGGAAAGCTGTTGCTGCAACGGCAAAAACCATGATGAAAACGGTGAATGCTGTTCCTCCGATGAAGAAAGCGTCGAGCCAGAAGAAGAAAAATAAGTAGTTTTAGATACCATTATCCCTTTTTAGCCTGTTCCTTTTGGGAATGGGCTTTTTTGTTTTGGAGCTGTATGTTTCAAAAGACCGTTGAATAATCGGGCAAGGGCAGTACCTCTGTTAACATGGTGGCGGGGTGGGTATGGATCACTGTTTCTGTCCGCTCAGATAAGCTGAAAACATACCGGTTTGCTTTACGGGAAGACATGTGCATCGGTCTTTTTGTGTGAAAACACGTTGAACTGCCTTTTCCAGACTATCCTACTTCGAAGTGAGTTTATCGCTTTCACCCTGTCCAGCATTGTTTGATCCCCATTTACCCTCAAACACTTGTGCTTACAATCCGGCTGTTCAGCTGGGGCTTTGTTCGGGAGACTGCGCCATATCCCCGGCAAATATACTAAAGACTGTTGAATAATCGGGGCATGGGGCAGCGCTCTCTATAAAAAGAGTTACGGGCGGGTGTTGATAAACTCCTTGGTATAATGTCTGGGTAGTATACATGAATTATTTTGCAGAAAAATTGTCCTTGACGCAATATCTTAAAATCAGGCATATGTTTGGAATGGGAAGAGCATTAGAATTCAAAGTAAAAAGACCTTTGATTTACAAGCTGATCTTATCGATCACAATCCCGCTATGTTTGGTCTATTCGATTACTCTGGGAATTGGCTACAAGCTGAACAAAGATTATGCCCAAAAAAGCAGTGAGATGTATCTCATGGAACTATGCTCTCACTATGCTTCAGGACTGGATTCAAACCTCAGGGAAGTAATGCAGCAGACCAATAATCTGGCAAATCTGATCGAGCTATCCCATCCAATAAATCGGTCTATCCTGGTAGAATATCTGCGGAGGAATGTGGAGCAAAATCAGTTCTTGTCCGGATTTGCTTTTGCATTCGAGCCTGATCCGACGAGTTCAAAAAGCAAATTGTATTGCCCATATCTCTGCCGGAATGATTCGACAATAGCACTGTTAAACGTGGCTGATAGCTATGATTATACCCGAAGCGACTGGTATACAGCACCCCGCAAATCATCTCAAAGCATGTGGACAGAGCCCTATATGGGGGGTGCCAGTGGGATTATGAATGCTACCTTCACAGTGCCGGTATCGAAACAGGGACATTTTCTGGGAGTAGCAGCGGCGGATCTTTCATTGACGGGGATAACGAAAGAACTGAGCGATTTGAAGCTGATGGGGGCTTATGTCTTTCTGGTCAGCAAGCAAGGCACCTTTATCTCACACCCCAATCCAGATTGGATAATGCATCAGAGTTTGGATAGTATAGCTGCCTCGGGGAAAGTGGAATTTGAAGGACTAAACTCCCTTTTACAGCAGACTTCAGAAGGTATATTAAAGCTTAATTCGGATACTGAGGACAATGCCCAATGGCTGGTTTACAAGAGAATAGCTTCTACTGACTGGACCTTTGCGGCTGTAATTTCTGAAGCGACAGTAATGGCAGGAGTGCGCAGGCAGCTATTCTCGCAGTTGTTGCTGATGTGTATTGGTTTGGCACTGATTATCATCCTGATTGTAGGGACATCGGTTAGCATTACTACTCCTTTGCGGCAGCTTACGAAGCGAGCCCATCAGATAAGTGAGGGAGATCTGGAAACAAAGCTTCCAGCCAACAATGGAAAGGACGAAATCCAGGAGCTTGCCAGAGTCTTTGAGACAATGACGATTGAGCTCAAAAAGCAGATATTGAATGTTACCGTAATGGCTGAAGCAAAGGCAAGAGTGGAGAGTGAGCTTAGTATTGCCCGTCAAATTCAAGAGTCTCTGTTACCGAGAGTTTTTCCACCATTTCCTCAGAGAACAGAATTCTCACTGTATGCCCAAATGATACCTGCCCGAGAAGTAGCAGGAGACTTCTATGACTTTTTCTTTTTGGATCAAAACCGCTTGGTTCTGATTATTGCCGATGTCTCTGGTAAAGGGATTCCGGCAGCCCTCTTTATGGCAGTGACAAGGACCCTGCTAAAAACTGCATGCGACGTTGATACCAGCGCATCTCAAGCTCTTATGAAAGTCAATCGGATCCTGTCCAAGGATAATGACAATTGCATGTTTACGACTCTGTTTATTGGCATTTATCATGTGGATAATGGTACTTTGTGTTATGCAAACGCTGGTCATCTGGCTCCATTGCTCTTTAGCCGCGATGGGACTTACTGTAGTATAGACCTTTTGGGCGATCCTGCCTTGGGAATCATTGAAGAGCATGTT
The DNA here is from genome assembly GCA_964634275.1 of uncultured Candidatus Cloacimonadota bacterium. Lineage (GTDB taxonomy): Bacteria > Cloacimonadota > Cloacimonadia > Cloacimonadales > Cloacimonadaceae > CAZZCS01. Next base: position 26,806 of record CAZWIS010000011.1, on the reverse strand, counting down.
TACAGAGAATCTTGTTTTCAAATCGAGATCGGAGATCGGCTGGTTTTCTATACTGATGGAGTCAGTGAAGCCCTTGATAAACAGAATAATTTGTACGGATTGGATCGCTTTATTGATCTTCTGAAGTCCTCTTTGGATGATCCGATCGAGGCTGTGCAAGGTAAGCTCCAGGATGATCTGATCAAGTATCAGGATGGGGATCTGGCAGACGATATAACGATGCTCTTCTTCGGCAGGAAATCATGACATTAGGCTCTATTATGATCAAGCCAGAGATCGGGCAACTCATCGTAATGAACGATTGGATTAGTTCGCTTGTCCTTGATGACAGAATAGACAAGAACAAGCTACAATTGATTTGCGAAGAAGTCTTTAGCAACATAGTAAACCATGCCTACAAGATGTCTCCGATGATGGAAGAGGATAGTATTGAGATCGAAATCGGTTTTATGGGAAATCAGTTTATCCTTCGTTTTGCGGATCACGGAATGGAGTTCAACCCCGATCTGATTCCTCAACCTGATATGAGTAATGAACTGGAAGACAGGCAGATTGGGGGTTTGGGATGGTATCTTATCCGGCATTACATGGATTTTGTCGAGTATAGGAGAATTGCAAATAAAAACATACTATACCTTGTGAAAAATATAACTTAGGGTAGCTTTCCGAGGCTACGGAGGATAAGGAGTGATTATGGACATTAATGTGATAGTAAAGGACGACGTAACTGTCGTTTATATCGGTGGTAAGCTTGATGCGACAACGAGTACCAAGCTGGAACAGGAACTGGCTCCAATTATTGACGGGATCAATCCCATGCTGATTCTGGATTTTAGTGATCTGACCTATATCAGCAGCGCCGGACTGAGAATACTACTCAAAGCAGCAAAACAGATAAAAGCAAAGCAAGGCAGTTTTATCCTGTGCAGCATGAAGGACTTTATCCGGGAAGTATTTGACGTATCAGGGTTTAGTAGTATCCTGACGACAGTAGAATCCTGCGAGCAAGCTCTCTTAACTATCAAAAAGTGAGGTAGATATGTTGAACTGCGCAGAAGAACTGATACTCCTGGCTCTGGATGATAACAGTGGTTCATTCCACAGAATGACAAATGTGAACTTTAATCTTGCCCTGGTCGGTGCATTGCTAATGGATTTGGCTCTTCGGGATCGAATTGATGTAGATTTGGAGCATGTTTTCGTAATAAACAAGGACAAAACCGGTGATATATTCCTCGATCATATACTTGAGGTAATGGCACATCCAGAAACAACCGGCGATACAGCAAAACTGGTTCGATACTTGTATAACTCCCTCGAATATCTAAAAGACAAACTGCTTAGTAGCTTGGAGCAGAAAGGGATTATCAAGGTAAGCGAGAGCAAGGTGCTATGGTTGTTCAAACATCGTAAATATCCGGTGATTGATCAGCGGGAAGAAGTGGAAGTACTTACAAGGATACGGGAAACTGTGTTGACAGATATCATCCCAGAGCCAAAAGATTTGGCATTGATATCATTGGTCAATACCTGTGATCTGATGGATAAAATATTCGACAAAGACGAACTAAGCCGATACAATGAAAGGATAGAAATCCTACAAAAGATGGATCTGATCGGACATTCAGTCAATAAGATCATCGAAGAAGTACAGATCATGATAGCATCTACTTTTATTACCTGATCTGTACTCTTTGGTTCACTATTCTATTCTACAGTGACGCTTTTGGCAAGATTTCGTGGTTGGTCTACATCTAGGTTTCTCAGATCTGCTACATGATATGCCAGTAACTGGAGCGGAATTACAGTCAAAAGAGGTTGGAGATTGGACAGTGTTTCCGGAATGTAGATGATGTTTTCCGCTATTTTGTGTAATTGATCATCACCTTTGGTAGCGATTACGATCAATCTGGCTTTGCGTGCCCGGACTTCCTGGAGGTTTGAGTAAACCTTTTCATATAGTGGGTCGCTGGGAGCAATCGCAACTACAGGCATAAATTCATCGATCAATGCTATGGGTCCATGCTTCATTTCGGCAGCGGGATATCCTTCAGCATGAATATACGATATTTCTTTCAGTTTCAGTGCTCCTTCCAGGGCTACGGGAAAATTAACTCCACGACCGAGGTACAAAGCATTGGTGGAGTCTTTGATACTGGCTGCAATTTCCCGGATGCTGTCATTCTGAGCCAGGATTTCTTCCACCTTGGATGGGATTTTGTCCAGTTCCTTGATGTAGTTCAATCCTTCCACAGGTGACAGATTGTGTAACCTGCCAAGATAAACAGCAAGCAGTACCATGATGGTTACCTGCGATGTGAAGGCTTTTGTAGAAGCTACTCCAATTTCACTTCCGGCGTGAATATAAGTACCGCCATCAGACTCCCGGGCAATGGTACTACCGACTACATTTGTAATCCCCAAAACGATGGCTCCCTTGGCTTTTGCTTCTCTGGCAGCAGCCAGGGTATCTGCTGTTTCTCCAGACTGGCTGATTACGAATACGATGGTATCATCTGGGATTATGGGATTGCGATATCTGTATTCGGAGGCATATTCGACAGCAACGGGTACCCTTGCCAGCTCTTCTATAATGTATTTGCCTATCAATGCCGAATGATAGGATGTGCCACATGCTACCAGATGAATCTTTTTGATTTTCTTCAGGTCTTTTAGTGGAAGATGCAAGCCTCCCAATCTTGCCGTACATAGATCATAATCAATTCTGCCTCGATAGGCATTTTCGATTGTGACAGGCTGTTCAAAGATCTCTTTTAGCATGAAATGCTTGAAGTCACCTTTTTCAATAGCAGAGATATCCCAATCAATCTCAGAAATCAGCGGTTTAACATCCACTTTACTCAATGTCGTAATGTTAAAACCCTCGCCGTTTAAGATACAGATTTCATTATCCTGCAGATAAATAACCCTCTTGGTATGGATTACAATAGCGCTAACATCGGATGCGATGAAGTATTCCGTATCGGCTATTCCAATTATCAAGGGACTACCTTTGCGGACGGCAATAAGTCTGTCTGGATGTTTTTGGGATACCACTACCAAGCCAAAGGTGCCTTCAACCCTTTTCATTGCCTCTCGAACGGCATCTTCCAGGCTCGGTTCCGTAGTCATAAATTGCTCTATTAGATGAACTACTACTTCTGTATCAGTATCACTGTGGAACTTGTGTCCAAGTTGGATCAGCTTTTCCTTCAGCGTCTTATAATTCTCAATAATGCCATTATGAACTATGGCAAGTTCTCCGCTGCAATCTGTATGTGGATGAGCATTGATCTCATTCGGTTCTCCATGAGTAGCCCATCTGGTGTGTGCTATTGCAATCTCGCTGATACATTTGCTGGGTTCGGGTAGTGATCTTTCCAATTCAATGATCTTGCCCTGTTTTTTGTAAACGGCGAGTCTGCCTTCATTTATCAATGCCACACCGGAGCTGTCATAACCCCTATATTCAAGCCGTTTGAGAGCTTCGATTACGATAGGCAACGCATTTCTTTTTCCAATGTATCCAACGATTCCACACATTTATTGCTCCTTAACTGCAGTGATTCTATGAAAAACAAACAAAGCAACGACCAAAATTATGAATGCCGGTATCACAAGCCAGTGTTGCAATGTCTCTCCATCTTTTATTAGTGGCTTTATCCAGCTTGCACTGGCATAGGTCGAAACGAACAGGGCAAAACCATTGTTTAATGCATGGGAAAGCATACTATTCACAACATTTGAGGATCGTACAGTGATATATCCTAATAATAATCCCAGGAAAAACACAGGCAAAAACCTGAAAGGATCGAGGTGAAATGCAGCGAACAACAAAGCAGTGATCACTACAGCAGTGGTCTTTCCATTGTTCTCAAAAAAGCGCATCAAAAAGCCCCGGAACATTATCTCCTCACAGATTCCGGGAGTGATAGCCACAATCAAAAAGACCTTCCAGAGTTTGGCATCAAAGGTAAAGAGCTCCATCATTTTCTCCAGATAACCTGGAGGGAAAGGATATACATAGTTGATCAGATTGGCAAGTCCAGAGACGAGTATGGCTGCTGGAATAGCGATGAACGGGATCAGGAGCAATTCCGAAATCCGGGGGACCTTGATTCTCAAGATATCTGCTGGTTTCAGCTTGAATCCCTGCAGAATGAGTAAAGAAGGAAGGGTGATGATGAAGATTTGTGTCTGTAGCAGGCCTTTGCCCAGATCTTTCTTTTGCAGGTAACCACCCAGGTAGTACAAGAGCACCAGTGACAACACAAAAAACATCATTCCATAATACGGATTGAAGAGATTACGCTTTTCCTTTCGGACATTCTTGAGGCTACTGTCGTCATCGGTTCTAAACAAAACTGATTCAGAATTAAAGAGCTTGACTGAGACAAATATAGCCACGACATCCAGAAGCAAAGTCGATCCCAGAATCATAACAAGATGTATAATCTGGTACTCGTTGATCATTACAGCTTTGAAGAACAGAGCGATGTTGACCACGGGAATCAAAGCCATGCCATGATTCAGTTCGAAGGCGGGAAAGAAAGTAATCATCGCAGCAAACATAGCCAGCATCAACAAAGGCTGGCCATAACTGTGTGATTCCTTGATATTCCGGGAGAAAGTCGATATTGAAAGCAGTACTGCAGCAAACAAAGTAGCCAGAGGTACCAGTGCGACCAATAAGAGGATGAAACCCTTTAACGGAACGGATATTCCAGCCGTTTCCAATCCAGACTGACCTACCATGTACCGCATTGAAAAATACAAGCTAAATAGGTTTATCAATACATTCAGCAGGGAAAAGGTAATAACCGTCATGTATTTGCCCATCACCAGTTCGTTTCGATATGCGGAAGAGACCAATAGAGTCTCAAGCGTCTTTCTTTCCTTCTCACCTGCTACCAGGTCTGCAGCTACCAAAGCTGCTCCAGAGATCAGCATCATTATAAGGAGATAGGGCAGGATAGAGCCAAGCATCATTCCCATCTTCTTTTCAGCGGTTGATGTATCGATTTCTTCTATTCCGATTATATCGAGGATCGATGTACTGATCCGAAGCTCCGTCAGGGTACTTTCCATGATTTCCTTTTCCGCTTTACGCAAGGCAGCAAGGAGCTTTTCCTGCAGCATTTTTCCACGATCACTCGATTTGTCGAACTGGAGGCTGATCTTGTAAGTGTGTACATTGTCAGCCGTCAACGAATCCCTGATGCTCAGGATGGCATGGATGTCCTTGCTTTTGTATAGATCCTGGCTTTTAATGCTGTATTCTGGATACTGGAAGTTTTCTATCTTGCTGATGTGTTCGCGGATTATCGCAGTAGAGCTGTTTTGGACGCTGTCTGATACTGCAATAATTGCTCCTTGTCGTTCCAATACAGAAGTCTGACGGCTCATCAAAGCACTGAATCCGACAAATATAATGGGGTAGAGAATCACGGGAAGAAGAACAGTCGAAAAGATGGTACGTTTGTCCCGAAACAACTCCATCATTTCTTTTTTGTATACTACCAATGCTTTCTTAAAACTCATCTGCCTTCACCTCTACTTCATCTTCGCTATTGTTGACATAGTGGACGAATATATCATCCAGATCAGTCTGTCCAGTATGTTCTCGCAGGTATTCCAGCGATCCTTCCGTCAAAATCTTTCCCCGATGAATCAGCACTATTCTATCCGCCAGACGTTCTGCTTCACGCATTATATGAGTGGAAAAGAGCACGCATTTGCCACGTGCTTTGCAATCTCGTATAAAAGACACAATATTACGGGCTGTGAGAATATCCAGTCCCGATGTCGGTTCATCAAAAATCATGACTGGTGGGTCGTGGATTATGGAGCGTACTATAGAGACCTTTTGCTTCATCCCCGAAGAAAGGAACTCGATCTTTTTATCCAGAAAATCTCTCATGTCCAAGAGATCTGCCATGTCGTCTATTCTATGTTTGATCGTATTCATCGGGATGCCATAAAGCTCACCAAAATAGGTGATAAATTCCCTTGCTCGAAGTCTGTTGTACAAACCTGTATCACCAGATAAAAAACCCAATTTTTCACGAGCGCTCTGAGGGTCTTTGCGTATATCGCTGCCACCGATTTCAGCAGTACCGGAAGTAGGGGAAAATATTGTCGATAGGATTCTCATTGTTGTAGTCTTACCCGCTCCATTAACGCCCAACAAACAAACAATCTCTCCATCCCTGGCTTCAAAACTAACATTGTTTACTGCATGAAAATGTGTTCCATCCCGTTGAGGAAACTCCTTGCACAAACTCATTACTCGAATCATAAAACCTCTTTATGGACTGATATATCCAACCCAAACTCAGCCCCGTTATACTAGTATAATTTTCTTTAAAACCATTTTAATCATGTGATGATTTGAATATCAAAGAACAAAAATCACAGGGAAGTATTTTTTGTCGAGGTTTTTGTGTCCTGATTGTCTGCTCTTGTAAAAGGAGATCAGGAGAGTGATTCTGGCTTCAGATCCCTGCTCATCAGTTCTGAGATTGCCAATAGGGGATTCTTGTCTTCATAGAGGATGCGGTACATTTCCTGACAGATTGGCATTTCCACGTTGTGTCGGGATGCCAGATTATAAACCGAACGAGTAGAAGCCACTCCTTCTGCGATCATACTCATTCCAGATACTATCTCAGGAAGCTTTTTGCCATTTCCGAGTTCGTGACCTACAAAGCGGTTACGGCTGTGTTTACTGGTAGCTGTAGTGATCAGATCTCCGATTCCGGACAAACCCAGAAATGTTTCTGATTTGGCTCCCAAGGCTACTCCCAAACGTTGGATTTCTACTATCCCACGCGTTAGAAGAGCCCCGGTAGTATTGTCTCCAAAGCCAAGACCATCCAGGATTCCCGAGGCAATGGCGATTATGTTTTTGACAGCTCCTCCGATTTCGACACCGACGAGGTCGCAAGAGCGGTAAACACGGAAATATGAGCTACTAAAGAGTTGTTGCAGGCTTTCGATTTTATCTTCACAAACACCAGCGATTACAACAGCAGTGGGAATCTTGTTAGCTACTTCTTCGGCATGACTGGGTCCGGAGAGACAGAATATTTTATCGTGCATCATGGGAGGAGCAAGGACTTTTATTACTTCAGATATTCTTAATAAGCTTACTTCTTCAATGCCTTTTGCGAGGTTTACTATAGCCTCCAAACTACAGCTATTCCAGTATGATGGACGATGGCTGTCTATATGATCGATCAGACTAGATAGTGTGCTTCGTAAATACTGAGTAGGGGTAGCAAGAATTATCAGCTGCGGATCATGATCAATGAGTACATCATAAGACCCAGTAAAGAGAATGGAATCTGGCAGGATGACATCAGGTAAAAGGCGTGGATTTGATCTGGTGGAAACAAGCTGTGATAAATACTGTGGATTGTGTTCCCAGATTAAAACCTCGTTCCCGTTTTCACAGAGTAACTTACCGATGGTAAGTCCCCATCCTCCTCCGCCAATGATGGCAATTCGTTCGGACATTATGGCTTGGCTTGGTTGTGGTATCAGGATCTATTAAAAGTCATCCAGATCGTCATCATCATCATCATCATCGAAGTCATCATCATCATCTTCGACCCAATCCGGACAAAACAGCATGTCTTCTTCGTAGTCCCAGCCATCGACATTTTCGAGTCCAAACTTATCGAGCATCTCGTGTTCCCAAAAGGAGTAATAAACGGTTCCTTCCTCGACCGCCCAGACCAGTACAGGTGTTTTGTATCTGCGGAGTTCTACTTTGTGGTTTTCCACCATGTCCAGAAACTCTTTGATTTTCTTTATTTCGTCTTGTCTTTTAAATTCCATGGGCTTCTAATCTCCTAAAAATTATACTTAACCGAGGCGGCTAATCTGTTTTCTGCATATTCCTTGAGGCGCAAAACAGACGCATTCGGTGAATCTACGCTACGAAAGGTGTGCGAGTAGTCAAGAGATATATTCCATTCATCAGATAAAAAGAGGTGTATTCCTGCCCTTGTATTATACATCCTGTCTATTCTCCCACCATACCATGAATCCTCTCCCTGGTAAAAACGATCCTCGTAGGACAGGCTAAGCGTTGGTCTCCACGTTGGATATAGTTTCTTCAAATCATCCAAGGGCATGGGCTTTAGGCTGATATCCACCGCATATCGATCACTTTCATAGGTAGAGTCATTGTATCCCGAAGAAGGATCCCAATCGTTTTCAAAGCTTCGGAAATAGTACATCGCGTTGATAGTAAACACAGGAAAGCTGTGACGTACTCCCACTCCATAGGTTTGGGCATCACCATCAAACTGAGTCCAGAACTCGTTGTAATAGTAATTTTCGTATCTTGCCTGGGCTCGAAGAGTCGTGTTTCTGGTGATTCTATAATTTGCATCCACCCGGTACAGGTTACGCTCGTAGCTATATTTTTCCAGCTTGCCTGTTCCGTCTGTATCTATATAATCCCGGACATAGATATAAGGATAGTACCCATACATCGCTGTTGCGTTCCAGTGGTAACGCTCGATTCTTACTCTACCCAAAAAGTCTCTCCGGTATTTATCGGTATTACTGACATTGTTTGAAAGATTGGCCGTAATAGATGGTTCAATTTTCCACCAGCGGTAGCGGAGAGGATAGTTCAGATCAATTCTGCCCATGAGGCTGAGGTCATCAGTCGTATTGACAAACTCCAGGTTGGCATGATTTTGATTGAACCGAGTAAAATCATAATCAGAAAGGGCAAACACATTGTCTGTGAATTGCGTTCCGATGGTAACGCTCCCTTGAATTTGGGCATGTAAATAAGTACCGCCAAAAATGAGCATGATTACAAAGCTCATAATAATGGGTCGAAAGGGTTTACTGGTGCGGTGTGGACTCAGGGGTTTATCAGAGTCACCATTACCTGGGTTCTTATCTTTGTCGGAAGCAGGGTTTTTGTTGACGGAAGAATCCTTGGGATTATAAGGGGGAAGCTTATCCTCCTGATCGGTAAGATGCTGAGGTTGCATATTCAGATCCCTTTTTCCTGTCTCTATGATTGTCATTTGTCCTAATCTCTTATTAATACAGGTCTCGCGACAAACAGATGGTCGCTAATAGCGCGTAGTTCGTAAGTACTGGTACCAGTATTTTTGGGTAGTTCGACTTTCATGGCTACAGAGAGGTGTCTGATACCCGGAATCTTATACTTTGTTGTACGTTTGAGGGTAAATTCGTATTCTTCTACTCTTTCTCCGTTATGATAGAGAGCAAAACTTGGCAGGCTTCTATCGACCAACCTCGTACGAACATACACGACAGCATTGCGTGCATTATTCAGCTCAAACTTTAGAGATTGATCAGGATTGAAGCTATGGTATTCGCTATTCTTACCATTATGAGCCATGTTCATGATTCCACCGTGTTCTTTGATTTGCATGTTTGGTATCCGCACTACCTTGGGTTTTGGAACTGGAACCACAGTGTAAAATGAGCGGAAATAGATACTACGGTCGTAACATAGTAGTTCGATACTCTCGGTTCCTTCGGGAATCGTGACATTCACAGGTTTGTATATGTAATAGCCATTTAGTCTTTCAGCCAAAGCCAAATCAATCGTTGTACGCTTTTTGCCGATGATTGTTATAAGCTGTGGCTTACGTAAAGGTTCAATCGCAAAAGAACGAATTGTGATCTCGTTTATGCCTTTGGTGTTCAAACTCATCGAGCGTTCTGGCAATGAGCGATAATAGTAATAATTACCGGCTTCGGTACGAAGAATTCTTCTGTTGCCAGGGTTGTCAAAAGACATTGGTAGAGTCCTGGGTCTGGTTTGGGCAACCAGGCTAATACCCATGGTCACCAATAAAATCAATGTTATCAGGTATCTGTTAAACATGTTTGTACTCCATAGTTTAGAGCTCTTACAACTCATCATCGGGATCGACTATGTTTGCCATAAAACGGCGATCGTGTCTATCAAATATTATTACCACTATAATAGCAGCTGCCAGTAAGATCAAGCAGATCAGAGAGATCAGGAAATTGTGGATGCGGTAGCTGAATACTCTGCCTTTGCCTATTTCCGGTGTTTTCAGAGGTTGAGTCGGCAGATCATAATCTCTAACCCAACGCATTACTCTGGTAAAATGCAATACATGAACGTTTTTCTTTGCCATCAGCATCATCACGCCTTCTGGTTCATATTGGCGTTCGGCTATCTTTGTGTTGAGACCTTCAGAGATCAATCTGGCATTTACCTGGCTACCAACGTTGGCGAGTCCCATACCAATATTTACAAAGAGCCTGTATCTCTTTCCCGACGGTAGTAACTCGTTGTATGCTTGATAACGGAGCTCGACATTATCTGCCAGGTTTGCTCCGACAAGAAGTGGGACCCCATTTCTCTGCATGGATGCACGGAGGGATTGTACTCCCGTATCAGTGAGTCCGATCGCCAGGTCATCCATTCCACCCAAAGATGCATAGGAAGTTGAAAAGCTGATCAGATTGTTTTTCTTTAAGATAGACTCAATATCGAGCCATGTGAGTTCCTCACGGTTTGCCCCAAAGGAGGATGAACTGAGTGCAGTAATAATGCTTGGATTGAGCTTCAAGGTTTGGATTGCAGCAAATAATGCTAGATTGACACTTGGATTGGAGCCTGTAATACCCACTGCGATATGATCACCTTCGCTGAGTCTGGCTTTCTTTAGTTCCTGGACGAACACAGCAGCAAGATTTGGGTTCAGGGAGGCTTGTTTTTCCGAAAGAAATCCACGGCTCGTAGTGATGGAACTCAGTCTGGTTCCTATCAGCCCGGTACGCATTGGATCATCAATAGGGTCAAACTCGAAGTTTTGGCTCTCCAGATCTGCCCTGATCGCATCCATATAGCTTTTCATCAATTCTGCGGCAGCTATCTTTTCTTCATAGTAATCGGACTTGATGTGTACGTATGAGGTTTGAGCTATGTAGAACAGAACGATGCTGACCACAAATAGGATGATCAATGATTTGTCCGATTTGAGAGAAGGTCTGTACATCATATCTGCCCCCGGAAAATCACCATAAGAAGAAGACGAACCAATACAGCAGCTACCATCATGGTGGAAATAGTCTTCCAGAAACCCTGACGTTCAAACCAATTTGCGATCAACCCCGGAACAATATAACCGATGGATTGCATCTGTAAATCAAACACCGTATGATTCTGAAACACCAGTAATCTTGTTCCCCATCCAATGATGAAGCCGATCAGAATTGACAGGACCATTCTTCTCTTACCAAATAGAAGTGTAAACGAACCAATACCACGGATTATTCCCCATGTAATTAAACTGACAATCAGGGTTCCAATTATCTGAAGAGGTTTATCAAGATAAAGAGCTATATATCCGGGTACGACTATTCCTCCGGCAGAAGCTCCCAATAGTTCTGTAAAGATCAGGCTGAGTATTACACCAATACCGACTGCTGCTTGAACGACTGCATCAACCACAATCTTTCTCCTTTTATTTCTTTGCTTTATTCAATGCTTGCATTTTATGTTTGAAATGAGCCACAATCTGGGCTCCATACTTGATTCTACCAGCGATATTACCAATTCCGACCACGATGGATTCGGACTCGGTGAGTGCCAGAACTTTCTGGTAGATCACTTCTGTAAGGGGCTCTCCCATGGTGATTACTTTGTCTTTGGGGATTCCGATCTGATATGCATAGGATTCCACTTTTTCCGGTATCTCGCCAGTAAGAAATACATAAGAATAGTCCATTGGTTTGATCTCGTCCAATAGCTGCTGCGATCTAAAATAACGGTCAGAACGGCTATTTAAGATTACTATCTTCTGGACTCCCTTCTTGTCCAACAGCAACATATTCATTATCTGAGCAGTGGACTTTGGATCGTTTGCGGCAAAGACGCTATAAAAATGAATCGTTTTTTGCCCATCGACAATTTTATATTTCTTCAAAGCACCTGGATCGGGATGAGCACTTTGCATACCCTTTAATGCTACATCACGGGGTATACCGACCTCGGCACATACTGCCAAGGCAAGCTGTACATTTTCGGCATGCTCAATATAACGAAACGCTGCTAATTCTTCCGTGGTCACATCTGTAGGGCGGACTTTGATAATTTTTGTCTGGCGTCTGTCTGCTACCTGTTTCAAAAGCCCAAAGTGTTTATTCTCGGCAGTATAACAAACTCCTGCAACTGGGATGGTATTGCTAAGGCTCATGGTCACACTTTGTTCGGTAGAACCCATCAAATCCAGATGATCCGGGCGACAATTTGTGATTACAGAAATAGTGCTTCGGACAAACATACGTTCTGTAATCCATTGGAAGACAGGATTTACAGCCATACACTCGATCACTATCGCATCTGGATTTTCGTTTGCAGCATGGCGGAAGATGTATTTTTGCTCTATGATGTTCGCACCCATCAACCTGATTATTGCTGCCTCACGTCCATCCGGTAATACTACTCTGGGTAAGGTACCTGTGATCTTGGCAATCGTTTTCTTTTTACCGGCTCGGAGCCCTGCTGCTATCAAACGTGTTACACTGGATTTTCCACGTGTACCATTGACATGAATCCTAATCGGGATAGCCAGGACGTTCTGCCTGTGTCTGTAGTATTCGATCACCCAGTTTATTACCAAAATGATCGTAGCGATAATTAAAACGGTCATTTATATCCTCATGATTCAATTTTTATCAGTCAGCAAAACACATCATTGCAATATCTATTCCACAACAAGGGTCAGCTCCGGGATATTTTGCCAGTTCTAATAACTGAGACACAAAAGAATCGGTAGTCGCAATTTCACAATCAGGCAAAAGCGGAATTGAAAAATATTTGCATGTAAGCAAGATTGAATATCACGATAGGCTATGTAATATTCTGTTAAATAATGTTTTATAGCTGTGTTGCAGAGGACTTTTTGTTTATGTCGAATGCCGGTGTCCAAAGATCAGGTTAATTTCTCGATATGCACTATCCATATTGTCCGAGGCATGGACTGCATTTTCAGTAATTCCCTCTGCATAAATCGAGCGGATGGTATCCGGATTTCTTTTGCCGGGATCAGCATCACCTACCAGTTCCCGTAGCTCTGCCATTGCATTCTTTTTTTCCAGAAGCAGAGCAACGGTCGGACCGGAGATCATAAAGCTTACAAGACGCTCAAAAAACTCTTTCCCTCGATGATCACGATAGAATTCCCGGGCACTGTCTGGAGTAAACTGAAAGATTTTGATATTGCGTATGATAAATCCTCTATCTTCCACGATAGATATAATATGCCCTATATGTCTGTGATGGACAGCGTTAGGTTTGATCAAAAGCAGAGACTGCTCGTTCATTATGCCTGATATACGGTCTCGATAAAATCCAATGCAGCTACTTTGATAGCGATATCGCGCTTGAGCACATTGCTCATTTTGATTTTGTGACGTAGGATATCTGTCCAGATTTCATAAGCTTCGCTTGCCTTGAATTCTGCCGTTGTATAAAGCTTCAACATTCCCTGATAGAATTCATCACGGTCGTTATCGACTCTGGCGACCACTATCTTTGGGGTATCGGACAGGACATCATAATCCTTGAACCGTACATCTACAACCGCATATCCAAGTTTCAGCAGGTTATCATAGGGAATCTGTAAATCGTCATTATTCTGCATCTTCGTTCTCCATTAGTTTTATTCTCGACAAAAAATCACGTCTTCATATGTTGTATCCAAACTTGAGGTGGAATGCTAAAAGTCAAGAAGAATTATATGAGATACTACTATATTGTTCTGCTGTGGTTAGTTGTAATGGCACTGCATGGGATACAAACGCTTAATTCCAGCCTGCCAGACAGTCTGCAGGCGGATAGTAAGCTTTTGCAGCTCCAAAAGCAAAGATACGAGGATTTTCGAAACAATAGAATCAGATTTGCATTTCCTGATATCAATTTGCTCTCTCTGAAGAATGCTATGCAGACAATCGATTATGAATCTGTTACCCAAAGCGATCTGTTTCAGATTTCCAGCGAGTTTTACCAAAGGTATTACAAGAACGATATATTGCTCTGGAATTTCCGGGATGCGGCATATCTGAATCTGGATCTGAAAAACTTACAAAATAGCAGAAACCTCATCCAGCTTGACATCCCGATACCGAACTTTCATCTTCTGTTTCGCAGAGAGATTAGCAGGATCGATAAACCAGTACCAAATTAGGACAAAACTCATTATTACAAGGATGGCATATGTCTTTATTCAAACTCGTCAGCGATTATCAACCCAGTGGAGACCAGCCTGAGGCAATAGCCAGTCTCGTCGAAGGCATCAAGGACAAAAAGCAATATCAGGTACTATTGGGGGTCACAGGATCAGGTAAGACTTTTACTATTGCCAATGTTATTGCCCAGGTTGACAGACCTGTCCTCGTTTTGTCGCACAACAAAACTCTGGCGGCTCAGCTATATGGAGAGCTGAAGCAACTCTTTCCCGATAACGCAGTCGAATACTTCATCAGTTACTACGACTATTATCAGCCGGAAGCCTATATCCCAGGAAAGGATATATACATAGAAAAGGATTCCGACATCAACCAGGAAATCGAGAAACTGAGATTGAGAGCTACGATGTCCCTTATGGAGCGCAAGGATGTGATAATCGTCGCCTCTGTATCCTGTATCTATGGACTGGGAGTACCCGATGAATACAGAGAAGCCCTGATTCGGGTAAAAACAGGCGATAAGATGGATCGGGATGAACTCATTCAAAAGCTGGTAACAGCCCATTACAGCAGGAATGATATTGCCTTTGAACGGGGTGCATTCCGAGTTCGTGGGGACGTGGTGGACATATATCCGGCATATCTGGAACACTGTCTCAGAGTGTGTTTTTGGGGAGATGAGATTGTTAAGCTGGAGAAGCTGCATCCCATTTCATATCAAACTCTGGAAGAAGTAACCGAGTACCCGATCTATCCAGCCATCCATTTTATCATGTCCGAAGAGAAGATGCATGGGGCATTGCATTCTATAGAAGCAGAGATGAACGAAAGAGTAAGCTACTATCTGGAGAACCAACGATATGTAGAAGCCGACAGGCTAAAGCAAAGGACAATGTTCGATCTCGAAATGCTTCGGGAGCTGGGTTTCTGCTCGGGGATCGAGAACTATACCAGACATCTCACGGGAGCAAACCAAGGCGAGCCTCCGAGCTGTCTCCTGGATTATTATCCGGAGGATTTTCTCTTTATAATAGATGAATCCCACGTCACGATTCCACAGGTGCATGGAATGTACGGAGGAGATTTTACACGAAAGAAAAACCTCGTGGAATATGGATTTCGGTTGCCATCAGCTTTTGATAACCGTCCTCTGAGATTTGAGGAGTTCGAACGCTATCTGCGTTGCATTATCTTCGTCTCGGCTACTCCGGCAGATTACGAATTGGGACTGACCAAAGGGGAGATCGTGGAACAGGTCATTCGTCCCACAGGTTTGGTAGATCCTATAATCGAAATCAAACCAATCAAGCATCAGGTGGATGATTTGATTGCCCAGATAAACGAGCGTGTAGCGAAACAGCAAAGAGTATTGGTCATGACTCTTACAAAGAGGATGTCCGAAGATCTGACGACGTACTTGACAAACGCCGGAATCAGTGTTCGATACCTGCACAGCGATATTGATTCGATCGAACGGGCGAAGATTATCCGTGGTCTTCGCTTGGGTGATTTTGATGTGATTGTGGGAGTCAACCTTCTCAGGGAAGGATTGGATTTGCCGGAAGTATCACTGGTGGCTATTCTCGATGCGGATAAAACAGGATTTCTGAGATCAACCAGATCACTGATTCAGATATCTGGAAGAGCAGCGAGAAACGTCGATGGTAAAGTAGTCTTTTATGCCGACGAGATAACAGATGCTATCAAAAAAACGCTTTCGGAGACGAACCGACGCCGCACAAAACAGCTTGAGTACAATGAAAAGCATGGGATCACTCCACAAACCATTCTGAAGAGTATCGAACAGATCATGCAATCTACCTCGATTGCGGAAGGATATGCCAGTATCGACAAAGCCGAAGAAGCCGAACAGAAATCAGCCAAACAGGAATTTATGGAATACCTTGATCTGGATAACAAAGAAAAGATTATCGAACTACTTCAAAGAGAAATGCGAAAAGCGGCAGTGAAACTCGATTTTGAAAAAGCTGCCGAATTGCGTGATCGAATCCTTGAGCTCCAAAATGTATAATCTCAAAACGAGACAGTAGCGTAGCTTTCCGAAGCTACGTTATTTACATACTGTCAACTTAGTAGTCAAGCGTATATCAAGCCTATATCAAGCCTATATCAAGCGTATTCACGAATACGCTTGATATAGGCTTGATATAGATGTAATATGTGAGATCGTTGGACTAAGGGATGTCCCACAATCCGGTTCTTTAACGGTTTTTCGCATGCTTAGAAACTCGGAAGAGAGGAGTTTGGGTAGCCTATCGAAGAGCTGAGAAATGTAAGAACAAGGGCATATTTATCAACTATTTAAAAAAAAGAGTTGACTCGATTTCACTATCCAAAAATTTATGAAAAACTGGCGAGAGTATCTGTATGAAAAGAATAATCGTAGCAATAGACGGTCCTGCTTCTTCTGGAAAAAGCACAACAGCGAAGCTATTGGCAAAAAAACTTTGCTACGTATATCTGGACACAGGAGCGATGTATCGAGCCTGTGCTTTGTTTGCAGAGATAAACGATTTAAAAGTCTCAGAGCCAATAGCAATAGAGCTTTTGATGAAAGAGATCGATATCCAGATAGTCTTTTCTCCAGATGGGAACCGAGTTTTTTTGAATGGGAAGGATGTCAGCGACGAGATTCGCAAGGAACATATTTCCCGTCTTGCGTCCGATATTTCTGCTTTGGGAGTGGTTCGACACAGAATGGTAGAACTCCAGAGAGAGATGGGTAAGGACGGAGGAGTCGTACTTGATGGCAGAGACATCGGAACGGTTGTGTTCCCCAATGCAGAAGTAAAGTTTTATATGACGGCAGATGCCACTGTCCGTGCAAGACGAAGATGGTTGGAGCTCCAAGCCAAGGGATATGAACCGATCTTCGAAGATGTTCTTTTTGAGATGATAGAACGTGATAAAAATGACAGCACCCGTGATCTGGCACCTCTCAAAGCTGCTGCTGATGCGATAGAGATCGACAATTCGCAGCTTAGTATTGAGGAGCAAGTGGAACTGATGTACGGGATTATTATCGAGAGGCTAACGAAATGATAATTCGGCTGGCAAAACACTCTGGATATTGTTTTGGTGTCAAAAGAGCAATTACGATTGCTTTGGATGCAGCAAATACAAATCATAGCGTTTGCACAATCGGACCCCTGATCCACAATCCCCAGATCGTGGAATGTCTTTCAAGACAGGGAATAATGGTAGAGGAAGATGTCGAAGGTATCAGCAACAGCACTGTGATAATCCGTTCCCATGGGATCAGCAAACATGAACTTGCCAGGCTGGAAACAGCTGGAAACAAAGTTATCGATGCCACTTGCCCCTATGTTTCCCGTACGCACGAGATAGTCACGATGCTTACTTCAGAATCCTATCCGATCCTGATTTTGGGAGATGCAAATCATCCCGAAGTCGTAGCGATGAAGTCTTACGGAAATGAGGATACAAGAGTTGTGACTCAAGACTGGGAGCCAGACAGGCAAAAATACCCGAAATTGGGAGTGTTGTCACAAACTACGCAAAAGATCGAGAACCTGCAGATATTAGTCTCGAAGCTTTTGCCGATATGCAATGAAATCCGGGTTTTCAATACAATCTGCTGTGCCACTTCGCAAAGACAAAGCGCTACAGAGGAATTGGCACGTTGCAGTGATCTGATGATTGTCATTGGTGGAAAAAACAGCTCAAACACAAAGATGCTTGCTTTGATATGCAGTGAGATTACCGAAACCATGTTTATCGAAAGCGAAGCAGAGCTTAGTCCGGAAATGCTAAAGAACAAAAAAAAGATCGGGATCAGTGCTGGTGCATCGACGCCTGATGGAATAATAATAAAAGTATACAATAAAATCAAAGAAATAAATGGAGATATGTCCTTCGTCAATACTATGGAGGATATTCCCGTCTTCAAGGAGGAATCATGTTAACTCATGATCAAAACGAAATCAAAACCGATTTGACGGAAACCGAAAGTGTCGTCAACGAGGAAACTACGTCGAAAGAAAACGTTGAAGCAGTTCCAGAAACTGTAAAGCAGGATGAAGTGGAGCAGATCGAACCCGAAGCTGTTGCTGTCGAGGAACCAGAAACTGCTCAAGAAGTATCAGTAGAAGAAGTCGAAACTCTTCCAGAACCAGTGACCGAAGTCGAAAGTGCTCCTATCGAAGAGCCTGTTCAGGAAGAACCGATTGTAGCTGAAGAGCCAGTCGTTGAAAAAGCAGAGAAAAAACCGGCAAAAGCCAAAGAACCCACACCAGTACTGAGTCAGGAAGAAAAAAACCACAACGAAATGCTAAGCATGTATGAGAAGTCATTCTCGAACTTCCAAAGAAATCAGATCGTGGAAGGAACCGTTGTTGACGTCAATGATCGTGCTGTAATGGTCGATATCGGGTTCAAATCAGAAGGTGAAATTCCGATTAGTGAATTTGCCTACTGTGGTATTCCAGAAAAGAATTCACGCATCAACGTTCATATCAATGAGATAGAAAACGGGGATGGGAAGCTGATTCTTTCAAAGAAGAAAGCTGATTTTACTCTCAACATCACAAAGATCCGGGAAGCCTTTGAACAAGGTACCATTCTCAATGGCGTCATCCGCAGAAGAGTCAAGGGCGGTATGATAGTCGATGTTCTGGGTATCGAAGCATTTCTTCCAGGTTCTTATATGTCTATCAAACGGATCCCAAATCTGGATCAGTTCATAGACAAAGAGATGAGCTTCAAAGTCGTAGGTATCAACGAAGAAAACCGTAATATCATTGTCTCACGTAAGCAGGTTATGGAAGAAGAAGCAGCATTAAAACGCAATGAACTGCTTGATAGGATCGAAATTGATTCCGAACTTGATGGTGAAGTAAAAAATATAACTCCCTATGGTGCCTTTATTGATTTGGGTGGGATTGATGGTCTTTTGCACCTGACAGATATGTCCTGGGGCAAAATCAATCACCCGTCCGAGATGCTCAATATTGGCGATAAAGTAAAAGTAAAAGTCATCAGCTTTGACAAAGAAACCAGCAAGATATCCTTGGGGCTCAAACAGCTCGTTCCACATCCATGGGAACATATAGAAATCAAATACCCAGATGGAACAGCAATCAAGGGTAAAGTAGTCAGCGTCAAGTCCTTTGGTGCCTTTGTCGAGATCGAACCAGGCGTTGAAGGATTGATCCACATATCTGAAATGTCCTGGACAAAGAAGATTACAGATGCCCGCAAGATCCTCAAGATCGGTGATTACGTCAATGCCATCGTTCTCGAACTGGATAAGGAAAACAAACGTATCTCTCTCGGGATGAAACAGATGGAACCCAATCCATGGATATCTATAGACGATCGTTATCCGATTGGAACCGTCGTTACCAGAAAGATCAAAAGCCTCACTGCTTTTGGTGCCTTTGTGGAAATCGAAGACGGAATCGACGGCTTGATCCATATATCTGATATTAGCTGGACAAAGAGAATCTACCACCCCAGAGAAGTGTATCGTAAGAATCAGGAAGTCGAAGCTATCGTACTTTCGATTGATCGTGCCTTACACCGCATTGCTCTTGGAGTCAAGCAACTTCATCCGGATCCATGGGAAAAGCTGAACAGCATGCTCCCGGTAAATACTGAAGTTCGTGGAAAAATCAGCAAGCTCATTCCCAAAGGCGTATTGGTAGATATCCCATTGGAAGAAGATATTGTAGAAGGATTTATCCCGATCTCACATCTTGCAATTCCAAAGCTAGAGCACTCTGAAGATGCTTTCCATACTGGTGAGGAATTACCTCTCAAAGTAATCGAACTGGATATGGAAAACCGTCGTTTGATCCTTTCTGTTAAGGCTTTCTTCTTCTCACGTGATCCAAAACTTCAAGATGAATATATTGCTATTCACGAGCAGTACATCTGTGAACGGGCGATAAAACAGCAGAAGAAAAAAGCTGAAAAGGAAGCCCGTGAGAAGCTTCAAAAGGAAAAGGAACAACAAGATGCACAGGAATTGATGGCAAAAGAAGAAGCTGATCTTGCCGTTGCATTTGATG
This sequence comes from uncultured Candidatus Cloacimonadota bacterium, assembly GCA_964634275.1. GTDB lineage: Bacteria > Cloacimonadota > Cloacimonadia > Cloacimonadales > Cloacimonadaceae > CAZZCS01. Next base: position 6,524 of record CAZWIS010000011.1, on the reverse strand, counting down.
CCCCTGTGGAAGAGCAGGTTATCTTAGAGGATGCTCCAAATGTTGAGGAAGTAGCAGTAGAAGTCGAAACTGAAGAAGTCGTTTCGGAAGAAACTGTCAATCCTGAACCAGAAATTGAAGAAGTCCCGATTACTGAAACAGTAATAGAGGAACCTGTAATCGAAGAAGTTCCCGCAGAGGAAATCCCTGTCGAAGTAGCTGTCCCAGAGGAAGTAGTTCCCGAAGCAGCTCCTGAGATTGAAGAAGTTCCTGTTGCAGAGGAAGTAGCTCCTGAA
>CAZWIS010000011.1:0-6149 GCA_964634275.1 uncultured Candidatus Cloacimonadota bacterium | reverse complement strand
TCCAATCACTGAGGAACCGGTTCAGGCTTCCGAAGATGAAGAAGAACCCAAATAAAACGATAGAATCATATAATAAAGTGGCGGTGTACCAGCACCGTCACTTTTTGTTTTCACTGGATTTTCTGATCCCGCTGATGATATTGATCCTGGGCACGATCTATTTCAGGCTTACAGATACAGATATGGCAATCCAGCGACTTTTTTTCAGATCTGGGGAAGGCTGGTATCTGAACCCAAATCCTATCGTACAAGTTGTTTACAAATATGGCAATATCCCAGCCCTGTTGATAGCTATCTTTGGGGTTTTACTCCTGGCAAGAAGCTTTCAAAATGTACACTATCAGTGCTATAGAAAGATCGGGTTGTTTCTCTGCCTTGCAATGGTAGTAGGTCCGGGGATGATTGTAAACAGCATTCTAAAGGACAACTGGGGTAGGCCAAGACCAAGGGAGATTACCGAATTTAATGGGAAATACGAGTACGAAGCTATCCTGAGTAGGGATCCTGAAAGCACAGGCAAGTCATTTCCCTGCGGGCATGCTACTATGGGCTTTTACCTCTTCGTACCGTGGTTTATACTGAGAAAGAGGTACCGCTTACTGGCTTATTCTTTGCTTGCATTAGGTATCGGATATGGTTTGCTGATAGGACTTATCCGGATGGTACAAGGTGGGCATTTTGCCAGTGATGTATTATGGGCAGGAGTATTGGTATATCTGGTAGCGTTTTCCTTATTCAGGCTCTTCCGAATGCATCGGGATGTGTATTATGAACCCAGGCTTCCGGGCAAAGTACGGCAAACAAAATCCTGGCTTCGGCATCTAATCTGGATACTGGTACCTTTGCTGGTCCTCGGTGTGATGCTGGCTTCACCACTTAATAGAAGGCAGGTCATGGCTCTGGAAGATGGACAATCGGAGACTGTCTCTATCCAGCTTCGTCATGGAGATCTCACTATAAGACATGGTGAAAAGAATAGCATTGAATCCAGCTTTAGTGGATTCGGTTTTCCCGGTTCGAGGCTCAAATTGATGAGAATGGCTGATTCAACTTCGGGGGTCACAAACGTTTTCCAGAACAAGAAAGGATTCTTTACTGAATTGAGTGCCCATACCTATCTGATCCTTAATGATGATCCAATTAAGAATCTGGTTGCCAAAGTGGAGCGAGGAGACATCAATGGATACTTCGAAAGTAATGCTGTGACCCAATCCATCCATTTAGAGGTACTTACCGGTAATGCTCACATCAGATTTGCCAAAGGGTTTACGCCTACGATTCTGGTGTCTGGCAGTGTTTCTGTACACAACAATCGTCCGGACATACGCATCATTACAGACAAATCCGTTATTGCGGATACCAATGCCATTACTATTCTGATCCTGGATGGGAAACTCACGATCGAATAAGACTCGGGGAACATAAGCTTTGATATTTTGCTTTACACAATACGCAGGTTTAGCTATTTGGATCAGGTAAGAAACTTTTTGGAGAATAAAACAATGAAAAAAGGGATACTAATTCTATTGGTCGTATTGCTTTTTATCGCAATAATCGGCGGTTGGGTAATCGGCAGATACAACATGCTCCAACGTGGAAGAGTAGAAGTCCAATCCGCTTGGGCACAGGTGGAAAATGTATATCAAACCAGATACGATTTGGTTCCAAATCTGGTAAACACTGTACAGGGAGCGGCTAATTTTGAACGTGGAACCCTTACAGATGTTACAGAAGCCCGAGCCAAGATGGGTGGTATGATAAATTTACCTCCGGAAGCTCTTTCCAATCCACAGGCATTCCAGCAGTTTCAAGCTGCTCAGGAAGGATTGGGACAGGCATTACAACGCTTGATGGTAGTGGTCGAACGCTATCCTGAGCTCAAGGCAAATCAAAACTTCCTCCAGTTGCAGGATCAGCTCGAAGGAATTGAAAATCGTATCCGCACCGAACGTATGCGTTATAATGAGGCTGCCAAATCATTCAATCAGATGGTTGTGGTATTCCCAAACAACGTCTTTGCCGGAATGTTTAATATCACAGCATTTCAGTTTTTCCAGGCTGCCGAACAAGCTCAGACTGCTCCAGTAGTGGATTTTAACTAAAAGATAAGCTCAAAATCAGTCTTTGGGAGAAAGTCGTAAAACTCCCAGTAGTACTCAGTATTAAACCACCCCTTTTTAATCTTTGGATTGGGAAGGGGTTCTTTTTTTAGCTGGATGTTTCTTGCCAGGGACAAACGGTATTTAGCTTTGGAGAGAGGTTTCCCCCAAGTGGCAGTACTCCGCAGGATATATATAGCCCGTCTGTTTTTAACTTCTTGTTTGTAACGAATCCTGTAAGTACAGAGGCTTTTGGATGGTAGTAGTAGGGAAAACCAGAAGCCATTTGGCTTTATGTCCAATACATTAAGCTCTACACCAGGAATTGCCTCTACGAGAGAAGTCTGGAGCTGTGAATAGCTACCGGACAGAGAATCAGCGATTATTGGATAATAAATCAGCTGCTCTACATCTACGCTGTGCGGATTGTAAAAGTGGTAATATCCATCCACGCTCAAATGCTTGGAATCCAACCCGAAGTTTAGCTCTTCAGCGATAAATTCCAATCTATTGATCGAAGCATTGATACAGGATAATGCTCCTAATACCAACAGAACAAACAGGAGACACTCTTTTTTATACAGAAGCGATTTGCCTATTTGATAATAACTATGGATTGTCTATCCAGTTCGCTACCTTGGGATACCAAGCGCAAATAATAAACTCCATTACCAAGTTTTCTGCTGGGTTTCCAGCTTGCTTCGTTCCTGCCATTCAATTTGATTAAATCTACAAACTGTCCCTTACTATTATAAATCAGGACATTGGCATCCGATTGAGCATTGCCTTTGAGCGCAAGGCTTACAACGTCATGCTTGCCAGATATAAAAGGGCTGGGAAAGGCTCTTAGCTTTATGGGTATGAGTTCTGTTACTGCCTCGTCCACAGAGGTCATGGTGATGACTAAGTCTCTGTTCACTACATCCAAAGGTTCCAGAACAAGCTCCTCCAAATACAGAAGTTCCCAATCAGAAGCATGATAAACCATCAGAGTGCTCTTCGAAGCAGGAAGCTGCGCACTGAAGTTACCTGTTGCATCTGTAATACCATACGTTCCTAAAAAGGAAATCCTGAGATTCGGAATAGGGCTTCCGAACTGATCTACACAGGTAATATTTAACTGAGCACGTGCCAGGGAATTGTAGGGATGGCTGGCAGGAGTGGGTGGGCTGTCCTTTACCCAGGCATGAAATGACTCACCAATCTGATTGACGAAAGTATGCCACACGAATGATTGATTCGGATACAGCGGATAGGACTCCGAAAAAGTGATAGAATGCAAGAGAAGCAATGGGTATTGCGTCGAATATTGATACTTTATATTCAAAGTTCCCGAGTTAGGGCTCAGGTCCAGCCCTGGTAACAGATCAGTGGCATTTATAACTCCCGGTTGATATACTCCCCAAGGTACAAAACTCGGGGGAAGCTGTACCTGTGTATCACCTGTTTCAAAAAATAATAAGTTCCAGTCAAGATAATCAAACAAACCATCATCACACAATTCCAGCATAAGATTTGTTTCGTTGGTTTGATCATTATGTTCAAACCATATCTCTGAAAGAATGCATGGTGAGATTGGATTCGAGAATGTTGCAATGGCGACAAGTAATAGCGCAAAACACAAGATTGTCTTTTTCACGGTACCTCCCTGATGTATCGAACACCATTAAGCACATACTCCCAATATCGTTTACTTTGTGTCAAGAAATAAATTCATTTTTTAAGAATAATTATGGCTGATACTTCAAAACTCGAATAAAATCGTAAATAAACAAGTGGTTACTTCGAATACCAGTAAAGATGGTTGATGAAGCGGGGAGATTATTTGCTTAGGTAGTTATTTAGCAGATTTGTGAGTTCTGCAGAGTGGAAGGGCTTTCCGAAGATATTGGAAAAACCTGCTTTTTTGAAAAACCTGATATCTTCGGGAGCGATGTTGGTTTTAAACGCTACAAGTTCGGGGCTGGGGATTGAGGACAAAAGCCTGTCTGTATGAGGTTTAATCCGATCCCATTCGTAGAAATCGAAATCGATGATAACATCTGTTAATGGATTGCCTTGCATCCGAGCTTCGTCAAATCTGGCCATTATGGAATCAGGATCGGATGTCTCCAGAACTACGAAGTGCTTCTTCAACAGTGTTTCCATCAAGATTTTCTTGAAGCTATTGTCCTCCATCACCAAAAGAGTGTTTCGGACTTTGTTATCTTCGCTTTTTGGAGTTTCTATATCGAAAGATGCCTCAGTTGGTAAGCTAATCTTGACCTCGGTTCCAATACCACTTTGGGAGGCAATATCTATGGACCCACCGTTCTTTTTGAGGATAGAATATACAATGGTAAGTCCCAATCCACTTCTACCCGTCCGGGTCGTCCAATACGGGTTGAAGACACTACCCAGATCCTTGGATTCGATTCCACTACCATTATCGGCAAAACTAATAGTCAGCATATTTTCTGTGAGTTTAGAGGTAATCCGTAACACACCTTCCGGTTTCATCGCCTGCAAGGCGTTATGGACAATATTTTGAACCACTTTCTCGAATGCATCTGCCTTTATCTGGAGTTTTGGAAGGTTCGGGTCGATTTCGTATTTGACGGTGACTTCGGAATTGCATACTACACTATCTACAAATGATTTCAGCATCAATGCAGTTTCGGATTCCGTTTTCGCTTTGTTGTTGGGATTGGCAAAAGTCATCAGGTGATCCGTTAGGACTTTTCCCCTCAAGGTACTTTCTTCAGCTGCTTGAAGGAACTGGCTAAGTTCACTATTGGCAGGTAATTCTTCCCGAGCAAGGGAGATGTTTGCCAGAATTGCCGTCAAGATATTGTTAAAATCGTGAGCCAGGCCAGCAGATAGAGCACTGACAGCTTCAAGCTTATAGGCTTTGATCTGTTCTTTGTTTTCTTCGGGTAGCAACAACGGATTGCGGTTGATGTGTAGCCCTCGAGTCAGGAATGAGCAAGCAGAGAGCATTCTGCCTTCGTTTAGGATCATTTTCGGGAGTTCGCTGGTTTGAAGACCCATGATTACGATACTCTGGACTTCGTCGTCGTAAATGCAAGGGATGGCAATGAGATAAGACCAATTGTTATCGCGGCATACACTGTATTCCAGAGTTTGGTTAATCTTGTTTTCCAGCCATTTACGGGTATCAGGATCTGCCGTGGAACTGAGGTGTAATAGTCTATCCAGCATCGTTTTTTGGAATATGGATATCTTTCCTTGCAATACTTTGGTGGCAGACCATTCAAACTTCTCCAGATTAAAGCTTCTCAAAGATTCGATAGTTTTGTTCCTGACAGATTGACTTGATGCAGATTTATAAAGCTTGTAAGTATCCTTAAAATTATCCAGGCTGTAGATGGCACAAAAGTCAGTAGTAAAAAAACGGGAAAACAAGCTCAAAAGATCTGGCTCATGACCATCTCCCTTGCTATGTTCCGCCCTGAGGAAAGTCAACATCATATCGTTGAACTTTTGCTCTGTTAAAAGCTGCAGCTTCAACTCACGGTTTTCTGCTTCGAGACGTTTTTCCAGTTCGGATAATGGGCTGCTATCTCTTTCGGGATCCTTGGAAGGCATGGAAAACCTATGCGACAATTGCTCGAATCTCGGTGATCCATTGTTGTCTGCATCGTCCCAGGAAAAAGGAGTATAGGCTTTTATGGATAGAGAATCCATCGTAGTATCCGATACCATCTGCATAGCTATCCTGTACCCTTTTGGATTGCGCTGATGATACAGTAATACCAATCCTATGATACCAAAAGCTAATAAAGCAGAAAAGTGATGAGAAAATACTTCCTGTGAGCCCCAAAAAAATGGTAATATCAGGCACAGAAATCCAAGATGCGCTACTTTTAGGCGCATACATTGGGTCAAGCCATGTCCTATAAAACCAAGGTACTTCCGCATTCCTATCCTTTACCTTTATATACAATTTACGATCTTCACATTTAGAATTTGTATGCATAGTTTGTCAATGTTTTTTTTGGAGTCTGGGTATTGTTCCGGATAATCGATGAACGCAATGCACGGCTTTTT
>CAZWIS010000010.1:0-71852 GCA_964634275.1 uncultured Candidatus Cloacimonadota bacterium | reverse complement strand
TATTCCCAAAAAGAAAAGGATGGCAATTGCTGCAAATTTTCCACTTTTTTCATGTCCTCTTTCGTTCATTTAGGGTGCTTCAGAGTGCGTTTCAGCAGTTACTACTAAATAGAAAGGGTTTGTCCAAACAACTTCGAATGTATGCTCACGCTAGCTATGGGATATCTTGATTTGGAAAATACGTTATTTCGACAGAGTCAGAATGTAGAATGTTAATGGTGAACAGTTAACAGTGAACAGTGAATGGTGAATGGTGAACGGTGAATGTAGTCTTTCCTGATTTTGGTTGACACCAAGGGGTGGGATGCAGAATGGAACGCATAGTACAATATAAGGTTACATATTGCAGGGGAAAGGATAGCAAATGCGAACAGGAAAGCTTGTGGATATCGATTGTCAATGCGGATACCGTCTTTTTCGGTATTTCAAAGCTGGCAAAGGTAAGATAATCAAATGTTTTATCGAGCGGCTCAGTGCAGATTTTGTTGGACTTCAGGGCTGTGAAACGCATAGCAAGCCCCTGTGTCCATCCTGTGGAAAAGAGCTTGGCATTGTCATGATGATCGGCGGAAAACCGGCATTGAAGCTGAACCAGGGAACGATCAAAGCTATTCGCATCTGAAATTTCTTCTCGAACGTCCATCCTATATCAACCATGTACATGGTTTTATTAATCCAAAAGAGCATTAATGAAGCCCGTTGCACGGGTCTTACCGCAAAGCAAACTGGTGTGTTTTCAGTCTGTCTGAGCATCCAAAAACAGCTATCTATACCCGCATACCACCACTTTTTTGTGGGGTGCATCCCCATGCCCCGATTAATCAAGGGTCTTGAATATTCCCTGATCACTTTTACAAAGGGCTGAAGCCCCTGCTCCCCGAAGATGACTATGCATGGGAAATTTAAGCGCTTTGGGGCTTTACGATGAAAAATAGTTTGACAAAAGGATAAGGATGACATTTGTTTGGAAAGTTGGATTGTGGAGAAAACGCAGGATGTATGTCTCTGCACTCCGGAGGTGATGAGATGAAGCTGAAAGGATTATGCTTTTTTGTGCTTTTCTGTCTGGTTGCAACACTTGTTGCTACGGACGTAAGTGGCAACGTTTCCGGTATTTGGTCGGTAGTCAATAGTCCTTATAACATCGTAGGTGATATCACTATCCCAGCCGGAGAATCTCTTACTCTGGAACCTGGAGTGATGGTGCGAGCGATGGGTAATTTTCGGATAACGGCTGCGGGACATATCAACGCCATCGGCAATGCTGCGGACAGTATCCGTTTCGTCAACGGACAGATATCGCCGACTGCACTCTGGAAGGGTATCCGCCTGGAAAATACGGGGATGACCAGCGAGTTTGCGCATTGCTACATCGAAAATGGTGAAAATGGTATCTATACGATCAATTCACCCGTCAACATCAGCCATTCCCATTTCCGGGGCAATACCAAAGGGATCCATGCCTATGCGATCGGGACCCCCAATCCGGCAACTGTCAATATCAGCTATTGCCTGGTTGAATACAGCGGTGAAAACGGCATCCTCATCTCGCAAAATTCCAATACGAGTGTCCAGCACTGTGAAATCAGGAACAATGGCGTTTCTTCCACATACAGGGGAGCAATCCAGCTATCAAACCAATCTGCCGGAGGCAACAACAATCCGCTAATCGCCCACAACCATATCCATCATAATGTATGGCAGGGAATTACAGCTTGGGATATCGTAGGAGCCAGCGCAATAAACCCGATAATTCATAACAACCTGATCAATAATAACCTGACAGGGATTTATCTGCTCAACGCTTCCGGATATCTTTATGATAATATCATCACTCAAAACTTCATCCCCGGAGATATGAATTCCGGAGCTGGTGTAATGGTGAGTGGAGCTACATCCGTTCCCTATTTTGAACGGAATATTGTGACATATAACTTTACCGGATTTTATATTACGAACAACGCCCGTCCAGTGTTGGGCGATCTGGCTCAAAACCATCCCTGGGCACAGGGTGAAAACGTGATTCGAAACAACGTCGATGCCCTGGGAGAACCGCACTCGGTAGTGTGTGCATCCTATCCCCAAAGCGGAAACATTATCAAAGCGGAAAACAATTACTGGGATTTTAACGATGCCGAAGGGATAGCATTGTATATAACAGACGGCGTGGACAATCCAGCGCTGCCAATCGTGGATTTTGAACCATTTTTGCTCTACTCCCCTCCGATCAGTATCATTGGAAATGTCGTCAATAGCAGTAGCTTTCAAATATCGCAACAGCGTCTCCAACTGGTATCTGTTTCCACGGGTGAAATACTGTTCGAGAGCTTTGTCCATCCCAATGGCCTGATCAATGTGGAAGCATTTATCAACGAGAACTTTTATGGCGTCGTCAAAGCAATCCGGGAAGGAACCGAGGGCAGCTATATCTATGGCTGTGCTGGAACGCTCGATAATCCGGTAATCTTTGATCCCCAGGAAGTTGTAAACCTCGGCACCATCCATATTGTAGATGCAATGCCTCGATACTATGAAAGGATTGGAGCTCCGGTCGTTGAAGACGAACTGATAGTGTATCCGCTGATCTCTCAGTTCTTTGTGTACAGATTTGGTACCATAGACTGGTTGTATCGTAGTGGTGACTACCTGTATCTGAAAAGACATACATCCAGTTTGGGAGGCCAAATCCAGGAAACAGAATTACCGGCTGGGTCTATTTTTATGAAAGTGGCAAATCTGAATGATGGAGATAGCTGGCAAAGGACAGAGGTGCTGACGAATGGACAAATACTAAGCTTTGATGTAGCTTATCACGAGGTTTTATATCCTCCGGATATAATGCCATATCCTCCGGCAGGCTCACTAATGATCCAGACCGATGCTAACGGAAACGTCTATTCGGAGATTCTATTTAATACTTTCGATGTACACCCCAGGCAACACAGATACTACTATAGTGACGATTTTACCATGATTGCCTATGCTTTGGAGCTGGAGAATGCGCTGCCGGACAATACTATCTTTCCTCTGGCGGAAGGAAACAGATGGGTTTCGAGCCCTACCGATCAATCGGTTGTGGCTCCTTCGCTGTTTACCATTCGGCCATCATTCATTGATGACAGCCTGGATTTCTTTTGGCAGGCTCCCGTCTATGCAGATACGCTTTGGACGGCTTACCGGATATACAAGAATATGGAGCTGTGGGTAGAAGTTCCCTTGGGACAGAGACATTATCATTGGGAAGATGCGAATCTGTTCAACGAAGCCATGATCTTCTGGGTGGTTGCTACCGATGGCGTAAATGAATCAGGACACAGTAATTATGCGGCGATAGGTCCCAGCGGCATCGAAGCTAATACTACCCCTCCGGCAAAGCTAAAGCTGGGTCCCAATCCCTTTGTGCTATCCAAAAACCACAGGGTAAATATCGAACTGGATGCAGGAGCAAAGGGTAATGCCGAGCTCCGGATTTTCAATCTGCGGGGGCAGCAGGTACAGGGGATTAGATTTCACAATGAAACTGTTGTAAACTACCAATGGGACGGAAAAGACCATCGGGGCAGGAGCTGTTCCTCCGGAATATATTTCGTCCAGATCAAACATGACAGATTACCACTGCAAAAGACAAAGCTACTATTGGTTAAATAAGAGGTTATTAAGGAATTATGATGCGAATACTATTGGTCGATGATGATGCTCAATTTGTGGAAACTATGTCTGAACTGCTCAGACTAAAGGGATATGAAGTTCAAACGGCACTTGACTGTCTTGTTGCCATAGACATCCTTCAGGCGGAGAAAATAGACCTTTTGATCACAGATATTGTGATGCCTCACTATGATGGACTGGAACTAATAATAACCGTTCGCGAGCAATTGCCGGAAATCAAGATTATCGCTATCTCCGGGGGCGGAAAGATCGATAAAAAGACTTATTTGATGATGGCAAAAGGACTCCGGGCTGATGCAGTATTGGAAAAGCCTTTTCTATGTTCGGAGCTTGACGATCTGATCAAGAGTTTATAGGCGGTATATACCTTTTTGACAAACCGGAGGGATAGAAGCAGCACTCTATCAATAAGCTGCGCTCGATAGCAACCGGGCTGTTTGTTATAAAGACCATTGAACTTGTCCTCCTGTATAACAAATCGGTGTATTATCAGTCTATCTGAGCATACAAAAATAGCTATCTTTACCCACCCGCCGCCCTTATTGTATGGGCTGCTCATACTACGATTAATCAGCGGTCTTTTATAGACAAATCCTATTAGCCAGAGATCAGGAGCTTACGCGAGTTTGAAGTTCCATTATGATGTTTAACCCTTAGCAGATACAATCCTGGAGACATGCCACCAAGCTCATTTTGGATCTGAAGGGAATTACTTTTGTTCACATTAATAATACTTTTCAGCTTTTGGCCTTTGAGGTTGTAGATATCTATCACATGGATTGGTTGATCCGCTTTCAGATTGAGTTTCTTTCCACTCCGGAAGGGATGGGGATACATAAAAAGCCTGGATTGAGGACTGGGTAATGTATAGTCCTCGGAGGAAACAGGGGTGAGAAACAGGTCTGTGGCGTTTAGAGAGATTGCGGGAGTCTCATAAGCTGGGCTTGTGGCATCAGCATTAGCCCAAAGGATGTTTCCCAGACTGGGGATAAACTGAATCGCCATCATGTTGTTCTGCCATCCCGCTGCTCCAGCCAGCATTGTCCATTGCCTCTTTGACGAAACGTATGGATTGAGTAGGAGTGAATCCACAATTGCTTCATACCGTCCGCAGCAAACAGGATTGTACAATAGACGGAAATGGTTTGTGACGTGGAGGTTTGTGCCCTGCTGATATCCATTGTGTTCGATGGTACGCAGCTCTGTGCCCCACCAGTTGTTTTCGATGATTCCTGCTACACGATCGGTGCCGTTCTCGGAAATCGCATGAATGAGCGTTCCGGACAAATGTCTGTTTTCATATACAGAGTCGTAGATGTCGATTCCATCGTGAAATCCATCGTCATTAAAATCAGCCTTTTCCAGTCCGTTGCGGACACTGAAGAGAATGTGTTTCAAGCCTGTGGAGTATTGATAACTGTTTGCATTGCCAACGTTCAGAAAAGCCGCACTGCCATTCTCGCTGATCCCGGACAGTGCACCAATCAAGCCTGGATAGGTAAAAGACATCCACTTTTGTTCATCCGCTTCGGAGGGATGATGAACAATCAGGATAGGATTTGCCAAAAGCGTAGCATCCCGGTCCCAATCCAGCAAGCGGGTGATGACTATATTGCCATTAAGCAATGAATCTACCGAGGTGGATTCTCCCCAACTGGAGATTGATGAACAGCCCAATCCGATATCCGGCAATCCAAGCTCTTCCGTTCGGAGGGATCTCATATCCACAATTGCATTTCCCAGCAGGATGTCTTCAATCGTTAGCTCCCGTTGCAAGCCCTGATGAAAAGTGCTTATCCCTGCATCCTGTATTCCCGCAAGATAACCGGTGGCTTCATCCAGGTATTTCTGATCCACACTAAAACGGGCTTGCATGAAACTCATCAGCATATTATAAGCGGGAACATTGGAATAGGTAACCATTTGGAAAAAGTAGTTATACATAACCTGCATGGATTCTTCTGCAAGTAGATAACCCTGGGCATAGCCCCGGTCATAGTGATTGCCCCAAACGTGGAGAATCCTCTTGTCGCCAATTGTATTGATAACGCCATTTACTTGGGCGAAAAAACTAATTGTTACGAGCATCATTGCCAGTATTAAGAGTGTTACTTTCATCATATCCTCTTTTGTAAATATATGCTATTTATTCTTTTGAGTGTCCTTGAGCTTTGCCCACCACTGGAGTCTTTTGTCAATTTCTTTTTCGAAACCGTATTCGCCTGGTTTGTAGTAATCCTTTTCCTTCATCTGGTCTGGGAAATACTTTTGATAGTGATACTTATGCTCATATTCGTGATCATAGGCATAGTCTCTGCCATAGTTCAAGTCTTTCATCAGTTGAGTCGGAGCATTACGGATATGCAGAGGAACTCCGAAGTGACTCGTCTTTTTTGCATCCTCAGCAGCGGATTTGTAAGCTTCGTATAATGAATTGCTTTTGGGAGCGGTAGCCAGATATACTACCAACTGCGCAAGAGCATTGTTACACTCCGGCATCCCCAGAAAGAGAATGCTGTCCTTGACTGCTATAGCCTGTACCAAAGCCTGGGGATCTGCTAGGCCTATATCCTCGCTGGCAAATCGGATCAGCCGGCGAACCAGGTATAGCGGATCTTCTCCGGCTTCCAGCATCCTGGCAAGCCAATACAATCCTGCCTGGGGATCTGATCCCCGCAAAGACTTGTGGAGAGCGGAGATAAGATTGTAGTGTTCTTCCCTGTTTTTGTCGTAGAACATGGTCTTCTTTTCCAGGGTTGTGGCTAACTGCTTCAAATCCGGATGGGGATTTTCCACTAAATATGGTGCCAGCAGCTCCAGATAATTCAGTCCCCTGCGGGCATCCCCAGAGCTTTGCTGAGCTATCCAGCCGCTGATTTCATCTGTGACGGGTAGCCCCATTTCATTCATTCCACGCTCGATTATAGCCTTCAGATCGTCTTCCGGCAACATTTCGAGTACGAAGACATGACAGCGGGATAGAAGCGCAGGAATGACCTCAAAACTGGGATTTTCGGTAGTCGCTCCAATCAGCACTATACTACCGGATTCGACATAGGGTAAAAATGCATCCTGTTGGGATTTGTTGAACCGATGGATTTCGTCGATGAAGATGATGGTTTGTTCGTTCCTTGTCCGGTGTGCATAATCTGCATCTTTCATGACGTTCTTTACATCGCCAATCCCGGAAAGTACGGCAGAAAAATGGACAAAGCGCATTGTCGTACTGCGTTCGATGATTCTGGCGATTGTTGTTTTCCCCGTTCCGGGAGGTCCCCAAAGGATAAAGGAGTGGTATTTCCCTTCGCTTATCATTCTTTGGAGCAGGGAGTCTTCCGCAACCAGGCTCGATTGACCGCGGAGCTGATCCAGTGTTTGCGGACGGAGTTTTTCAGCCAGTGGTACTTTTTTATCTGTAAGCTCTTTGTCTTCAAAGAGGAGTCTTTGTTCTTTTTTCATTGTGTGAAGCTCCCGAGCAGTTCTTGGACGTATTCCCAATATCTGGTGATGGCAGCTTTCCCAATCGGAGCAAATGGGTAGGCAGCACAATAATCCAGGATTTCTTCCTGGGGTACGAAGCTGATTTTACTATGTTCGTTGGCATCTCTGGCTTCCTTCACCCGCTCCCTGACTTCTGTGGAACTGAGGGACAGACGAAAATAGCACAGGAACTCCGGTTTTTTCATCAAAAGGTTTTCTCCCAGTCCAAGACAAAGACGGAAAGGGATCTCCCCCATTTCGATATTGAATTCTTCTTTGAGTTCCCGCATCATGGTCAGGATTGGATTGAGGGCAGATTCTGGACAAAGCGGTAATCCCAGCTCCTGCATCAAAGACCGTAATGCTCCGGCAGATTTGGAAAACTCGAGTGTCCCTCCTGGAATGTGCCACAAACCTGATCCTTCCGCCATCGTGGAATTCCTTTTACCCACAATGATGGTAGCGTCTGTAGTTTCTACCACTGCACAGGCTGCCAAAGCGTTCGCACGATCCTGATGTTGCCAAATCTGATGTGCGTTTTTGACATTGGTACCATAGAATGATTTGTAGTCAGTTTCCTGTACCACAAGGTGAAGACTGTCCTGAGTAGCTGCAAAGCTATGCAAGCCTGCTACTTTGCCGTTGTAGATATGAATCCCGGGATTTGATGTGGCATTCTTCCAGGCTGCGTGGATCAGTTCTTTGATCTGTTGCGGATACTGCTTTTTACCGGGAAGGATCTGAAAGCTAATCTGATTTGAGGTATATACCCCTCGGTGATGAATCAAGTAGTTCTCTGGTAGCATCACTTTTCCAGCAGCAGCACAAACTCACCCTTGGGGAGCGACTGCGAGAGGCTTTTTAACTCACCCAGGTTACAAACAAAGACCTGCTCCTCCGGATATGTCAGCCGATACATCAGCCTTACTTTTCTATTCTCTCCGAGGACATCTGCCATATCGTGGACGAGTGCTTTGAGCCGGTATGGCGCATCCAGAAAGAAGTAATCACAGGTTTGGGAATTCTTGATCTTGATCAGTTCCTGTCTTCGCTTATCCTTGTTCGCGCTTAGAAAGCCGTAGTACAAGAACCTGTCCAGCCTTTTACCGGCTATCATCAATGCAGTCGTCAAAGAAGAGACTCCGGGGATGCTCTTGACTGGAATCGAATACTGATAGCAGAGCTGAACCAATTCTGCCCCAGGATCGGCAAAACACGGTGTTCCGGCATCGGTTATGAGCCCATAAGAGCCACAATTATCGATAAACAGTTCTTTGAAAAGAGCATTAATATCTGCCGACTCACTGTGTTCATTCAAAACATACAGCGGTTTTTTAAGCTTGAACTCGCTTAATAGCTTAGCCCCGCTTTTGTATTCTTCACAGATCAGGGCAGTGATGTTTTCCAGGGTTTCTACTGCCCGGTATGTGATATCCCTGGGGTTTCCGATCGGAATCGCAATGACGTATAGAATGGAAGAACTATTCATGCTGTCCTTTATGGGTCTTAGTCTTCCATTATCCCGCTCAGTTCGGATGGATCAAACCATTGGATCATACCCTGTAGCCTTTGGATCTCCGTAAAGAGGATAACCTTGTGGTTTTCTTCTTCCTGAGCAAAACTCAGCAGCAGTTCTTTAACCGCTGGATCGCTGGTTTCTGCTGCAAGGCTGATATAGATGCTATTTGCCTGTTCTTCTCTGCTGATGGCAAAGTCCAAAACGTCTTTTGGTTCTTTGATTTTCACGTGCTTGATGTTTGGCATCAGGTTTTTGTCAAAGTTCTGGTTTTCGTTTGGGAATTCCTTGGCAAAGAGCTCGCGCATTTTTGCTTCGTGCATTTCTTCGTAGGGGATCAATTGCAGGAAAACAGAGCTGGCTTCAGGAAGGGCAAAGCTCTTTGCCATTGCCCGGTAAACATTTTGTGACATTATCTCTGCTTCGATGGCAATACGATATGTTTCTTTTCTGTCCATGTGTGATACCTCGCTGATATTCATTGTGCCCTGGGGCGCTTAGTCCGAAGATAATCTATTCAAAATATCCGGATATTCAATATATTTGTTCTCCGGATCAGCCATTTGCACTTTGTCTGATGAGTTCGATCGTATCAATCGACTTCAGCTGACGCAATGGAAAGAGAGTACTGATAATGCTGATCAGGTATGCCACGAGGATTACGATTACAAAGTCCATAGCCTCAAAGCTGACCGGTAAAGCTATGAAGTCCCCCGGTGAAAGCGTGAGTTTGATGATGTCAAATTGCTTTTGCAGCATGAGCAAGGTAGAAGCCATCAGAAGTCCGATGACAATTCCCAAAGTACTGAGGATCAGGGTATGTAGCATAAACAGGTTTCTCAGATCACTCTCTTTGAAACCGATCGCTTTGAGCAGTCCAAGCTCTTTTTTCTTTTGGGCAATAGTCTTGATCAGGTTACCGGTTAGATTGAAACAGGCAATGACATACATAAACAACATCACGACAAACATCATCACTTTTTCAAACCGGATCGCATTGTAAAGACTGGGATCAAAGCTGCTCCAATCTTTGACTTCATAATCAGGTAAAAGTCTGGCAAGTCTGCTGGTATGAAGTTTCAGCTTGTGATAGCTTCCTGTCTTGACCTCGACAAAATCTACCCCAGAATGCCCATTGCCAAAGAATCTGGCTACTCCCAGAGGGATATAGCTAAACATCATATCATATTCTGGCATTCCGGCAATAAATATCCCGATTACTTTCAGAGTCCTGATCTTTGGTAACAACCCGAATGCCGTGGGTTCCGAAAACATTGGAGAAAGGATCTGGATCTCATCTCCCAGATTGGCGTTCAAACGGTATGCGAGACCACTTCCCAGGATTATCCCACTCTCTTCAAACTGTGTGCTGTTTGCCTCTCCACCGATCAATCCCTGTCTCAGCTTGGAATCAGCTTTGGTGCTTATTGGTAACAGGGCAGTGCTAACCTTCGTTTGTCTGTCCAGATCGACCCCGAAGCTCATGGTGGGCTCGATTACATTGTCCTTTTTCAGCAGAAGTTCCATTCTGATAATCGGAGCAGCATCAAAGCCCTGCTCTTCGCATACTTTGATGATTTCCTCGTAATTTGTAACTGGAGAGCCATCTTTGGAGGTGATCCGAATTTCGGACAGAGTTCCGATAATCCTGGTCTGCATATCCTGTCGAAAACCATTCATAACAGAGCTGACGCTGATCAAAGCCAGAACCCCCAAGGCGATCCCAGCCACAGTCAGAATATGCCCTTTGCTGATGTATCTACTTTGCTGGCCTCTGATAAAGCGTCTGGCCAGGAAGCTGATACTACTGTTTCTCATACCTCACCACGAGGGTTGGAACCATCTATTTCTGTAGTCCGAGGCGTTGTTGCTGATATGTCTTGGATTGGATGCTTTGCCACCATTCAATGTTTTCCAGATACCAGATCACGGTCTTGCGGATTCCGCTTTGGAATGTCTCTTTTGGTTTCCAGCCCAGTTCTGCTTCTATTTTGGAAGCATCGATCGCATAGCGCAGGTCATGCCCTGGCCTATCAGTCACATAAGTGATCAGTTCCTTGTAGGAGCCGATCCTGTTGGAAGGGCGGAGTTCGTCCAAAAGATCGCAAATGGTATGGACAATATCGATATTCTTCATTTCGTTATGTCCGCCGATGTTATAGGTCTCACCTATTTTTCCATGCTTGATAACGGTCACAATAGCATCGCAGTGATCCGTCACATATAACCAGTCACGGACGTTCAAGCCCTTGCCATACACAGGTAGTGGCTTGTGTGCCAGGCAGTTCAGAATCATCAGAGGAATCAGTTTTTCGGGGAACTGATAAGCTCCGTAATTGTTTGAGCAATTGGTGATCAGAGTTGGTAGCCCGAATGTCCTCATCCAAGCTCTTACCAGATGGTCTGATGAAGCTTTGGAGGCTGAATATGGAGAACTGGGATCGTATGGAGTAGTTTCCAGGAAGAATCCTACGTCACCCAGAGAACCATATACTTCATCGGTGGAGACATGATGAAAGCGAAAGCCGGATTTGTCGGTTTCTGAAAGGTTTTTGTAAAGATGATAAGCATTTTGGAGCAAGACAGCAGTACCAACGATATTGGTATTGATAAAATCCATTGGACCATCGATGGAGCGGTCAACGTGTGATTCAGCGGCAAAATTTACCACAGTATCCGGATGGTACTTTTCGAATATAGCCGAAACCCTGTCGTTGTCACATATATCTGCCTGTTCAAAGAAGTAGCGTTTACCTCCGAATTTGGCTTCGATACTATTCAGATTGTTTAGATTTCCGGCATAAGTAAGTTTATCGAGATTGACGACACTGCCTTCAAATCCAGGATCAGCAAAAAGGTTGTGGATAAAGTTTGCACCGATAAAACCGGCGCCTCCTGTCACAAGAATACATTTCATCAGTTTCTCCTTATGTTTTTATCAAGTCAGATTTGCTTGAACTTTTGCATGATAGAGTCGAGTTCTTCCGGACTCCTGTATTCGAGGATTATCTTGCCCTTCCCTCCTCTGTCCTTGATCGAAGCAGGGCTTCTGAATCTGCTTTTGATCTCTGTTTCATAGGAATGCAGGAGCTCTTGTTTTGTTTCTTTCCTGTGGGCACTGCGCAAGCTTTGGACAAAGCTTTTTGCCTTTTCCTCCGCCTGGCGAACACTAAGTTTGTAGCGTAGAATATGCTCGGCAAATTGAAGCTGAAACTCCTCATCGATACTCAATATAGCTCTGGCATGTCCAGGGCTGAGGCTCTCATCCGAAATCATATCCTGGATGGCATCGGGCAGCTTCAACAGACGGATACTATTGGATATAGTGGTTCTGTCCTTACCCATTATTTCAGCAATCTGTGCATGTGTGAGCTCAAACATCACGCTCAGTTCCCTGTACGCATTTGCCTCTTCCATGGCACTGAGGTCTTCCCGCTGGATATTTTCAATGATGGCAAGCTGGAATTGCTCTTTTTGTGACACAGAGCGAATGACAACTGGCACATCAGTCAAACCCGCTCTTTTGGCAGCAGTGAGCCTTCTTTCCCCAGCTATCAGTTCATAATCGCTTCCCGTGGATTTGGTCACGATCAAAGGTTGGATGATACCATTTTTCTTGATCGATTCCGTTAGCTCCTGAAGCTTTACCTCATTGAAGTTTTTACGTGGCTGATAGCGATTTGGGTTTATAGAATCTATTGGCAAGGTCGATATTCCGGCTTTGGGTTGATCAGTGGCATCAGCAGCTCTGATCAACGATTCTAAACCTCTTCCAAGACGGTCATTCATAGCTTTGTATCCTCTTTCTTAGCTTCGCTCTATGATTTCATTGGCGAGATGCAGATAATTCATGGCTCCGGGTGACTTGATGTCGTACAAAAAGATTGGTTTTCCGTGGCTGGGAGCTTCGGTTAGCTTTACATTCCTGGGTATGATTGTCCGGAAAACCTTTTCCTTGAAGTATCGGCGAACCTCTTTTGCCACCTGGTTGGATAGATTTACCCTCTTGTCGTACATGGTAAGTACGATCCCAATGATATTTAGCTGGGGATTGAGGTTTTTTTGGATCAAGCGGATAGTTGTCAAAAGCTGGCTGACCCCTTCGAGAGCATAGTATTCACACTGGATCGGCACCAGAACGTCATGACTGGCAGTCATCGCATTAACGGTGAGCAATCCCAGTGAAGGCGGACAATCGATCAGGATATAATCATAATCGGCCAAAACCGGTTGCAGTGCTTCTTTGAGTTTATGTTCACGGGCAAATTCATGCACCAGCTCGATCTCTGCTCCAGTCAGATGAATGTTTCCGGGAACGCAATACAGATTCTCAGTGCTTGTTGGTAATACTGCATCAGCGAGGGGTATTCTTTGGATTAAGGCATCGTATATCTGGTGTTTCAAGGTCTCTTTGTCGATGCCTACACCGCTGGTAGCATTACCTTGGGGATCCAGATCGATCAACAAGGTTTTCTTCTCCAATACAGCTAATCCGGCAGCCAAATTGACTGCTGTAGTAGTCTTCCCGACTCCACCTTTTTGATTAACGATAGTAATCACTTTTGCCATTTTTATTTCAAGTCCTTTCTATCAATACTGATTATCCGCCGATAACCCAGCAGTTCGATCTGCATTTCAAGCTCTGTTTTCGATACCAGATGGCTGATATCATCAATTTTCTGGGCTTTGAAACATATCAGTTTGCCCTTCGGTTTCAAGAGCCTGCGCAGAGGTTCCAGATATCTCGGTTCGATCGCCACAGCCCTGCATATCACATAGTCAAAGCTTTTTCCACCAATGCTATAATCTTCCAATCGGGCACATACTGCCATCTTTTCATCGAGGTTTAATCTTCGCAATATCTCTTGCAAGGCATCAATTTTGCGGTTGGTCGCATCCAGCATGACCAGCTTCATATCTGGAACGGCAAATTTGAGTGGTAAACCAGGTATTCCACCCCCGGTTCCAAAATCCAGCACGCTCTTCCCAGAGAAGTCCATACATTTCAATGCTATCAGGCTGTCAAGGAAATGGTGAGTCCAGTACCAATCGATTGGCATCTTACGAGATACAAGATTTGTGATTTTGTTTACCTCATTCAAAGTCTGACGGTAAGCATCCAGTTCTGCTATCAGTCTTTCACTATCCTGATAGCCTATTTCGGCTAAAAAACTCAGGCATGCTTGCTTGTATATATCCACTTATGTACCTCACTTTTTACATGTTTCGGATCAGCGTTCGCACCAAAAATGACGGATCATCGACGTAGCGTTTCAGAATAGCATCTGCTTCCGGGGTTTTTAGCCTGGCAAGGCTACGAGCAGTAATATAGCGATAACGCTCTGAAGAATGATCCATAAAACCTTCCAGGATTTTGATACTTTTGGCAGACTTGATGCTTCCCAGACTACTTAAGGCAGCGGGTACGTACTTACCTGCTGCGATCAGGTTTTCTACGAAATCTACCAACATGGTGTCGCCAGTGGCAGATATCAGGGACAGAGCATTCTTTTCCTTGAGGCTGTCCTCATCTGCCAGAACGTCATATAGGCTATGCTTGAAGTATTCAGATTTTCCCACCAACTCTTCCAGGGTACGATATTCCAAACCACTCTTTGTCCCGAGTTTGGAGCTGATGATGTATTCTGATGCTTCCTGGTCTCTGGATATGAGGATGGCTCTGGCTTTGCGAACCCTCTGAACAGCAGAGCCAACTTCCCATTCACTGGCAACGGCAAAGATATCGGCAATAGCAGCCAGGCTGTCTATTTCTGCGCTTGCCTCTTCTGCCATGCTTTCGATTTTACTCTTTTCCAGTATGTTCAGTTCCATGTCCCTACCGATGCCATAAGTACCACGCTTCCATGTAGCATTATCTGAAAACAGAGTATCAGGATAGTTATCCTTCCCGCCTGCATCGAGGAACAGCCCTATCCCACCGGTTCCCCGGGCAAGATTGGCATAGCCAAGGCTACTATCGTTTCTTCTTTCATAACGGTCATCACCCGAACTATCCACAAAGATTCCCACAGAATTACTAAGCCCCAGTCCGTTTCCCCCGGGGATGGAATATATGTCGTTACCCGCTCTGTCTATCATTATGCCCAAAGACCAATCATGTCCGGCACCCTGCCCTGGTCCATTTCGGGTAAAATAGTTGTCGTCTCCTTCGCTGTCAAACAGGATCCCATAAGCCAGATGTATTCCTGAACCCTGTGGATAATAAATCGCATTGTACACATCATTGCCGTTTTCGTCGATTAGAATTCCTCCGGCATACCAGTATCCGACACCCTGAGCGTATACTCCACCGATGTACTTGTCGTTTCCGCTGTAATCATACAGCAAACCCAATCCGCCTCCAAAATCGGGTCTGAATCCAAAGCCCATCCCCTGCCCCATCGATCGGTAATCATTTGACATCAACGGCTTGTGAAGATATTTTCCACCAATGTAATATATGTCGTCACCAGCGTGATCTATCAAAGCTCCCACAGCCATTGTGCCACCCATAGCCTGGGCAAAGCTCGTAGCCGAATAACTGTCGCTTCCCTTTTCGTCTATCAACACTGCTATCCCAAACATCGCAGCAGCTTGGGAAAACAATCCACTTTTGTATGTATCATCCCCTTCGCTGTCAATGTGCAGATTGGCACCCATGTAGGCACAAAAGGCAAAGTCATCACTTTGATAGAGGTCATTCCCGCTCGCATCATAAGAAGCTCCAATCCCGCCTATCACGCTAAAGAGCCCCGCTGGAGTATTGTTTCTATACACATCATCGCCATCCATATCGATGAGCATATACAGAGGATGCGCCCAGTCAGTATTTACATCTATCTCGTAAAGGTCATTCCCGGATGGTTCCAGGATAAAAGCTATTCTCTTACCACGCAGTTTTTTGTCTGTTTGGGAATTGTAGTGGTCGCTGTTTGTGCTGCCAATTATCATAAGTCCATGCCGGCTATTATGATAGATCGGTTTGAAGGGGGAATATCGTAACGTTTTGCAGTGTGGGATCAAGGCATCCATCCCAGCCTGATAAACCGTATAAGCACGGTTAAGTGCAGCAAAATCGCACAGTTCAAATACCGAGGCAAACTCCTGTAAATCGAGATCCTGAAGAGGTTTCAAGCCCTGATTGCCCAAGAATTCATCATACTTTTGCCGATCATCACTCTCGCTCCAGCTTCCAAAGAAGAAAGCAGACAGGCTATCTTTGTGTGCTTGAGAATAGTTTCGAAAAGCTATATCCAGATCCAACAATACTTCATCATACAGCCTCTCTACAAAGCCAAATACTTGCTTTGGACGCTGAACTCTATTTGCCAGATATGTTTGAAACTCTGTGGTTTTTCGCTGATAGAGGCTTGTTTCAGACCGGAGTGAGGGATTGGCTATCTGCCAAAGCTCCTGGATGAGAGTAAACCGATCGAACTCCATACTGTCCGGGGCACAGATCTGCCTCAGTCTGCCAAGTTCAGAAAGGGCATACCATGGGTCATTGAGCATCCTCAGCTGATGGGTGGACTTGAATTTGGTGGATAGATCCCAATCCCTTTCAAAACACAGGTCCTCGCTATTGAGCCCGAGCTCGTCCAGCATCAGTTCAATCTCTGCCTTTTCAAGCGAATTCAAAGGATACATCATAGCGGAAGTTGTGCCATTCAGAGCACAAATAATCATCATAAACACTACAAATATAAACTGCTTCATCCCTTCACCTCCGGTTCACAAAATGCGGAGACTGTTTTATTGTCAAGCCTCGACAATTCATCCTGGCTTCATTTGGAAGACACATGCACACGGTATAAGCTAAAACTTTGACCCTCGCATAATTGTGGCATAGGGTGGTGCTCACATAGAAATAAGGTGGTGGGTTGGCATGGGACATCCAGATCACCATACGAAGGGTGCTGATCTAAGTTTCCTACAAGCATGTGCCCACGATCTGGCGGGAGTTACGGCAAAAATCCCCTGCTATCCCGCCAGATTAGAACCACATTCATTTAAGCTGATTGATGGTTCTTTGAGATAAGCGCCACTCATAATCCCGATTGAAGATTAACAACTTAAGACCGTTGATTAATCGGGGCATGGGGCAGCGCTCCACACAAAAAGAGTGGTGAGTGGGCATAGATGACTGTTTTTGTGTGCTCAGATTGGCTTAACATAAAACGCTTTGTTTTACGGGAAGAAACACACAACAGTCTTAACGATTGTACTTTGAATAGCAAAAAGATTCATTATATTATGGTATAAATATTGCACATAGTGGTTGTAGCTTAGTTCGTTTGAACTATATACGCAGGAGTATCTATGAGTATCAAGCTGAGTACGCTTGTCAGCATTAATGTAGCCGCTTTGGTTTTTTTGGCTGTATTTCTGATAGCTACCAATCTGGTTATTAACCAGTCCTTTAAGGATTTGGAAGAAAATTCCATTCTAATGCTACTCAACAGGCTGCATGATGCAGTCGAGTATTCCATCGACGAATTGGAAAGAAACACAAGGGATTGGGCTAGTTGGGATGATACTTGGGAATTCGCCGCAAAACCTAATCGGCAGTATCTCGATAGCAACTTTACTGCTACATCCACATTCGAAAACTACTCCCTGAACATTATAACCATCATATCAAGATCTGGTGAAATGGTCTATTCTGGGTATGTGACTGATGATTCCGGGATAATCACAAAAATGCCTTTGGCAATCGAGCAAAGCATTATGGATTTTGTGGGACAAATGCAGGAAATGAGCGAAGAGGATGTCCTTCGGGGCATAATACAGAGTTCGTATGGAAACATCATGCTCGTCACACTCCCTATCCTTAGAAACGATGGTAGCGGACCAATCAATGGCTACTTTATCATGGCACGATTCATCGACGAATCCACATTTGCCGAATTGAGAGGTTTCAAAGGCAGCATAATCAATGCGATTGATCTAAACAATCAGGAGAACATAAATCTCGAATTGCAGGACAAACTCAAAGCCATCGGCTCTGGAAACAATGTCAGCTTTCTAAAGGACAACAATATATCTGCAATGGGAACAGTTAAGGATATCAATGGAGAAGATATCTACGTTGTCGAAATCACCTCCAAAATGGCCGCCACAAAAATCGGTAAGGTCATGCGAAACACCATCCTGATACTCTTTGTAATCCTATCAATCATCCAGGGCTATTTTCTCCATCGATATTTAAACAAAAAGGTGATCGGTCGTCTGTTATCTATCCAGGAACAGGTCAACAAGATTACCCGAAATCCTGATACAAAAAAGATTGTCGAGTATTCGGGAGATGATGAATTGGCAGTCCTGGCAGAAAACGTCAATCAGATGCTACTTTCCATGCACAAGGCAAATTCCTCCAAAAACGAGTTTTTTGCCAATATGAGCCACGAAATCCGTACCCCCCTCAGCACAATAATGGGAATGAATACTCTGCTGGCAAATACGAAACTAACCGATGAACAAAAGAGATATCTGGATGCATCCAATGAAAGCTGCGAAGCTCTCTCATCCATTGTCACGGAGGTTTTGGATGTATCCCGGTTGGAATTTTATACGCAGACACTTGAACTGGCTCCATTTAATCTGCGGGAGACCATTTCCACTGTTTTTGGTGCAATGAAAAGCAAAGCTGAGGAAAACAAGGTATTCCTCCAATCGGTGGTTGATCCAGATATACCTCAAATGGTATTGGGGGACGCAAATGGACTGAACCAGATACTAATGAATCTGATCAGTAACGCGGTAAAATTTACTTCAAATGGTTCTGCCAAACTAAGAGTTGACAAAGAATCAGGTGAAATGATCAGTTTTCGGCTGGTAGATACCGGAAAAGGTATTTCCGAGAATGATCTTGATCGAATATTTGAACCTTTTATCCAGATTCCAGATCCGGATACAGGCCTTGTAAAGGGTTTTGGTTTGGGGCTTTATCTGGTAAAAAAAACTATTGAAAAGATGAATGGAAACATCAACATCAGCAGTGCTACTGGAACGGGTACTACCGTAAGCTTCTATATCCCCCTACCCGAAGTAAAAGTTGATGCTGCAAAGAGTAATCCATCCAGCACCAGAAAAGAGAAAGGACAGACAAACGTTACCCTGGAACAGATAGCCGATGGTTTTCCGCTTACTATAGTCCTCGCTTGTAGCAATCAGGCAGATCTGAATCTAATGCAAGAACTATTAGTAAAGCTTGGCTATCAATTCAGGACAGTTTTAACAGCAGACGAGACCTTGGAAAGCATCAGTAAAACACCCTGTGATCTGCTGTTTTTGGATGCAAAAATATCAGGGATGGATTACCTCGCACTGTCTCATCGGATCAAAGCTGATCCAACAAGCTATGGGAAACCAATCTTGGTAGCAATATCCGAATCGGCAACTGATGAGGATGATCCCCAATATCTGAGCTCTGGTATGGACTATTGTATAAGTAAACCGATAAACTTAGATGAGGTAATCGAGATCATCAAAACCTGCTCTGAGCAGTGTGGGTCTCGAATATGAGAGATAATTGTACAGTCACTCGCACGATTTCATGTATATGGAAGCCTTTGCGGTTTGATAAACCAATAAAAGCCTTGACACAAAATAGTATTGTATTCGAATGTAAATTGGAAGGATTGTTTCTCAATCCGACTTCTAAGAGAAGTGAATCCTATAAGCAAAAACGATAAAATAAGAAGGAGATCTTATGACAAAGAACATTAGTAAAGTACTCCTGCTCCTGGTTTTCTCTGTGATCGCTGTATGCGGTTGGGCTCTGGTAAGTGACTATTCATTTGCCAGCTCAGTCGGTACATTCGCAGAAATCAGTGGCGGGACAATTCATGGGGACATCCCCAATCTTGATGATGAAGACTTCATGGCTATTCCCATAGGTTTTGATTTTACTTACAATGAACAGGTTTTTGATGTTGTCAGTATCAACGCCAATGGGTTCATGGCAATGGGTCCTACCATTATAAGCACATATCTTGCTATCAGTTCTGCTACCGGATCAAACAATGTCATTGCAGCCATGAATCGTGACCTTTTGGGTCGGGATAATGGTGAGCTTATGACACTTACTTCCGGTACCGCTCCAAATCGCGTTTTCACTGTTCAATGGAAGCATTATCGCAGATATGCTACCGCAGCGGCAAACGATGATTGGACTTTCCAGATTCAACTTCATGAAAACATGAACAAGGTAGTTCTCGCCTATGGCAGTATTACCGCTGTGACAGTTTCCACTGCCCAAACTGTTCAAGTAGGGCTTCGTGGTGATAGCGTAGCAGATTTTAACAATCGTTTGACAACTACAGATTGGACAGCTACCACAACCGGTACAGCAGCCAACAGTACTTGCCGCATCAGTGCTACAGTATTCCCTCCAGATGGTTTGTTCTTTACCTGGACTCCACCACAAACCGGGACTCCACCTATGCCCGCTCAGAATCCTGTCCCCGCAAACAATGCCATCAACGTCAATATTACTACTCCCCTCAGTTGGGCAAGTGGTGGTGGAGCACCCACAGGCTATAAAGTCTATATTGGGACAGACAATCCTCCTACCAACATAGTAAATGGTACTCAACAAACAGGAACATCTTACATCTTCCCAAGTGCTTTGCAATACAGCACTGCATATTACTGGCAGATTGTTCCTTTCAACGATAGTGGCGATGCCGTCGGCTGTCCTGTTTGGCAGTTTACTACCCTTGCAGATCCTACCGTCACGACATATCCCTATCTCCAGAACTTCGATGCTACAACAGTTCCGGCATTACCTATAGGCTGGACTGCCATCAATGCAAATAGTGACGCATATACTTGGGAAACCGTGACTGCCAATCCAAACTCAGCACCAAATGCAGCACGAATCAGGTACAATTCAACCCTGGCAATGAATGACTGGCTTGTCTCGCCACCTATGGTACTTGATGCCGATACTATGTACAGGATTAGCTTCTATTATCGTGCCGGTGGAGCTACATACACCGAAAAACTGGCTTTATACAGTGGTTCACAGCCTACACCTGCTTCCATGACAAATCAATTGTTCATAAATGAAAACATCACCAATGTTACCTATCAGTTGTCTGAGTCAGTGTTTTCACCAAGCATCAGTGGCCCACATTACTTTGGTTTCCATGGTTTCAGTGCCGCCGACATGTTCTACATCTATGTTGACGACTTTATGATAGAGGAAATAACCGAAAGCTGGGATCCTCCAACCAACCTTGCGGCTTCGGTTCAGGGATTCAATGTACACCTAACCTGGACAGCCCCGGGCGAGACACCTCCCCCGCCACCACCGATGTTGACAGAGAATTTTGATAGCTATCCGGATTTTGCCTTTGAATTTGCTCCATGGACATTGGTCGATGTCGATTTATCGACTACCTATGGTATCACCGGTACTACCTTCCCCGGTCAGTACAGTGCAATGGCATATATCATCTTCAATCCGAATACTACTGTCCCTCCGATGACAGCTACAACCACTCACAGCGGAGCGAAGATGGCAGCCAGCTTTGCCTCCACTTCTGCGGTGAACAATGACTGGATGATTTCTCCGCTCATTCAGGTACCGGATGCGACGACAGAGCTTGCATTCTTTGCCAAGTCCTACACTGCCCAGTATGGTCTTGAGAGATTCAAGGTTGGTGTTTCGACCGGTGGCACAGCCCCAGCGAACTTCACCATCATCTCTGGAGCCAGCTATATCCAGGCTCCGATCGACTGGACAGAATATGTATATTCACTGGCAGCTTATGCCGGACAGAATATCAGAATCGCTATCCAGTGTGTATCCGACGATGCCTTTATCTTCTTCGTAGACGACGTGGAAGTACGCAGCGTAGTGGGCAGAAGCGGAACAAGCATCGCCTACAATGAAGTACTGAGCGATAACAGCATCAGGCACGAACGCATCACTGGAATCCCCAGCAATCCTGCCATCGTCCGTCATCCTGTGACTCGCGAACAGACAGGTTACAAGGTTTATCGTGATGGCAACCTGATCAATACAATTACCGATGCAGCGATCATAGCATTTGATGATCTGGGACTTACCCCCGGAACCTATAGCTACACAGTGACCGCCACCTATACACATGGCGAATCAGTACCGGCTGGTCCAGTAACTGCAGTCGTCCATGATTATCTTGATCCTCCCACAAACCTGACAGCCGAAGTGGACGGCAACGATGTAACCCTTAGCTGGGAAAATCCTGAAGGTCCTATTGTCGGTGAATGGCTTACATGGGATAACGGAACCCTTGGCAATTCCATCGGAACCAATGCCGCAGCCAATTTTGATGTGGCACATCGCTTTACCCAGGCAGATCTTGGAGCTTACCAAGGTTCCAATATCACCCAGGTCAGATTCGTCCCTGCCTATCAGAATTGTGTATATACCGTCAAAGTATGGACTGGCGGCACCTCTGCCACCAATCCTGGCACCCTTGTGCATACCCAGGTGGTGAACAATCCTATTCTTGATGAATGGAATCTTGTGATTCTCGATACTCCAGTTCCAGTTCCTTCAACCGGAGAACTGTGGTTTGGTTACAACGTCGACACTCAGGGTGGTTATCCTGCAGGTTGCGATAGTGGCCCAGCCCTCAATGGAATGGGTAATCTGATGTACTGGAGTGGAGCTTGGACAACCCTTTTGGCACTTGCTCCGACCCTGAACTACAACTGGTCGATCGGTGCATTTGCCCAGACCGACACAGGTCTCAAAGCCATTACTCCAAGACCTGTGGTAGAAAACCGCAATCCAGTGATCAATTCCGGAGTTCTGGGAGTACGTCAGGTCGAACTTTCGACTCAGCGTAATCAGGAACGCATCGTGACCGGCTACAAAGTCTATCGTGATGGCGTTATGATAGCTCAGATCGGTGATCCATCCAATACCACCTATACCGATATGGATCTTCCCAACGGAACCTATGTTTATGGCGTCAGTGCCGTTCATACCGTAGGTGACTCCGATCCTGTCGAAATCACTGTCAATGTCGATGTCTATGTGGCACCAGCATTCTGGGAAGACGGGTTTGAAAACCATGCCGACTTTGCTCTGAGCTTTGCTCCCTGGACGACTAACGACGTAGACCAGCAGCCTACTTATGGTTTCAGTGGGATAGATTTCCCGAATTCGGAAAGTCCGATGGCTTATATTATCTTCAATCCGAGCCAGACAACTCCTCCGATGACGACAAACATCCCTCATGGTGGAGCCAAGATGGCAGCTTCCTTTGCGGCTGTAACTCCTCCCAACAACGATTGGATGATTACCCCAAGAGTAAGCCTTGGTACCGAATCAGCGATCAAGTTCTATGCCAAATCACATACCTCACAGTATGGATTGGAAAGAATGCGCGTAGGTGTCTCTACCCTTACGAATCCGATCCCGGCATCATTCCAGTATCTGACCGGTCCTTCCTATGTGGAAGTCCCGACCACCTGGACAGAATATGTCTATGATCTCTCTGCCTATAATGGTATGAACGTATGGATCGGAATCCGCTGTGTATCGAATGATGCATTTGTGATGTATATCGACAACTTCTCGATTCATGGCATCGGTGGCTCCGTCAGCAATGAAGACAACACCATCCCAGTGGTTCTGACCGAACTGAAAGGCAACTATCCCAATCCTTTCAACCCAGAGACCACGATCCGTTACAGCGTGTCTGATAACAGCCCTGTAGTCCTTGAGATCTACAATGTCAAAGGACAGTTGGTAAAGACGTTGGTAAACGAAGTCAAAGCCAGCGGTAACCACACAGCTGTTTGGAATGGCAAAGATAATAATGGTTCGAGCGTCAGCAGCGGCGTATACTTCTACAAGATGAAAGCCGGCAAATTCAGCTCGACACGTAAAATGATTCTAATGAAATAATCCTTACTGCTTAGTCAGTGAGTCATAAGGACGGATAGCAATATCCGTCCTTTTTTGTATCCAAAGACTGCTGTAAGACCGTTGAACGTGTCATACAGTATTACAAATCGATGGGTTGTCAGGCAATTTGAGCGTATAAAAAACAGTCATCTATACCCACCCACCACCCCTTTTGTATGGGGCGCTGCCCCATACCCCGATTATTCAACGGTCTTTCTGTGCAAGCCCCAGATAAATCAATGGTCTTTGATTGATTATGCTATTTTCGGAGGATCGGAATCCTCCACTACCTGGTAGCGTAGCTTTCCGAAGCTACGGATCACAAAATATATCATAGCTGGTATGGATATGCAATAAATCGGAGGATCAGAATCCTCCGCTACCTGGTAGCGTAGCTTTCCGAAGCTACGGATCACAAAATATATCATAGCTGGTATGGATATGCAAAAAATCGGAGGATCGGAATCCTCCGCTACCCAAACCCATATTTCACCTGTATCTCACCTATATCAAGTGTATTCACGAATACACTTGATATAGGCTTGATATAGGCTTGATATACGCTTGACTACTAAGTTGACACCTACAAGACATAGACATTTTACTTGACGAGTTACGATGCCACATGAGACCGTGTTTCGTGGCTAAAAAAGGTTTTGGAAGGAAATGAAAAGGCTAATGGATTCAGTTGTGTTTGATGTTTATTGTTTTCATGTTCCCTATGAAGTAATAAGTATTGTACTGGGTTGGTAAAGGTAATACTGGTTTATGCAAGTACGCAGAATAGTATTGATGTTTTGTCTAAGTATTTTTGGTCTTGCTCTGTTTGGAGAAGACCATCCCCGCTACAGGAACATCTACAAAATAATGCAAAAAGAACATCCGGGAATCTTTACCGATTTATCTCCCGGAACTCATAAACTACAATATCCTTATGAGGCAGATTTTATCCCTGTAATAATCAGCTCTACTGGGATTCCTCATCTTGGTCTGGATCTGAATTTGGCGCAACTCTGTGGATCGGCAGCGATAGGGAACAGCATCGAACAGTACCTGCTTGCATATCTATTGGGAGCAAAGACGAATTTGTATGATTTTAAGGTAAGCCATCGAAATTACTCACAAACCGACTACAAAAAAGGTATCCTGAGCTTGAGACAGGAGCTGAATCTGAGTACAAAGATAGAGACGGGTAAAAGCATCGAGGTGATCCTGGAAAACACCCAAATTGAGATCAAGTTTGAGCTTCCAATGGCTATCGATGCGCTCTATGGGATGGACAAAAAAGATCTGGAAGAATACACTTACCGTATTCTTAAGGCTCCAGAACCTCCCCCTCCTGTCAGCAACCTCGATGTTCCGGATTTGAACCTCTTAGCTCTCTACAAAGATGCTCTTTATGTATGGGAAAGAAGTAATCTGGATTCCCTGTTTGTTAATGTGGTGTTTCTGAACGAAAAAGACAGTCTTTTTACCTATGTTTACGAGCCCAAATACCCGGTCGAATCTATGATTAATAGCTTTCTTCTCCCTCAGATGTCGGAAATTGACAGAATAGTTGATCTGGAATATGTGATGTATGGAAAGCAGATAAAGCGTATCCGGATCCCTTACCACAAGCTGTTTTCAATCCTTGCCAATGGAATGGATACGGCTTTGGCCATGTCCCGAGTAAAAGATAATGTGTATTCGATTGTGATCCTATTCTATGATCGTTCCAGTGGAATCCGTCATATGCTGAATGGAAACTTCAATCCGGTTGAGATGTTCAATATGGAACAGAAGCCGATTGAAATGAAGCTGCATGCCTGGATTACAGGCTCTGCCACAGATTTACAAAGCCAGGATGGGAAACAACCACGCTGGCATATACAGATCAGGTGATAATGATGCAAAAATTGATTATGGTACTTTTAGTATGTTGTTTTGGTCTTTCATTATGGGCTCAAAGAGCTGTAGAACAGGAGAAAGCAGATCGTGCCAGACGGATCAAACTATCTGATGACGAATACTGGTGGGATGAAGATAGTGAATTGCTATCCGTGATAAAACGTAATCCTGGCAGAATCGAAGATATGAAGATCAAAACCAATGCCATGCTCGGAACCAGGATTCAAAGCTTTGTCCAGACTGCTATCGAACATCGTGAATCGGAACAGGATGGTGTCGCTTCATCTGGTATCAGCCGGCAGATCAATATCAGCAGCAGGCTTTACCTGAAGAATCTGGAATATCTGACCTATGAAAGAGACAAAAAACTCTTTGTTCTCGCTTATCTGAAACGGGAAGATTTTCGGAAGCAGGAACAGGATATGATCACTCAGATTTCCAGAGTAAAAGCTCTTGCACAGCAGATGGAAGAGACAAACGAAAGCCGTTATCTGTATTTTTATTACAAGGCATATCTGATGTGTTTCAATATCACGAAATCGTTTGTAGATATTGAAACAGGTGAGAATATGCAGCTCTGGCTGGAAAAAAAGCTCTATGATATATTGAAGAAGATAGAATTGCAATGCAATGTATCGGTCAGCACGGATTTGAAGCATTATGATCTGGAACTAAAGCTGAATTCAAATGCATTACCTACAGGTTTGCTGGTCGATATCACAGATATGGATTTTAGAAGGCTCCCGATTACTGAAAACAAATGTAGCTTTTATTATGAGGGACAGCCATCCCGCAAACGTGAAGACAAGAGAATCATTCTGAGTATCAATCCGGAAATCGTCAGCAACGATATAGAAATCAATGAAATAGCAAAATCCCGAAGAATAGAGGCAGAAAGGCTGGTTACTCTGGACTTTTCCAAGATAATCACAGTGGATTTTGATTTCGAAGTGCAAGGTTTTACGGTTCGGATATTGCCCATACACAAGAATATCAGCATTGCTTCAATGCTGTGGGACATGGGAGATGGGAGCGTAAAAGAAGAGTATAATAGCTTTGAACATCTGTATAGACGTGATGGAGGATATACTGTGAAGATGCTGGTAAATGGAGAGATAGGAATCAGCAAAAAACTGGTGATCGATCCTCCTCCAAAGCCTGTAGTAGTCCCTGAAGTATCCATACAGGCAGAGATAGTTGACTCTGTGATGGTTGAAACAGAGATTGCCCTTCCACCGGAAGAGGTAGTCGTCCTACCTGAAAATGAGGTTGTAACACAACCTTCGCATGTGCAAGAACTCAAAAAGCTGGCAAACTTCAAAGAAACAGAGGCATATCTGAACAATCAAAAAAAGATGGGAAACCTTGCCTGGGGAAGGATTACTCGTAATACAGACATAAGAAACTCCTGGATTATGGTCTTTGAGAAAGATGAAAGTGTTTGTGCCATTCTTTATCCCCGGGATGGTGTTCACTATGAAGTGTTTTCCGAAATCCTGGTCGATCAGGTGATCGACACCTACAGAGGTAAGGCTTTTGTATATATATCGTACTATGAGGAGGACTAAATGAAGAAATTCTTTGTCCTGTTATTGATAATGGTGTTACTTGTACCTGTTCTATGTGCCAGGCATCGCACAGAAGTGTACTTGAGTGGTATGAGCGATTCCGAACTCAAAGCCAGGGTTCAAACCAATTTCTCAAACCTGATCTCCGAAGCCAATCGTGCTTTTGCTGCCAAAAAACCTCTCGATCTGAGCAAGGTATCAATCACTCCAGAAGCCAGAAACGCCCTGAACGAAATGTGGAAGGTTCAGAGCTTTATCTGCCCGGAGACAGAGCTGATACGTAATGTCCTGAGCAGAACTGATGGACTTTGGGAAGTAAGAGATATCCCTATCCTCTACGAAACCAAATCAAAGAATGCCAGAGACGATGAGATTGTGATCGTGTTTGATTCTACGGGTGCAATAAATGGTCTTTTGATCGCTCTCGATAAAGAAAAATATACAAAGCTATTTGCAGATAGCTATACGCTCAAGGACAGGAGACTCAGAGAAATTATCCTCAACTTTTTGGAAAACTTCAGGACTGCCTACAACCGGAAAGATATTACATACATCGAAGAGGTCTATAGCGATGATGCTCTGATCATTGTAGGAAAAGTGATCTCATCAAACAAACAATTACCGGACCAGAAAGGTGGTCCCCAGCTCAGTGACGGCAAACAAATAGAATATGTACGGCTTAGTAAAAATGAATATATAACGAATCTCAAAGCCTTGTTTAAGAGAAACAAGATTGTAAAGGTGGAATTTGCCGAGTTTAAAATTCAGAGACATCCCACATTTGATTATATGTTTGGGGTTCAACTCTTTCAAAAATGGCGGTCATCCACCTATGGGGATGATGGCTTTCTCTTTTTGCTGATAGATTTACGCAAAGAGGAAGAACCACTGATTTGGGTCAGAACATGGCAACCTGGTGAATATTTTGATGCTGACAAGGCTTTTGACCTCGCAGATTTTATTATTAATTGAACTGGTTTTTTCATGAAACAATATAGATTGAATACAGCTATACTACTTGTGTTCCTGATGCTATGGATCGGGATCGAAGCACAGACACAACTAAAGAGCTTTGATATAATGGAGATTTCAGCTCCGGAATATGTGATTTATACAAAGCATCCCGAATGTGCTGTAATATCTGTCGAATCCGCTATCCGTAACCTCCATTTCAAATCCAACATGGAAGGAATCGTGGATCAGGAATATCGCAGGGCAGAAAACCGTTACGTGATTTACCTTCGCCCTATCAGACAAAAGATATCTGTCCAGCATCCAGATTATCGCGAAACCGAAGTCAAGATGCTGACAGGCCTCAAAGCCAAAGACACCATAGCCTTTATCATCAGCGAAGAGATGGGAACAGGGCTAAAAGGAACCCTGATCATAGAATCCGAACCTCCGGGAGCAGAGATCACCATAGACGGAATTCCCAGTATAAACCAGAGAACTCCGGTCACACTACCAGATTTGCGCGCTTTGCAGTATAGGATAACTCTCAGCAATTACCGGCATCAAGATAGCACTTTTGTGGCAAAGGTCCGCGAAAATCAGGTAAACAAGTATTTTATCAAGTTCAAACCTGCTTTTGGAAATATCAGCATCTCTTCCAATCCTCCCAATGCCAGAATCTATATCAACGACAGACTAAAGGGAATGACACCTCTGAATCTCCATGGAAAAGAAGACGGTTTGGATGCAGGGATATACAGGATCAGAGTAGAAGCGGAGAACTACGGCTCTCTGGAAAGACAGATTCAAATCCGTGCTGATCATGAAAACGCGGAACACTTTGATTTGGTACCCCAGTTTGGAAATCTGAGCGTCTTTTCCGAACCAAGTGGGGCTGATGTGTACATCGGGTCGCAGCTGATGGGGACGACTCCTCTTGCCCTCGATAGATTGAGGGTTGGCTCCCATGAGGTAAGAGTAGTTCCTCCCACGGATATTTACCGCGAGGAGATTCACCAGATAGAGGTCACTCCAGGGGCTATCATTCCCCTGCGGGTATACTTTATGGCTTCGAGCGCTACGCTTCGCATAAGCTCAAATTTGAGCCCTTTCCAAGCACATCTGAACAATGTTCTCAATCCTGAATTGAGTAACGGCAGGGAAATTCAAGTAGCTGCCCGTACCCATGAGATCAGAGTAGTCTATACTGGAAAGAACAGCAGAGCTTATGATCCATATACAGAGTCAGTCACGCTGGTTGCCGGAGAAAAACGTATCGTGAATCCGACCTTCCAATCGAATCTGATCAAAGCCACCTTTGTATCGGATCTGCCATATACGGGACTGGAGGTCTATGGAATTCCAAGCAGGGAGACATATTACAACGATATTCTTCGTGGAGAGATAGAGCTTCCTCCGGGTAATTATCAGATCGTAGCCTCCAAAAGCGGATACCTCAGCTATTTTTCGACGATAACCATCGAGAAGGGAGATAACCCCAGATACGAGATGTCCCTGATGCCAAAGAATGCCCTTAATATGCTGTCATCCAATCCAGCTCTGGTTGCTCCACGCAATCTTCGCATTACAAATTCTGATTCGTCTGGAAGAACTCTGGTATGGGATTCTCCGAATACCCCGACATACTTTGTGATAGATCGCAAAAGGAAAAACGGAAACTGGGAGAGTGGTGTGGCATTCGTTTCCGGAAATCTCCGTACCTGGCTGGATCAAAACACAAAGGAAAGCAACCTATATCGTATTTGCTCGTTTCAAGATGATCAGATATCAGGCTTTACCTATAATGATCCCAATGATGATGCATTGTATACTGCGATTGAACCAAAAGCCACAATAACCAAAGAGATAGCTCCGGAAGAAATGGCTTTGGCAATCAAAAGAGAACCTGCAGATCCAAAGAAGACCAATGACTTGGCTTCGAAGAACCTTTACCGGAATGGATTGTCCTTTAGCTCCCGCACGGAGTATAGCAGTGTCGATCGTGACACATATACAAAGCCATATCTGCCAAACAGTACGGTATTCTATACTGAGAACTATGTGGCTGCTGCATACAAGCAACTCTATGTAAAATTCAGCATTTTGAACCAGGTGCATGGCGGAAACTATGAAAACGAGCTCTTGAATGACAAATTCTATGACTTTCAAAAAGTAAGGATATCTGCTCAGATACCCCTGTATTTGTTTAACTTGAGAGGTAGCATCAATCCCTCGGACAGTGATGAATACTTTTTTGGAGCGCAAATGCGCTTTAGGATTAACCCCCTATACATTATACTTACCGGTGAGACAAATGGAAACGCTGGAAAGTCGAATCAATTTTATAACAACAGGTCATACCTATTCGATCGTGGAATCCACTCACCCATCGTGGGAATTAATCCCGGCGAGATTCACCATTTGCAAGCGGAAATTAGCAATGGCAGGATCGGTAGTGGGGTGGATCAGAGAAACTTCACTCATATCAAAGATGCCCTTCTGAAGGATGAGATAGCCGGAACTTTCTATCTTTGGGGGCAGTACAATCGTAATTGCAGTTACGACGATAATAAAACCCCTGATCGACACAAAGAGTTCTCTTATATTTCAGGAAATCTTGCCATCAAACCACATAACTCAGTTGAAATCCAGGTTGGTTATAGAGAATTATTAGTAGACGATGACGAGAGTTATTATTATTATCAAACATCACTCTCGAAAAGATATAAACAATCGGCTACTGAAGTTTATGCCCTGTGCTCGATAGTAATACCACTCTCAGATAAAGGATCGCTAATCCCATCCTTTGGATTTATGTCTGTAGAACGGGAAGACAACTTAGAATACACTAATCTATCAAATGCTCCTGAGAGTTATACTTATAATGGTTCTCTAATCCCCATATCATGCATTTATGAGCACAGTTTCTCGAATAATGTATCGGTATATATCAAAGGGAGGCTATTGTATGAAACGGCAAAACAGGATGCATATCCTGGGGGAACAATAGGTATCTCTCTACAGTATTGATTATGGAGTATAATAGATGATAGATATCATAGAATTTGATCCAAAAGCGAGGATAGAATGTTTTTGAAACGGGAATATGTCCTGATACTCTTTATATTGGTATTACTCATCTCTGCAGAGCAAGCTTTTGCCCAGCTAAAAAACTTTGAAGTCAGAGAGATACGCGCATCGGAGTACGTCATCTATACGAAACATCCGGATTGTGCAGTACTCTCCGTGGAATCCTCGATCAAAAATCTGGTCTTCAAGTCCAATATGGATGGCATAGTGGAACAGGAATATCGCGGAGAGGAAAACCGTTATGTGATCTACCTCCGTCCTTTCCGGCAAAAGATCACTGTCCAGCACCGTGATTTTAGAGAGGCAGAAGTCAAGATGCTTACTGGACTCAAGGCAAAGGATATGCTTGCCTTCATAATCGAGGAAGAGCTATCTACTGATGCAAAGGGGACTTTTATCATAGAATCGGATCCAGCCGGAGCTGAAATCACAATCGATGGAATACCGGGCTTAAACAAAAAAACGCCCGCCACTCTTGCAGACATGAGAGCTATGCAATATCGGATAACGATCAGCAATTACAGGCATCAGGATAGCACTTTTGTGACTACGCTTAGAGCAAATGAAGTAAAAAAAGTAAGTGTAAAGCTCCGTCCCAATTTTGGCGGCTTGGTCGTAAACTCCAATCCCCCCAATAGCAGAGTATTTATCAATGATGTTCCAAGAGGAACCACTCCCCTCAGATTTACAGGTATTCAAGATGGGCTTGATGCTGGCACTTACAGGATCCGAATCAGTACAGAACGCCATAAGCAAGTAGAGAAGACCGTCCATATCGTAGCGGGTAAAGAAAGCGTAGAAAATTTCAATCTGGAACCGCAATATGGAAGCCTGACGGTTACTTCAGAACCACCGGGTGCAGATGTTTATATCAATGGAAAACTGGAAGGCAAGTCACCCTTGACCCTCTCGGGGATTAGCAAGGGTATGGATCCTGGGTCTTATTCGATCAGATTGGTCCCAGAATCCGATTTTTTCCAGGAACAGACTCATATGGTTCAAATCAAAGCTGGAGAATTTGTCCCTCTCCAGGTAAACTTTTCCCAGTCAACAGCATTGCTGACAGTTAGTTCGGCGATGAGTCCTTTTGAGGTATTTCTCGATGGAGTTCTGAATACAGAGCTTAGTAAAGGAAATGAAGTCCAGGTTCCTGCTCGAGCCTATAGTGTTCGCGTAGTATTCAAAGGGACAAACCACCAAGGCTATGAAGCCCATGTGGAAGATGTAAATCTGGTGACAGGAGACAAGAGAAGGATTTCACCAAACTTCAAGTCCAACCTCGTCAAGATTAGTTTTGTCTCTGATCTCCCCTATACCAGGCTGGAGATATATGATCTGGAACAAAAAACAAAGTATTTCGATGATATTCTGAAAGGGGATATAGACTTGGCACCAGGAGATTACCTGCTGATTGCCACCAAAAACAACTACGTAGATTTTTATGCAAAAATCAACGTAGACAGAGTGACCCAACCCAAAAGAACAATCACAATGTTACCATTGGATATCCTGTCGTTTATTGAGGAGAACAATAGCATTAAACAACCTGCTAATCTGAATCTAACTTCCCTTGCTGGAAAAAAGATGATGCTAAAATGGGATTTTGTAGATCAAGCCGAAGCGTATATCATCGACAAAAAAGTGTCAAACAAATGGCAAAATGGTTATGCCGTTGTATCATCAACTACCAATGAATGGATTGATGCTTCGCTTGGGCAACCTTCGGATTACAGGCTGTGCGCTATCAAAGGTGGTGCCAGGTCAAAGATAGTATATTCCTCCGGAGAAATGGAAACAAATGTAGCAGCTTCCGCGGCATATAGTGTGCGAAGCAGGAAAGCAATTAATTACAGTTCCGAATGGGCGAGCCTAAAATCCTTCCCAGGACCAGTTCGAGAATCTGCCATCGCTTTTTTGATCGGGGACAATATATATTATGGTATGGGCATTACATCGTTTAAGAGAGTTCTTGGAGATTTTTGGGTTTACAATACTGTGACCGATCAATGGAAACAACTACGGGACTTCCCAGGACCATCCAGATATGGTAGCTTTAGCTTTGTGATTGGTAACAGAGCTTTTATTGGGACTGGTCGTGGACAACAGTTCTTCAAAGATGTATGGGAATACAGTCCTAATGAAGACTCCTGGACAAAAAAGAAGGACTTCCCCGGTAAACCAAGGTATGAACCTGTCTCTTTTGTATTGGATAATATCGGTTACATCGGACTGGGAGGAACGGGCTCATATCTGAGGGATTTGTGGTCGTATGACGTAGAAAAGGACAGATGGTATATGAAAGCGAATTACCCGGGAAAACCACAAAGAAGCGCAACTACCGCTGTTGTCGATAACATGGCATACGTCGGGTTTGGTTTTAATGGGGAATATCAAAACCAGTTCTATTCCTATAATCCAACCGCAGATAAATGGCAACTGGAGTCAAAACTAAATGTTCAGTCGACTGAAGGGGCGTTTTTATTCAGTCCCAATGGTACTCTTTTCTGTGGCTTGAGTGCAGATAAAAATGAAGAAACGGTATTTTGGGTTTACGATATCACATCACACCAGTGGACGCAAAGCAGATTAAAGCTCGGTTCCAGTAGAAAAGGTGCACTTACATTCATCACCCAGGACAAGATAATCCTGGGGTTTGGACAATTTAAAAACAACCAGAATACAGAACTGTGGCGGTATTATTTCTGATCGGTGATCAGACTCTCTGCTGCTGAGCGAAGACTGTTGAACGCTCAAATTGCCTGAAAACCCATCGATTTTTAATACAGGAAGACCATTGAATAATCGGGGGATGGGGCAGCGCCCCATACAAAAAGGGCGGTGGGTGGGTATAGATAGCTGTTTTTGTGCGCTCAGACAGATTGAAAACACACCAGTTAGCTCTGTGGTAAGACACGTGCAACGGTCTTTCTATATGCATGGAGTATTACCCCATCCCCCGCTTAATCAATGCTCTCACGTTTCTTCATAGCTGTGGGGATAATGTGCCGGAACTGCTGGAGACAATGCCGTTATAAGCCGCCACATTACCCCGACATAGTTGTAAGGGCTCTCGCATAGTCTACCAGCTACACGAGAGGAAGCTATATGGCACTGTTTCAGATTATGGACAATTGAATGCCTTTTCTCACGAAGTAAAATAGATGAGTTATCAGCCATACAGAGCAGACAATATACCGTCACCTATACCCACTCATAGCCCTTACTATATGGTGCGCTGCCCATGCCTCGATTTGTCAACAGTCATATCAATGGAATATTCCGACATAACAAAAAAAGGACGGATAATAATATCCGTCCTTACATCTATCTGATGAAACAGCTTCTAACTATTTCATCAGCATCATTTTACGAGTTGCAGAGTATTTGCCGCTGGTCATGCGGTAGAAATACACCCCGCTACCGACCATCTGGCCTTTTGCATCCTTACCATCCCATACAATACTGAAATATCCTGGAACGTTATGTGTTTTCTCAAAGCTACGGATGAGCTGGCCTTTGATGTTGTAAACTTCGAGGCGCACATCACCGGCTTCTTTGAGGCTATAACGCATATTTGTCTGAGGATTGAACGGGTTTGGATATGCGCTCA
This sequence comes from uncultured Candidatus Cloacimonadota bacterium, assembly GCA_964634275.1. Taxonomy (GTDB): domain Bacteria; phylum Cloacimonadota; class Cloacimonadia; order Cloacimonadales; family Cloacimonadaceae; genus CAZZCS01. The sequence goes on along the minus strand of CAZWIS010000010.1, from coordinate 37,167 downwards.
TCAAGGCAGTTTCGACAGGTATGACAGGGGTTGGTGGCTCCGAACCGGGGTTACCGACAGTAACCATAATCGGCCCAGCATACTGTAATTCACCATTAATGGCAACACTTTCCAGCCAGTAGTAATAGATGTTGTTATCGATAATCTCTCTATCGGTATATAGATACCTGGTTTGAGATCCGATACTTTCTCCATCATCATTTCCTATTAACGAGATATTCATAAGGGCAGCGTTTTCCAAATCCTTTTCTGTATTACGGAGAAGGTTGTAACCCAGATGATTGGTTTCGGACTCTGAAACCCAGGCGATGTTTACAAACATCTCTGCTGTTAACACGGCAGTAAACGAAGACAGCGATACTGGCAGAGTCTGTCCTTCTTCCTTTGGAAATACAATGATTACGTCTCCATCGGCTTTTGCGTTAGGAACTTGGATGACCGCAGTATTAATTGTCCAGGTTGGTTGTGTACTTACCAGAATCCAGTTCACAGAAGGTGCTACTTTGTATGCAAGTTGAGCTGGCACAAAACCAAGGTTGTGGTTTATTGTGATGGTTGCTCCAGCAAATGTACTTCCACTGAAAGTGAAATTCAATCCTGCATTCGGGAAAGATACATTAGGGGTGGAATATCCAACCGCTACGTTAACAACTGCTCCATCTGCTACGCCCTCGACGCTTACTGAAGTATCGAATGTCTGTGCTCCTACTGTAATCTCCGGAAGGTCAATATTGGCATTACCACCGGTTGCCACACCTTGATTGACTTGTGTATCAGGTAACAAAACACGAACATTGTCGAGATAGAGATTGTTTCCATAAGCACTGATAGCAGTGAATCTCAATGCATTTGTCCCCTGTGGTAAAACAATGGTCTTTGTCGCCCATTGACCTGCTGTTGGAACAAAGTTACTTCCAGTTGACCCAGCAGTGTTCAGGGGTCCACTGGGTCCACCAAGCATGGCTTCGGCCAATTGATAGGACTGTCCTTCATCAATCGAAGTATAGATTTCCAGAGCATCGACTTCCCCGTCGGTGTATGTAGCATACGCATAATCAAAAGATAGGTTGTAAACGACTTCGTTATTCATATTCAATGGTGGAGAAAACAGCGAGAATACAGTCGGTGCAGGAATATTGTAGAAGTTTGCTATAAATGATCTGCTGCTTTGGCTGTATCCACCGACTGCAGAGGAATATCCCCAATTGTATGTACCACCGGAAATTAACCAATTCCCAAAAGAGGGTGATGAAACTTCAACTGTCTCGATCCATGGGAAACTACTGATATTAGGGTCAGCACCGGTGGTGAAATTCCATTCATCACCATTGATCTGCTGTTCACCATTCATTGTATAGACAGTCCAGAAATACTGCATGCTGTACTGCCAGTTCGACGGATGTGTGTAGGAATTTGTTTCGCATACAATCATGTCTGCTACTTCATTTCCACCGGTTGTAGTACCTATCTTTATCTTATATCCGGATGCGCCTGCTACAGCATTCCATCTCAACGTGCGCAGGGTGCTAACGTAGTTTAAAGTATTATTAGCTGGTACTGGAGTAGTGGCTTTACCGTTTGTGGTTGTGAAAGTCCAGGTAGCGCTTTGGGTTTCGCCACCATCATTATAGGCTATCACATACCAGGAATATGGTGTAGCAAAGCTGAAATTATTATCAGGATCGTACACTGTACCAGATTGATCCGAAACATTATCAAAGGTTTCGCCATCAGTACTAAGGTAGACCTTATATCCATTAGGATTACCGCTTGAGGCTGTCCAGGACAGGTTTGTGTTTATGGCTACATTTGTGGCAAGATTTGCTGGTGTTGGGTTGGTAGGAGCTGATGGAGGAGCATCGGCAGAGGACACGGAAATGTTGTCATAGAAGAGGTCAAGGTCTGTTCCACCAGCTGAAGATGCACCATAAAGGCCAATCTTTACCAATCCACTGTAACCAGATAAATCAATCACAACATGCTCTTCTGTCAGTGGATTAGCCTGGTTCCAGAATTTCAAGATATTATTAGAAGACCATGTACCATCTGTCGAAATTACGATAGCTGCAAAATCGTCGGCATCCATCGTTCCTGTTACAGTGCTGTTCCAATTTGTGAGCTTGGCATCAAGCTCGAGAGAATAACCAGCCTTGGATGATCCAAGGTCGATCGGAGGAGTTACCAGCCAGTACTTACCTGTAGTATAGATATTCATTGCCGCTGCAAAGTTTGTACCGGTATTACCATATGCTTTCCGTGAAAATCCGGATGTAGTGGTTGTCAAGGTTGAAGTCTCAGTTAACTCACCCGAAAAACGAGTCCAGTTCAATGGAGGGAAAGTAACAGATGAGAAGTCCTGAAGGAAAGGAGGATATAGCGTAGGATCTGTTCCAGTGCTAAACTTCCATTCTGTACCTTGAATCTCCTGGCTGCCATTAAGCGTATATATTGTCCAAAAAACATCCGAACTATAGGGCCAGTTTGCAGTATGTGTATAGCTGTTTGTTCCTACTACTGCCATATCTACAAGGTCACTGGCACCCGTAGAAGTTCCGGCTTTTACTTTATATCCGCTTGCACCAGTTACCGCTGTCCATCCCAAAACTCGATTTGTGGCATCATAATTCGTGGCATTATTTGAGGGTGTAGGAGTAGTAGCAATTCCTGTAGGTGTAGAAAAAGTCCATACAGGAAGGGTTTCTTTTTCCGAGGCAAATCCTTTTTCGTTGTAAGGATCTACTTTCCAGTGATACGTAGAGGCAAACAACAGGTTTTCTTCTGGATCGTAAATTGTATCTGCCTGATCCGAGACCTCATTCATCTCATCTGGATTTGTGCCCATATAAACTTTGTAACCGGTTGGTGCTCCACCACCTGATGCCCAAACTAAATTGGTTGTAATGGCAACGTTGGTGGCTGTATTAGCAGGAGAAGTAAGTATGGCAATGTTGGGAGGATCACTCATTTCCAATCCAAAGAAGCTTACTTCATCGATGTTCACATTATTGCCATAAGCACTAACTGCTTTCAAAAGTACATATTTAGTATCCCGATCGCCACCCATGCCAATTTCGAAGGTGTATTCATACCAGCCTGATGCCGATTCCAAAGGAGTTAATCCTGCACTTCTATGTACTGTTCCAACAAGGGTAGCTCCTGTAGCAGAAGGACTACTATTTGAGTAAACTTCTACCCTATCTGCATGGGCAGAATATGTTCCACCGAGTTCCCGATACATCCAGAAACTTACGTTGTACATAAGTTCAGATCTTGATGCATCAAGAGGTGGGCTAATCAACGTTGCATTTGAGTTTGCTGTTAAATTAAATGCATTGTAAAAAAGCATCCTGTCGCCCCTGTAGGGTGAAACAGTGGGATTTGAGGATCCTGTAGAAGATTGCCAGCCTGTGGCACCAGAACCTATTACATGCGTCCAGCCCCAAGGTGGATAAGAAGCATCATCGAACGATTCTGTATAAGGAAACTCAGTAATAGTGGGATCTGGCCCCGTAGTAAAAGACCATAAAGGACAATCATCTGCTTCACCTTCATCGTTGACAGGGATAATCGTCCAATAATAATCACTTTCATAGTCAAGAGTACCGGGTGAATAAGTTGTGCCGGCTTGGTTTCCTATGTACGCGGGAGGAATGGACGAACCAAAATATACATCATAACTCGTGGGTAAACCGCCTCCAGAAGTCCAAGACAGGGTGGGAGTGTTACTTACAAAAGTAGCCTCGTGTGTCGGATTAGGGTTTTCTGCCGGGTTGGGTTTTGAGGCCTCACTTTCAGTAATTGAAAGCTGAGCCCGGGGCTTTCCGCTTCTTGTAGTGGTAGTAGAAGAATTTTCCACAGAAGCACTGCTAGATGTAGCGCCTCTCATTTGGTTGGTTACGTTGTTATATAACCAGACCTGTCCATTTGATCCATAACTTGAATTTACACCCCAGCTAATGTCAAAAAGGATGTTATTGGTTCCATCCCATTCAAAAGCTGAGTCGAACTCGATTGTTCTCCAACCCGTACTGCCAGGAACAAATGTATGGGCGTTTTTTACCGTCGTAAGAGTGGCAGTATTGTGCGTTGATGCATTTGTAGCAGTAGTGTGTGCCATTTTGACCTTATAGTTGACAAGGTTACCCCCCGCAACTTGTGATACGTCAAAAGCAAGTGAAGTTATACTCCCTGCAGAACCACCACCGGCTAAGATTTCGGCAGCAGTATATACCCATTGAATTCTGCGAGCTTCCCAATAGTAGTTGGTTGGTCCAATTCCAGATGTACCGCTTTGAACTACTTGAGTTCCAAGAGTAACTGTGGTCTGTCCAACCAAGTTTGTAAACATTGCCATCATCATGATGGCTAGAATCAAGAAAAGTAAATTTCGTCTCACTTTTTCTCCTTTAAAGATATTAAATATGGGTTAAATTCACAACATAACCTTGCGGCATGACCGCACTTAAACATCGAAAACCTATTGAGCGTAAGCTCATCTCTTTTACCATGTAAAGACATAAGTAACATCATTACAATAATCTAACAATAAACAAATATCTATATACATTACAATAGCAGGACGTAAAACAGTCCTCATGATCCTGATACTAAAACACTTTAAGTGTGTCAAGACAAATTTGAAGAATTCTTTACAATTCCACTGTTATACATATTAACCACATACTGTAAACATTTTTGATTTGCCAACCTTTTAGATTTTACTTATAATGTAGTTAAGCAATAATGCATGGCATGTCAAGGAGTAATACATGGCGAAATATTTGATTGTTGGTGGTGTCGCTGGTGGCGCTACCACAACAGCGAGACTCAGGCGACTGGATGAAAAGTCCGAGATTATCATGTTTGAGCGGGGAAGCTATATCTCATACGCAAATTGTGGTTTACCCTACTATATCGGGGGTGTAATCAAGGAGCGGGAACGATTGTTTGTTCAGACTCCAGAGTCCTTCAAGGCGCAGCTCAATGTCGATGTCCGGATCGAAGAAGAAGTGATAAGCATAGACCGGGACAATAAACTTGTTTCTGTTCGCAAGTCGGATGGGAGTATCTATCATGAGAGCTATGACAAGCTGGTTTTATCCCCCGGAGCAGAACCTCTCAGACCACCAATTCCGGGTATTCAAGACGAACGTATATTCACTTTGCGCAGCGTTCCAGACACAGATAAGATCAAGGATTTCATCGAGCGTTTCCGAGTCCGCCATGCTGTTATCGTTGGAGCTGGATTTATCGGTTTGGAAATGGCAGAAAACCTTCATCATATGGGGATCAGGGTTACAATCGTCGAGATGGCGGAACAAGTGATGACCCCATTGGATTATGAAATGGCAGCAGAGGTACACCAACACCTGAAAACCAAAGACGTGGAGTTTTATCTCAAAGACTCTGTCAGTTCCTTTGTTTGTGAACAGGATAGTCTCAGTATCCGGCTCAAGAGTGGCAGGTCTGTCTCTGCAGATATGGTGATCCTTTCCATCGGGGTTCGTCCAGATAGCAAACTTGCCGAGGATGCAGGATTGGAGCTTGGACTCAACAAAGGTATCCGTGTGAATGAATATCTTCAAACTTCTGATCCGGATATCTATGCCCTGGGTGATGCAATTGTATTTCCCAATCCGATTACCGGTGCTGAAAGCCTTACCTATCTGGCAGGACCTGCTAATAAGCAGGGGAGAATAGTGGCCGACAACATTGTTCGGGGTAATGTCCGCACTTACAAAGGTAGCATCTCGACAGCCATTGCAAAGGTTTTTGATCTGACTGTGGGAGCTACGGGAGTGTCCGAAAAGGTTTTGCGTAAAGCTGGCATCTCATACAAATCCTCAATTATCCATGCATCCTCACATGCAGGGTACTATCCAAACGCTATGCCACTGACGATTAAGATTGTCTTCGATCCCAATGATGGCAGGCTTTTGGGAGGTCAGATAGTGGGGTTCGACGGAGTTGATAAAAGAACTGATATGCTGGCACATATCCTCAAACATAACGAGACCATCTACGATCTTCAGGAAATTGAGCATGCCTACGCTCCACCATTTTCCGGAGCAAAGGATCCGGTCAACCTTGCTGGAATGGTAGCCGAGAACATTATCTCCGGTTTTAGTAAAATCCTCCATTGGGACGAACTCCGGCAACTGGATATGAATGACACTACCATCATCGATGTCCGCACTCCCGACGAGATCTTGATTGGCAAGATCGAAGGCTCGATCAACATTCCTTTGGACCAAATCCGTAACAAGCTTGATAGCATCCCTTTGAAAAAGAAGATCGTGCTCTATTGCGGAACCGGTCTGCGCTGTTATTTTGCCTCTCGAATCCTGATGCAAAAAGGATTTGAGGAAGTTTACAACCTCAGTGGAGGATACATCACATACTCCCATGCCACGCAAAAACAGAGCAATGAAGATATCTTTTCCGGTAGTTATGTCGGCAAGGATGATCATATCTATCAAGGTTCCGAGGCTACTTCTATACCAAAAGATATCCAGATCGTGGAAGCGGATGCTTGCGGGTTGCAGTGTCCAGGACCCATTATGAGACTCAAGAAAGAGATGGACAAGCTGTCTGCCCATCAGGTTCTCAAGATATCAGCAACAGATCCTGGATTTGCCAAGGATGTCCCCGCATGGTGCAAAGTAACAGGTAATACCCTACTGGAAGTAACAAAGGAAGGGGCAAGGATCACTGCCTCGATACAAAAGGGTGGATCTCCTGTACTGCTTTCTGAAGCGAAGGGCGGCAACAAGACCATTGTCGTTTTCAGTGACGATCTAGATAGGGCGCTGGCCTCTTTTGTAATCGCTAATGGGGCTGCTGCCACAGGAAAGAAAGTAACCATGTTCTTTACCTTTTGGGGTTTGAATGTGATCAAAAGAGCTGTCAATTCCAAAACGCCAAAAGACACGATGAGCAAGATGTTTGGGATGATGCTTCCCAATAGTTCCAAGGGGCTCGGACTCTCCAAAATCAATTTCGGTGGGATTGGTGCAAGTCTGATGCGTAAACGAATGAAGGACAAAAATGTCGATTCTCTGGAGCATATGATCAGCCAAGCTCTTGAAGCTGGAGTCGAAATGATCGCATGCCAGATGAGCATGGATATAATGGGAGTATCAGAGGATCAGTTATTGGATGGAGTGACGATCGGGGGCGTAGCCACATACCTTGCAGAGGCGGAACAATCAAACCTGAATCTCTTTATCTGACCGCGATTATCAGACATATCAGATCCACAATATTTTACGGAGGGGGCCTTTAGTTTTGGTGAGCAGTGATTATTAAATCCAATAATACTGCCCGGGAAAAAGCCCCCCTGACTTTTAATTCAAACTTTTTTTTGTGGACAAACATCCCGTATTTGCTTTCTTTGCCCTGCAGGATGCTGCATTTGTATCTGCATCACCTTGTAAAAGGAAAATATTATGAAGAGCGAAACGGAATCTAATTTATCAAAAATACGCAATCTTGGGATCATTGCGCATATTGATGCAGGCAAAACTACCACCACAGAACGCATCCTATTCTATACCGGATTCTTACACAAAATGGGCGAAGTTCACGACGGAAACGCTTTTACAGACTGGATGGATCAGGAACGCGAACGCGGGATTACGATCACTGCGGCTACGGTATCCTGTTCTTGGAAAAACAATCAAATCAATCTGATTGATACTCCCGGTCACGTAGACTTTACAGCAGAAGTAGAAAGATCTTTGCGCGTATTGGATGGAGCCGTCGGTATATTTTGCGGAGTAGGTGGTGTGGAACCTCAATCCGAAACAGTATGGCATCAGGCAAACCGTTACAACATCCCCCGTTTGGCTTATGTAAACAAACTTGATCGCTGTGGAGCAGATTTTGACCACGTGATCAGCATGATTCACGACAGATTAAGCCCAAAAGCTGTTCCAATCAATATCCCCATCGGTTCGGAAGAAAACTTTGAGGGTGTGATTGATCTGATTACGATGACATCCTGGCACTTTGATCCTCTCACCTGTGGCAAGGATTCCCAGCTTACACCTGTACCAGATAGCTTGTTAGCACATGCTACAACGATGAGAAACCAGCTTTTGGAAGCGATAAGTGAATTTGATGATGAGCTGATGATGCTCTATCTGGAAGGAGAAGAAGTTCCAGAAGAGCTGATACGAAAAGCAATTCGTTGTGGTACCCTCAAAAACGAATTTATCCCCGTCCTCTGTGGTTCCTCTCTCAAAAACAAGGGAGTGCAGCTCCTGCTTGACGCAATGTGTGACTTTTTACCATCACCAGCAGATATCAAGACTACCACGGGTTTCCGTCCCTCGGATCATGAACCGATGGAGATCATAAACGATCCTTTGAAGCCATTTGTTGCCCTCGCTTTCAAAATACAGGTCGATAAATACGTTGGTAAGCTGGCTTATATCAGAGTATATTCCGGAACTATGCGCAAAGGTGAAACCTTTATCAACCAAAGCAATGGAAAGCGTGAACGCATCTCCCGCATCCTGCAGATGATGTCCAATCGTAAAAACGATCTGGATCTTCTTCATGCCGGAGACATTGGTGCTATTGTCGGATCCAAAAACCTTGTGACCGGAGATACTATCACAGACAGCAATATCGAGGTTCTGCTATCCAAAATGCATTTCCCAGATACAGTAATCGCCAGAGCTATCGAGCCCAAAACAAAGGCAGATCAAGACGCTATGGGGGAAGCGCTTCTGCGATTGCAGGAGGAAGACCCAACCTTTACTGTCCGAATTGACAAGGAATCCGGGCAAACCCTCATCTCCGGAATGGGAGAATTGCACCTTGATATCATAGTCGATAGGATCAAGCGTGAATTTGGAGTTTCTGCCAATGTAGGCAACCCACAAGTAACTTACAAAGAAACCATCTCCACGGTCTCTATCGCCTCAGAAACGTTTTTTAGAGACCTCAATGGCAAGGGGAATTTTGCCGAGGTCAAAGTCAAGCTCTCTCCAATCCCTTTGAGTGACATCAAAGACGATGCCAAAAACTACTTTGTGAACCATATTACCAGCGACAAAATCCCTCAGGAGTACTGGAAAGCAATCGAGGAATCTGCACTTAATGCCTTGAATGATGGTCCCCTAATCAATGGTAGTGTCGAGCGGGTAAAAATCGAACTCATTGATGGAGCATACAATCCGGTTGATTCCAATGAAACAGCATTCAGGATTGTTACGTCAATGGCAGTAGGTAAAGCCCTCCGGGCTGCCTCTCCACAGATTATGGAACCCATTATGCTACTCAAGGCTATATCCCCTGATGCTTTTGTCGGAGATATTATCAGCGATATAAATGCCAAGCGGGGAAAAATCGATACCATCCTCCAATTCAACGAATTTCAGCAGGAGATTGTAGCCGAAGTACCTCTCTCCGAACTCTTTGGCTATGCTACGCGGATCAGATCCATCAGCCAGGGACGGGCACTATACACTCTTGAATTTTCCAAATATGATGTCTGTCCGACCCAGGTACAAAACAACGTTCTCAAGAGGATTCGCGGATACATCGACTAAAGTGGTTCAAGCAGCATACATAGGTTATTACACCATTCTAACCTTGTTTCATTAGAGTCGTTAGCTGCTCTTTTGTAATGTCTATAAAGTATTGCGTCCTCGTCCTTGTCAACATATGTCGACAAGGACGAGACAAGGTGTAAACTTAGTGGTCAAGCGTATATCAAGCCTATATCAAGCCTATATCAAGTGTATTCGTGAATACACTTGATATAGGCTTGATATAGGCAAAATATGAGTTTGGGTAGGTGATTGCTTGCCCCACCCTCCGAACCATACTTGCGGTTTGCCAAACGATTGGCAACCTCATGATCGGCGAAGGTTACGATTTGCTTTTACAGAACAAGCTCCTAAAGAAAGTTGAAGTATCTTCATGTATAACAAATCGGTGGGTTTTCAGCCAATCTGAGCGTACAAAAAGACAGTCATCTATACTCACCCACCACCCTTTTTGTATAGGCCGCTACCCCATGCCCCGATTATTCAAGGGTCTTACAGATCAATCAATGGTCTTTTTTTTAAGCTGTAAAAGGCATCGTCAACATAAAACTTGACAAGGCAGGCAAAATATATTGTTTTGCCCGTAGTCGCATTTTTCTTTTCGAGAAATGTGAAAGCGCATTCGTTGGTATGAAGTAAGTATGGTAAAAGGAGCTTGTGATGAGTATTGATCTGACCATAAACAATAACGTGGCCAGTATGCAAATTGAAGGCATTTTGAATAGTGAAAATGCTCATTTGTTACAGGAGAAACTGGAAGAAGTTCTTCTCTCCAAAGCCACACTATTGGAGCTTGATTTATTTAACTGCCGCAATATTAGCAGTACCGGCATTGGTAAAATCTTGCTGTTTTACAAGGATTTCATCGGTAAGGGTGGTGAAATTGAAGTAATTCGCAGCTCGAATAGCGTCTATGAGCTTTTTGCTATGCTAAAGCTCAATCAACTCTTTACGGTAAATTTGGGATAATATCAAATAGAAACAGACAAACAACAAATTCTCGTCGTTGACGACAGCATCAGCATCGTAAGTAGCCTGACCAAGATACTCGAGCTAAACGGATTCAGCATTGATCCCGCTTACAATGGAAGCGATGCCCTCCGAAAGCTTTCGAAAAAAAACTACGACCTGGTAATCTGCGATATTGAGATGCCCGGGATAACCGGGCTGGATTTCTTGAGCAGGGTTCGCAAAGATTATGGGAGCAGTATCGATGTTATTCTGATGACAGGTTTTCTCGATCAGGACTATTTTATCCGTGCCATCAGGCTTGGTGCATCCGATTTCATCCGCAAACCAATCAATGCGCAGCTCATCCTGCATTCGATCCAGAGCATAATTGAACGCAAAAAAGAACAAAGCGACTTTAGCGACTTCTACCAATATTTGGATACAACGAAACTCAGCTTTATTATCGACCCCAAAAACTTTAGTAAGTTTAGTATTTCAAAGATGTTTAACGTATTCCTGCTTAACAACTTCCGTTTTAATCAACACTTTATGAACGAGCTCTTGATCTGCATCGATGAAATGATCTACAATGCCTTTATTCATGGTACTTTGAAGCTCAAAGTCGATGAACGCTTTATCGGTAGTGAAGACTTCAATAAGCTGATTGATGACAAGCTCCAGGACCCTGATGTGAAAAGAAAAAAGATCCGCTTTAGTATAAACATAGATCGAAAAGATCAGGTTGTCCAGCTTGAAGTCGAAGACGACGGAGAGGGATTCGATCATGCTGGCTGGGTCGAACGTGTCAGAACTGATCAAACCTTGAATATTGATGAACACGGCAGGGGGATATCCTTGCTCTATCATCTGTCTGACCAGCTGGAATTTGACAAAGGCGGAAGAACGATTCGGGTTACCAAAAAAATCGCTGATGCTAAGTTCGATGTCCCTACCACTCTCTGAACTGATCAATTCTGTCAGAGCATCAAACCCAGCTATCCCAATTCACAATTATAAACTGCTATTGGCTCATATCCTGTCATGCTCTATTACTGAGTTGGTTCTGGTTTACAATCAGCTCAATCCTGATCAATACAATACTTTTATCCAAATGACTCAGCGGTTAAACGCTGGTGAACCGCTTCAATACATCATCGGTAGTGCTCCATTTTTTGGCTTGGAGCTAATAGTCAATCCCGCAGTATTGATTCCACGTCCGGAAACGGAAGGACTGGTAGAATTGTGTTTGGCACAGCTATCACCCAAAGACCGGATCCTCGATATTGGTACTGGCTCTGGAGCGATTGCTATCGCAATCAAAGTATCAATCCCCAGCTGCCATGTGTCTGGTACTGATATCAGCGAAGCAGCACTACAGGTCGCCAGCGCTAATTGTGCAAAATATTCTACCGGGATTGATCTGTATCATTGTGATCTCTTTCCTCCTGAAGGTGGAGTTTATGATCTGATTGTCAGCAACCCTCCTTATATCAGGATAGAGGACTACAACTGCTTACCTATGGAAGTAAAGGATCACGAACCTGTATCCGCTTTGTTAGCGGAAGAAAATGGACTGGCATTTTATCGCCGAATTCTGGATCGAGCCAAATCATTTCGTTCACCAAAACGCCTTATTGCCTTTGAAATCGGAGAAACCCAGGCAAGTGATATCGCAGGTATTGCTTCCCAATGTGGTTACAAAAGGATAAAGGTATTCCCAGACCTGTGCCAAAAGGACAGGTATATGCTGATCTATCCTGATTGATTGCTATAAAATACGGCTCTTAGTTCCTCATTTCCAATAATGGTACATTGAGTTCTTCCGTTCCGGGAACCACGAACAAACCGTCCCTTATAATATCGACGCGTTCTCCATTGTGCAAAATGGCAGTGATGGATTCGAGCATTTCATAAGGAAGAGTGATGTCCATGTGTTTTTGCAGGTATGCATTCATTGGGTCGTCGTTTCGAGTGGCGGACTTTTCATTTTCGACCGCAATCATATTTTTGCCATTCACGAAACTGAGGTGTGGGATATCCTCTTCATGGCTGAAGCATGTATCTCCGATGGCAAAATGTGGCCCCATCTTTTCGATGATCAGGATTGGTAAAAGAGATAGGATATCGTACTTTTTGGCAATTTGATAGGCTGTCGTATTGGTACCTATCGCAAATTCACCGATAGGAAGGCTTTTGTGGGGTACGAGAAGATTCTCTGATACATAGTTCCGATTTTCTTCTTCCGATTCAAAATTACTACAGCCATAATCCTCAATCCAGCCATCTTTGAATCTGAGCTTGATATCAAAGTAGCGCAAATTTCCCAGATAGATGTCTTCAACGTGGAGCGTACCATTTGTACCTGTCAGTAGGGGAGAAGTAAAGACTTCGCCCACGGGTATATTGACATCCGCAACACAGTTTTCAAAGAGAGTTTCCTTGTCCGGATCCTTCAGTTTATGCATTTTGACCATTATATCCGTTTCGTTCCCATTCTTGCCTTTTACATGGACATAATCTGCCCTGTCGAGAACATCGATGATATGCTGTTGAATCCTCGCATACACATCGCTATCAAGGAGGTTGATCTTGATCGTATCAGCAAAGATATCTCCAAAGTTATCCCCGATTTCTGTGGATGGAAAAGCAATAATACAAAAACTGCTCTCGTGGCTTTTTGCATGTTTGAAATAGATCTGAGAGGACGTACCATTCTGACGGCGTGAGAGCTGAAGCTGCTCATCGCTAAGTTTGAGAACGCTGTCCTTTGCCACGGGGCTAAATGGTTTTTCTCCAAACAGTTCGACATATATCGACCCAGCCTGGCTTCCGATAATCCCGGATATCGAATCCATCGTATCCGAGTATATCTTGATGGCTTTGTCCACATAATCAGAGCTCAGGTATAGGGCATTGTCAAAACGATGATCATATACCGCCTGCTTGTTGATCCCGTTAGTAATAGGCTGAGGAACCAATACTTTGAGGCCAAGTGCTTCAGTCTCGCGGATCACCATCCTGCCCAGTCTTTCCATTCCACATGGTATTACAAGAGTGGCAAATTCTTTGATCTTGTAGTCCCTATCACCCCGGATAAACCCATCGATGAAGGATTTAACAATGTACTTTGCGAGAGACTCAAGCTCTTGCTCGGGATAATTATTCATAAATCCAGCCATTTCCCTATCATACCTGGACAGATATACTCCATAACGATGCAGATAGCGAAGATCATGCAGGTCTGCATTCATAACGATATCTTTGAAATAGGTATTTTCTTCCGCATAATGCCAATACATATTGAAATGAGTATTGGGTTCAAGATTATCGTACTGGAAATCCTTGTAATGATTTAGCCATAGATCATAAGATACCTTTCCTGAGTCATGATCTGCCATCATCTTCAAAAACAAATCGTTCAAAGAACAGAGAAACTGATAGTTCCTTTGAATATGAGAAGACCTGCTATTGCGGAAAAGTAAATAGATTGTACTGAGCAATTGCCCCATGGGTTTAACATATTTCTTCACGGCAAATTCCGGATTGGCAAGACAGGTATCATAAGGAATGTTGCAGCTATCATCCGGGTCCAAGCTGAGGATTTGATAATAATCCATCATCAGCTCATTCAGGGTTTCCATATCGGTAGTTTTGAATTCTGGATCCGAAGCGAGAATCCCGGCAAATTTATGGCTATGAACCAAAGTAGCTCTTATCTGATGCAAAAAGTCCGCATAGATATCGCCATCCTTGATTTCAGTATTCTGTAAGGTTTTGAAGCTTTGCTCAAATTGATTGAATAGGGATCGGGAACGGGCTACGCTATTACTAAGTGGAAAGTTCATGTTTACCTCTATTGGGAATAAATCCCATCGTTATCTCAGCACGACACGACTTCTTGTAATCTATTGGTGTTTTCCGTCAAGCGTTTTATTTGCCCAATGAAAACCTAAAAAGGGAACAGAGAAAAAGGAATTGTTTGATTTTCATTGTTCTAACCTCACTTCTCAGAGAATTCTACGTAGAAATACACTTTTGAACCATCCCAAGTAGGGGCAAGCATATAATACTCCACCACATCAATGCCTTGAGCCACGAGCTTTTTCCCTTCACCCGTATCAAGATCCCTTACCCATAATTCTTCTGGATTTCCCGGACTGATGTAAAATATCTTATTGACTGAAGCGCACATAACCCCTAAGAAATTATAGGGGCTATACTCCTTGATTGGAAAATTGATTCCACTTTCATTTGTTTTATTAAATACACGAATCAAATAGTTATTATATGTCGGGTTAGATTTGTGTACAATATAGCGTTGATCAAGCGACATTGAGAACATTGTATATGGAGAACTACTACCCCCTTGAGTATCAACAACACTTCTATCGCTTCCATCCAGTTTTGATCTAAACACTCCTGCTTTTTCATAGTAAACATAATCTTCAATTTCTGAGTAAAACGGATTTACTGAGATTGTATCCGGTGTTGGGATAATGTCTGATTCTCCGGTATTTAAATTCAACCAATACATATATTCTGTTGCCTTGCCAGGATCACCATATCCTCTTGAAGAGTAAGTTATATAGTTCCCCAAATCTGAAACAATCGGGTTTCTCAGCGTTCTAACACTCTCTGTTGTCAGTTGTCTGGATAGCATAGTATTCAAATCAAGTTCATGTATGTTCTTGTCTCTTGAGGCAAAATAGAGCTTGCTACCGTCTGGTGACTGAGATAATCTGGGTGGCATTCTTTGCAGTGTATAGATGTGGTCTGTGATACTAACAGGGCGGATTGTATCCGTTTCCGATATCCACAGCTTTTCCCCATAGAAGATGATCCGATCGTCTTTGGTCATGTAGATGTCCCAGAAACCGGTGGTGCCGAAGTTTGAGTCCACTTCTTTGATCTTCCTGAATCCCGTTCCATCGGCATTGATACTGCAGAGCCAGAGCTCCGGACGAGGATAAGCAGGTTCAGTCAACCAACATGAATTCATTAAAAGCAAGAGACCCAACAAGCTCAACAGGTAAAATCCTCTTTTCATTTATTCCTCCTATCTATCCACTCTATTATAAACTTTGATTTGGTACTTACTTTGTTTCACCAGACCTGAGTTACCTTCAAACACTTCCGGATTATCCAGATACACTGCCATCAGCTTGGCTGGAAGCAACTTAGGTACCGATTCCGAGAAATATATCTTGGTCAGTTCCTGCACAGCTTGTCTGAATTCAGGAGTAATGCCTTCCGCAATTGGAACATCAAGTGCTCTCACCAGGCAATTCAAGCTTGATATTCCCAGCGAGAAGTTCTCTCTTTGAACTAAACTCGCAAACACTGGCTTAGCGATGCTTTGCGGTAATATGTGACTATTTGTTCTATTACACGATTTCTAAGAAAGGTGTTGTGGCTTCCGTTATGCTGATGAGTAGCGTCAACACAGAGATACTCAAGATTATTGCCCTCAACAAGGTTATAGTACGGCGTTAGCAAGCTATTAATAGCGACTGATGGGTCCTTCTCGCTTTGCCATGTGTTATGTGATTCGCCATGTATTGTAATATCGCTCCAGTGAGTCGTCAATGTTCCAGATCCGCTAATCAAGATTGCATCCTTCCGGCAGTCAGAAGTTGACATACTTGTGCTGGTAGAATCTGCGCGGATTATGAATCTCAACTCTGTTTGGTGAGACCCTGCGCCCTTGAGAGAGATGTTCGATCTCATGACAATCTGGTCGCTGAAGTTATAGACACCGGGAGGGATGTAGATCTGGGCTGAGTATTGATGTGAGTTTTGCTGGTTTGCTATCCAATTGATTAACCCACGAAATGATGGAGCATCATCTTGATTATCTCCGGCTATAGCACTTTCCACGGGTAGGTTATTAATTTGGACGTAGTTTGGAATAGCCGTTATGTGATAAACCGAATCTGGTTCTGAAACACTAAACGCACCAGCATGCCTCCACAAAGAATCAACCTCTGCCCAATTTGCTCCGAATTCACCACTCACAATTGCCCCATTGGTGTGAGATACTATGCATGCCAATGTCAATGCTATGAATATTGCCGAAAGTAATGCCTTGCTCATAAGTTATCTCCTTGGTCGCACTCAGTCGACGCTGACAAAGCACGTAAAATAGATTTTATCTCCGCTCCAATTTGTTGCGATCATGGTCGCTTGATCCAATGATACCTTAGAATAGTTGAGTTGTATCAGTGATTCATTATTGGAATCCAAATCATATCTCATTAATCGGTTGGCTGTGCTGACATAATACAATATGCTAGAGTTTTTAGCTAAAGAACAGATCAGGTTAGTTCTAGATCCTTGTAGCACAGAAATCTCAATGTAGTTGCCAATAACTAAATCGTATACCCACAGTTTACTACCTTTCACAATTAAAAATCTCTCATTGTGTGAAAGCCCGAATAGCGGAGAGGTATCATATCCATAACTACCTATTAGCTGGACATTATCTCCATTAAGATCACAACTCAATGTTCCGAAAAATAAACGATTGTAATACAATCTGTTGTCTGATAATCTATGAACTACATTATGGCAGTATTGTCCTAACTGGGGCAGTTCATAGAATTTTGAAACATCTAATAGCATATAGCAAACCGTCATTGAATAATCCTTCTGTCCTTTCAACTGCCTATATCTAAGATAAGTTATCGTGTTATCATCGGAAGATACGATCGGATTTAGGAACCTGCCATCCTTGGCATCCGTAATTCTGGTAAGAACAAATTCTGGGTATGTAATTTGGTAAATATCTTTGTTTGCAGCAAAGTACATTCTACATCCATCGCTTGATTGCGACAATCTCGACCTATTATCTAACGTGAGTGTGTCGGGAACTATCTGCTCCACCCTGATTGTATCCGTTTCCGATATCCACAGCTTTTCCCCATAGAAGATGATCCGATCGTCTTTGGTCATGTAGATGTCCCAGAAACCGGTGGTGCCGAAGTTTGAGTCCACTTCTTTGATCTTCCTGAATCCCGTTCCATCGGCATTGATACTGCAGAGCCAGAGCTCCGGACGAGGATAAGCAGGTTCAGTCAACCAACATGAATTCATTAAAAGCAAGAGACCCAACAAGCTCAACAGGTAAAATCCTCTTTTCATTTATTCCTCCTATCTATCCACTCTATTATAAACTTTGATTTGGTACTTACTTTGTTTCACCAGACCTGAGTTACCTTCAAACACTTCCGGATTATCCAGATACACTGCCATCAGCTTGGCTGGAAGCAACTTAGGTACCGATTCCGAGAAATATATCTTGGTCAGTTCCTGCACAGCTTGTCTGAATTCAGGAGTAATGCCTTCCGCAATTGGAACATCAAGTGCTCTCACCAGGCAATTCAAGCTTGATCTTCCCAGCGAGAAGTTCTGTCGCCTCCAGACTGCACAATTCCGGATCTACTCCCTCTGCATGGTGGTCGGCTATCTCGTATCGGACATAATCTCCAGCTTGCAGGTCACAACCAAATCGACAAGCAAAAGTTGATTGTACATAAGCGAGCATGTCCCTTTGTGCCCCGACTTCATCCATTACATCTTCTTCCAAGTCAATAGCCCACATCTTCCAGCCAAAGACAGTCATCATAATACAAACTAAAAGCAATATCTTGCTACGTTTATCCACCGTATGTCTCCTTCTCTTGTTAATAACCCACATATAAATATGACTAATATTCACGTCAAGATATTTTATTTTAATCCACACTCCCGGTCTTAAGTTTATTTCGTTTGTATCTACCTGAATATCGGATATTTTGTCTAAAGCGTGTTGAGTTTGCAGGGTAAGTAGGGATTAGTCTGGGAAAAAATGCAACTCACAAAAAGGAGTCTATGATGAAAGATCAGTACATGCCTGATTGGCAGTTTACATCTTTGGGACAAAATGCCAGTACAATCGTTAGCCGTTTCCTCCAAAACCTCAAATACACTCTGGGTAAAGACCGTTTTTCCGCCACTCCTTATGATTGTTATCTCGCTTTTTCATACACAATCCGGGATTTTTTGACAGATAACTGGATAAATTACCAACAAAAGCAATATGCGGATGATGCCAAAAGAGTCTATTATCTTTCGCTGGAATTTTTGGTGGGCCGTGCACTTTCCAATGCACTTCTCAATTTGGATTTTATCCAGGAATCCACCGATGCTCTCAGTAGCCTGGGGTTCGATCTTTCATATTTGCAGGATATGGAATGGGATGCAGGCTTGGGAAATGGAGGTTTGGGAAGGCTGGCAGCTTGCTTTTTGGATTCTATGTCCACTCTTGGAATACCAGCTTATGGTTATGGAATCCGTTATGAGTATGGAATCTTCCGTCAGCACCTCAAAGATGGCTATCAAATTGAAACTCCTGATAACTGGCTGCGCTATGGGACGGCATGGGAGATTGGCCAACCCGAACATTTGTACCCGATCCATTTCGGGGGCAACCTCGATCTTGTGGAAACAAAGCACAAAGACCTCAAGGTCAAATGGTACAGCGACAACTATGTAATGGCTATGGCATACGATTATCTGATCCCCGGCTACAAAAATGGAGCAGTAAATACTTTGCGTCTGTGGTCAGCAAAAGCTACCCGTGACTTCAATCTGAATTATTTTAACGAAGGAGACTATATCAATGCCGTATCGGAAAAGAATAGCTCGGAAATGATCTCCAAAGTCCTGTACCCAAAGGACGATACACTCCAGGGCAAGGAACTGCGTCTGAAGCAAGAGTACTTCTTTGTTTGTGCTACCCTTCAGGATATTATGCGCCGTTTTTTGAAGACTCATGACAAGCTTCAATTGTTCCCCGAAAAAGTGGCAATCCAGTTAAATGATACTCATCCCAGCATAGCTATCCCGGAACTTATGCGGATACTTGTGGACGAGAAAAACCTTCCTTGGGACAAAGCATGGGATATCTGTACGAAAACCTTTGCTTACACCAATCATACCATCCTACCGGAAGCGCTCGAAACCTGGAACGTGGATATCATGCAAAACGTCCTTCCCCGCCACCTGCAAATAATATACGAGATAAATCACCGTTTCTTGAATTCTCTCGATATCAGCGATCAAGAAGTCGCCAAAAACATCCCTGAACTCTCTATCGTCCAAGAATCTCCAGTAAAAGCCATCCGAATGGCAAATCTCTCCATCATCGGCTCCCACTCCATCAATGGAGTCTCCAAACTCCATTCCGATCTATTGAAGACAAATCTGTTTTCACACTTCTATCAGATTATGCCCGGGAAATTCAACAACAAAACTAACGGCATCACACCCCGTCGCTGGTTAAAAATGGCAAATCCTGCTCTGAGCGAATTGATCTGCGAAGCTATAGGTGACAAGTGGATTACGGATTTGGATGAACTAAAAGCACTGAACGACTTCAAGAAAGATCGTGTATTCTTGGAACACTGGATGGAAGTAAAGCTGGCAAACAAAAAAAAGTTTGCAGAGATCTTGAATAAACAACATCGAACCGAGATCAACGTCAACAGCATATTTGACTTTCAGGTCAAGCGCATCCACGAATACAAAAGGCAACTGCTAAATGCCCTGCATATAATCCATCTGGGGCTGAAAATCAAAAGTGGGGCAGAGTCCCACATTTTGCCACACACCTTTTTCTTTGCTGGAAAAGCTGCCCCCGGGTATTATATGGCAAAGCTCATTATCAAGTTTATAAACGATATCGCTGCCTGGATAGAGAGTGATAAAAAGCTCAAAAAAAGTCTCAAGGTGATCTTTATTCCAAATTACAGGGTCAGCCTTGCAGAACAGATTATGCCCGCTGCTGAAGTATCACAACAGATATCAATGGCTGGAACTGAAGCCTCGGGAACCGGTAACATGAAGTTTGCACTGAATGGTGCGCTCACCGTCGGAACCCTTGATGGAGCCAATATCGAGATCAAAGAGGCAGTAGGGGAGGATAATATCTATATTTTTGGAAACACCGCAGCCCAAATAGAACAGCTAAAAGCTGCTGGTTACGATCCCAGAAACTACATCTACAACAACCCTGATCTTGAGGCTATTATAGATTTTATCCGTTCTGCGGCACTGAACCCTTCCGAACCTCATTTGTATAATCCCATTCTTGATGAACTTGGTATCCACAAGGACAAATATTGTCTGATGGCCGATTTTGAAGCCTATTGCAGTATAATGCAAAAGCTTGATAAAGACTATCACGACATGGAGCTTTGGAACCTGAAGTCACTGTTGAATGTGGCAAATATGGGGTATTTTTCCTCGGACAAAGTGATCAAGCAGTACGCTACTGAAATTTGGGATATCAAAGTATAAAAGACCGTTGAATAATCGGGGCATGGGGCAGCGCCCTATACAAAAAGGGTGGTGGGCGGGTATAGATGACTGTTTTTGTGCGCTCAAATTGGCTGAAAACACTCCGGTTTGCTTTACAGGAAGACACGTTCAACGATCTTTATAAATAGCTTGTGGTACCCATCAGCTTCTGAAATCAGCTATTTTGTGCGATTTTTATTGACGGGATGTAGTAGTACCATATATAATGCAAACGATTACACGTAATAAGGTGCTAACTCGATGAAAGATATAATTTTGATGGCAATTATGCTAATGCTGGCTGTCGGTTTGTGTGCACAGGGGGGGCTTTTTGATCTGTATTATGATGCTCCTCTCGAAACTGCTCATCAGATCATGCTGGAAAATGGATTTGAACTTTTTGACAGCAGGGCGAATATCGGCGAATACCGCAGTAGCTCAAATATCCACGTTACAAACATTCTCCTGTTAGTCAGTCCCGAAAACAAGACACTTGCAGGCTGGCTGGTCAAATACAGCAAGGAAAACACCGCAGAAAACGACAGCTATGTCCTTGATACGCTCAAGAAACTGTATGGGGAAACCAATCATTATGACACCGATACAGAGCAGCTTATCTGGTTTTTGACCGATGCCCGCACCGTCCATGTAATGTATAGTGAATTTGATGAACTAATCGTCTTGTACTACGATTCCCGCTTTCCAAATCTATTTCGGTTCGATAAATGATGTTTAACCCCGTCCCAAATCTCCATCAAATAGTAGAGGTATTATGAACAGATTCTTATTATGGCTGATGATGATCATGATCACGGTTTCTATCAATGCCCAAGTCGGGATGTTCGATTTGGAATACCAGCTTCCGCTTGCAAGGGCAGAAGCGATGCTAAAGTCAAAAGGCTTTACCTTTAGCACTCAGGATGAAATCTCCAAGACCTACACCAACTCTTCCATCCCAAACCTCCTGAACATCTCTTTGATACATGAAGAGAACGAATATGACCTTGCTGGATGGGCAGTTATTTATACTATCGAAAATCAGGATCAGATCGGAGAAATCATAGATCAATTGGTAGCAATCCACAATAGCGAACCATACTACGATCCAGATATTATGGAGCTGAGCTGGGAGTTTGATGAAGATAGATACATGATCACAACCCTGACTGATTCTGGACATCTGATAATTCTATACGTGGATGATGCCTATCCGGGTCTATTTTTTTAAACCTATAATTCAAAGACCCTTGAACGTGTCTTCCATATAACAAACCGGAGTGTTTTCAACCAGTTTGAGCATACAAAAATAGCTATCTGTACCCACCCACCACCCTTTTTGTATGGGACCTGCACCATACTCCGATTATTCAACGGTCTTATTCGTTGTTTTAGATACATCGTCCCCTGCTTATAGTCCTGAGCCTGAATAAGACAATAGCAGATACTCTGAGCCTGTAAGCTACAGCTATCCGTATTTCGTGGTATATTTTACCACGATTGTTCCGTTTTAACGCAATTTTTACTATGATTTCCGACAACTCATTTTAGCTAACCTGTTGTTATGTTACTGTTAACTGCTTTTGTTTGATTCAGCACGATAATTGCAACGTTAGTATGCACCGGATCAAGCTATGCCTGCTCCTTTTACCATACTAAAGGGGGCTCCGTTTTGTAGGAAAGCGGGTGGTTATGCAAAAGATTGAGGATACGAGCAGCGTAGCTTTTGATTCGGTGTTGCATTCTGTGCCCAGGTATAATAGATTTGCTTTGGAGGGGGAATGGAGAACCCTCTCCGGGCAAGTCCTAAGATTGAGCTCCATTGTTTGAATGTCCTTTTTCCAACCTTTTAATCCACTTAGATAGACTGAAAATACGCCTATTTGCTTTGCAGGAAGACATACCATACGATCATTGTCGATACTTTCTGCCTGATTGGATTCGGCTA
Organism: uncultured Candidatus Cloacimonadota bacterium; assembly: GCA_964634275.1. Classification (GTDB taxonomy): domain Bacteria; phylum Cloacimonadota; class Cloacimonadia; order Cloacimonadales; family Cloacimonadaceae; genus CAZZCS01. Next base: position 14,373 of record CAZWIS010000010.1, on the reverse strand, counting down.
CGATCTGGCGGGATAAGAGGGGATGATGGCTGGCAACCACGCCACATCACACCCACATGTAATAGCCGCCGGGTAATCAGCAAACATGATCCGCAGATGGTCTTCAGGCTAAGGAAGACTGTTGAATAATCGGGGTATAGGGCAGCGCTCCATACAATAAGAGTGGTGGGAGGGTATAGATGACTGTTTTTGTATGCTCAAACTGGCTGAAAACTCACCGATCTGTTATACAGGAATACCCGTTCAACGATCTTTAAGGACATAGATATAATCTGGAAAGACCGTTGAATAATCGGGGTATGGGGCAGCGCCCCATACAAAAAGGGTGGTGGGTGGGTATAGATGAACGTTTTTTGTGCGCTTAAACTGGCTGAAACGACACTGATTTGTTAAACAGGAGGACATGTTCAACGGTCTTCTGGATTGTAGCATTGGATAGCCACAATCCAGATTTATATTGCTTTGGATATGAACGGTCTCTGGTTATTTTCCCGCGACACTGACTCCATCAATCATAATCGAGGGTACCATTTGCGTTCCAAAATTCTGTGCCTTGTTCTCTATTTCTGCTATGTTATTCAAGCTTTCATAGACGTTCCCGGACAGCATACAATCCTTGACCCGTCCCACGAGCTTTCCATCGACTATCATAAAACCGGTAGATACTCCTACCGAGAAATCGCCGTTCAGGACATTCCCGGAATGGGCACCCATCAGGGACTGAACCAATACTCCTTTTTTGATGCTGGAGATCATATCCCCCAGGCTTTTATCTCCGGTACCGATGCATAGATTGGTGGTTTCCGGGCTTGGCATGGTTCCGATTCCAAAGCGAAATCCATTTCCTGTCGGTTCGCGTTTGAGTTTTTCTGCATAGTTCAGATCCGTAGGAATCGCCTTGAAAACACCCTTTTCAAAGAAATGCAGGTTCCGGGTCGGAGTTCCTTCGTCATCAAATCCTGTTGAGCCGATCATATTGGGAGCATGAGGTTCCTGGCTGAGGTTGAACTTTGTCGAGAGAATCATCTCTCCTTCCCGATTGCACAATGGAGAAATCTGGTTGTGAATATTGACGGGAGCGAAAGCTGCTTCCAGGCGGGAAACTAAGGCATGTGGACTGTTAAAGCTAAAGATTACCGGATATTTTCCAGTGTCGGGCACGTACTCAGTTTTACTGATTTTGAACTGCTCGATCATCTCATCAATTTCATCCCGCTGGAGCCATTGATAGTCCTTTCCAAGGCTGAAACAATACAATCCGGAGCCTGTCCCGGGGAATATCATCATTGCGAAGACCTGGAAGTGTGAGCGTTTGGAGGAAAGATCCGTCCCAGCGGAGTTTATCAATCTGGCTGATCTGGTGCTGAAGCCGATGCCTGCATTGATCTGTCCTTCCGTCTTTGACCTGATATAAGCAAGCATCTCCTGACTTTTGTGAATCAGCTCCATTTTATCCAGCTTCTCGATACCCAAACCAAAAGTATCAATGCTTTTTACTTCCGTAGTATTGGGGAAGTCAAAACCGATCTTCATACCATTTTTGGCTGCCAGGAGAGCTTGATCTACCATGGCTGCCGGATCCAAAAGATTGCGTGTATGTGCCAATCCAATCCTGCCGTCTTTGATTACCCTCAGGGCAATACCGGAGCTGAGGCTTGAATCTGCATTTTCGAGCTTTGAGTCGTTGAACTCAATACTATCTTTGTTATTTTCAGTATAATATACTTCTGCCTGATCTGCTTTTTGCATAGCGAGTTTGAGGAGCTTTTCCATTATTTGCCTCCTACGGTCAGTTGTTTGAAGAGAACATGCGGTCCTCCATAACAGGAACGGATGTTTGTCTGTCCTTTTCCACAGCCTCCGGATTCTTTGAGGACAAAGTCATTTCCGATCATCCATACATTGTTCAATGTAACATAGAGGTTGCCCACGATGTTTATATCCCGGATCATCCCGCAGATTTTGCCATTTTTTACTTGGAATCCGTAGTTTGCACCAAAGGTAAAGTTTTCTCCGGAAGTTTGTCCACCCATTGGATCACCTATGTACAGGCCATCTTCCATAGCAGCCAAAAGATCGTCCAGGCTGTGTTTATCCGGTACAATAAAGATGTTTCCCATCCTTACTATCGGGGCATATCTGTAGTCTTCAGCTATACTGTGTCCGCTGATAGGTTCATCCATCTCTGCAGCGGTAAAGCGATCATGCAGACGGGCGGTCAAAACTCCATTTTTCATCAATTGGGTTTTGCGTACAGCCACTCCTTCGTCATCGTAACGATAGTATCCCAGTTGATTTTCCATTGTGGCATCATCTGTAATATTCAAAATATCGGTACCCAGTTTGGTTCCGATTTTCATTTTTTCTTTGAGGGCTGGGAGATTTCTGATGATATCAGCTTCGGAGAAATGGCCAAATGCTTCGTGGGTGAATACTCCTGCCATGCCGGGATTCAGGATCATTTTGTATGTGCCCGCTTTGACGGGCTCGGCTTTTAGGAGCCCCTCTGCCAGTTTTGCCTTTTCAATTGCTTCTTCTTCCCTGTCTCGTAACTTTTGAAACCCGTTGCTGCCTCCAAAGGCAAAGCGAACAGTTTGAGTGAGCGAACCCTCCTGAGTGATAATCCCTCCGGAAAGCCTGGTAGTCACGAGTTCTTCGTTGATTTCGCTCCCTTCGCTGTTGTAGAAAAACTTGTTACGAAATACTTCGGCATAGGCAATCTCTATATTTGCCACCTTGGGCTGTTCAAACAATAGATCGGAATAGTGTTTTGTAATGGCAATCTTCTCTTCCATTGAGATCAAGCGTGGATCTTCGATAACAGGGGCTTTGACGGTATCAATTACCTTTGGAGCAGGAGCTATTTTCTTTGGTACGCTAATATTTGGAGCCAGTACCTTCACGTTTTCCATAGCCTTGCGGATTGCCGTTTCAGCTTGCTTTGGATTCGTAAAACATACCGATGCAAAAGCTCCATCTTTCAAAACCCGGATTACATAGCCGTCACCTGTATTTGAGTCACAGGTACGGATTTCATTTTTGTTGATCATGACCCTATCCGTTTTGCGTGTTTCGTATCGGATATCGAAATAATCTGCAGCGATATTGGCTGTCATTTTTTTCAATTGATCTATCATAATGATCTCCTTTTTTAGATAAGTCCGGCTCAGTATTGTTCGAGGAAAATCGTTACTGGTCCGTCGTTTACAAGATTCACCTTCATGTCGGCAGCGAAGATACCCGCTTCGGTCTTGTATCCTGCCTGTCTGAAGTGGTCTAACATCTTATTATATATATCCTTCGCCAGGTCTGGAGGCGCTGCGTTGGTAAAGTCCGGCCTACGTCCCCGGCTGCAATTTGCATATAGTGTAAATTGGGAGATGATCAGGATTTCTGCTTTGAGATCAGATAGAGAGAGGTTCATTTTTCCGTTTTCGTCTTCAAATATTCTCAGTTCGGCTATCTTTTTACCCAGAACAGGTACAACTGCGGGAGTATCTTCCCTTCCGACACCCAGAAAAACCAGGAGTCCCTTACCTATTTTGCCACAGCATTCTCCGTCCACTGCCACGCTGGCACTCAATACTCTTTGAACCAGTACCCGCAATTGCCTTGCTCCCTGGGGATTAGTTTATGCCAAAGTGATGAACTTCATAACAGCCGAGATCGTCGATCCAAATTGTTTCATCCTCGGTGGGAGGTACAATTATCAAGACTCTGCCAAAGCTCACATCTTTTTTTAGAAAACCTGCGCTGATGGTAGTATTTTTCCAGTCTCTGGTTGTCCAAAGGCTGCTTTTGAAGGTATTTCTGATGTTCCCGGCAGCATTATAGGCTATGAAGTGGAGCCTGACTCTGGGCCCTCGAACCGAGCTACTTTTTGCTGAAGCTTTGACGTAGTACCCACCCTGACCACTGATTCGAAAAGCATCCGAGATAATCATCAGGTGTTTCCCTGAGTTTTCGATCTTTAGCGATTGCTTCCCCGTCAAAAAATCAGATTTGTCGCAACATATTTGTTTTTCTGTGCTTCGTGCCGAGCCCATCAGCATCCAACCCTGGGGCATAGAACCAGTACCTTGGGGATCGGAATCAAACCCCGGATTGAGAATCAGATTTGGTTTGCCGATGGTATCAGACTCCAGAAAGAGGATAGACGAACCCATAAAGCATGAGTTCAGCAAAAACAATGCTATCATGCAAGAAGCCAGAAATAGAGTTCTTTTGATACTCATTTCATAAATCCTCTTTCGTTTAAGTACTTCAATACCACACCAACGGCAATGGCATTGATCACCAGGTTTGATCCACCATAACTGATAAAAGGCAAGGGAATGCCCGTAGTGGGGACCAACCCGATATTCATCCCAATATTTATAAAGCTCTGAAACATCAAATATGCCAAGATTCCTGCTGCTGTAATCCGTCGCTCCTTGATCTTGAGCTCGGATACGGCACGAATCATCCTCCAGAAGAAGAAAAAGAACAACGTCAGCAACAACAGACTACCAAAAAACCCAAACTCCTCTCCGATCACAGAAAAGATAAAGTCTGTATGGTGTTCCGGCAGGAAATTCATGTTCTTCTGTGTTCCTTCCAGCCAGCCTTTGCCAAAGGTTGAGCCCGAACCCACTGCTATCTTGGCTTGAATAATCTGATATCCGGCTCCCAATGGATCCCTCATGGGGTCAATAAAGGTCAAAATCCTGTTCTGCTGGTAATCCTTGAGATTGTTCCAGAAAACCGGCATTATCAATGCTGTGAACAGGTTTATTATCGCAGATACCGTTATTGTGACCCATGATAACCTGAATCTGATCAACAAATATATCAGTACCACCAGCCACAAAGCCAATGCCACCCAATGAATGGAAAGCACAATACTCACAATCGGGCTGATGATCAACAACGCATAAAAAAGCGGAACGCCAGCTACGATCAACATCGCCAGCAAACTGAACCAAAAAACCAGTGTAGTCCCAAAATCCGGTTCGATCAGGATCAACAGAACCGGCAAAATAACCAATGCAAAACCATAAAGAATCTGTCGCAGTTCACTCACATGATCTTTTGCAATTATTCTGGATACCATCAATATTGTCAATAGTTTTGCACTTTCCGATGGCTGATAGTTAAACCCCATGATGCTAAACCAACGATGAGAACCTCCGATCGCCGGAGTGAACAGCACCAGGATCAAAGCCAGGATATTGACGATATACAGCGGTACAATCAACACTTCAAAGATTGGCATTGGGAGCTTCAAGAGCGCGTATAACATCCCCACTACCAGGGAGGCGAAGATTATCTGCTTCCACCAATGATTGAGAGTCGTAATATTATCTCCGATCTTACTGGTGGAAGCACTGAAGATAGCAAAACAGCCCAGGACTATCAGGATCATGAGCAGCGCCAGTAAGGTAAAATCGAACTTTTTGCGGTTAAACATCGTTATTCTCGGTTTCAGTTGTTCCTGGATAGGGTATGGTTTCGGGAGCAGACTCCGGACTTTCATCCTGATCTTCTATACTGCGCAAACGTATTGGCAGTGGCACTGGACGCGTGATCGAATCTATATTGCCAGCATAATAGTTTAGGATTTTATTGGCGATAGGTGCTGCGACGCTACCTCCACCTCCAGCATTTTCGAGGAATACTGTTACCGCTATTTCCGGGCTCTCCTTTACAATATATGCTGCAAACCAGGCATGAGTAACCTTTCCCATGGAGTTCTCTGCGGAGCCGGTTTTACCATAGACAGTGGCTCCCGGCACCTTTACATGCAGGGCTGTCCCTCCCGGTGAATTGCATACGGCATACAATCCTTCCCGGATTATACTCAGGTTTTGAGGTGATACCGGTAGGGGGTGTCTTTCTACTTTCGATACCTGTTCCTTGGTTAGCCTGCCCTTGCCTATTGTTCTCTTCAGAAGGTGTGGCTGGATCCACATCCCATTGTTTGCTATCGCTGCATACAGAGCACAAATCTGCAAAGGTGTCGTCAGAATCTCTCCCTGCCCGATGGAAAGATTGACCTTGTGTCCCAGGATACTGATCCTTTGGCCAAACGTTTTCCTGTACCAAGCAGTATTGGGGAAAAAGCCGTTTCTTTCATTTGGCAGATCAATGCCTGTTTTTTTGCTAACGTTGTAATCCAGGGTATGCTTGTAAAAGTTTTCCAGCCCAAGCTTCATCGATAGCTCGTAGAAATATACATCACAAGAAACCTTGAGGGCATCGACTACATTAGTCCTGCCATGGCCAGAGTGAAACCAGCACTTGAAAAACCTGTTACCTACCTGCAATCCTCCCGTACAGGAAGAAAACATAGTATGGCGATTTACAATTCCGGATTCCAATCCCAGGGATGCCGTTATGGGCTTGAACACAGATCCAGGTGGATATGCAGCATGTATGACCCTGTCCAGCATCGGTTTATCCGGTGTATTCAAGCTTGCCCATACGTCTGGACTAATCCTCCGCATAAAGACGTTTGGATCATACTGGGGTCTGCTGACATAAGCCAATATACCACCAGTCTTGACATCCATGACGATTATCGCTCCTCTTTGCCCACTTGGAAATGCCTGCTCCGCAAAATCCTGGATATCATTATCGATCGTCAGTACCAAGCCCAAACCATTGACCGGAGTGATCACACCTTCGGTTCGGAACAAGTTCAGATTTCTTCCATAGGCATCCACTTGCACGATTTCGCGTCCGTCTTTTCCGCGCAGCAGTACTTCATAATAGTTCTCCAAACCTGTTTTTCCGATATAGCTATTGATCGAATAGTCTTCCGAACGGTAGAGGCTATACTCTTTTTCGTTGATTCTTCCTACATATCCAGTGAAATGGTTGGGATACAGATAATTGCGCGTGGTTCCGATGCGAAAGTTCAGCTCCGGATAATAGTTCATCTGCTCCGAAAGCTCCAATACAGTTTCGTAGCTAAGGTTATCCGCAATCAGGATTTCCTCGTATGTACGAAAGCGGTTTTGGGCGATCATTGCTTTCAGTTCCGTTTCATCCAAGCCAAAGTTGTTGTACAAAAACCTGCCAAGTGCTGCCAGATCAGTGATTTTTCCTGATTCCAGATACAGGTTGTGGGATGCGATATTGGATACGATCGGCCGATATTTGTTGTCGTAGATTTCTCCCCGGGTGGCATTTACTCTGCGGATGCGGACAAAATTGCGCTCAGCGACTACTTTGTAATATTCTCCGTCTATCACCTGAAGCCTGAACAAAGCCCCTACCAATACCAGAAACAGAGCTCCCAGGATTATGCGGAAGATCAGAATGGGAGACAAGCTATTCATGAATGATTACAATCCGCAGTTTTGCCAGGAATATCATCAGCCAAAAAATGACGAAGCTGATCAGGAGATTGTAAAAGAAGCCCACAATAGAAACATTCAGCAGAGTTCCCGCGAATCCGCTTTGCATGCCAAAAACCAAAAAACACAGGATCGCATAGAGGAAATTGACCAATATCAAGGTAAGGATTCTGGCAAAGACGCTCTTTTCCTCGAAGGGAATCCGAAAAAGATCTATTCCTACTGCCAGCAGAACAAAGAGAAAGCTCTGCATGCCAAAAAAAACAGGATATGTAACGTCGTATAACAAAGCGATCAGAAAACTGACCACAACAGCCAGTGTAAAAGGTTTTTTCCAGACGGTATAAATCATCCATGGGAGCAAGATATTGGGGATTACACCCATAATCTCCAATGCCGGCATGATCAGTAACTGGGCATAGAGAAAGACAATGCCCTGAATTATCGTCCAGATATACTTACCGGTCATTTACCGATCCACTTTTCTCACTATACAAAAAGGAGTCAATTCATCACCCTGCCCCTGTGGATTGTCATTCATGACTCTTTCCATCAGTTCGCGGGATAGTCCTTTGCTGCCACCAATCATCCAACAGCCACCGATATCATTGATGTCCATCACCGCCACATGATACCCAAAGCTGTCATACAAAGCCTGAGCTTCACGTTCCGGATGCAGAGGACCTTTGATTACAGTCTCGTGGTATGGAGGCACCGGAGATGTTCCGGAAGCATCGATCAAGGCTGCCTGCATTCCTGCAATCCGATAGAAATCACCCTTGCGACCCACCAGTTTTCCCAAGCCTCCAATCAACGCCGCGAGGATTATCCGGATGGCTCCGCATTCATCGATCGCACACTGCATACTGGCAGGTGCGCGCAGTCCAATCCCATAGGGTACTTTTGCGACAAATCGCCACAGTATTCTGGCAAGCAGTCCGATTTTGAGTTCTGCCACCGGAACTGCCCTGCCCTGCATTATTGCCAATGGGCTTTCGCTGATGGTGACGATATCCCCTTCTTTCAGCCAGGGAAGTGCATAAGTCCGGAAAATATCCGAAACTTCGTCTTGAGGACCCAGAATCTTTGTCTTGAGTGGTATTCTCTCGTAATCAAAACCATATACTGTGATTATCCGCTGCTTAGCTTTGCTCATTTGTTTTCCTTTGTTTGAGGATAAATACGTGCTCAAGATTCTCGATCAGGGTAAATGGAATAATTTCCGCACTGATAAAGAGATTATCCTGAGATTCCTTGATTCTGCCTACTCTTCCCACTGGATAACCCTTTGGGAAAAGACGGGATAGATTGGATGTGACGACAGTATCACCCACCGCGATTTCAGATCCCAAACGAATCAGATTCATCGATATCTTTCCACTGATATCAGCTTGAAGAACTCCCTGAACACTGGTATTGCGGTTCATGATCGGAAGCTGAAACTGGGGATTCGACAATGGCAGAACGATACTATAGGTAGGGGCTGTCTGGATTACTTTGCCGATGATTCCGACTGCCGAAATTACCGAGTTATCAATCGAAATCCCATCCAAGCTACCTTTGTTGACGATTAGGCTACGTTCGTGAAACTGACCGGAATAGCCGATCACCTCTGCTATCTCAAAATCAGTGATTTCATCTCCCAAATCGACGGCTTCTGTCGAGGAATATACCCGCAGGACGTTTTGTAATGCGAGGTTTTTGAGGGAGTTATCCACTACTTGAATCTGGAGGGCGTTGACCTGTTCTTGCAACTGACGGATAGATTCCAGCCAGCGCAGTGAATTGGTAATCGGGAAAAAGATTGTCTTGCCAAATAGAGATGCTTTATTGACCCGATCCATACCACTGCCAGTCATCAAAAACGAGGCTATCAGTATCAGTACGAATGGTAAAACATACTTTTTAAACGGCATTTCGATCCTTTTGGGGGACTGTGGATAATTCTATCTGTGCTTAGTCTTCGATCCGTTTTATCAAGACTTCTCGGTAACGGTCCACATCATCAAGAACCATCCCGGCACCTTTGACAACGCATTCGAGCGGATCAGGAACCACATGCACGGGCAAATCAACCGTTTTACGGATCTTTTCATCCAGTCCTTTTAATAATGCTCCACCACCGGTCAGGAATATCCCTCGCTCCGCTATATCCGCTGAAAGCTCCGGAGCTGTGCGTTCAAAGAGACGTTTGATCGCATCGATCATACTGCTGACCGTTTCGGACAATGCCTCACGGATTTCTTCGGAGCTGATTTTGATGGTTACCGGATATCCGGATACAATATCCCTGCCACGGACATCCATGCTGAGTTCCTGTTTGAGCGGATAGGCAGAACCTATCTGAATTTTTATCTTTTCGGCGGTTTGAATCCCGACGTGAAGGTTGTTCTTTTTGCGCAGATAGCTGATAATGTCCAGATCCAGCTTGTCACCACCCACGCGGATGGAATTGTGAACCACGATATGGGACAGTGATATTACAGCAATTTCACTCGTGCCACCGCCAATATCCATGACCATATTACCAAACGCCTGGTCGATCGGAAGATCGGCACCAATTGCTGCCGCCACAGGTTCCGAAATCAGATATACTTCTCTGGCTCCTGCATGCAAGGCACTGTCACGTACAGCCCTCTTTTCCACTTCGGTGATTCCGGATGGAACACATACAATCACACGGGGACGAACCAATAAGCGCTTCTTTTGCGCTCTTAAGATCAGATTGCGCAACATCAGCTCAGTCACCTGAAAATCGGCTATAACTCCATCTTTCAAGGGTTTGATTACGCGAACCTCATCCGGATTTTTGCCCAGCATCACTTTTGCTTGCGAACCAATGGCGATGATCTTTTTGTTATCAGTCGAAACCGCCACCACCGATGGCTCGTCGATCACAATACCACCGTGCTTCTTGTATACCAGCGTATTGGCTGTTCCCAAATCTATTGCGATATCATTTGCCATCAAACCGAAAAAATCAAAAATGGACATCTAAAACCTCTCTATTTCAATAAACTATGACAATCAATGTACATAAACACACTAATAACCCATGATATTGCAAGTATCTGAAAAGCTTAAAGCATGTCAAGAAAAAAGGCAAGCAATTGTGGATCCTTACTTGTCTTCGTGATTGCGCATCAGGATGCATCCCACCCAACTACTACTGAAACTACCCTCCAAGTAGCGTTACAGGAGTTAAGAATAACCCCGTCTTGTAGCTTTCCGAAGCTAAGTATCACACAATACCTCAAAACTTATACGAATCGACAAAAGATCGGAGGATCGGAATCCTCCGCTACTCTAAGCAATTTTTAGCCTGTATCAAACCCATATCAAGTGTATTCACGAATACGCTTGATATAGGCTTGATATACGCTTGATATAGGCTTGACTACAAAGTTGACACCTGAGTTTATTTAACCACTACCAGCTTGGTCGTGGCGATTTTTCTGTTCCCTTGATCCAGACTAATCAAGTAAACACCGCTGGTCATGCGCACCAGAGCTTCGTTTGGAAGCTCAAAGCTATGCTCTTTGTGATGTCCATTGATCTTGCCGGAATATACTCTTTGTCCTTTGATATTGAAAATGCTATATCCCAAATCACCCACCAATTCACTTTTTACAAAGATCATCACCTGGCTTCTCGCGGGCTGTGGATAACACATGATAGATGACATAGGTACGGGAGCTACAGGATCATCATTAGAAACCACATTGCCATTGGAATCGGTTTTTATTAGAACTGTGGCACCGTGGTACATGCAAAACAGAATGCTGCCGTCGGGCATAACCAAAAGGTTCTTTGAGCCTGTCCCAAAGTAAATTGCTCCAAGCGTGTTATACGATCTACTCCATTGATGAATGCCATCAGGACTGTAACTGTGCAGTATTTGGTTTTGTGTCGATCTGCTTAGGTATACTAAACTACCGTTTGGAAGTGCTTCTAATGAAACAAGTTCGTTGAGAGGGTAACCCGCGGGAATACTATCAGCGACTAACTCAAGACTCTGTTGTTCTGTATTTACTCTCCACAACTTGTAGTATCCTAGGATATATATGTTATCATCAGGCGACACCTTGCAATCAAACAAACTTGTGTTGTAATCCACTGCAGTATATGTCCATATCGTATCACCATTGGCAGTAAAGTGAACATATTTACCTCTTGCGGAACTAATCCAACCATCGCCATATGGTTCAATTGAGTTAAACCCAAAACCATAATTTGAGAAGCTATCACTCTGCCACACCATATTGAACTGGAAATCGGTTTTTAGTACCACAGCTTGGCTATTGACTTTACCCGCAAAAACTAAGCCATCGTCAACATATTGCATGTCGTACAAGGATGCAGTATAATTATGATAGTATCCAAGCCAGTTTAACTCGTTGTCGAAGATATATAGGGTAGAATATCCCGAATCTGTGCGAAGACAATAATACCTGTCAATTCCATTGGATACTATACTGTTAAACGATCCGCCTGACCCTCCTGTTCTTCTCCAGATTATATCCCCGTTTTCATCAAGCTTCCAGAAAACATTTGAATCCCAGGCAGGTATATCCCCCCAAGCAAAAGCAACATACCCTTGTAATAGGTAACCACCACCTATTGCAGGGATAACATTACAGACTTCTGATCTCGAACTATCGTAGGGCCCGGGGCATAATCCACCATAATTGAAATTACGTATCCATGTCTGTCCTGTAAGCAGACCTATAGACATTAGTAATAGCAACGAAAACAAAAAATGCTGTTTCATGATTTACCTTCCTTGAGTTTAATTGACCATTACCAGCTTGGAAGTGGCGATTTTTCTGATCCCTTGATCCAGACTAATCAAGTAAACACCGCTGGGCATGCGCACCAGAGCTTCGTTTGGAAGATCAAAGCTATGCTCTTTGTGATGTCCATTGATCTTGCCGGAATATACTCTTTGTCCCTTGATATTGAAAATGCTGTATCCCAAATCACCCACCAGTTCACTTTTTACAGAGATCATTACCTTGCTGCTTGCGGGCTGTGGATAACACGTGATAGATGACATAGGTACGGGAGCGACAGGATCATCATTAGAAACCACATTGCCATTGGAGTCGGTTTTTATTAGAACTGTGGCACCGTGGTGCATGCAAAACAGAATACTGCCGTCGGGCATAACCAAAAGGTTCTTTGAGCCTGTCCCAAAGTAGATCGCCCCCAAGGTGTCGTATGATCTACTCCATTGATGGACACCATCAGGACTATAGCTGTGAAGTAACTGATTGGTACTGGTTCTACCAGTATACACTATGTTGCCATTAGGCAAACAGCTAATCGATTGATTGGGACTGTTACCGTTTAATGGATTGATATTTGCCACTACCTCATATGACTGAGTAGTCAAACAGACGCGTACAAGCTTGTATCCGATTACGTCTCTAGTGAGGCTGTAAATTGTGCCATTATAGGATACAGCAACATCAAAGAAGCTCGTTAAGTTTACGCTGTCAATAACTGTCCATATTGAGTCTCCGACAGCATCAAATTGCGAAAAACTTCTTTGTGTAACTGCAACCCAGTCATTCTCGTAAGGCTCTATAGCACGAAAATGAAAACCATGAGCCCAGAAAGGATCACTCTGCCAGATTACATTAAACTGGAAGTCGGTTTTAAGTACCACAGCTTGGTTGCCTATTCTTCCGGCAAAGATTAAACCATCGTCAACATATTGCATGTCGTACAAGGATGCAGTATAATTATGATAGTATCCAAGCCAGTTTAACTCGTTGTCGAAGATATATAGGGTAGAATATCCCGAATCTGTGCGAAGACAATAATACCTGTCAATTCCATTGGATACTATACTGTTAAACGATCCGCCTGACCCTCCTGTTCTTCTCCAGATTATATCCCCGTTTTCATCAAGCTTCCAGAAAACATTTGAATCCCAGGCAGGTATATCCCCCCAAGCAAAAGCAACATACCCTTGTAATAGGTAACCACCACCTATTGCAGGGATAACATTACAGACTTCTGATCTCGAACTATCGTAGGGCCCGGGGCATAATCCACCATAATTGAAATTACGTATCCATGTCTGTCCTGTAAGCAGACCTATAGACATTAGTAATAGCAACGAAAACAAAAAATACTGTTTCATTCTTATCTCCTTATTTGGTCTTGTATATTTTTTTTATCCTGCCGCGGGCATTGCTCTGCCGCAACAGGTAAATACCTGTGGGACATTCTCTGCCGGCGGTGTCCTTACCGTCCCATTCTGCTTCACCCATGCTGAGCGGAAGAGACCTTACCAATTGACCCTTTATATTGTATATACCTATCGTGTTCATACTGCCTTTTGACAGATCATCCGGATGGACTACTATGCTTAGACGATCCTGCATCGGATTTGGATATGCAGCCATGCTGTGGATTGGGGGTAGCAGATGCTCATCTGCGACCGGCACCTGACCATTGGGGAGCAATTTGATGATTACCTGCTGACCGTTAAGCCCCCATGCCCAATATACACAGCCGTCAGAAGCAAGAGCAAGTAAGGCGGTCGAATATGACACAAAACCATCCAAATAATACTGGTTATCCCCCTGATAACCGAAACTCCAAACAATATCTCCAGCCTCGTTAATTTTTACTAAGGAGCCATGTATTCCAAGACTACCGCATATATAGATACTGTCCGGTCCCAGAATCATTGAATGAGTATTCTGCACTATACTATTCGGGATGCTGTATAGCGGCTCAAACTGTCCGTCTTCAAATCTGTCGATGTGTGTAGTCGTGTTTGGGAATGCCCCAAGACTATAGGCTACAAGGTAAGACGGATTATTGCCTTCCCGGCTGATTGCTGCTGCCCAATTTAAATGATGCTCTCCGGGTAGGTTTGTGCGATTTATGATGTCTCCGTCCGGATTAACCTCGAGTATACTCAATAAAGATGTACATAAGGAGCAGGTTATCAAGACATTTCCATTATCCATCAAAGCCAGATCATAAGCAGCAGCTTCTTGGAACTCACTGCCCT
>CAZWIS010000009.1:40344-74141 GCA_964634275.1 uncultured Candidatus Cloacimonadota bacterium | reverse complement strand
TTCCCTCTATCTATATGACCTACAATCGATTATACAACTTGGAAAGATTAGTTATGATGTGTTCAAAATAGACCTACAGTATAAGACTCAGGAAAAAATAGTGGTTAGAATCTCTGGATATTGCTATTACTTTCTATTGCTCCAGTGTTTTGAATCTCCCCATTTATTATAGCCTATGGATTCGCCGATACTATTAATTCTGCTTTCAAGGCATCCTCTACACATGGAGGCGTTTTCATCAAGGCAGGGTTTGCCATTATACAGCTTGTAGTTGGATCGATACTTTGTATCTGTGATATTGGGCATAATGATATTAGCTCCGGCCAGGAGACCCATTTCTCTGCCGGTGGGGTTCAATGCCTGCAATGCGGTAGTAGAAGCTATGTTAATATCGCTGAGAGCAATTCTACAAACGGCTATCATTTTCAGGGCTTGTTCCAGAGCGTTTTCTGGAATGTAGTTTTCCAGATACTTGGAAAAAGGTGTATCCTGATGCGGAATGAATGGCCCCATACCTATCATATCGATATCCATATCATAAAAAAAGAGAATGTCGTCTGCAAGATCTGAGATACTTTGGTAGGGCAATCCGATCATTACTCCGGTACCAGTTTGATATCCTATGTTTTTCAAATCCCTTATACAGTCTATTCTTCGCTGCCAGCTATGATCTGAGGGATGTAGCTTTTGGTATAGAACAGGGTTGGACGTCTCGATTCGGATCAGATATCTGTGAGCACCAGCTTTGAACCATTTCTCATAAACATCTCTGGTTTGCTCACCGAGAGATAAGGTAATTCCCAGTTTCCCATCAGTTTTGGCTTTGACCTCTAAGAGAATCTGTGTGATAAAATCGATAAACTTTGCATCTTCTCTTTCCCCTGATTGGATCACGATAGAACCATAGCCTTGCTGATAAGACCACCATGCTGCTTCGATAACCTCATCATAGTCCATAATATATCGCTCAACATTGGGGTTATCTTTGCGAATACCGCAATAATAGCAGTTCTTTGTACAGATGTTACTCAGCTCGATTATTCCTCGAAAATAGACTTCGGTACCAACATATTGGTTTTTAACTTCATAGGCTTGATGAAACAAGGATTCAATCTCTGATTTTTCGGTGAGGCTAAGCAGGCGGATCAGTTCATTCTTATCGGGTCTCATTACCACTTCCACGGGAGTAAATAGTCTTTGATTTCTTCGTTGTAATAACGGTCTGTCATCGTAGCTATGAAGTCACGTACCTGTTCAGCGGGTGAAAACGTATCCAGATAATCGTTGTGTTTATGATCCAGGAAGTGTTTGAATATCTTGGATGACTTGTTACCGATTTTGATATCATCTATGTATTTATCAAACATCATACTCATGGTGCGATAGATAATATTGTTTGATTTCTTTACGTTTTCATCTGTATATATGTGTTTATAATTGAATTTCTTGAGCTCCAGCAGGTAGTATGAAGTCTCATCATCAAATGCTATCCAATCTTGATCATAACTATTCACAATCACGCTTTTGATCAGGGTTTCTATGATGTGGCTGTTTTTGTTGCCCAAATAATCAGTGCATTCCTTTGGTAAATCTTCCCGTTTCAGGATATTGTAGCGTATTGCGTCTTCGATGTCCTGGCCAATATATGCTATCGTATCAGTAATCCTGACGACGCACCCTTCAAGGGTTCCAGGCATCCACAACAAGTTTCCGCCTTTGGTTTTGGTATCTATGTATTCATTGATCCTTGCTTCATTTTTGTCAGTTTCGGGCTTCAATACTGTATTGTGAACTTCTCCATCATGTGATATTATACCATCCCTTACCTGGAAGGTAAGATTCAAACCTGTTCCCTTGCGCGAAATATGATCTACAATATGCAGTGATTCTATGTTATGATGAAAATGCCCAATTCCGTGCTCGACACAACTATTGCTGAGAGCTTTTTCTCCGTCATGACCAAAGGGAGCGTGTCCCAAATCATGTCCAAGGGCGATTGCCTCAATCAGTTCTGTATTCAACCCCAGGTACTTGCCAATGGTTCTTGATATCTGAGAAACATAGGCGATGTGAAGATTGCGGTTGGTCATTTCCTCGTCGATGAGATTGGTAAAGGAAAAGACCTGGGTTTTACCATGATAACGTCTATATGCGCCACTATAGAGTATTCTATCCCTGTCCACGGCAAACTGGGAGCGCATATCATCTCCAGCTTCTGTTTTATATCGATTTGCTTTGGCATCGGGGAAAGCACGGGGACTAAGGTTACACTCATAACCTCGTTTGATCTCAGTAAAGATCTTGTTTAGTTTATCGTTCATATGATTCTCCAGTGTGATTATTCGACATAAGTCAACGATGTATACGATTACATACTATTCGAGATATGACCAATGACCAATTAAAAAGGTGGGATATAGGGTATTTATAACGTATTTACAATGGAATGTACTGCTTTTCCCATTTCTATTTCGTGATTGCGTAGCATTTTACAGACAATATAGCCTTTGGTGCATTTCGCTCCCATATCTCTGGCTATATCTGTCATCTGCTTAATGGCTTTGTTGCCTCCCATGAATGGTAAGGGAAAGCCCATTGTAACAAATGGGATAAAGGTCTTACCTTTGAGGTCTTTCATAAGTGTTATGCTGGTATGAATTACAGGATTAATCCTGAAAGCCCATACGGGCCCTCCGCAGATTATTGTATCGTATCCCGTCAGATCCGGTAGAACAGAAATCTTACAGACAGGATTGCCAATTTGATACTCTCCCTCGGGAGCTACTTCAAATAAGTCTACCTCACGATCCTGCTGTTTCAGTCTTTCAAGGATCATCTTTGCCATACGTAATGTCGTACCTGTCTTTGAATAAACCAGAATTGCTATTTTCATATAACTATCCTCTCATTTTTATCTCCCAGTCAATAAGAGAGTAATAATAGTCAAGATTTATCTGTGAAAAGCCCAGTGAAAAATCGGACCATCGGCGGTGATCTGTATAAAAAGGTAGTGGGTGGGTAAAGACGCTTGAAAAAAATAGGTGAAGTCCCTTAGCTATTGCTTTGAGACTACACCTATTGTGGCTTTGAGGAGAATGGTTATTTCATCAACATTGCTTTTCTGGTCTGTGTGTATGTATCTGTCTCCAAACGATACAGATAAATCCCAGAAGAAACTGCTTTATTGTTTGAATCCCGTCCATTCCACGTGATACTATGCATTCCAGCTGGTTTTTGTTCATTTACAAGGTTAGTTACCAACTGCCCTTTGAGGTTGTAAACTGATAACTTGACCTTACCAGGGGACTTGAGCGAGAAAGCTATAGTCGTAGAAGGGTTGAAGGGATTGGGATAATTATGGTACAGCTTAGTTACAAGTGGTACTTGATTATTTGGTTCTGTATCCGTAATGGGATAGTTAAACGCAATAATCTCCGATGGTAAGCTTTCACCTTCATTGTAAACACAGGTGACATAGTACTTGTATGTGCCTATGTTTGTCAATTGCTCTGTGTAAACAGTTGAAGTAGTTTGTGCTATTTGCTCGAATCTATCGACATTAAGTTTTCGATATACTCGGTACCCTACTGGGACAAACTCCGGTTCATAGGGAGGTTGCCAGTTAATTGTAAGTACACTTTCTGCCAGGACGTTATCAATTCCAGATGGGGGAGTCAGGAATCCTAAGTAAAAGTCCTGGACGATTATAGGGTTACTCAATCCAGTGGAAAGCATTGCCGAGGATACTGCTTGAAACCCTGGGCTACTGGCTGTTACGGAGAAGCTTCCTTCGGGTAAAAACAGCTCATAATTTCCACTTGAATCTGGATGGACAGCCATTCCATTATTAGCGGCAACAATAGCCACTTGAGGTTCAAACTGATCGTTACTAACACTAATTGCACCATTGATCATTGAGGCAAAGCCAACATGCCCAGTTGTGACGACATCATCGATGAACCAGCCTTGACCAGTAATCATTCCATCGGAGGCGAAAGTCCATTTGAACTTGACATTTGAACTCTGATATTGTGAAAGGTTGAATCTCACTAATGTCCAATTGAGTAAACTGCCGCTAAAACCAGCTTCAGCAAGCGCTGGCAAGTAAGAATGGGTATATCCATTTTCCGGATGAATCAGAGTCCAAGTACTTCCATTATCGGTGCTGATTTTCAGGTTTCCGCCATCGTAACTACTTTCCAAATCGTATCGGTGATAAAACTCCAATACAAAGTTTTGTCCAATATATATTGATGGAGAAGTGAGAGAATAGGTAGCGTTATTTGGATACTGGCTATTCAATCTTGTTCCCCAGACTCTTGATCCGGAATGAGCTCCTGAATATGTGGATACACCCCATTCCCAACCATTAGTTGTGGGACTTGGAACGAATCCACCGTCATTTTGTTCGAAATCAGAATTCATGCCAGTAGTACCGCAGCTAATGACTATCTGCTGGTTTTGGGCTGGTAGCATGTCGCCCAGATAAGTCAGGTAGAAAGTAGCGTAGCTACCAAGGGGGAACTGGTCAGAAACTGATACCTGATATACTGCCTGGATGCTTTTAGAAACTGGAATTTCATTCAAAAGCAATTCAGGATTGTGGATAGTAATACGTTCGTCACTACAGAACAAATTACTGGTAACTTCACGTGCTTCAACTTCGGAAATGTTCGAATAGTTCAATATCAATTTGAATGTCTCACCGGGTTCTACGATGCCATTGGAATTCCCATACAGATCATTGATGAATACAGATGAAATCTCAATGGCAGGCTTACTGACTCCCAGATTTATACTGTATGACCATGAATTACCGTCAATGGATATAACACAAATCAGGTTTATTATCTGTCCAGCTGGAATGTTTGGTGATATGTATAGCATGATGGGTTGGATATTTGTGCCTACTGAGCTTCCAGCAATGTTTCCATAAATGGAATTTCCGTTCAATAGAGTTACATAACTATTGTTCACAGAGACATTCAGAGTTACGTTGGTAGCTGAATTCATTCCAAGATTACTGAGTTTGAATCCAATCTCGACGTTCTCTCCGGGCTCAATTTTACCATTTCCATTAGCATCATTGATGACAGTTTCGGATATAACCAAATATGCGTTTTGATGCAAGACTGGTTTTGTAGTTATAAGTAATGCCTTTTGGTTGCTAAGCGGAGCTGCACATGTAGGATACTGATTGTTGTAACTGTATTCGAGTCCTCTGGTATTAGTATGGTCTTTTATCCCAATAGTGCTGTAATTTCCATGGTGTGGGGTATAACCGCTACTTCCAATATCGACGTTATTGAAATCTTTGTACTGTATCTTTATCATTCCATCCCCCATTCCTGTCGGATAATACAGGGGATCATAGAAAATTACCTGGAACGTTTCCAATGAAGAGTTATTATATCCATTTCTCAGCTTATGATACTGGACAATGAATGTGTTTTCAGTAGTGTTGTAATATTCGTAAACACCAGCATCTTGAATAATGACCAGATTATCCCAGAAAGGAGCAATCATGGGAGAAGGACCCAATGGACCCGGTAATCGATAGTTACGAAACTCCGCATTCTCCGTAACTCCCATAGCAATAAAGCCATTAGAACATACGGTTATCTGATTGTAGTCAATTCCATAAAAGCCGAATGTAAATGGTAAATCTACGATAGACAGCGCTTGAGCACTGGTGCTATCTCCTTCTCCGCTATAACCGGAATCGTTAAGAGGAATTAATGTTCCAGAACCACCCAGAGATGGGTGAATGTCAACCCAGTCATACACTGGGCAATCAGGAAAAGCTGTGTCCGTCCAATCGTATATAAAATATCCATACGAGTCTGGTCCCAAGGGAGTATTGACAGTAGGTGTTCCAATCTGGAGGTTGAAATACCGATGCTGCTCGAATCCATTGCTATTGTAAATCTTCAGTACCATAGGTATCTGCATGCCTGGAATTAGCTGAGGGCGGGCATACACCATGAAGTTTGCAGTGGAATTAACACTATTACCGGCAAGAATGGTTCCATAGTATGATAGAGAGTCTGTAACTACCAGCAGATCGTTCTGTGAGCGTAATTCGGCAGTGATGTCGTCGATGTCAAGAGTCGAAATATTCTGAATAGTAATGCTGATAAAGCCATTCTCAGACGGGTCTATCACAGAGTTTGATCCAGCTGTGATCGACATGGATTGGATCACCAATTCTGCATTTATCGCAAGAACATGGATCGGGATGTTATAAGAATTAGCCGCATTATCGGTAACAATGAGATCAAATCTGATATCATGTTCAGTTGGAGGATTATTACCTATGATAAACCTAAAAGGCAGCACATTGCTTCCAAACTCACCTGGTATGATTGGATTGAATGACGATTGACTATCCAAAACATTAACGTGTGCATCTGCTGTAACGAGGACAGCATTCATACCGCTAATAGTTTCACTGGTGGTGTTTTTGATCGTGACCGTCATAGCCACAGTTTCTCCAGGGTTAGGTACTCCATTGCTATTCCCCGATGTATTAGCTGAAGGGCTATCAGAGATAGTGAAGCTTTCAAACACTAATGATCCAGTAGCGTCTATTTCTGAAGCTTGTTGCACTGGTTTACAATCGGCTTTAGATGCCGTAAAAGTAAGTGCCCCAAAAAGCCCATCTGGTAGTAGCAAAGAGATTTGCCCCAGTTCATTCGTAAAACCTTTGCTGACGACAGATGAGGAGTCTATACTATAAATGGTGACGGCAGCGTATTTAATAGGCAACATTGATGCATCTGTAACAAGAACATCTACCATATGTGTACCCATTGGGATGCTTGATGGGGCATTGATCAGCATTTCCTTTGGGATGCCCACAAAAACTTCCACAGTGGGGTCACCCATCAAATTGCACCAGTGAGCAAAATAGTTTACCTGGTTTGGATTCTGAATATGGTAGACATTATAAAGATTCATTCTTCCTGCCAGGAGGGCTTCTCCCATGGTACGCATTTCGTGAGTGAAAATACCATCAAAAATTCCAGCAGTTAATGAATTGTTAAAACCTGTATGAGTTCCTGAAGTGGCCATTCCAATTGCTGTTAGTGCTCCGCTGGGAGTAGCTGAGGTTCCCAATCTGACAAACGCTTCTGTTGTTGCTGGAGAACTGCCGGCAAACGAGCCAGTTGAGCAAGTAATAATGACGGAGTGAGGCAACTTAAATCCATTAGTGAGAGTTGATGATGGACTCCACCCACTCATGTTTATGTATCCACGATAGTTAAAAAAGGCTACACCTTGGTTAATCCCTTGATTTATGGTGGAAGAGAATCCACTACTGTAGTTTTCTATGAAACTATAGTTTGGATTTGCATATTTGGCACGTTCCTTGACGAATTTGTTTGTATAAATTGTTGAAATACCAGAGTTGTTTGGATCTCCTATCAATAGGACTCTGTCCAACCATCCAGAAGGACCAGGGACAATGGACACATTCTTTTCATAAGCATATATTTTGGTAAGTAACACATCAAACTGCGATACGTTTTCGGCAGATAATCTACCTATAAATATATCACCAAGTAAATCTCCACCGACAATGTGGGTGTATGGGTAGTCTCCTTCACCATTGTATGATGAATATGATTCATACCACGTAGGAACCGCAAATGATCCTGAAGTATCGCCCACAAGAATAATAAAGTCTGGGCGGGTATTAACATTATTGTATTGAGTAGTAATATAATTTTTGATGGCTGTATTGGATGATCCAGCAATTTGTGTACTTGCGACATTCACATCAAATCCTTTCTGTCTCTTCCAAGCTACAAAATTGTTCAATAACTGGTGAAAAGTATTATCGGTAGTATTCCCATGTATTATAAGGACTCTGGGATGAACCGGAGCTATGTTTTCAATTCGGTAAAAATCAAAGTTATCGATTACGCTGGCATATAGTTTTTCGAAAACTGGGGAGTATCCTTCATATTCAGGAAGTTCGTTGAGAGATGGGTTGTTGTTAAAATCGATCGTAATATCAATATCTTCTGTTACAATTAAGTTTCCTGTATCTGAATCCCAACGGATCGGATAAATACTCAATTGTATTATCCGAAAATCTCTCAATATTGCTGGTTGACTGGATTCAACAACGCGAGTGGGGTATATGCCTACATCAGAGTAAGAATTCCTGTTAAATGCGTTCACATCGTCTAAATAGGGTATAACTTTTACATTGCTGATAGTTTTGATGTTTCTTTCTGTAACTCGAAGGGAATAGTCTCCCTGCGCAGGGATTGCAAGAGAAGTGGTGTAAAAAGGTAGTTCAGGCATTCCTTCCTCAGAAGTAGTATGAAAACCTTCAATGTCGATTGCATTGAATTCTTCTCCGAGTAAGCCCAGATTGCGAATCTCATAGTTCCTGGTATTAAGACCCAGCTCGATCTTGGAACTACTTTGATACATAATTTGCAGAGGTTTTTGAATGTCATGCTCTGCGGCAGTCAACAACACGCACACGAGGGTAAAAAACAGGCTTAGTAGTTTGCTTTTTTTCATTTTAACCTTCAAATATTCTTATTTTCTATATTAAAAAACCTGGAGCCGACTCCAGGTTATATTATTTTTCTTCTTTTTTATCGATCAATCCGATATATTAGTATTCCTTCATCGCGACCGGCTACAATCAGATTATTCCCATGTATAAGTGCCTTGTTTGTATATCCTGCCGAAGTGAGCCGTTGCATCAGTTTAGGCTTTTGAGGGTTTGTGATATCAAAGAGATATACTCCTCCACTACCAGAACTAACTGCAGCTAGATTATCATGGACATCAATACTCGTTGCATAGCCAACAGTATCAAAACTGCTAACCAAAACTGGTGCAGCATGGTTTCTGATGTCAACCACATGCATTCCCCCTTGCCGTGCTGCTACATAGGCATAATCACCTAAAACATCTACCTTTAGAGCTTCACCTTTTAACGATATTTCGCCCACAAGCTGAGAGGTGGCACGTTCATATATCAACAATCCCCTTTGATTGGCTGCTACATAGAAGTAATCATCGTCGAAATCAACTCCATCGGCAGTAACTGGAGTGTAGATATCTTGGATGATGCCAAACCATATATTCGCCACCCCATCATATACTCCATAATTGATTTTTCGTCCAATCGTAAAAAGGGCTTCGACGGTATATCTGCCTGTCGGGTTTTGGATAGCCCGAAAGCGCATATTCCTGATATCCTGTGTGCTGCCTACAATTGCGTCAAACACTGTAAGGGTATCCATGTTTGAAATATTGATCATTTTGATTTCGTCGGTACCATCTGTTTCATTTACGAATAGAAGATTATGTTCAGGAACAACAGCTATGTTTCTGATGCGAATAAAGTCTACAACGGAGCCATCACTTTCCTGAAACATGGATGTATACCAAGTTTTGATTCCAGTATCCATGTTCACAATAGCAAAGCCGCACTGATCAAGTGCTACATAAACATTATTGTTCCCTATCGATATATCATAAGGGTTCCCTGTAACTGGGATTTGCTTGATCAGTTCCAACACTGTGTTTTCCTGCCATGATGTGCTCCGCTTCGCACAGCCACCAATCATTAACAGTGCAACCACGAGAATCAGTACAACGCTGCGATATCTATTAAACATCAAGTTCCTCCATCCGGATATATAAGTAATTTTATGAATTTCATGAATGGCATAGCAAAAAGCAATATCCGTTCCTTATGCCAAAAAAAATAGAGATCTCACAAAGCACTTCGTAATGAATCTATAATCATCAAATCATCTCACGCGGGGAAGATAAAAGCACGTGTGAATTGTCTTGACAATAGCACGAGCTGTAAAATCCTTGCTTTCTACTATTTGTAGCGTAAAAAATGATTACAATATAAGAGGAAATGAGGCACAGATGAAAGTATATGACATGAAGAAGATACGCAATCTTTTGCTGATGGGTGCCAGCGGAGCAGGCAAGACAACGCTTGCAGAGCAAATGTTCTTTTTGACCAAAGCCACCACCAGAATAGGCAAGATTGATGAAGGTAATACCGTAATGGATTTTGATCCTGAAGAAGAAGCCCGTAAAATGAGTCTTGGGCTTAGTATTGGATATATAAATCATGATGATCATAGAATCAATCTATTAGACGCCCCTGGGTATCCGGATTTTATAGGAGATGCCATTGTCTCAATACCTGCAGTGGAAAATGTAGTTTTAGTTGCGAATGCTGCCGGTGGGTTTGAAGTTGGTCTGGAGCTTGGGCTTGAGCAGGTAGAAGGCAAAAAGAAAGGTAAAGTAATACTTGTAAATCGCATGGACAATGAACATGCTGATTACGATAAAACTCTCGAAGCTATTCACGAGAATACTGATATATCTCCTGTCAAGATTCATATACCTATTGGAAAAGAAGGCGGATTTGAGGGTGTAGTGGATGTAATTACTCAAAAAGCAATCCGTCCCTCAGGTATCTCTGAAGTTCCCGAGAACATGAAAGACGCAGTGGAAGACGCTCGTTTGCATCTTATGGAGGCTGTAGCAGAAACTGATGAGGATTTACTAAACGAGTTTCTTGAAAACATGGAATTACCCGAAGACAAGCTTATTGTTGGATTAAAAAGAGCAATAGCTTCTGGGGATTTAATACCTGCTTTTGCTTGTTCTGCAGTAACAGGCGTTGGTGTTATGGCTTTCATTCAAGCCTGTATATCATATTTGCCGTCACCTGCAGATGCAAATGAAATAGATGTCTTGGAAGGCGATGCGATTAAGACAATAATCGCTTCACCTACGGGGGATTTATTAGGTTATACATTCAAGCTATATGCTGATCCTAATATGGGTGATTTTACTTATGTCAGAGTTATTTCAGGAGCAATCAAGACAGGTACAGAGTTTTATATTCCAGAGAAGGATGCTAAGGACAAGGCCGGAAACATGTATCTAATGCTTGGGAAGAACCGTCATGATACTACAGAACTGAGAGCAGGCGAAATTGGAGCACTTGTAAAGCTAAAGAACTCAAAAGTTATGAATTCTATGGTCGCTCCAAACTCAAAATTCTGTCTGCCACCAGTAAAAATGCCTACACATACATACTGGCAAATGATCAGAGCAGCCAATCAGTCTGATGAAGATAAAATTGGTAATGCCCTACAAAGAATTATCGCAGAAGATTCTACTATCTCAGCAGAACTCAATCAAGAGACACATGAAAACGTGATTGCCGGAATGGGTGAACAGCAGCTCGCATTGGTTCTAAAAAAGCTAAAAAATCGCTATAAAGTCGAAGCATTAATGAAAGAACCGCGCATTCCTTACAAAGAAACCATCATGGGTAGTGCTGAGTCTCAATACAAACACAAGAAGCAATCTGGTGGTCGTGGTCAGTATGGTGAAGTTTATTTTAGAATCAAACCTCTTGAACGCGGAGAAGGGTTCAAGTTTATAAATGCCATTGTTGGTGGTGTGATTCCTTCGAACTTCATTCCTGCCATAGAAAAAGGTTTGGTCGAAAGCATGGAAAAAGGTATCATAGCAGGATACCAGGTTGTGGACGTTAGTGTCGAAGTCTACTATGGCAGTTATCACGATGTTGACTCTTCAGAAATGGCTTTTAAGATTGCTTCTTCAATGGCTCTCAAAGAGGGTTTCCAAAAATCCAAACCGATTTTATTGGAACCAATCCACGAAGTAACAATAATTGTACCTTCTGAGTATATGGGTGACGTTATGGGAGATATATCCACTCGTCGCGGTCGTATCATGGGTATGGAACAGCGTGGGAAAAAGCAATATCTCACAGCCCAGATGCCAGTCGCTGAGATGTTCAATTACTTCCCGGCGCTCAAATCTTTCACACAAGGTAGAGGACGTTTTACACAAAAATTCTCGCACTACGAGAAAGTTCCGGATGACATAACACAAAAAGTTGTTGCCGCCTACCAGGAACAAGATTCATAATAACATTACAGAACCATAGACATAGAATATAATTGGAGGCGAGATAGTCATCGCCTCCTTTTTTCGTTCTTGACACAAAGTTCCACAGAGTTTTTATTAACACATAGACAAAAAGCATTAATGATAAAGAGGTAGTGTATGTCCGGACATAATAAGTGGAGTACAATCAAACACAAAAAAGCTGCAACTGATGCAAAACGTGGGAAGATCTATACCAGATTGGTAAAGGAAATTATTCTCGCTGCAAAATCTGGTGGGGGAGATGTTGAGACCAATCCTCGTCTTAGAACTGCTATTGCTACAGCAAAAAAAGAAAACATGCCCAGAGATAATATAGAGCGTGCTATCAAACGTGGTACTGGAGAAATTGAGGGTGCCGCCTATGAAGAGATCACATACGAAGGTTATGGACACAACGGTGTCGGGATCGTTGTCGATTGCATGACGGATAATAAGAATCGTACGGTAGCAGAACTAAGGCATATATTCTCCAAATATGGTGGATCGCTTGCAGAGAATGGAGCGGTTTCCTGGAATTTTGAATTGAAAGGATTTATGAATATTCCTTCTGCTGGTTTGGATGAGGATGAATTTATCATGCAAGCATTGGAAGCTGGGGCAGATGATGTAGAATTGAATGGAGAGTATTATGATGTGTTTACTGCTCCTGGTGAGTTTCATGTTGTCTTGGGAAATATAGAACAACTTGGCTTTCCAATAGAAAATGCTGAGCTAACAAGAATACCAAAGAATTCTGTGATGGCGGATGAAGTAGCTGATAAACTGATGAAGCTTATCGATATGCTTGAAGATATAGACGATGTTCAAAAAGTCTATGCCAATTTTGAATTCTCAGACGAAGTGATGGCTCGGTTAAATCAAGAATAAAAGTGATAATCATCGGCATTGATCCTGGTAGTCGTTTCTGTGGATATGGGCTTTTACAGTATGAGAAAAGAACGGTTCTTGCTGCTGGATGTGATGTGATTGATATAAACGATAAGAGACCAATGCCAGAGCGACTGGCAAATCTGTATGGTAAGCTTTGTGCTGTTCTTGATGAATTCAACCCGGATTTTGCAGCAGTTGAAAGTATGTTTTTTAGCAAACATATCAGAAGTATTTTCACCCTTGGTCATGCCAGGGGTGTTATACTCCTGAGCCTGGCACAGAGAAACATACCCCTGGTTGAGTATAGTCCCCGGGAAATAAAAAAAGCCGTTGTGGGCAATGGAAACGCTACGAAACAGCAAGTAAGATTTATGATCGATAGAATGTACAAGCTCCAAAGTGCTGAGCTGAGAGATGATGCTGCGGATGCTTTGGCTGTTGCAGTATGTCATTATCACAAGCTAAGGTTTAATGCATGATAGATCGATTGGTAGGAACTTTGGTGGAAAAATATCCTGTATCGGCCATAATAGATTGTACCGGAATAGGATTTGAATTACGAATTCCACTAAGTACATACGAAGAATTACCGTTACCTGGTTCACATTGTACCTTATATTCACATCTTCATGTATCACAGGAAGATATCCGTCTTTATGGTTTTGCTACAAAGCCAGAGAGAGAACTGTTTTTGATGCTTATCGGGGTTAGTGGGATCGGACCAAAAATCGCTCTATCTGTTCTCTCGACATTAACAATTCCAGCGTTTATCAAAGCTATTCAAAGAGCAGAAGACTTCACAATAGCCAAAGTGCCTGGTCTGGGAAAAAAGTCGGCTATGAGACTTATTTTGGAGCTTAAAGACGACGTATCAAAACTGATTGACCAGCTTGATAAAAGTGATTATATTGTTTCCGACCACAGAGTTTTGGAAGTGGAAAGTGCCTTGGAATCTCTTGGTTTTAACATCAAAGAGATTAGAAAGGAGTTGGGACTGATGCCAACCGATATTTTTGATTTGCCTACAGAGCAGATCATTAAAGAGGCTATAAAAAGGATATATCAAAAAAGAAAATAAATATGGACGTTCGTCAAGAGGCATACCACACTGTTTTAAAGATCCTGAAGGATAATGAATACTCGGACACACTACTGCATCAAAAGGCAAAACAACTAAAGAAAGCAAATGCCAATGTTGCGATGTATTATCATTTGGTGAAAGGCATTATCAAGTACTATCAAAAGTTGGAGTATATCCTGAGCTTTTATACAGATGCCAAAAAGTTTATATCTACCGATCTCAAGATAAAGGTGATGCTGTATTTGGGACTATATCAAGTGCTGTATCTGGATTCTATCCCCGAGCACGCTGCAGTGAATGAGACTGTTGAATTGAGCAAAACCATAATCGGAGATAACGGAGCGGGATTTGTTAATGCAGTTCTCAGGGCTTACCTTAGGAATCCCAAATTTGATTATCCCACAGACCCAATTGCCAGAATTGCATACGAGCATTCCTATCCGGTGGCTTTGGTAGAGCAATGGATCCAACTTTGGGGTGAGTATGATACAGAATACCTTGCAATATTCTTCAATGAATCACCTCGATTGCATATCAGAGTAAATCGAACAGCAACGACTTCTGATAAGTTGATTCAATACTTTTCCAAACGAAATATCCAACTCACACCTTCTGAGGCTTCAGAGAACATGCTTTATACATCACAGTCAGAAGAAGTATTGGATGACGTAGCATTTTCCGAAGGATATTTCTCTGTTCAAGATACATCAGCAGCACTGATAGTCGAACTACTGGATCCTCAACTTGAGCAAAATGTATTGGATTTGTTCGCAGCCCCTGGAGGTAAATGTAGCTACATAGCGGAGAAGTTGGAAAATACTGGTGAAGTCATCGCCGTGGACAAAATACCCAATAAGATGAAACTTTTGAAGCAAGCGGCAGATAGACTACAGTTATCGAATATCAAAATAGTGGTTGCTGATGCCTTCAAATATGGACCTTTGGCACCAGCTTATGATCGTGTACTTGTTGATGTACCTTGTTCAGGATGGGGTGTTTTTGGCCGTAAATCCGATCTCCGCTGGCAAAAACATCAAGATATTGATGAATTGGTTAAACTTCAAGAAAAAGCCCTGAACTATGCAGCAAGTTTTGTAACTCCCGGAGGATGTCTGGTCTATTCTACATGTACTATGAATCCAGCAGAGAATGAAGAGCAAATCAAAAAGTTTCTCGCACAAAATGGAAAGTTTTCTCTTGTAGATGCAGCTAAACACATTCCCGAGAAATATACAGAAAATGGGTTCATGAAAACCATACCATTCAAACACAACATGGATGGTGCATTTGCAGCAAAACTCATCAAACAAAAATAGTGGGATTTATGAATAAGCTCACGACTCAAAAGGCTCTATATCTGGTTGGGATCGGACTAGGTATTATTATAGTGACAGCCTTTGTATCCAGCCAGCTAATTTATCCTGTTATCCTGGGTCGAGCTCAGGATATTGAAACTCCAAACGTTGTCGGGATCAGCGTTAGTTCAGCTAAGAGAATTTTGAATGAAAGCAAAATCCATGTAGTAGTCAAGGACTCCTTATGGTCCGAAGATGCCAAGCTGGAAACTGTTTTGGAGCAGAAACCCAGTCCCGGAACCATGATCAAACCTGATGGAACAGTTTATCTGGTCATTAGTAAAGGCTCCAAGGTTGTCAATTTACCCAGTTTATTGGGGATGAATTACCAGCAAGCATATCTGTTGTTAAGAAATATGGGATTAAAGTCCATAGTTGCAGATTCCACATATTCAGAGAGTTATCCAGTGAACTCCGTAATCCAAAGTATTCCAAACGAAGGTACAAAGGTAAAAAAGAACACAATTGTCCGTCTATATCTTAGTCGCGGACCAGAACCAATAGAAGAGCCTTCACTTGGCGAAAACCAATTTTATCCTTATTAATGGGGAGATTGATATGAAAAGAGCACTATTTATAATCTTGTTATTCGTTTTTGTTTCTGTTGTGTATGCTCAGGCTGGAAACGAATACAAAGGGACAACCAGAGTTTACGAAAAGAGCTACGAAGTTTCCCAGAAACATGGTAAGAACGTTCTAAAGCTAAAGACTCGTTCCATCGGATATTACAACAATGATGGTGAGGTCTATCACAAAGTGATATATAAGGGGAACATGACTTTCTGGGGAAAACAGAATAAAAACTATAACCCGGATGTTATCGAAACCCTAAACTACAATTATATGAACCTCCTGAGCAGTAGATCTGTTGTCATCAAAAGTGAGAATGAAGGTGAGTATACAGAAATAGAGTATGATACAAAAGGAAAGATTGTTACCAAAACTAATAACCGGATATTCAACACCAGTGGTGCTCTCTGGCAAGTTGAGTACAGCCAATTGGGGTACCCAAATCACTTTCTGGAGTTAATCGAAGAAGATTCCAAAGTAGTAGCTAAGAACAAGTATGATTATTTTAACGAATTAGTAGAACGGCATTATATGGTATATAATGATGAGGACAAACTTGTTCAAACATATGTTTTGGGTCTTCAAGATACCTTGGTATATCGTGTGGAATACGAGTATAATCCTGAAGGTAGAATAATCGAGGAAAAATACTTCGATCATAATGACTATTTCTATGAAAGTGTCCGGTACTTTTACGATGATAAAGGACGGATAATTCAGCTTAACAAATTTGTGTGGGACTTACGTTTTGGAGAAATTCCCAAACTTCGACAGCAAAATGACTATGAATACTTTTGATGGAAATTATACAGATAAATAAAGCCCAAGTTTCAAAGTGTCTAACTAGATACTATTTTCAGATGGAAAAGAGATTCTTTTTGGATTTTGGTTTTATTATCGAATCTGTCGAAGGTATCGGTTCACACAGAGAATCACGTGAATATGAGAACTGTATGGAGATAGATGTACCAGTATACCTTGAAAGCGATTTTTTGTATTGCATAAATGCCTTGCAAAACTGGAAAAGATCATGACCATTAAAAATGTTGTACTATGCATTGCAAATTACTCGCATTGAAAAAGGCTTAAAAAAAACGGTAATGCCATAGCTGAGTTCAGTCAATATTTTCATTATATATAAAGCTGAATGCTTTCATATTGACATATGCTCCAGATCAGGCGTGGTTCCCTGCACAAATCCCCAGCAATACCGCGAGATCAGAGCCGCATATATCAAACCGAGAAATTGAGCAAATCAATCCATCTTCATTAATGAGTTCAGATATTAGTATTATTGAATGGTATGTTTTTTGAGATTGAGTATGAACTCGCATGGATGTTTCAAAACTTTATCTTGCCAAAATATTGGGTTTTTTCAGATTGAGAAAAAAAATGGGAGTTTAAGATGTGTGATAAAGAAAAAGAAGCTTGCAAAGGCACTGTAAATCCTGAAACCAATGAAGTTGATTGTACATGTGGCGACGAAGGTTGTGATTGTAATACCATAACGCTTGAGATGGAAGACGGTACAGAGAAGGAATTTACAATTCTTGACATGCTCGAACATGAGGGGAAGACCTATGTCGCCCTTACAGAAGGTGATAGTGACGAGTATGATATTCTTCGCATTGAGGGCGAGGAAGAGGAAATGGAACTGGCTGTAATCGAAGATGATGCGGAATATAATGCCGTGGCAGACCTGTTTGATACAATGTTTGCAGAAGATATCGAAATCGAATCATAAAGAACATTAACAAAGAAACATTCTGGACGAATGCTAAACTCAGTATAAAAGAGGTAGTATTCGTCCTTTTTTAGTTATATTTTTATCAAAAATTGGTCTGAATATTGTACGTCTATACTACTCGAGAGGTTATTATGCGAAAGTTTATAATATTGTTTTTCTTCGTTTCAATCAGCACTATGTGGGCTGCATATCTTCAAAACGTTGCAACCGAGGTTATTGAACCAGATGGAAGGGTTTTAAATCTGTATGCTAGTGGTGATGAATATGCAAACCGTTTACACGACGCAGAGGGTTATACGATTATTCAAAGTGAGACAGATGGATTCTACTATTATGCTATTCTGGATAACAACGAGCCAACTGCTTCTGTTTACAGGGTAGATAGTATAAATCCGGAAGAGCTGAATATTCGACCAAATATCAATGTTTCAGAAGCGACATATAAAGCTCGGGTTCAGAGAATGAACGCTTACCGCAAAAGGGAAACTAGAGCACCCAACACAGGCGTAGTCAACAATCTCAATGTTTTTATACGTTTTAGTGATCAGGATGAGTTTGAACAACCGCGAAGCTGGTTTGATGCGAAATTCAATCTGATTGGTGAAGAGGATTATTCTCTTCGCAACTACTTCCGTAAAGTTAGTTACAATCAGCTTGATTATGTGACACACCACTATCCGGTATGCGACGATGATGTAAGTCTTTCATATCAAGATAGTAATCCTCGAGCATATTATATGCCATACAATGCTGTTACCAACCCACAGGGATATCAAAACTCCAATGCCAGAACCTATCGTGAACATACATTACTTGCCAACGCACTAAATTATATCGCTTCGCAAGTGCCAGTGGATTTAAATATCGATGCAGATAATGATGGAATGGTTGATAATGTCTGTTTTGTCATCAGAGGACCTCATACAGCCTGGGCTGATCTATTATGGGCGCATAGATGGGCTCTATATTCTCAGAACGTATACATAAATGGAAAACAAGTATGGGATTTCACATTTCAGCCTGAAAATCATAATGAAGTGAATGTCCTATGCCATGAAATGTTTCATTCTGTTGGGGCACCGGATTTGTATCATTATACATTCAATGGAGTAACTCCGGTTGGATGCTGGGATATAATGGAGAGTGGTTATGGCCATATGGGTGCATACATGAAATACAAATATGGCGGATGGATAGATGAAATTCCGATTATCAGTACTGCTGGTTACTACAGCCTCAGTCCTCTGACGTCATCAGTAAACAATGCTGTGAGGATCAATATCAATGGAACAAGCAATGAGTATTTCATTCTGGAATACCGTAAGCAGGATAGTGATATATTCGAACAGAATCTTCCCAATTCAGGTTTATTGGTATATAGGATAAATACTAACTATCAGGGTAATGCAGATGGTCCTCCGGACGAAGTATATGTGTATCGTCCCAATGGAACGAACACCACTAACGGACTTGTTTTTGAAGCCACATATAGCGCTGATTTTTATCGAACCGCTATAAACAATTGGACAAATCCGAGACCAGTAAGTACTTTTGGTTACCAAACAGGACTCAATATCAGTGATGTCGGCTATGTAGGAGAAACCATAACATTTTATTATAATCCTGTTGCTGGTGATGTCCCTCCCCAGATAAGCTCAATCTATCCTGCTGAGGCATCGGTTTTGACACAAAGAATAATTGAACTCAGTGCTGATATCAGCCATCCAACTGAAGGTATTGAAAGTATAAGCTACAGCATAGATTCTATGAATGTGGGGGTTGTATACTCACCAGACCAAACCGTTCTATGGGATGCAAGCGATGGACACGTTGGGTTCCACCAGTTAATCGTCACTGCCACACTTAACAATGGCAATAGTATATCAGCCCAATCATCATTCAGGATTGTCGACCAATCACAGGAGAACTGGTTCGGATGGATTACTGATGAGCCTGTATATGGTAGCTTCGGAAGAGGAGTCATTCCTATACGGGTAGCTATCGATCTTGATTTGGGTGAAACTGAGTATCTTGTACGGAAGCTTGCATTTCACATTGCAGACAACCCTTGGGGTGATCCACAAATACCGGGACTGGTCTCTGCAAAAATCAATCGATTCGCAAATGGTGTTGTGACAGAGCAAACTCTTCTGGATATTGGAGATATCTTCACTCCGATGGAAGGTAGATATGAGCATGTCGTAAACAGTGATGTATTGATATCTGGAAAAATTGCCGTTGTACTAAACATATATGAGTATCAGCTGATGCTCTTTGATCAAAGTGGTACGTGTGGTCACAGTTGGTTGACTGAAACAGGTCGTCCATGGACAGATGCTCTTGCTCGAGGTGTTATCGGTGCAGCAATCATCGAACTGCTACTCCAAGCTCCTCCAGTTGGGGATCAAGACTTGATAGAGAAGCCATCGCGTATAAATTTGTCAAGCTATCCAAATCCATTTAATCCTCAGACGACGATAAGATATACGTTACCATCGAATGATGATATCTCGGTAAGTGTGTATAACATGAAGGGTCAGCATGTAAGAAGCCTTGTCAATGGTTATCATACACATGGAGAATACGAAGTAACGTGGAATGGTTTGGACGCTGATGGGAAAGCTGTAGGGAGTGGTTTGTATTTTGTTCGATTATCAGGGAAGGGATCTGCTTTGGCAACAAAAAAGATAATCCTTAGTAAGTAGAAATCTATACCTTTGGATAAGGCTATATTGCAGAGAATATTATCATATTCGCTACGCTTTCGCCATCCCAAAAATGAAAACCCTGACTAATGAGCGCTGGAATATGTCTTTCCCAACTCATAGGAAGTATTAATTCAATACTCTTACGAGGACCGTAAAGATACTGAAAATACGGAAGATCATTTTTCAAGTCAGATCTGGGCTGTCCCAAAGCAAGGATGCTGTTTCCACTGATCCCTCCCGAGAGAAAAAAGCCATTATCAGTTTTGAATAACTTGCTCCTCGCTTTTAGCCAGTCAAGACTTTCAGAGACGTTGTGAACGGCTCTCCAGCCACACGGAATATGGGTTCCCAGGAGATCAAAGGCTGAGAGCTGATATTCACTAATCAGTTCAGGTTCTTTAGTTTTATGAGTTCCTCTTTTTGCTATGACGAAGAATCTCTCAGCTTCCTTGAACCCTATCTTTTGTGCCAAGTGGATACTCTCGTAGTTTTTGTAATATGTGCAGAATTCATACTTGATATTTGGGATTGTATCTTTCAACCTATGAGCATAGTCAAATGCGAATCCATTCAGCAATTTGCCAATGCCCAAACCTCGAAACTTTGCATGAACACGCAATCCTTCAAACCATAGCACACCATTTGGGAATCGACTGATTTTTGTGCAGCCAATGATTCGGTTTCTATATTCAACCACGAAGAATCCACCTTCAGAAATCCACTGTTCTGCAATCTTTGGAAGATAATCATGTCCATCCCATACGGTTCTTGCCATTTTATCCAGTTCTGCTTTGTCCGTAGACAATGTAGCTCGGATGATAGTATCTGATATGTCAAACATTCAAGTGACTCCATATTATCTTTCTATCCGAACAATCGGTGTGAATGCCAATGCTTGTCAAAACAAATCTTGTCCTTGACTAAAACTATATGAATTTACTCTGTGGAAAAGAGCGGTACTGGTCGTGAATAGTGATTGGAGTTTGCCGCTATAAAAAAATTCAGAGTAGCGAGAGGACAATGGTTGATCTGATTATAAAAAATGCGCGTGATCTGTTAACTCTACAAGGTGCAAAAGAACCGCACTGTGGTTCGGAAATGATGAATCTCGGAGTAATCAACGATGGTGCTATAGCAATCAAAGATGGCTTTATTGTTGACGTTGGAAAAACTTCTGATATTGCTTCAAGGTACCAATCACAACAGATAATGGATGCTACAGGTAAAACTGTTATGCCAGGATTTGTTGATCCTCACACACATCCAATATTTGTCCATACAAGAGAAGCTGAGTTTGCAATGCGCCTGGCAGGTAAAAGTTATGTTGAAATAGCTCAAAGTGGAGGCGGTATACGATCAACGATCAAGACTACCAAGGTCGGTGATACGGAGCTTCTGTTTCGGCTTGCTTACGAAAGAATCAAAAAAATGATATCCCTCGGTACTACAACAATCGAGGCAAAGAGCGGTTATGGATTGACGACAGAGAGCGAACTCAAGCAACTGGAAGTTATAAGCAATCTTTCAAAACAACTACCGATAGATATCATACCCACATTTATGGGAGCTCATGAATTTCCTGTCGAGTACAAAGATAATCATCCAAAATACATAGAAATTCTCACTAAAGAGATGATTCCTGCGATAAAAGAGCAAGGAATAGCGCAGTTTTGTGATATTTTTTGCGAAGCTCATGTATACAACCTGGAAGAGAGCAGATGTATACTAACGTGCGCGAAAGATAATGGTTTGGGTCTTAAAATGCACGCTGATGAGATTGAGGCTATGGGTGGAGCAGAATTATCAGCAGAGCTTGGATGTATTTCTGCAGATCATCTTGGGGCAGCTTCGGATAAAGGACTCATAGCAATGAAAGAAGCAAGAGTAATACCAGTATTATTACCCGCAACACTGTTTTCTCTGAGAAGTAAAAGCTATGCACGAGCACGTTTTATGATCGATAATGGATTACCCGTAGCTGTAGCAACAGATTATAATCCAGGGTCTTGTAACTGTGATTCGATGCCATTTGTGATTACTCTCTCATGTTTGCAAATGAATATGATGCCCGAGGAGGCAATTACTGCATCGACGATCAATGCAGCCCATGCCATAGGGATGCAGGATCGAGTAGGATCGATTGAGATTGGAAAACAAGCTGATATCCTCATTTGGGATATCCCATCGTATCTATATATTCCCTATCATTTCGGTTCCTCCAATCTGCAATATGTAATAAAAAACGGCAAAACAATACACGAGAACTAAATGTTACAAAAAGACTCATCACATTCGTATGTAATCCAGGAAGAACTGCATCGTTCCAAACACTATGTGCTATATCGTGCCAAAAATATGATGTCGGGAAAGATAGTCGTCATCAAAACTGCCAATGCAAGTTGGCTCAGAGACGACGATATTCGCAATGAACTACATCAGGAAGCGCTAACAAGCATGAAGCTGAAGCATCCACATATATGCGAGACTATTGCTGAGTTTGAAGAGGATAAAGCGATATATCTGGTACGTGATTTTATCCCAGGAAAATCATTAAAAGATATATTGGATACAGACCCGAATGGCATTAGCATTGAAAGATGCACAAAGTGGTTGACACTTTTGCTAAAAGCACTCGATTATGCTCATGGTCTAAACATTGTACATTGCAATATTACTCCCGATTTTGTTATCATCGACGAAAATGACATTCCATATCTGATTGGGTTTGGCAAACCCAATCGTGCTTGGCTCAATGTAGAAGAAACTTCAGATCTCTATCATCCGATTTTATACACTGCTCCAGAAGTTTTTCATGGAGAATCAATTTCTGGAGCAAGCGATATATATTCAATCGGTGTAATAGCTTATCTGATGTTATGTAAAAGGCTACCATGGAGCTTGAGTAACACTGCTTCCCATTTGCAAAAAAAACAAGATAGCCTCAACCGGCCCGTGCAAAATCCTGAGTTTATCGGTGCTAAAATTCCTCCATGGTTATTTAGCATTATTAACAAATGTTTGATGATTGATAAAAGTCTTCGTATCCAAACTTGTGCTGAACTAATTATGGCTATTCAAAAAGAACAGAGTTATCCTTTCGAACCAGTTACAAAAATAGTACAAGCGCAGTTTACACCAATGCACATTCCTGATTTCATTCAAGATACAAAGGGAATTGAAGAAGAAACTACCGAAAACAGAATAGAGACGGAGCAGCTTTACTCCGTTACAGAGATATCTGAAGAACCCATTGATGTTTCTGATTACGAGCCTGATCAAACTGATTCCAATATAACTGAAGAAGAACTCCACACTAATGAATCCGTTGAAACAAAGGATTTGCATATTGCTTCCGATGACTTGTTCGATCCTGATCCGTCTCAGTCAAATGAATCCAATGAGTCTGATGCTTCTGGTGATGTTTCCCCACCCTCATTTATCGATTTACTGGATGAAACTGTCCTCCCTTACAATCCTATACAGGAACCTGATGAATTGATTGTTGAAATGATTGCAGACCCAATACCAAGTCTCACGGAGGTCATTGAGGTTTCCGATACGGCGATTGAAGTAAATCCAGTGAAGATCAAATCTGAAAACCAAGAGCCTGTCACTGTACAAACGTCAGAGAGATCAACAATCGAAGCTGAAACAAAAGATGGAGGGCTAAATCATTTGAAAAAATTGTTTATAGCTATGTTAGGTATGTCATTGGCAGTATTGCTATTTATAGTCGTAAAGTATTATATTATGCCAGATCATCCCAAGTTTGAAACTCGTGAAACAGATGAAGTAATGATAGAAGATATTCCAGATCTGATCAAAAATGAAGCCATTCAAATGTTATATGTACCAGCAGATACTGTGATCGTTGGTAGTATGGATGCAAATGCAGACCCAGATGAGTTTCCAATTAAACATGTGCGGTTAAGAGCTTTCGAAATCAGCGTTCATGAGATAACTCAGAGAGAATGGATGATGGTTTATGCAAATAATCCTTCTCGATTTGTAGGGGAGAACCATCCTGTTGAAAATGTAACCTTTTATGATGCTATTGATTTCTGTAATGCAAAAAGTTTGTTAGATGGACTAACTCCCTGCTACACATATCAGGATGATGAATTATTCTGCGATTTTAATGCGAATGGCTACCGTTTACCTACTGAAGCTGAATGGGAACATGCCGCCAAGGGGGCTGTAAAAGAGATTTTTACTATGTTCAGTGGTTCGGATAATCCCATCAATGCAGGATGGTTCAATGCAAATAGTGGAGCGTCGACCAATCCGGTAGGTTCAAAATTGCCAAATGCCCTTGGTTTGTTTGACATGAGTGGTAACGTCTTTGAGTGGATTTGGAACTGGTATTCACAGTACTCATATCGTATGCGAGATGTTTATAGTGGAGCAGACAGTGGAACAGATAAGGTCATAAGGGGTGGTAGCTGGTATCATGGAGCTCATGAAATGAGGGTCACAAACCGGAACTATGCAAAACCGTATTCGAAAGCTAGTTATATCGGATTTCGCGTCGTTCGAAGCTTATAGCAAGCAATAATTGATCAGGTATGTTTGTAAAAGACCGTTTCACGTATCTTTACAGCAGAGCAAACGGGTGTAGTTTCAGTAAGTCTGAGCATACAAAAACACATATCTATACCCACCCACCGACCTTTTTGTATTGGGCATTGCCCAATGCCCCGATTATTCAACGGTCTTTGTAAATTTAACAAGGTATTGAATTACACCCAGATGTCGGTGGATATCATTTACTCGTAATCTACCCAAAAAATGAAAAGCCCGGATTCCATCCGGGCATTGTAGTCTTATATCAAAGCTATGGTTTTTTACTCAAATCGAAGTATTATAAACTGAGGGTTTTTGTTCCTGTCTTGTACATAAAGACGGGTAGTTTTTCTGTTTTCTGCTTCCATTTTTGTTTGGGTGTTCCTCATGATATCATTGTAGTCCGCAGGATTCAAGACCTCAACGCCATCAATGGTGAGAATCACAAAACCGGCTTCTAATCCAGCTTTTGCAGCGGGAGAATTTGGCTCTACCCGACTTATAACGACACCCTTGTCTCCAGAAATCCCCAGTCTTTTTGCGTATGGACTATCAATAGCTTCGACGCTGATACCTGCTGAAATTGTGGTTTTTGATGGTTTATCTGTCGCAGATGCTACTTCGTCTTCTGGGAAGCCCTCAAGTGTTACCCGGATTCGCTGTTCTTTGTTGTCCCTGATTATCCGGACGGGAACTTCAATCCCTACCTTTGCGGTAGCAACAGCTATTCTGAATTTTGGTACATTTTGCACAATTTCATTGTTGAATTCGAGAATAACATCACCGATTCTGAGCCCAGCTTTCTCAGCTGGTGAATCTTTTTGTACGTCTGCTATTAGTACTCCAGCAACTTCTCTCAGGTTGAACGATTCCATCAAATCCGGAGTTATCTCCTGGGGGGTAATGCCAATGTATGCTCTGGTTACCTTGCCTGATGCTACCAGATCTTCTACGACACGATTTGCAAGATTAATCGGAATGGCAAAACCGATACCGATATTACCACCACTTGTGCTGGTAATAGCAGAATTGATCCCAATGACTTCACCTTTGATATTCAAAAGAGGACCACCGCTATTTCCTGGATTAATAGCAGCATCGGTCTGTATATAATCCTGGTATTGAGGTGAATTTGCTCCGAAACGTAGATTTGCTCTTCCAAGTGCGGAAATCACTCCCAAAGTAACTGTACGATCAAGTCCGATATCACCAAATGGATTTCCAATTGCAATCGCCCATTCACCAATCTCGAGCTTGGACGAATCCCCAAGAGGTATAACAGTGACGTTTTCCCCTTCTTTGACTGTGATCTTGATTACTGCTACATCTGTATTGGGGTCAAGGCCTACAACCGTGGCTGTATAGGTTACTTTGTCTGCCATTGTGACTGTAATAGTCCCTTCCCGCCCTCTTTCGACAACGTGATTGTTTGTCATAATATATGCTTCACGAGTCTTGGGATTGTATTCATAGATAAAACCACTACCCATGGATGTTACTGGACGTTGTTGCTGTCGAGGTTGCTGAGGAAAGAAAAAGCGGAAAAAATCGTCGTCAAAGAAAGGATTGACCTGGTTTTGGACGGTGACTTTGGCTTCAACTCTGATTTGAACAACAGCTTCGCGAGAATTTCTTACTACTTGAATTACAGGATTCTGGACTGTGATGTCCTTTGGATTTACTCTGGCATTTGCACAGGACATTATGCTGAAGGCAAAAGCCAATAGTACAATACGTTTGATTAAATTCATTTACTATCTCCTAATACGAATATTTTGTTTACTCGGAATTCCGAGTTCTTTCGGACAATACTTCATTCAAAATATTGGCGTTATTAGTATCAAATTGCTTATATAGATAACCCATCTTTGTTATTTTCAACGACAAGATATCCAAAATTGGCTTTAGGTCAAGAAAAAAAAGCTTGTCATTCTATAGCCATGCTGGATATGTAGCCTAGGAGCTGAGTGGATAAATGGATATCAAAAATCTGGAAAAAGACAATAGTATAACAATGCATATCAAATATCTCAAGGGTATAGGTGAGTTACGGGCAAGATGGTTCAAAAATCTGGGGGTTACAAAAGTTATAGATCTGATGGAGTTTTTCCCTACCAACTATATATACAGGCAGATAAATCCATCCAACGTCGATTTGATGGTTGGAGAGAGAATAACACTTACAGTAAATGTTAATTGGGTAGAGATACGTACTACTGCAAAGAAACGCCAACAGCTAAATGTAGGTGTCAATGATGGAAAATCACAGTTAATATGTACTTGGTTTACATATCCAAAGCACTATGAAAAGCTCTTCAAAGTTGGTATGACTATCTGGATCAATGGAGTCTTGAGTGACTACAACCATCAGTTGCAGATTATCCATCCGGAATTTGAAGTATTAGACGCAGAGCAATTAGATAAAGAGAGAATCAGTCCTGATAGTGACTTTTGGAAACAGAGAAGTGTCCTACCTGTATATCGTCTTTCAGGGAATCTGACTCAAGGAGTAGTTCGTAAGGCTGTTTTTAATGCTTTTGCAGGGTACGCAGATCTGTTGGATGAAACTTTACCAAAGTTTATCCTGTCAAAATACAAGTTTCCATCCCGTAAAGAAGCTCTCCAAAAAATGCACTTTACACTCCACCCGGACCAGATAGAAACGATCAGAAAGAGATTTGCCTATGAAGAGTTTCTATACCTCCAGTTAATGTGGGCGAGGCATAACGTAAATCACAGAAATCAAGTAAAGGGAATATGCTTTGAAAACAAGAAAGTATTGGTTTCAAAGCTATACAAAAGATTGCCATTCAAACTGACGGATGCTCAGATTAAGGTTATCAAAGAACTTTATACTGATATGACTTCGGCTAGGCAGATGTCTCGTTTATTGCAAGGAGATGTAGGATCTGGCAAGACTATTGTAGTAGTGTTTACTATGCTTTTGGCTGTGGAGAATGGTTATCAAGCTGTAATTATGGCTCCAACAGAGATACTTGCCGAGCAGCACTATCGCAATATATCCGATCTGTTAGATCCTCTTGGTATCAATGTATGTATCCTCAAAGGCGGTAGCTATAAGGGCAAGAACCAGACAAAAGATGATATAAGCACGGGAAAAGCTCAGATAATTATCGGTACACATGCTCTGATACAGGATGACATAGTATTTTACAAGCTTGGATTTGCAGCAGTTGATGAGCAACATCGCTTTGGTGTGGAACAGAGAGCTCTTCTGGCTCGTAAGGATTTTCATCCGGATTTGCTGTATTTATCCGCTACTCCCATCCCACGTTCACTTGCAATGACCGTATATGGGGATCTTGAAGTATCTGTTCTGGATGAGCTTCCTCCCAATAGAAAGCAAGTCCAAACATTGATCAGATCAAATTCCAAGATTGAGTTGGTATACTCTGAAATTAGGAAAGAGCTCAAAAAAGGTCGACAATTATACATTGTATGTCCTCTGATCGAAGAATCAGACAAAATCGACTTGATGGATGCGGAAAGACTTTTTGTCCATATCTCGACTAAAGTATATCCCGAATATGTGACACGATTGCTTCATGGAAGAATGAAGGCTATTGAAAAAGATGAGATCATGCGTAGTTTCAAAGCAGGCGAGATTAATATTCTGGTCTCTACTACCGTCATCGAAGTAGGAGTCGATGTCCCCAATGCTTCAGTTATCCTAATCGAACATGCCGAACGATTTGGTTTATCACAATTGCATCAGCTAAGGGGTCGCGTCGGAAGAGGTGGAGATCAGTCTTGGTGCTATTTGATCGAACACTTCCCAATTAGTGCAGTGGGGAGAGAAAGATTGGCAACTTTGGCAGGATCTTCAGATGGTTTTGTGATTGCAGAAAAAGACTTGGAACTAAGAGGTCCTGGAGAGTGCTTTGGGACGGAGCAATCAGGTTTGCCGAATTTTCGCTATGCAAACTTACTACGGGATCAGGAAATCCTAAAACAAGCCCGATCTGATGCGTTTGACATCATCAAAGAAGATCCGGAGCTATCTCAACCTCAGCATCTGTTGATAAAGCACGAGTTTGAACGGCTATATCTCATCAAGGAATGTCTTATTCAGTATTGAAACAGCT
Source organism: uncultured Candidatus Cloacimonadota bacterium (assembly GCA_964634275.1). Taxonomy (GTDB): domain Bacteria; phylum Cloacimonadota; class Cloacimonadia; order Cloacimonadales; family Cloacimonadaceae; genus CAZZCS01. Next base: position 45,150 of record CAZWIS010000009.1, on the reverse strand, counting down.
TTGGGTCACAAAAGAGTTGACGGAATCATGCCCCCATGAAACCATGACAAAAAAGTTTTAGAGGTATTTATGAAAAAGCTGAATATAGTCCTCTGTGTGTTGACTCTTCTGGTTGTATGCCAGATATCTGCTTACAAATTTGATCCCGACTACTTCCATTCCAAATCAATCGTTTCTTGTTTTAGAATGGAATCAGTTGGAAACATCGAAGGAAAGCTCAATCTCACATACGACAATGGAATCGTCCAAACTGGATTCGATTCCTTTGATTTACTTGCAAAGAAATATCGGATTGTCGATCTGGAGCAAATGCATCCCATAGTTAAAAGTCCTGAATGGAACGACAACGGAATGCATCTGCAAAACATTTACAGGATCAAGCTTGAATCTGATACCTATATGGATAAGGCAGTGGCAGAGTTAGAGAAAAATGAGCACCTGCATTATGCTGAATTCGAAACAATAAATCGTAGCTATTTCACTCCCAACGATCCGATGATAGGTCAACAGTATGCCCTTGATGTGATCCGTGCTTTCGAGGCATGGGATTATGTTATGGGGTCTCATGATGTTGTCATAGCCATTACAGATTCTGGGGTAAAATGGAATCATCCCGACCTTAGGGCAAACATTTGGATTAATCCAGCCGAATCTCATGACATGATGCTCGATTGGGAAAATGGTTTGGTTCTCGGTGGCGATGGGATCAATAATAATGGTGGAACCTATGGTAAAGTTGACGATCTGATAGGCTGGGACTTTTATGACAATAACAACAACCCCATCCAAAACTGGGTACACAACGATCATGGAACTCATGTGGCCGGTTGCGCAGGAGCAGTAGGAAACAATGGCATCGGAGTAAGCGGTTCATCTCCAAATGTATCAATAATGTCCCTCAAAGGTGCTCCAAGTAATTCTACTTCAACTGGTATAGCGTATGGTTACAATCAAATGCAATATGCGGCAGAACTGGGTGCACACATTATCAACGCAAGCTGGGGAGGCCCTGGAAATGGTTCCTATGCAAACAATATTGTAAATTATTGTACCAATCAAGGAGCATTGGTAGTTGCTGCTGCAGGTAATGAAAACACCGAACACGGAGTAGGCGGTTACAATGATTATCCCGCAGATTGCGTCAATGCGCTTTGTGTAGCTGCTACAAATGCCGGCGATTACAAAACAAGTTTTTCAGATTATGGTGCTCCGATTGACATATGTGCTCCTGGAGAAGGTATTCTATCAACCATAATCGCTAATTTTGGTTATGCAGCATTTAATGGAACATCTATGGCATCTCCGATTGCGGCTGGAGTCGCAGCTTTGGTAAAAGCAATGCATCCAGGCTTGCTTCCTGGTGACTTGAGAGATCGCCTTATGATGACTGCTGACTATATATATGACAAAAATCCAAACTACGTAGGAAAACTGGGCTCTGGAAGAGTGAATGCCTTCGCTGCAACCATGTATGACAAGATTCCCTATATAGTGATTGATGATATGACTATGGAAGAATTAGTTGGCGACAACGATGGTGTTCCCAATCCAGGCGAAACAATCCGACTCAAACTTCAGCTTTACAACTACCTCGATCCATACACAGGCTTGGCTTGGGCAAATGCCACAAATGTTCAGACTACTATTCGTTGTCTTTACCCGGGCGTCACCATTATAGATTCCACTGCTACTTTTGGCAACTTGTTTGCCGGCTCATCAATGTGGAACAACAGCCAACCCTTTAGGTTTCAAACCGTCTCGGGACTGCCTTCCGAACCAATTCCATTTGAATTGATAGTGTCCTCAAATCAACAGGATGACTATCCTTATGACAAAGTCATACCTTTTACAATAAATCTCTCTCTGAGTCAACATGGATGGCCCTACATTCTTGGTGGTGCTTCCCTTACCTCTCCCATTTTGGTGGATTTGGATAATGATGGACAAAAGGAAATTGTTTTCGGTGATCATACCGGCAATATCAATGTTATGCGTAATGATGGTGTAACAGCATATCCTGGATTTCCAGTATCATTAGGTGCATCCATAGTTGGATCTATGGCAATGCAAGATCTCACCGGTGAGGGAGATTATGTATTTGTAGCATCTCTATCTGATAACAGCATCAGTGCCATCAGTCACAACGGCACAATCCTGTGGAACGTACCATCAGGTGGAACACTTCGTAGTGGTCCGATCATCGCTCCCCTTACTTTGGATGGCGAATACCAGATCATTGCTACTACACAGAATAGATTCGTGGTCGTACTAAATACCGATGGAACAGCATATCCGAATTTCCCGATCCAACTCGATGGAGCAATGCTAGCTCCTCCGGCTGTTGCTGATCTGGATGGTGACGGAGTTCTTGATATAGTATGTGTAACAATTAATGGAAGCCTTCATGCAGTAAGCTCATCTTCGGGTGAAAGCATTGCCGGATTCCCGGTTACTATGCCAGGAGGATCACAGAATCCGATTACAATAGCAAATATCGATGCTGATCCCGGACTGGAGATTATGGTCGCAACCAGTTCAACCGGACACTTTGTAGTTTATAATCACGATGGCTCCTTGAACTTTGAAAAAAACATTGGTGGTGTGATTCGCAGTTCGGCTGTGATAGCTGATGTAAATAATAATGGAACAAAAGAGATCATCCTTGTCAGCAATACAGGTTCTGTTTACATCATGAATCCTGATGGCAGTGATATTCCCGGCTTCCCGATTAATATTAATTCCAACACAGAAGGCACACCCGTAGTAGCCAGATTTGATGGTGATGACTATGCCGGTATCATCTTCGGTGATAGTTCCGGTCTTCTTCATTCTGTCCGTGCTGATGGGACTCAATCTCCAAACTTCCCGATCCACCTGAGTGGAAACCTCAAAGTATCGGCAGCTTTGGCAGATATTGATGGTGATGGAGATCTCGACATAGTACTACCAAACGACTCTGCGATGAACATAATTGATATTAAACGTAATGCAGAATCTTATCTATGGCACTGTTTCCTGGGTTCATACGACAGAGGCGGTACGGCATATCTGGAGACTTCAAACCCCGGTACAACTATTCCTGCAATCCAGACTAACCTCCACGCAAACTACCCCAATCCATTCAATCCTACTACGACGATTAGATTCAGTATAAAAGAAGCAGCTCCAGTACAGTTGAATGTATACAACCTCAAAGGACAGCTGGTAAAAACTCTGATTAATCAGGATCTCAATAGTGGTACACACTCCATCGTATGGAATGGTACAGATGATTCCGGCAAATCAGTAAGCAGTGGAGTCTACTATTACAGAATGAAATCTGGTAGATTCTCTTCTTCCAAGAAAATGGTTCTGATGAAATAAATTGGCTGCTTTTACAGCCTGATCATTAGAAAGGTAATAAAAAAAGAGGCGGACTTTGATGTTCGCCTCTTTTCATATAAGCAACAATTGTAATCATTCAAACAGAGCTTTTATAAACTCATCATCTTTTAGTTTCCCATAAAATCCTTGTACAGCACTTATCTCATCATAATGCTGTACAGAGTCTGGATGCGATCCAGGCTTGTATATAACGAAAGGAATAGGATCGTGGGTATGAGTCCTGATCGCACATGGAGTGGGATGATCCGGTAACAGAGCTATCGCTATTGGCTCTGGATGATCTTCGACAAACTGCATTATCGGCTTCAAAACCCTGTTATCTATAGCTTCTATACACTTGACTTTGAGTTCGACATTACCTTCATGCCCGGCTTCATCCGCTGCTTCAATATGCAAATACACCATATCCACAGTTTTTATGGCATCGATGGCAGCCCTTACCTTTCCTTCGTAGTTCGTATCATAGAGACCAGTTGCGCCATCCACATGCAGAATCTGGAATCCTGCATAGATGCCAATTCCGTGTAACAAATCCACAGCCGAGATTACTGCTCCGTTCTTTCCGTACAAGTCCATGTATGATTTCATCTGCGGCTTTTTACCAGCAGACCAAAACCAGATTGAATTTGCCGGGTCTTTTCCTGCTGCGATCCGCTTTTGATTTACCGGATGGTCTTTGAGGATAGCTTGAGACCTGATGATCAAGTCATTCAAGATTTCGGCAGTCTCTACCGAGCTAATGCAATCCTTGCAAGCATCGTGGTTCTTTATCTTGGGAAGGACATCCCGAAATCTGGTACCGGGAACGTCATGTGGAGGGGTCAGTGATATATTTGGATTACCATTCTTGAATACCAGGCTATGCCTGTAACTAACTCCTGTATAAAGCTTGATCCTGGCATTGCCAAGCTCGTTGTTGAGCGTATCGATCAGTTGCTGGGCTTCGGCGGTGCTGATGTGTCCGGCAGAGTGATTTTTGATCTTCTCGTCTTCGATACAAATCAGATTGCATCTCATGACCAGGTCTTCAGGTTGGACGTCTATTCCAATCGCCGCTGCTTCCAGAACGCCTCGTCCCTGATAAACAGAACGAACATCATAACCCAAAACAGCCAGATTTGCCACTTCGGACCCTGGAGGCATATCGAGCGGGACGGTCTGAAGCATACCGCTACGTCCAATCTGAGCAAGTCTATCCATCGAGGGAGTATGGGCTGCCATTAATGGTGTCTTGTTTCCAAGCCTGGCGATTGGCAAGTCAGCCATTCCATCGCCCAGAATTATGATACTTTTCATATTTCCTCATATTTGTAGCGTACGTTTCTGTAGCGTAGCTTTCCGAAGCTACGAAATGATGTAGCGTACGATATGTAGCGTAGCTTTCCGAAGCTACGTTTTCGGAGGATCGGAATCCTCCGCTAC
>CAZWIS010000009.1:0-40244 GCA_964634275.1 uncultured Candidatus Cloacimonadota bacterium | reverse complement strand
TATGTAGCGTAGCTTTCCGAAGCTACGTTTTCGGAGGATCGGAATCCTCCGCTACGATCAATTATAATGTTCTTTGAGGTATTTTACAAAGACTCCATATTCGTTTTCCATCTGGTCATACAGCTCTTCCTTGTGTTCCAGGTTCATCAGGGACTGGGGTAGGGGTGGGTCGATATTCAAGAGTTCCTGAATCTTTTCCGGGAACTTCGCCGGGTGTGCTGTTTCGAGGGAAATACATATTTTGTCGTCTTGCTCTGGATTAGCGTTCAGATATCTCTGCAAGCCTGCCCAACCTACTGCTCCATGAGGTTCAAGGAGGACAGCGTACTTGTTGTGGACTTCGCTGATGGTTTGTTCCGTCTCTTTATCATCGATGCTAACGGCATAGATATCACGCCGCATAGCATTCATATCCGGAGTTTTGTGGATCACAGCCTTTTCGTCCATGACTCCATCATACAGAGCGATTAGCCGGGATACGTTACTCGGGTGCCCTACGTTCATAGCACTGGAGATACAATTCTTGGAGGGAGCGATGATCTGGTATTTTCCGGTATTCATAAACACTGGAAACTCATCATTGGCATTGGTAGCGATGACGAATTTACTAATAGGCAAGCCCATTCTTTTGGCGATCATACCACCCATCATATCTCCAAAATTACCGGATGGAACGCTGAAGATCACTTCTTCGCCCAGGGTATGATGTAGCATGGCATAGGCATAGAAATAGTACATCGTTTGTGGAATCAATCGTCCGATATTGATCGAATTGGCTGAAGACAACTTCAGATAAGCCATATCGGGATCGGAGAAAGCTCTTTTTACCAAAGCCTGGCAGTCGTCAAATTTGCCGTCTATACCGATGATCCGTACGTTTTTGCCCAGCGTCGTCATTTGTTTTCTCTGCCGGGGAGTCACTTCGGAGATGGGAAATAGCACTACCACATCGATATTCTCCAGTCCATAAAAGGCGTTGGCTATGGCAGAGCCTGTATCTCCTGATGTAGCAGTCAGGATCAGCAGCTTCCTTTTATCTTTGTCCAGCTGATACTGCATCAGCCTTCCCATCAGGCGGGCGGCAAAGTCTTTGAAAGAAGCCGTAGGACCCTGGTCGAGCCTCATCAAATATTGGTTTTTGACCACAGGTTCCAAAGGAATGGGATAGTCATAGGCATCATAAACCAGACGTTTCAGATCATCAGCGGGAAGCTCATCAGCCAGAAACTTACGTGCCACCCGAAAAGCGATCTCGGGATAGCTCACGTGCTTCATATCGCCGATTTCTTCCAACGTCATTTGGGGGATGGATTCCGGCATATAGAGCCCGGCATCGTCTGCCAGACCCTTGATCAAGGCATCGAAGAAGCCTACCTTGGCAGCTTTGAGGTTTGTAGAGTAATATCTCATGTTCATCAGCCAGATCTTGTCAATATCTCAGCAAAGCGGAGGATGCCCCACCTGATGAATATTCCGGCGAGCTATGTTTGATAGGAATCCCATCCAGGGTTTTAAGTGCAGTTTCGATATCTTTGATGACGTCCACAGGGTTCTCGGCACCAACGCTCAAGCGGATCAGATTGGATGGAATAGCTGCCATTTTACGGCCTTCTTCGCCTTGTTGGGAGTGGGTCGATATTGCCGGGATAGTGGCTACGGATTTGATGCGTCCGAGGTCGGTAGCTCTCCAGATTCTGCTGAAACCGTCGAATACTTTTCTGGCAGCTTCGGCACCGCCCTTTACTTCAAAGGACATCAGGTGTCCATAACGGTTTACCGGTTTGCCATCGGCAGTCTCGTCTTCGGAATCCACCAGCTTCATGTATTTCTTTGCTACTGGATGGAGTTTGTGGGATTCCAGTCCCAGATAGTTTACTTTTTCGATGTGTTTATGTTGTTCCAGATACTCTGCAATCTTCATCGTATTTTGGGACATGATGTCCATACGCATACGCAGAGTACGAATATCGTTGATCGCCAGTATGCATTGGATAGGGGAGAGGTTTGGACCATAGTCCCTGCCCGGGAGCAGTTTCAGATAGGTACAGAAATCAGCCTTGAGCATGTCGTTATTGACTTTGCAGGGGATATTCTTTTTGGCGACAATGGCTCCGGCAATACCAAAACCGCTGGTATGGAGGGATTTGGTAACAGAGTGGATCACGATATCCGCTCCAAAGGCAAAAGGCCTCATCAAAGCAGGAGTCGCTACCGTCGCATCCACGATAAACGGAATACCATATTTATGCGCCAGAGCTGCTACTTTTTCCAGATCAAAAAATGCCAGGGTAGGGTTACTGGGCATCTCGCCATAGAGGAAACGGGTGTTTTCATCGATCATGGATTCCCATTCGGAAATATCATCGGAGTGGATTACCTTGCGCCATTCTACTTTGGCTTCCTGTTCCTTGCGGACGGAAAAGAGCTGATACGTTCCTCCATAGACCTGAGATGTGGCTACAAAGTTTATCGGTTTGGAAGGATGATCAGGATCCGGATGAAGAAATTCCTCGACGGCGGTACGGATGGCTGACATCCCCGAAGAAGTGACCAAACAAGAGGCTTCGTGCCCCGTCCGATACTCCTCCAGCATTGCCAGCAAGCCTTCCAGATAATACATACTGGGGTTGGCTATCCGGGCATAACACCAGGTAGGGATCTGATATCCCAATGCCAGCTCCATCTCATCCGAGTCCCTATAGGTCTGAGAAGTGGAAGCATACATCGGCTCGATTATGGAACCCTGATTGAAATCCAGCGATTCCTGCATTGAATAAAGACCGTGGACTGCAATAGTATCAAATTTGCATTCCCGCATTTTTTGACGATACTCTTTGTGCCATTCGCCGGCACGCTTTGCTGCATTAAGATAATGATTTTTGTCCATTCTTCTACTCCTTAATTTTCCCTAAATATCTAAGCGCCTATATTTTATACTTATTTTTATGCTTATATCGACAGAGCCATAATGTCAAGTATTACTTTTCGTGAGGTTTGTAGTCTGAACCATTATGTTGATATTCTACACAAGGTGATTTTCACCTTGCAAAATAACTAAACAGGTTTATAATAAATGTGAATCACACCTATATCAAGTCTATTCGTGAATAGGCTTGATATAGGCTTGATATAGGCTTGATATAGGCTTGATATAGGCTTGATATACGCTTGACTACTAAGTTGACACCTATGTAACGTGCTTGACATACTTGAATTCATAATCAATATCAAAACATTATAGTTGACGGAAACTCAGCTATATTTTAATTGGATAATTCACAAAAAGCGAGGTACACATGAAAGGAAAAGTTAAGTGGTTTAACAAGAATAAAGGTTACGGATTCATTATTACTGATGATGATAAGGAATACTTCGTTCACTGGAAATCTATTGTTACCAATTCACCGCGTGAGCTTAAGGTTCTGGAACAGGACGAGTTCGTCACATTTGATCTGATGGAAACGGATAAGGGCGTTCAGGCTATCAACATTATCCGCAATTCTTAGTAGTATCAAAGGTCACATCACTTTTTTGGAGAAGCAGCAGAGTCTGTTGTGTCTGTTATTATCTTCCTGGCGAAGGTTATAATAGAGACAGTGGGGCTGCTTTTCCAATTTTTCGTTAAATAGTATGCATTTTTTACCCACGACCAAAGAAGAACTGAAGATTCTCGGTTGGGATCAGCTTGATATAATTCTCGTATCAGGAGATGCATATATAGATCATCCAAGTTTTGGAGCAGCCATAATCGGTAGGAATCTGGAAGCTGCAGGATATAGAGTAGGGATCATCGACCAACCGGACTGGACTAATCTGGAAGATATCAGTAGATTGGGTATGCCACGTCTGTTTTTCGGAGTTACAGCCGGAAACATGGATTCGATGGTGAATCACTATACCGCACAAAAGAAACTCCGTCACAATGATGCATATACACCCGGGGGAATTTATGGAAAAAGGCCGGATCGTGCCTCGATAATCTATACCAATCTGATCCGACAAGCTTTCAAAGGAGCTGTCGTAGTTTTGGGAGGAGTCGAAGCATCGCTGAGACGGATTGCACATTATGATTTTTGGTCGGACAAAATCCGCAATAGCATATTGGCAGATGCAAAGGCAAACATCCTGGTCTATGGCATGGGAGAAAAGCCGATACTCCAGATCGCAGCTGCTTTGGCTTCCGGGAAAAGCATCCAGGATATGGATTCGATTCCTGGTACTGTGGCATATTCCAAGCTACCTCCAGAGGGTTCAATTGTATTGCCTGATTCCAGTAAGTGTGTAGATAAGGCTGTATTCCGTGAGATGACGATATGCTTCAACGACAATTTTGCCACGGAAGTACTATATCAGTTAAACGGGGGCAGATACATCAAACACAATCCTCCTCCAGCTCCGATGACTACTGAAGAATTGGATAAATGCTACAAAGCATCCTTCAGTTACCTGCCCCATCCGAAGTACCAGTTGGACGTCCCTGCATATATCCAGATCAAAGATTCGATCACTTCTCACAGGGGTTGCTATGGAGGCTGTTCCTTTTGTGCCATTAGTCTTCATCAGGGCAGAGCAGTTCAATCCAGAACTATGGGCTCGATTGTGGAAGAGAGCAGGAAGCTGGCAGCAAAAAAGGACTTCTCCGGAACAATCAGCGATGTGGGCGGTCCCACGGCAAATATGTATGGGACTAAATGTAGCATAGACTATCCATCCGCATGTAAAAGAAGCTCGTGTTTGTATCCCAATATATGTCCAAACTTAGTCATTAACCATTCTGAACAATTGCATTTATTGGATGAAGTTTCCAAACAGCGGGGAGTAAACAAGGTCTTTATCGCTTCCGGGATCCGGCACGATATGGCTATCGAGGACGAGCAGTTTATCGAGGCTTTGGCAACCAAATATACAGGAGGAAGGCTAAAGCTGGCTCCAGAGCATATAGTGGACAAAGTTCTGGATGCCATGCACAAACCCGGTATCCATCTGTACGAAAGATTTTGCGCAAAGTATCAAAAAGTCTTGAAACGCAAAGATATCAAAAGACAGATCATCCCATACATCATAATCGGCCATCCGGGGACGGAAATCAAAGATGCCATCGAACTGAGCACCTGGCTCAAGAAGAATAATATCCGCCTCGAACAAGTACAGGAGTTTACACCTACTCCGATGACTATCAGCACCTGCATGTACTATACAGGTTTGGATTATAACACCGGCAATCCTATCGTCGTACCAAAGGGACATCAGATCAGGCTGCAAAAGGCTTTGGTTTTTTGGTATGACAAAAAGAATGCAAATCAGATCCGAGAAGCATTGAAAAAGTAGCGTAGCTTTCCGAAGCTACGTTTTCGGAGGATCGGAATCCTCCGCTACATGGTAGCGTAGCTTTCCGAAGCTACGTTTTCGGAGGATCGGAATCCTCCGCTACGCTTTTTTGTTGACAGTTATTGAGTGTTTTGCAAACCTATGTCCAAATCGAAGAAGTAGTTTGTTTTATCAATGTAATGTGTATTTTGATTCAAAAAGACTTAGTCTCACAGGCTATTGAAAATACTGCTTGTTGCAGGAGTTGATATGGAAGACAATGACCTGATGCTAAAGAAGCTGAGAAAATACCTCCATTCTGAGAATCTGATCGCAAATGGCGACAAGATTCTGGTAGCCTTATCCGGTGGAGCGGATTCGACAGCATTGTTGTATTTGCTATCCAGGCTAAGAGCAGAGAAGCATCTATCACTATTGGCAGTGCATATCAATCATCAGCTTAGGGGAGAGGCTTCGATCGAGGATGAAATCCATTGTAAAGAACTGTGTCAGAAGCTAAACATCCCGCTCATAATCAGGAAGATAAATCTGAACCCTCGAGCTGCTCTCGAGGCCCAGGGACGTGAAAAGAGGTTCGAGCTGTTTAACCAGGTCTTGGGAATGTATCGCTTTGATAAAATCGCCACAGCGCATCACAAGAATGATCAGGCAGAGACCATTCTGATGAATCTGATTCGGGGAACCGGCATCAATGGCATGGCAGGTATAAAGCCTGTATCAGGGAATTGTATTCATCCCCTTTTGTGTTTCAAGAAGAACGAATTGATCGATCTATTGAACAAAGCCGGACTCGAATGGAAGGAAGATCAGACAAATCTTGATATCAGATTTCGGAGAAACAAGATCCGGAATGTTCTGATACCCATGATTGAGAATGACTACAATCCAGCCTTTGTAGATAGATTGTCACTCGAAGCAGAGACTTTCCGCAAGACTGACAAGCTATTGATCAATATCTCGGGGCAAAAGCTGAAACGTGCTCTACTTGATCAAAAGCATGATTCTATCAGCCTCTCGATAAAAGCGCTACAAAAGATTTCAGACGTGGAAAGATTCTATATCCTCAAAAAGGCATTTGGGATTGTTTCGGGCTCCGAGAATGATTTCTTCTTGCATTCATACGAGGAAATCATGTCTATTTTTACGGGGTCTGGCTCAAAGCAAATCAGTCTTCAAAAAGGTGTTTTGGTCAAAAAGCAGTATGATGAACTGATCATTTTATCCGTATCAGAGGAATCAGCCAAGTCTTCATCAAAACCATTGATCTGTGAACCAGACCGAAACATCGTCTTACACATGGATTATCGCTTTACATTCAAACACCTAAAGATAATGCCACACGATCCTTATGTCTTTGGCAGTGCACATTCTGTAGTAATAGATGCCGATAAGGTGTATTTCCCACTATCGATCAGATCCAGAATATCCGGGGATAGATTCATGCCCTTGGGGATGAGTAAATCGAAGCGAGTAAAAGAATTTTTCATTGACGAAAAAGTCCCAAAATTCGAAAGGGATAAGGTTCCCATAATTGCCGATATGGAAAAGATAGTATGGATTGTGGGGCATAGAATAGACGAACGTGTAAAATGTGATGAAACCAGTACCAGATATTTGCATATCACAGCAGAACCCGTAACCGACGGCAGGAAGAGATCTGCCAATAGAAAAAAATCCCCTGGAGGAACAGATGAATACAATGAATTGTGATATATCAGCAGTACTCTTTGATGAATATAAAATTCAAACTCGGATCAGAGAAATCGGGCACAAAATTACAGATGAGTATCAGGGAAGGGTTCCGGTCCTGATCGGGATACTCAAAGGTGGCTTTGTGTTTATGGCAGACATCCTCAGAAGCATATCCATACCGGTTGAATTGGACTTTTTGGCAATTTCAAGCTATGGAAGCGGTACTGTAAGCTCCGGTGTAGTGAAAATCAGAAAGGATATAGACATCGACGTCAAAGGCAGGGATGTAATCATTGTGGAAGACATCGTAGATTCAGGATTGTCTTTGGTCTATATAAAAGAGTATATCAAACAGCATCAGCCAGCTTCAGTACGGACTTGTGTATTATTGGATAAACCAGCTGCACACAAAACTGAGGTTTGTTTTGATTATGTGGGCTTTGAAATAGGTAATGAGTTTGTCGTAGGATACGGACTGGATTTCAACGAAAAGTATCGCAACCTACCCTATATCGGTATTCTCAAGGAAGAAATGTATAAATGAAGTCTATAATAACAATATTAATCTATCTGATGATGCTACTGCCAATGGCATTGATCGCCAATCCAGATACTACAGCCGTTGTGATTGATAGCACCAATACAGTATTACCTCTGGTCAATGATAATATGGAATTGGGGATCATCCAAGGTTTTGGTACCTATATTGGATTCTTCATCATTGCGATACTTCTAATCTGGCTGATCAGTATTATCCGTTCATTGGTAGCAAAAAAGCGATTGAAGAATCATAATCCCTCAGCAGGGAAACTATCTGGTGGAGCAAAGGCACCTCTTGCTGCCGGAGTAGGAGCAAAGCGTTCGCCCTATTCTATCTCATATATATTTATCGCTCTGATGATAACACTTGTCATTTATCACATCTGGAACGGCTCAAAGCAACAAATCGTCAAAGAAAGCTATACGAGCTTTTACAACCGGATGGTGGCAGAAGAGATCAGTACGGTGGAAATCGCTGAACGTGATATATATTACGCAGATTTTGCAGGCAAAAAATACCAAACTGTTTTACCATACGAAGACCCGAGATTGATCGAGAATCTGGTGCTAAGAGGAATCAAAGTAACGACTATAAAACCTGCTAAGTGGATTGGGTGGCTATCGTATGTATTTCCCTTCTTGTTGCTCATTGGTTTTTGGATGTTCTTTATGCGGGGGATGAATTCCCAGAATTCCAAAGCATTTAGTTTTGGAAAGAGCAAAGCCAGATTGCACGAAGCAAGTAAAAGCAAAGTGACTTTCAAGGACGTAGCAGGAGTTGATGAGGCAAAAGAGGAGCTTCAGGAGATTGTGGAATTTCTCAAAGACCCCAACAAATTCCAGCGTTTGGGAGGAAGGATTCCACGTGGAGTACTATTGGTAGGAAGACCCGGAACAGGGAAAACCCTGCTTGCCAAAGCCGTATCCGGCGAAGCGGGAGTTCCATTCTTTTCGATCAGTGGCTCAGACTTTGTCGAAATGTTTGTCGGAGTAGGTGCTGCACGTGTTCGGGATCTGTTTGAACAAGCCAAAAAGAACTCGCCATGTATTACTTTTATCGATGAAATCGATGCCGTGGGCAGGCACAGGGGTACTGGCTTGGGTGGTGGTCATGACGAACGTGAGCAGACCTTGAACCAGTTACTCGTTGAAATGGATGGTTTTGAACCCAATGAAGCAGTAATAATAATAGCCGCCACCAATAGACCAGACATACTCGATCCAGCATTATTGAGACCTGGCAGATTTGACCGACAGGTAACCGTCGATCTACCAGATATAAAAGGTAGAACGGAGATACTACGTGTTCATGCTTCCAGAGTACCACTATCGACTGATATCAGCTTTGAGATCATTGCTCGTGGTACCCCGGGTTTTAGTGGTGCAGACCTAGCTAATATCGTAAATGAAGCCGCATTAATAGCAGCAAGTAGGAACAAAAAATCGATCGAAATGAGAGATTTTGAAGAAGCAAAAGATAAGCTGATTCTTGGTAAAGAAAAGAAAAGTAGGGTAATCCCCGAGGATGATAAAATCCTTACTGCTTATCATGAAATCGGCCATGTCCTGACTTCTGTATTTATGGATAAAACGGAACCTGTTCATAAAGTCTCGATTATCCCCAGAGGCTTTACGGGTGGTGCCACTCACTATTTGCTATCGGATAGGATGGGCTATTCCAGAAGTTATCTCAAACAGATTCTGGTAACACTTATGGGGGGTAGAGCAGCCGAAGAAATCGTTTTTGGTGAGCTTACTACCGGGGCTGGAAATGATTTGGAACGCTCTACTGACATAGCCAAAAAAATGGTGTGTACTTGGGGAATGAGCGATAAAATCGGTCCCATGACTATCGGCAAAGAAGAAGGTGAAGTTTATCTGGGAAAACAGATGCTATCCAAAGACAACCATAGTAATGAAACGGCACAACTCGTGGATAGTGAGATCCAATCTTTTATTCACGAAGCACATCAACAAGCAATAACACTGTTAAATACGCATGAGAAATTGATGCGCATCCTGGCTGAAGAATTACTGGAAAAAGAAACGCTTGGAACTGATGAGATATTCTCGATTATCAATGCAAATTGCGAACCGGAGTTTATCGATCTTGTACGCGAAAAGCATAATAAAGCCTTGGAAATGAGAATAGAACCAAAACAGGAAGGATTGGTTCAAAGCACAATAGATGAATTGATCGATAGCAAAGAACAAGATGCCAGTGAGGAGGGAGACAATGAACCAGTTTAAGGGTACTACAATCATTGGTATTCATCGCAATGGACACACTGCTATATGTGGAGACGGACAAGTAACTCTTGGAGATACCGTCGTAAAAGCCACTGCAGTGAAGATTCGTAGGCTGTTTGACAACCAGGTCGTAATCGGTTTTGCAGGAGCGACTGCAGACGCTATTTCCCTGTTTGAGAAGTTTGAAGAAAAGCTCAAGGCAAATAGGGGAAACCTCAAAAAGTCTGCTGTTGATCTTGCCAAAGACTGGAGATCAGACAAATACTTACGCAGATTGGAAGCGATGCTAATCGCTGGGGATAATAGCGGAATCATACTGATAAGCGGAGTAGGGGATGTATTGGAACCAGACGATGGAATTATTGCTATCGGATCGGGCGGAAATTATGCCCTTGCTGCTGCACGGGCTTTGGCAAAACACTCAAAGCTTTCGAATCGGGAAATAGTTAAAGAATCACTTACTGTAGCAGCAGATATCTGTATATACACCAATCACAACCACATTATTGAGGAACTGTAATGATTGATGCTCACGACTTAACTCCTTCGAGGATTGTTCTGGAATTGGATAAATATATTGTTGGCCAACACTCGGCAAAAAGGGCTGTAGCTATTGCGCTAAGGAATAGATGGCGTCGACAGCAGATAGATGGCGAGATGCAAAGCGAGATAATCCCAAACAACATTATCCTGATAGGTCCTACGGGCGTAGGCAAAACCGAGATAGCGCGTAGGCTTTCCAAACTTGCTAATGCACCATTTATAAAAGTAGAAGCTTCAAAATTTACCGAGGTCGGATACGTCGGTAGAGATGTCGAATCAATGGTTCGTGAGCTTATGAATATAGCGATTGTTCAGGTGAAACAGCACATGCTGGACGAGGTAAGTGATCAGGCTTATTCAAACGCATTGGAACGCATATTGGACATTCTCGTTCCAAACAATTCCAAGAAGAACAAGAATGGTGATGCTGATATTGATGAGCAACTACAAAGGCACGAAAGAACACGTCAGAAAATGAAAGCTAAGCTTCTGGAAGGAAAACTTGACGATCGGGAGATAGAGTTCAAGGTCGATGATGACCACATTCCGCAAATTGAGATTATGTCGAACTTCAATATGGAAATGCTGGATCTTAACCTGTCCGAGATGTTCTCAAATCTATTACCGGGTAAGGGTAAACAGAAGACGAGACGGATGAAAGTTTCGGACGCTATGGATTATTTTATCGAAACTGAAGCTGAACGCTTGGTCAATAAGGAAAAAGTGATAGAAACCGCAAGATACTTCGTAGAGAACAACGGTATAATATTCATCGACGAAATTGATAAAATCGCCACATCTGACAAACACGGTGGGATAGATGTTTCAAGATCTGGAGTTCAGAGAGATCTATTGCCAATTGTTGAGGGATCTACTGTCCCTACGAAATATGGTCAAATAGATACCGCGCATATTCTGTTTATCGCAGCAGGTGCTTTTCACACAGCCAAACCCTCGGATCTGATTCCAGAGCTACAGGGAAGATTTCCAATCCGGGTAGAGCTAAAAAGCCTGAGTCAGGCTGATTTTGAGAGAATACTTGTTGAACCCGAAAATGCTTTGTCAAAACAATACAAGGCATTGTTTGAATCCGAAGAGGTTACGCTAAAGTTTCAGAATTCAGCGATCAAAGAAATAGCTAGATTTGCTGCTTTGGCAAATGAAAAGATGGAAGACATTGGGGCGAGAAGGCTGCACACAATTATGAATGCTCTCCTGGAGGATTATCTGTTTGACATGCCAAATAGTGTCATAAAAAAGGTTTCATTATCCGCCAAAAATGTAGTGGAAAAGCTAACACCACTGATTGAAAGTGAAGATCTCTCCAGATTTATACTATAAGTTTATGACAGAATCATTCAAATCCATGTTCAAAGCACTATCTATAAAGAACTATCGACTGTTCTTTATGGGACAGGCGATTTCATTGATCGGGACATGGATTCAACGTACCACTATGGGTTGGTTTGTTTATAGACTAACCAATTCCGTGTTTTTGCTAGGTCTGATCAGTTTTCTTAGTATGATCCCCTCGGTGTTTATCAGTCCCTTTGCTGGAGATTTGGCTGATCGTGGTAACCGACATCGAATCATTATTTTCACCCAAACTGCTGCATTGATCCAAACATCTACTTTAGCGATCATGGTATTAACAGATTTCATTCATGCTGGCTTCCTGCTACCATTGATCCTGTTAAGCCTTCTACAGGGAATAATAGAAGCTATCGATGCCCCCGTTAGACAATCCTTTATTTTAGACTTAGTGGGATCAAAGAATATCATTCCAAATGCAATTGCTATGAATTCTGCCATTTTTAACGGAGCCAGATTAATCGGGCCGTCATTAGCAGGTCTTCTGATCGTCTTGTTTGATGAGGGAGTCTGTTTTTCTATTAATGCTCTATCCTATATTCCTGTGATAATTATGTTGCTCTTGATATCTGTGCAGTACAAATCACCCCGCAAATCAGATCAGTCTGCTCTACGAAATATCGTCGATGGTTGGAAGTATGCCTTCAGCAATCTACCCATACGCTTTCTCATATCCAATATTGCAGTTTTTACTCTCTTTGGGATGTCTTATGGTACTCTTTTACCGGTTTTTGCCAGAGATATACTGTCAGGTGATTCCAGAACTTTGGGTCTGCTGATGTCAACAGCTGGAGTAGGAGCGCTTACAGGAGCGTTGTATTTGGCTTCAAGGCAGAGTATTAACGGTTTAGGGCAAAGAATGATATATGCGGGTGCTACAGCAAGCATCTGTTTGATCCTCTTTGCTATCTCGGATGTATTGCTTCTAAGTATGATGCTTCTTTTGGTGATAGGTTTGTGTCTGATGTTACAAATGGCATCGACAAATACAATTCTACAGGCAGTCATATCCGATAAAATGCGCGGAAGAGTCTTGAGTATCTATACGATGGCATATATGTCAGTAACCCCTTTTGGTAGCTTGGTAGCTGGAAGTTTGTCCAGTAGAATTGGAGTTAAGCAAACCCTGTTGATATCAGCATCCATCTGCCTATGTTGGACTTTGTACGGGATTGGCAATTTACGAAGCGTCATTCTGAATATTCAAAGGATGCTGATAGTAAACAACAATCGCGAGATATATAGACCAGCAGGCAGGATTTTTGTCATGGAAACTCAAAAATGAAGATAATTACTTATTTTGGTGATTCATCATTAGACTATCGAGGTATTATATCTAAGCAAAAAGACTTCGTTATTAACGGTAAAACCATTCCAGTTAAACGGTTAGTTATCTGTGAACAAACACATTCGAACCTTGTTCATATATGTACTGATAGCGATGCGGGATCGGGGATATCAGATCATCCTCAAGTTTCGGTGGCGGATGGGTTGATTACAAATGAAAGAGAATTGTATTTATTGATCAGGACTGCTGATTGTACTCCCGTGTTGCTATATGATGAATCAAAACAAGTTGTCTGTGGCGTTCACAGTGGAAGAGAGGGTACAAGGAAAAACATCGTTGGCAAGGCAGTAGAAATTGCACAAATGCATTATGGATGCAAACCGGAAAACCTAAAGGTAATAGTAGGTGCTGGTATCAGCATGCCCCACTATGAAGTAGGAGAAGAAATCTGGCAGGAATTCATGCTAAGTATTTCTCAACAAGGTATTATTCTGGATGAACAATTACCAGGACATATAGATATCCAAGGAACGATTCTTGCACAGCTTAGGTTGGCAGGAGTCCTTTCCACAAACATTGAGTATAAGAATATCTGTACTTATGATAATGTAGAATACTTTTCATATCGAAGAGATGGTACAAAAAACAGGCAAATCAATTTAATTGGAGTATGCGATGTCTAAAGCTTACGTCAGTAAATCCGGTAGAGTGATAATAGAAGTGGCTGATGATGCCATGTCCGCTTGGATGACAATCAGAAAGAGTGGTAGACTGATATCAGAGCATGAAATTACCGAGTTGATGGATTCCATTGGATTAAAGTTTGGTATCGAAGAAGCCGTACGAAAAATGGCACTGGATGACCATCGGAAAGACTTTGATATTCCTTTTCCTATTGCTATCTGTAAAGAGGTAGTGGGCGAAAGGAAAATCAAACACTATTTTCAATCGCAGTTCTCCGATCCCAAAGAGATTGATGTCTCTATGTTGGATAACATGACGCCTGTCGAATCAGGTACCGTTTTAGCCGATTATTCACTGAATATATTTGACAATGGTGGTTCAATTTACAATATCTATGGAGATATGCAGGATTCTACCTCAGTTAGTTTGGATACCTTAAGAGAAAGTGCAGGAGAGGGCATTAGTTTTGATGACAAAAACTTGAGATTTATAGCTAATTCAGTAGGTTACCCTTATACGGATAAAAATGGTAAAATACACTTAATCGATAGTATTACAATAGAAAAAGAGTTAACTGGATTAGTGATCAAGACTCCTGTGGCTTTGATAATCAAATCAAACGTCACATCATGTGATATAACGTCAGGATCAGACATTTATATCTATGGCAACCTTGAGAATTCAAAGCTTTATTGCCAGGGAACCCTAACTGTAAAAGGAGATGTATTCAATTGTCAGGAAACCTTTTTACATGTGGTGGGAGACGTCAGATTGGAAAGCATTAAGCATTCAAGACTAATAACGAAATCTACACTAAGCTTTATCAATACTATAGCTGAGTCTCAAATCATCGCTGAGTCCGGAGTGTGCTGTGAAAACTCATTTGGAATGATACATAGTGGTAGCATTCAAGCTTCGGGTAGTATCCATGCTGGCTTTTTGGGAAATCCTGATGGTATTCCACTGGATTTGGAGGTTACCGTCAGCGCATATTACAAAAATCTTCTGATGATAAAGACTAAGGAGCTGATAAAACGAAAACAGCATACCAACATAAATGACCGTGAGTATGAAGAGCTAAATCAACATATAAAAGAACTGGAAAATGATTTGGATGCTGATATGAGCCGTTTTTTGAGCGAAGATCGACCAGAGAAATTATTCATCCAAGCTGATCAGACAGTATACCCCAATACGGTTCTCAGAATATTAAAAAATACATACAGCATCAAGCATCCCGAACAAGGTATGATTTACTATGAAAAAGAATAATCCCTACAATACGACACTACACAATACAATGAAAACGCACTTGATCTTGATAATCGCGCTATTATTCACATGTTCATTATTTGGGTTTGAGCCATACTTTGCAAAGGATCCAGCTATATCCCCAGATGGGACACAGGTTTGCTTTGTTTACCAGGATGACCTATGGGTAGTTCCCTTCAAAGGGGGAGACGCAAGGAGACTTACGAGCACTGTAGCAAGCGAATGGAATCCTATATTTTCACCCGATGGAGAAACTATCGCCTTCTGCTCAAATCGAGAAGGTCAAAGCTTTGTTTATACTGTCCCATCAAAGGGTGGGATCGCCAGAGCTTTAATCCGAGAAGCATTCAGTATCTCTGATTGGTACCCAGATGGTAGCGCATTACTGGGCAGTAAGTTTTGTAGCAGATATGGCAATTCTCTCTATCGTATTCCCATCGATGGTACAAGACCTACCTTGGTAGCAAAAATTGGACATCCTTTTGCCACGATCTCCCTAAATGCAGACAAAATCGTTTTCAATCATAGGGGAGATGCCTATCGCGAAGCCTACGAAGGAAGTATAAATGGAGAGCTTTGGGAGATCGACATCAAATCCGGCATATATACCAGGCTGACAAACACACCCTTAACAGAGAGGTATCCGCGATTTTCCCATTTCAGTAACTCCCTTTTTTATTGTGCATCAGACGGGACTAGTTTTCAGCTTACTCGTGTAGAAAACTACAATTTCGATCGTCCGATACAGATAACCCGTTTTGATACTTGGTCTGCCAGAGATATATCCATTGCAAGGGTAAATGATAGGATAGTGTTTGAAAGATTTGATGAAATCTGGAAATATGACCCTACCAAAATATCCGGTGAAAGGGTAATGAAGCTCGATATAAACATACCTCTTGATGATTGGGAAGATTCGATTGTCAGTCTTGACATAAAGAATTATGTGCAGAATTATTCCGTCTCCGACAATGATTTAGTCGTCATGTTCCAAAGTAAATACGATCTATTTGCAATGCCCAAAAAAGGTGGAGAAGTAAAGCAAATCAGCTTTGACCATAGTGGTATTGAAAACATTGTATTTCTATCAAATGATAATACTGCAATTATCAATCGTCTTCATAATGGGAAAAATACTCTCTTTAAGGTTCATGTTGATTCCTTATTAACTATGCAACCGGTCGATTGGTTCGGTCGCGGGATGTATCATGTTGATAGCATATACCGTGATCCTTGGGATAGGTGGGTCATTATCTATACCGATGATCAAATGGGAGGAAGAATTGCTGTTGCTGACTCGATGTTTGAAAACATCAGTCCTATAAACATTCCCCGTTATGTATCAAGTGGATTCTCCATTAGCCCAGATGGCAAGCATGCAATATATGCCACATTCAGGGATGACATAAGCATACGCGAGCTTTATCTTTACGAGTTCGAAAGTGGGACCAGCAGAAAGATATTGAATGATGATCAGGGCATCGGACTTATCCATTGGTTACCAGACTATAAATCTGTTTTGATAAGCCGAAATGGCAATATATACAGGCTTGATTTTGTCGTAAGAGACGAGTTTGAGCTTGAAAAGGATCACTGGCATGAAATCCTGAACAAAACCAAATCCTCCAGCTTATCCGATGATGAGACCAAAGAAAAGAGCGATACGGACACCATATCCTCAAAAAACAAATCAGAGAAAAGCAGTGCAGAATCAAAAACTGCTCAGAGAGATCAGCCTGATTCAGTGTTGAAAGTACTTTGGGAAGGTATTGAAACTCGACTTTATCCTGTAATAGAAGAATCATCCGCATATTTATCAGTATTAAAAGTGATCGACGACAGTACTTTCTTTTACCTCCAAGATACATACTTCGGGGATAGTAATAGTGTAGTAAAGAAAGCAAATATATACGGAAAGAATGTAAAAGAAGAATTCAAACTTGGAAAAAACATTAGTACTATAAGACTGATCAAAGACAATCTATACTATATTGAGAACGGTGTTATCAAATCTTATGACTTGGTTAAAAAATCAAAATCTGAGATTAGCATCAACCACGAATACACATACGATCGTAATACCCTGAACAGAAGGGTATTTGAACAAGTATGGGGAGCTTTTGGATTAAACTTCTACGATCCAAACATGCATGGAAAAGATTGGAAAGAGGTTTACAACAGGTTTTTGCCTTTTGTGGAAAAAGCAAAGTCTATCAAAGATATTGAAGTGATAGTAAACGAGATGATTGGTGACGTTAACGCTTCTCATACGGGTTTTTATCCAAGAACTGATAGCATTTACCCCTCAAAACCCATTGCCCAGCTAGGTTTGTTGTATGATTATGAACAGAAACTTGATCTGGGGATCAGAATTAGCGAGATATTTCCCCGAAGCAGACTTTTCGACTTGTATGGAGTTCGAAACGGAGATATTATTAAGGCTATAGATAATGTAACCATTATGACAAATACACCGATTGATTCATTGCTGATGGGTAAGATTGGAAAACGAATCAAATTGAATATCATTAGAGGTGATCAGGACATAGTTGCATTTATTGATGGGTTATCTCGAAGAGACCAATACAACTTGTACTACCGTTCGAATGTTGATAGAAACCGAAGGAAAGTAGATGAACTCTCAAACAATCGTTTGGGTTATGTGCATATCCCAGCTATGGGTTCTTCTGATTATACTAACTTTATCAGGGACGTCTTTCGTGATAATGCAGACAAGGAAGCATTGATAATAGATGTTCGGGGTAATAGCGGTGGTAGAATTCACGACCAAATTGCCACTTTCTTGCTTAAGAGACACTATGCATATTCTTCGGGACGAAGAATGGGTGCTCAAACAAGGCTTGAACCACGAAGAATTTGGAATAAACCCTCGATTGTTTTGGTAGATGAAAGGTCATTTTCTGACGGTGAGATATTCCCTATAATTTATCAGGAACTTAAGCTTGGTAAGGTAGTCGGGATGCCGTCCAGTGGCTCAGTAATCGGAACTTGGCAGTATGACTTGATCGACGGGTCTGCAATGAGAATGCCAGGTAGTGGCTGGTACAAACTGGATGGTACAAATATGGAGGGCTCTGGTGCCATACCAGATATATTGGTAGATTTGACTCCCAATGACATTATCAATGAGAACGATGTACAGCTTCAAACCGCGATAAATGAGCTTCTAAAAGAATTAAACAATGAATAGCGAACTTCAGAACCTTATCCTCCGCGCAGAAGTTCTCTCCAAAAAGAACTGGCTTCACGCGGTTCATCTTTTGGAAAACGCTGCTGAATCTTACCCCGATGAAGAAAAGATATATCTTACATTAGGGGACATATATGCAAAGAAACAACAATTCGAAATGGCAATAGCAGCCTACCAGAAAGCTCTCGCAATAACACCCAATGATAACTATCTGAAGTATGTGATTGGAAACTGCTATTTTGCATCTCACGAGTATCGTATGGCATTGGCATATTTCGAAAAGATCAAGGATCCCTCTCCGGAAGTATTGTATAATCGTGCTTTGGCATTGGCTTATGTAGGCAGGCATCAGGATAGCATAAAGATGATCCGTGAGACATTGAACTATATCGATGACAACCCATTTATATATTTCCTGTTAATTGAACAGTTAATACGTTCTCAGGAGTTTGACGAGGCACTCAAGTACCTCCATATAAGCGAGAAAAAAATTGGCAGGCATAAGCATCTATTACTGCTGGGAGCAGTAATCTATACAAAAAGAGGAATTTGGCTGAAGGCATACAACGCATTTTTTGAATATGAAAGTAGTACTAGCTTTACAAATCCGGACCATCTCCATGCTTATGGAATCTGTGCCTGGAAGATTGGTCAGTATGATAAATCAGTTTCTCTATACCGTCAGGCAATAAAGATGAATCCATATATTAGCGTATATTATGAAGATTTGATACGAGTGTTTATCCATCTGGGAGATTTCCGAAAAGCCAATGACGTCCTAAGTGATGCCAAGGTCAATATACATAAGCTTACCCCAATCCTCAATCTACTCAAAGAACGAATTGAAAAATCAGATGCTGATTTCGAAGACAATAGGACATGAAGCATGTTCAAGATGAAAAATCAGGTTCAACAATATGCATGGGGATCTTATAGTTTTATTCAGGAACTGTTGAATGATCCCAATCTGATGGGGAAACCAGTAGCAGAACTATGGATGGGAGCGCATCCATCAGCCCCTTCAGAACTGATTATGGATGTTTCAAATGAAAAAACAGATACGAATATACCTCTAAACAAGTATATCGCTCATCAACCCAAAGCTGCGATGGGAAAGTTGTATCAAAGATACCGTCGGAAGCTCCCTTTTTTGTTAAAGGTTTTAGCTGCCGAAAAAGCACTATCAATCCAAGCTCACCCAAACAAATACCAAGCATCTGTGGGATACCGTTTTGAACAAAGTGCAAAGATACCTATTAGCTCTGCCCTTCGGAATTATAAGGATGACAACCACAAACCTGAGCTACTCTGTGCACTTACAGAGTTTGTTGCGATGGCTGGATTCAGAAAATACAAAGATATTGTTATGCTCTTTCGTGCATTTTGCATCGACTCGTTTTTCTCCAGTTTTACTGATTTTGCCCTGGACCCGCATAATGTTAGTTTCCGTAGATTGCTACATGAGATTCTCGAAGCCGATACGATAAAGAAAAACAAAATAATCGATAGGCTTTCGTTCGAATGCGATCAACAGGACATATTTGCCGAAAACGATTCGGATATTATCAAGCAAAGCAGATATTGGGTGAATAACCTACTTTCAGAATTCCACAATGATATCGGAGTCATTTTCCCCCTACTATTAAACATAATTACACTCAGACCTTTTGAAGCTATTTTTATCTCTGCAGGTATCATGCATGCTTATTTGTCTGGTTCAGGAATTGAGATTATGGCGAATTCAGATAATGTTTTAAGGGGTGGACTCACACCAAAACACATCGATGTCTTCGAGCTAATGAGTACGATCAGTTTCAAGCCTCACAAACCAAAGATCATCAAAGCTAAAAAATGCGCTGGATTTTACAATTTCCAAACCGTTATAGAAGACTTTAAGTTATCATATGTAAAACTATCTGGTAAAGATGATTACGAGTTATGCTTTGCCAATTCACAGATCCTGTTTTGCTATAGCGGCACAGCAGAAATAAAACGCGGTGAAAACACAATGATAATCTCGAAGGGTGAATCAGTCTTTCTTAATGCTGAAGATATGAAAGTAGTGATAACCGGTTGTGGTATATTGTTTATTGCCAGTTTCGGTCAATAGATTGTTCTATTCGGCATTCCATCCTGTATGATCGATGCTGCCATATCCATAGATCCCTTTTAGAATGTTTAGTTATTGTTGGATACTATTTTACTAAATAACCTAACTGCTGGTTCGATGATTTCGTCCGGGAAGTCATAATCCTCATTATGCAGTTGAGGAGTGTTAACTCCTGATCCGATACCACAAAATGCACATTTGGATAATCTGTCATAATAAGAAAAGTCCTCACTCCAAGAAAAGGGAGCTTCGGGCTTGATAACTTTCATTCCCAGTTGTGATGCAGCTTTTTCTACCATAGAAACGGCATTATGATCGTTAACGACAGCTTCAAACCTCTCAACCCATGATAGTTTGTGCTTAATCCCGTAAGCGTTACATATGTTTTTAATGGTTTTTGAAGCCTCTGCCATTAGAACTTTCATCAGTGTAGAATCATGAGTTCTGAATGTTGCCATCACTTCCGCCTCTCCTGGAGTAGTGCCATAGGTTTTACTTCCAAGGTTTGCATGTGTTATGGTAATCATAGCTGCTTGATCGAGGGTGCTTTTTTGATGAGGCAAAGCACAGAGGTATTGGATAACTGCAATCATAGACAGTAATGGACTGTTCCCAGCCTCTGGGTGCCCTGCATGAGAAGTCTGCCCCTTAAGTTTGAGATTGAGTCCACATGTTGAAGCTGCAAAGACGTTATCTCTGATGATAATGCAGCCATGTTCGTAGCCTGGAAGATTGTGGATTCCGAATATAAAGTCCGGATGTAATTGAGAAAATCTTTCGTCGGAAAGAATTCCGAGTGCTCCTTCAGCGGTCTCTTCCGCTGGCTGAAAGACCAGAACTACCTTACCAGAGTACTGATCTGTATTTGTAGCAAGCCAGGAAGCAAATCCCAAGAGGATAGTTGTGTGTCCATCATGTCCGCATTTATGGCTGATACCATGATGTTTGCTCTTGTGATTGATTTGTGTAGTCTCATCTATGGGTAAGGCATCCATATCAGCTCTAAAACAAAGTGTTTTGCCACTTTTCCCAGAATCAAATACTGCAACTATTCCATGTCCTCCAACCCGATTATAAAGAATAGATGGCGATAGCATTTTCAGATGCGATTCTACAAAGCTTGCTGTTTTGCATTCCATTCCTGATAATTCTGGAATGGAATGAAGATAATGCCTTACTTTTACAAGTTCTTCAATGTTACTCATGGGCATACTTGATCATAAATATCAGTTATGTCAAGCCAAAACTTGATTCATATCATTAAAAAGCTCCAAGAAACATTAGTATATCATGTGTGTATCAGGTCTGTATCAAGTGTATTTGTGAATACGCTTGATATACGCTTGATATACGCTTGATATAGGCTTGATATACGCTTGACTACCATGTTGACACATGGCTGTAACACTAGTTTACATTTATCACTTAAATCGACTAAAACTCTCTCATAACTTGGACTCAATTGAGTTATGGAAAAGTAATTTGTATATTAATCAGTGGGGGTTAGTTATCGTCATAATCAGCAATATCTGCCAGAATCAGCTTCTCCTCGATTGGATCGTAGATAAAGTTATGACTACCTGCTTTGACTAAATTCTTCATCTTATCCGCCATCATTTCCATCGCATCTATATAGTCGATAGTGTTGATTCCACTGGCAGGATCACATTCCGCTTGTTGGATTTGCAATAGAATCTGAATTCTGAGATCGTGGTGCATTTGATTGATTCTACCCTCAAGCTCGATAATCTTGTATGTATAATCGCTCTGGAAACTCGATAGATACTCAATAGATAACTCAAGCATATACATCAATTTATCATGCAAATCCTCTAAGATTTTGAGATACGACTCACAGTATGGTACTTTTTGAGAAAGAATCTGTTCATTCAGTATTCTATTGATTTCTTCGGTATAGTCACCGAGTTTTTCGATATCATTTACTGTATGTAGTAGGGCAGGAATCTTTTTTGTGATCGAGTCGGAATTGGTTTTATCATTTACAGCTACCAAATAGAGTGTGATTTCCTTCTGAAGATTGTCTATGGCATTTTCAATCTTACTCACATTCTTTTGTTTCCGATAATTGTGTTCCTTGAAAGCAACATAAGACATACTCAAAGCTTTCTTCACCAAGAGCAGCATTTCCCGCATTTCTTTGATTGATTGCTCAATGGCAAGATCGGTATTTCCAATCAAATGATAGTTCAGGTGTCGTGGTTCTCCCAAGGAAATAGATTCTGTGGGACTTTGGGGGATGATTTTTTTTGCTATAAAAGCCAAAGTACCAGCAAAAGGCAAGAAAACAATTGTATTGATTACGTTGAAAAAGGTATGGCTATTTGCTATATGTCGGGCGATATTCTCACCCAGCATAATATCCCCAGGAGTGATTCTATTGATTAGTAACTGATAGTATCCCAAATAGGTAAGAGTACCAAACAGGATAGTACCAAACAAATTGAAGGCAGTGTGAACTACTGCAACCCTGCGTGCAGTGTTGTTTGCTCCCAAGCTGGCAAGCCAGGCTGTGACAGTCGTACCGATATTATCTCCGAATACCAGATACAAAGCTCCTTCAAAAGGGATTAGTTGGTTGACCGCAAGTACAATGACGATACCAATTGAGGCAGAAGAACTTTGTACTAACATCGTAAACATCATACCTGTCAGAATCCCTAAGATTGGATGTGATGATAGATTGATCAAGAAATGCCGGGCTATTTCCGACTCCCGCAGAGGGCTGACAGCAGAAGACATGACATTCAACCCGATGAAGATCAACCCAAACCCCAGGATTATTGAACTCCACTTTTCCATCGCCTTACTACGTCTTAACAGGAGTAAAACAACACCTATAATAATAAAAGCGAAGGCGTAATGACCGATTTTGAAGGCTATCAGTTGAGCTGTAATGGTGGTGCCAATATTTGCGCCCATTATCACACCAACTGCTTGATTTAAACTCATTATCCCAGCATTTACTAATCCCATCATCATTACAGATGTTGCCGATGAGCTTTGGATAATACCCGTAACAAAAATACCCACAAAAACGCCTCTAAGAGGAGTATTCGTGAGTTTTTTCAGTATCCGGCGCATCTCCGAACCAGCAATGGCTTGAAGATTATCGGTCATTTTCGTCATGCCAAAAAGGAAGAGAGCCAAGCCCCCGAAGAAATTAATAAATTGTAAAACGTTCATACTAATCCTTATCGCGGTCGGAAGTGATGATTGCTGGGAATTACTATTTATAAAACACTATAAAGAATCTGGCTTCATCTGTGGGAAAAGAATCACTTCTTTGATCGAATCGTTCTCTGTGAGAAGCATGATCAAACGGTCAATTCCAATTCCCTGGCCACCCATTGGAGGCATACCATACTCGAGTGCTTCCAGAAAGTCTTCGTCAACCACATTTGCTTCATCATCACCCAGTTCACGGAGCCTTGCCTGAGCTTCAAGACGTGCTCGTTGGTCAAATGGATCGTTTAGTTCGCTAAATGCATTGGCGAATTCGTTCCCTGCAATAAACAACTCAAATCTATCAGCAAAATGTGGATTGTCAGGTAGGGACTTAGCCAATGGTGAGATTTCTTTGGGAAAGTCATACACGAAAGTTGGTTGAATGAGTTTATCTTCCGCAAAGTGCTCAAACATCAACGCAATCAGCTTTCCAATGCCTGCTCCCGGGCTAATCTCGATTTTGTTTGCTTTACAGAATTCGGCGGCTCTTTCAAAATCAAGATCTGAAGCATCATATCCGCTGAATTCTTTGACGATCTCCAGCATCGAAGCCCTCTTCCAGACTCCTGTCAACACAACTTTATGTCCTTGATAATGGTATTCATCCTTTCCGATGATATCTGTGGCAAGGTGTTTGAAGAGGTTTTCTGCAATGTCCATCATACCTCGAAGATCAGAATAGGCTTCATAAAACTCCATTAGAGTAAACTCGGGATTATGAGTTCTATCCATACCTTCGTTACGAAAGTTTTTGCCTATTTCATAGATTCGTTCAAAACCGCCAACGATCAGTCTCTTGAGATATAGCTCTGTAGCTATACGTAAATATAGGTTTATGTCCAAAGTATTATGATGGGTTGTAAATGGCCTTGCATTAGCTCCTCCATACAGAGGTTGTAGTATAGGAGTCTCAACTTCCAAATAGCCGAGATTATCCATAAACTTTCGTATAGCAGAGATGATACGGGATCTTTTCTCAAAAACTTTGCGGTGATCCGGATTAAGCAGTAAATCCAAGTATCTTTTTCTGTACCGTAGTTCGATATCGGCAAACTCATCATAGCGAATAGCCTTACCATCGATGATTTTTTCCTTCACAGCCGGCAAGGGGCGGATATTTTTACTAAGCATCGTAACCTTTGACGCTTTGATAGAATACTCCCCAGCCTGGGTAACAAACATTGATCCTTCTATCTGAACAAAATCACCAGCATCACATAGCTTGAAGAGCTCATAGTTCTCTTCACCAACGATATCCCGCTGTACAAAAATCTGGACTTTTGCACTGCAGTCTTCGAGATTTCCAAATCCGATTTTTCCTTGGCGACGCATAGCAACAAGCCTTCCGACAAGGCTGACAGAGGCTTTGCTTTCTATCCATGTGTCTTGATTTTCTAAAACTTCACTAATCAGATGGCTACGATGGGATTGAATAGGAAAAGGCTCTATAAATAGAGCCTTAATCTTTTCAAGCTTCTCTTTACGAAGCTTTACAAACTGGTTTATGTTTTCTTGCATTATAAGTCTTTGAATGGATTATCCGGATCGGATTGTTTTTGATTCGCGTATTTACGCCATTCTTCGTCGGATTTTCCACGGCCCGGACCCTTACGAGGACGATCATTTGAAAAGCTTCTGGGCTCACTATCACGTCTTTCACGGGGACGATCTTCACGTTGTTTTAACTCAGCTATTTCATCTTCAGTTCTGTCCGAATAATCAAGCGTAATCCTTCTATTATCCGTATCAATAGCAGAGATAACTATGCTTAACCTGTCACCAGATTTCAAAGTATCAGTTCTGCGTACTCTTGAACGAGGTAAAAGTCCTGTAATCCCTTCGTGAAGAGACACAAATATTCCAAAATTAGTCGAGCTTTCGACAATACCTTCTACGATATCTTCTACCTTGATGAAATCGTTTATATTGTCCCAAGGATCTTGTTGCAAGGCTTTTAAGGACAGTGAAATCTTTTGGGTGTCGGTATCAATTCTAATAATCTGGACTTGGACAAAATCTCCTTCCTTTAGGACATCCTTTGGATGAGACACGTTTCTTGTCCTTGACATCTCTGATACAGGTATCAGTCCTTCTACACCGGGTTTTAACTCGGCAAATGCCCCGAAATTGTGCAAGCGTAGAATTCTACAGTTTATTACATCGCCTTCTTTGATCTCTTTGATTGCTTCGTCAAATGGATTCTCTTGCAGGGCTTTCATAGATAGGGAAATCTTCTCACCTTTGATATCAAGGATCTTTACTTCGACTTCTTGGCCGACCGTCATGGCGTCTTGAGGTTTAATTGTATGATGCCATGATATTTCTGAAACATGCATCAATCCTTCTACTCCACCCAAATCTATAAAGGCGCCAAAATTGGTCATACGCATTACTTTGCCAGTAACCGTACCGCCGACAACAAGTTTTTCCATTGCTTTGGCTCTTTGCTCTTCATATTGTTGTTCTTCCAAGGCACGTCTTGAGACCACAACCTTCCGGCAACTCTCTGAACACTCAATGATGAGGAAATCGAGCGTTTTCAATAAAAATGCGCTATTATCTTCCGTGAAACGCATTGAGATCTGTGATGCTGGACAAAAAGCTCTTGCACCAAGAATATCTATATTGAAACCACCTTTGGTCTCGGACATCACTTTACCCTGAACAGGTATCTTTTTCTCATAAGCATCCAAGATTGACGCTTTGTCGACATATTGCTTTGTCAAGCTTTTGCCGATCACATAACCTTGGTCGTTTTTATCTACGATGAAGCCTTTGAGGATGTCCCCAACCTGATACTTCAAATTTCCTTTTTCATCGGCATAATCACCGATTTCTGCGTAAGCATCGAATTTTCCCCCAAGATCTACAATGATGTAATTATCGTTGATACTTGCTATTGGGGCTTCGACGACATCGCCCTTGTTAATCTCTGCTGTTTTTTGAAAAGATTCTTCGAGCATGCGAAGATAATCTTCTTTCAACTCTTTCAAAGCGAGTTTGCTATTTTGATCACGCACCTTGTCTGACATAAGTTACTCCTAACGACATTTCGAATCACCACGTTTTCA
Organism: uncultured Candidatus Cloacimonadota bacterium; assembly: GCA_964634275.1. Classification (GTDB taxonomy): domain Bacteria; phylum Cloacimonadota; class Cloacimonadia; order Cloacimonadales; family Cloacimonadaceae; genus CAZZCS01. Next base: position 13,638 of record CAZWIS010000009.1, on the reverse strand, counting down.
AGAGCACTCTTTTTGTAAAGCATTTTATTCTATACCTATCGATTTGGTCCAATTTACCTCCAAGATGATGATCGGACTATCCAACGTAGAATCACATGGAATAAATGATGTATAGAACTAATGCAATATCTAATAAGAACATGCAAACATACTTTCAGAATATTTTAATTAGGTGTTGCGCTACTAACCTACATCATGTTATGATGTTAAACAAAATATCCTTTGAAAGAAGCATACTAAAACACAACATCCTGACAAAAAGTTAAAATTCTTTTTGACAAGAATTGTGTATTTGATTTCCATTGACTTGATGAATTATAAGGGGTGAAACTGAGAAATATATGAAGCTTTTTGAGACTCACGCACATTTGGATTTGCCAGATTTTGATTCAGACAGGGAATCATTGATCAGTAAATGTTTTAATCATGGTATTGAATACATCATAAACATCGGATTTAACAAGGAGACATCGCTTTCCTCGTTGGAGCTTGCCAAAAAACACATTCATATCTTTGCCACAGTTGGTTATCATCCCCATGAAGCTGTAGACTTCGATGCAGAAGTGATCAAAAAACTTGCCAGGGAAAAGAAAGTCCTCGCGATAGGAGAAATTGGTTTGGACTTTTTTAGAAACTTATCGCCATATCCTGTTCAACGAGAAGTATTTACTAATCAGGCACATTTAGCAGTTGAGTATGATTTACCTATAGTAGTTCATGATCGAGATGCCCATCAAGAGTGTTTTAAAATTCTGAAAAAGGTGGGAGTAAAGGAAGCAGTGTTTCACTGTTTTTCTGGCGACATAATCTTTGCTCAGCAAGTATTGGATGAAGGTTGGATGATCTCTTTCACGGGTTCTGTCACGTATCAAAACTCAAATCTGGAAAATGTGATCCGCCTTATGCCGTTGGATCAGTTCATGATTGAAACCGACTGTCCCTATTTACCTCCACATCCTCATAGGGGTAAAAGAAATTCACCCTTGTTTCTTCATCTTATTGCCGAAAAAATTGCTGAAATTCGTGGCGTTACACCAAATGAAATTGCACAGTATTCCTTTGACAACGCACACAGATTCTTCCGTGTACCACCTGATCCGGTGAAAACAACTCATCATAAAGCGGGACATAAAAAATGACAAAAACAACTTTGATTATTGCACTATTAACGAGTTTGGTGTTACCAATGTTAGCAGGTAATTCGGTCTTTTCATACTACGGCATGCCTTATCAGTATAATGGAGTCGATATTTACAGTATGGGAATGGGTGACGCAGGAAGTAGTGATATATTCCGTTATAACACAGGATATGCCAACCCTGCTCAGCGCAGTTTGACAAACAGAACGCTATTTTCGACTGGGATGTTGTTTGGCTTTACTAATTATCAATCGGATACACACGGAGCCCAAAAATTCAAAGATGACTCTATGGACTTCCCTTACTTCAGTGTTTCTGTCCCCATAAAGAATCATAGAGTTGGTTTCCAGTTCAACTCAATCCGTAGCGGAGTAATGTCAAACCAAACTCAGATTGAAGATCTTTCCATAATTGAGAAACAATCAATCGATCGTTACATGTACCGCGTTGATTTGTTGTACAGCATTCATTATTCCAGATTGCTCCTGGGTGTTAGCGGAAACTACTATTTCGGGCATGATGAACACAAGTTCTCTCAGAGTGGTGGTTTTGGATTATTCAATACTCAAGAAAATCTTTCTTACACATACAAAAACCCATCAGCCACTTTGGGAGTTATTTATCGGGGGGATTGGTTTTCTTTTGGTTCTTACTATTCTCTTGGAAGGAGTCTTGAAGGTGATGTAGTAAGAAGTTCAATTCATGAAACAGAAGTTCCAGTTGATTATAAGGTGGACATACCAGGGCATTTGAATACTTCCCTTACTATGAAACCCACACCAACTTTCAAAGTAGCTCTTGATTTTGATTATGAACCATGGTCAGGCATTGATGAGAGTTATATCGATAGTTATAAACTGTCTTTGGGAATAGCTCGGGAACCTGTTATGGATTCATTCTCCAACAAATGGTGGAACCAGCCCATTCGAACAGGAATATCTTATCGGAAGCTACCATTCAAAGCTATCGGACAGAACGAAATCGACGAATATAGTGCATCATTGGGCGTATCATTACCATTGAAAAAGGATGTGAATAGAATAGATTTTGGCTTTAAATATACAAAACGTGGATCACTCGAAACAAACAAATTGCAAGATGAAGCATATATGTTTATGATCGGATTTACGGGTTTTGATATCATTGGTAGGGCTTTGGATCGTACTGCACCTCGTTATATCCCAGTCAAAGAGGATATAGTTGAATGAAAAAAGAGTGGAATTTACCAGAACGAATACATGACGATATAATACAACAAATTCTTAAAAATCGAGAGCTTGATTTTGATACCATGAACATGGGTTTAGATGCATTACCAGACGAAGCTCTCTTTGCCAATATTGATGTTGTTGCGCAAAGAATCAAGAGAGCGATGTATAATAACGAACCTCTAGTAATATTTGGCCATGATGATCCTGACGGTGTGACAAGCACTTACATATTATACAGGTTCTTGAACTCTTGCGGTTATCAACGCCATCATTACTATATCCCAAATCGCCAGATTGATTCTCATGGAATCCAACAAAGCTTTATCGATTTTGTTCAAGCAGGAGAATACAAACTAATTGTAACTGTTGATAACGGTATTAGTTCTTATCAGGGAGTAGCAAAACTAAATGAGATAGGCTGCGATGTTATAATCACAGATCACCACTTGATTCAACCTGATACTATGCCTAATGCCCATACAATCTTAAACCCCCAGCTACCACAATGCCAATATCCGTTCAAACAGTTAGCCGGTGTGGGTGTTGTGATGATGTTGATCAGGTATCTAAGCAAGGTACTGGATCATCCAGTGGATCCTGCTTTTTACTTCTGGACGGCAGTTGGTTCGATTGCCGACAAAGTTCCATTAGTAGGGGTTAATTGGGTTTTGGTACATCATGCTATCGAACATTTGCTGGATATGCGGGATTACACGATTGATTTCCTCCTTCGAAACTATTCAAGAATCAATACAAAACACGATGCCTTTAGTTTTATTAATGGTATTGCCAGACTGATAGCAAATGGTAGAGAAGAGGGTGGACAACATACGGCTATCCGCTTTATGCTCCAACTTAGTGACGACAAAGCCCTTCTGTTTGAAGATTTGGAAAAGCAAAAAAACGCTTGGGAGAATGATTTGAATAGAGTGTTTAAGTTTTTGGATACCATCACAGCGGACTTTGTAGGCAGTGCTTTTGTGTATTATGATGATGATGATCTTATCCCATACAGTCTTTTAGGGACAGCAGCAAGCTATATTGTCAATCATCTTGGCATTCCAGCCATTATGCTTAAAATGCACAATGAAAAAATAGTATGCGAGGGTAGATGTACAGATGGATTCAACATTGTTGATTCATTTACGTCGTGTAAAATGCATTTACTCCAATATGGTGGTCATCCAAAAGCAGCTGGTTTTGTTATGCAACCAGCTAGTTATAATAGCTTTATAGACTGTTTTAATTCATATCTTGCCAGTAACTTGCAAAACCTGAAAGATATTGAAGCTGTTACAGTAGATTTATCGCTAGAGTTTGATCAGTTCAATAGAGATAACTGGAAACGATTTGAAGAGCTTCTTCCATTCGGACAAAAGAATCCAGAACCAGTGGTTTATGTGCCAAACACTAGCATATCAGAACTATCGACTAGATTCAGTATTGAAAATTCCAGCATCAATATTCCATATAACGGGCAAATTGATGTTCTAATTAACTGGAGAAACTACGGCTCAATTCGGATTATAGATTATCGAGAAAATCAATCTTCTACTCTGAATTAGAGAGTTTTTTAAGCAATGAAATGAAGCTGAATGATTTTTATGATGTTATCGTAGTAGGAGCTGGACCTGCGGGCTGTGTTGCTGCGAACTATTCAACCAAGTATGGTGCAAGGGTTCTTTTATTGGAGCGCTCGAAATCAAGGTTGAATCCAGTTAGGTGTGCAGAAGGTGTGTTTCTAAATTTTCTTGATCCCAGACTGAGCATTCCTTTATCTTCAATAGCAAATTCAATAAGATCATTATCGATTCATTCACCAAACGGTAAACACGTTATATTCAAAAATGTCGGCAAAGGCGTTATCCTAAAACGCGATGTTTTCGAATCTTATCTGCTGCGCAAAGCGGTTAGTAAGGGTGTTCAGTACATCCAAGGAGCTTCTGTCAAAGACCTTTTGGTTAATAATTGTATTGTTAAGGGTATAATTGTTTCCCATGAAGGAAAGGTATATAATATAGGGTCTTCGATCGTTATCGCTGCAGATGGTATTGAGTCCAGAATAGCGCGATTGGCTGGTTTAGACAGTTCGTTGAGTAATATTGATTTGGAATCGGGATATCAATACAGGATAAGACATCCAGAGATACCCTCAGATGTAATTCAAATTCACGTTGGTAACTATATTGCTCCAGGTTGTTATGCATGGGTTTTCCCCAAGGGAGATGGTACGGCAAATGTTGGCTTAGCGGTGAACTCCGCTCGTGGACTAAATAGATCAGCCAAATCTTACTGTCATGAATTTGTGTTTAGTTTGTATAAGGAAGCGGAGATACTTTCTGAAGTAGGTGGGGGAATCCCAAGTGCAACCATAATGAAGAAAACATGCTGTGATGGTTTGATTGTGGTTGGAGATGCAGCAAGATTAGTTAATCCATTGACTGGAGGAGGTATTGATTCTGCTCTCTTTTCTGGATTGCATGCAGGTTTGATAGTTTCAGAAGCAATAAAGATTGGCGACTATTCGAGTAGCTACCTAAAGCAATATGACTCAATTATAAAAAAAAGGTATGCTAAAACAAACATGATATTGCACTCTCTGGCCCTTAGAGCAAAGAGAATGAGTGACAAGAGAGCAAATGATATAGTTCAATTGTTAGCAAGCATCCCTGAGGACAGACGTTCAATAAGGTCATTTATCGCTTACTTGCTACGAAAAGAACCAATGGCATTTCTGAATATCTCCAAATCATACATATTGAGAAAGTGACATGAAACTACTCAAAGAATCTATTCGTAAAAGTATACATATCAGCTCGTTAATAATACCTTTTGCATATCGTTATATATTGGGTTTTAACCGGAAGCTGTCTTTCAGCATATTACTTGCTGCTTTTACAATCGCCATCATCGTTGAGTTTTACAGGTTTTGGCAACCATCATTCAAGAAGTTCTTTTATAGATTGTTTGGCTTAATCCTTCGCAGGCATGAAATGCGTGATTTTACTGGAGCTACATATCTTATCTTTTCCAGTATGCTGTGCATTGCTTTTTTTGAAAACCAGATAGCTTTCGCATCAATAGCTTTTCTATCCATAGGGGATACCTTTGCGGCATTGGTCGGAATGAACTTTGGTAAGAGAAAGTTTATAAAGATTGGGAAATCACTTGAGGGGAGCCTCGCTTGTTTTTTGTCTACGTTTATTTTTGGACTCTTTTTTTTGGATAATCCATTGATAGCAGTGACTGGCGCTTTGGCTGCTACAATTGCTGAATTAGTTGATATTCCAGTTGATGATAACGTCAAGATTCCTCTTTTTTCGGGCTTTGTGATGATGATTGTCAGCATATTTATCTAAAGGAGTTATAGTGAAGCTATCATTTGTAATACCAATTCTAAATGAAGTTGAATCGATCGAAGTTCTATCCAATGAAATACTGGCCAATATCGGTCAACACGATTATGAGATTATATTCATCGATGATGGAAGTAGGGATGGTAGCTATACTGTATTGGAATCTTTAGCTGTTAATAACCAGAGGATCAGAATTGTGAAATTTAGAAGAAACTTTGGAAAGGCAGCAGCCCTGCAATGTGGCTTTGAAATTGCCAGTGGTGATGTAGTATTCACAATGGATGCAGATCTGCAGGACAATCCCGCTGAGATAGGAAACTTTTTGGCTAAACTTGAGGAGGGATATGATCTCGTATCAGGTTGGAAACAAAAACGGCATGATCCTCTACACAAAACTATCCCCTCAAGATTCTTTAATTTTGTTACAGCAAAGACCTTCAGACTGAAGCTAAAGGATTACAATTGTGGTTTCAAGGCTTATAAACTTTGCATTGTCAAAGAGATAAATATATACGGAGAAATGCATCGGTATTTACCAGCTCTTGCAAATGCTTTGGGCTATAGAATAGGTGAGATACCTGTTCAACATCGTCCGAGGCAATTCGGACGCTCAAAATATGGGATAGAGCGTTACTTAAGAGGTTTTTTTGATCTGTTAACTGTAAAAATGGTTACTCAGTATATTAAAAGTCCACTATATCTATTCGGAAGAATTGGCTTGATTTTGAGTACCTTCGGGATGTTGATCACGCTGTATCTTTCAGTATTGAAATTATTCTTTGATCAACCACTTTCGAATCGTCCCCTTCTTTTTCTCGGAATCCTGCTTATCTTAAGTGGGTTACAGTTCCTATCAATGGGGTTGATATCCGAACTTATGATTAATCGAACGATAAATTCCAATAAGCGTCACATATCAATAGAAAGTACGATCAATATTGAGTATAGAGATGAAAGTGACTCCTCATAAACATGCCTTGAATTTCTTCATTAACCGTTATTTAAAACACCCAAAACTGTATCTGTTTAGATTCAGTTTTGTTTTTATGGTGTTTGGGATTGTAATTTCGGTTGGAATTCTAAGCGCAGGATTGAACCTTTTTGAGGGTTATGAACGCACCCTTAAGACTCTTTTGCTCGATTCTATTCCTCATATCAGCATCCAAAGCTATAGAAACCAGTATATTTCAAAAGATGATATAACACAGATAAAATCCAAGGTGGAGAGTTTGCCTCAGATAGATCAGATTAATCCAATTCTCAGCAGTTCAGTTATGGCATCAAAATCTGGAGTTATTCGCGGATGCCAGCTTAAGGCTTATGAGTACAAAACTAATCCACCACCGTATGAAAAATACATTACCGTGGGTAGAAGCGAGGTTATGGATTCGGAGATTATTATTGGATATTATCTCGCAAAGGAGTTATCTATTAGTGTAGGTGACACGCTAAATGTTGTCTATCCACAATTTGACAGAATTACAGCATTGGGTTTCTATCCAAACAGCAGGAATTATACTGTGTGCGGAGTTTACCAATCAGGCTATTATGAAAACGACAGAAACCTGATCATTACCAGTAAATCAAATGCCGATGAGTTGTTGTTAACTCAAGATAAGTATTCGTATATAGAGATTAGATTGAATCCAAAGTATGTTAATGACGCTGATAGAATCAGTAGAGAGGTTGAAAGCCTTCTTGGTTCAAGTTTCGTTGCAATTCCCTGGTCGACCTATAACCAAGGGCTCTTTCGATTGATTGTTGTGGAAAAATGGCTGATTTTTATAATCTTTAGTTTTCTCGTACTAATAGCGGGATTGAATGTCATAAGCGCAATTACTACAATAATGTACGAAAAGAAAAACGAGATTGCGATTCTAAAAACCTTAGGTGCAAATAATGAACTGATCCAAGGTATATTTTATTATAGAGTCGCACTTGTAAGCATTTTGTCCATATTGATTGGTCAGGTGTTTGGTTTTATACTCTCCTTGATTGTCGTTAAACAGAGTTTTTATTCGCTCAAGGGTGATGTTTATTTTATTGATAGACTCGTGATGTATGTATCTCCGTTGAATCAGATCATAATATTTCTATGCGCATCAATTTTGATCATGGTTTGTATAGGTATCCCCTTGCGGTCAATCAACAAAATAGAAATTATTGATATTCTTAGACAGAAATAATTGGAGGTAATTTGATCTGCTTAAAAGCCAGTAATCTTAAAAAGAGCTATCAGGACAGCGATCAGCATATTCAAGTTCTTGATGGAGTCAATATCTCTATCAATAGTGGAGAACTGGTATCTATTACCGGCCAATCCGGTTGCGGAAAGAGTACACTACTTCACTTGCTGGGGTTATTGGATGCTCCAGATGAAGGCACGATTGATTTCATGGGAAACCCAGTATCTTCAAGCGCTATTGATGCGGATATGATTAGAAATAGAGACATTGGATTTGTTTTTCAGTTTCATTATTTGATTAACGATTTAACAGCTTTAGAAAATGTAGCACTACCACTATTGATAGGCGGTCATAATATCAATTCTGCAAATGCAAAAGCTCTGAATCTACTGGAATATTTCAAACTTGGAAAAAGAATCAAACATTATCCGAACCAATTGAGCGGGGGAGAACAGCAAAGAGTAGCTCTTGCAAGAGCTCTGGTTAATAATCCCAAAATAGTCTTTGCTGATGAGCCTACTGGAAACTTGGACCCGGCTCACAGCCTTGATGTATGGAATTTGATAAATGATCTCAATCAGGAGTATCAGCAAACCTTCGTTATTGTTACTCATGATCCTGATTTAGCTAAGTTAGCCAATACAAAATATACGCTTTCAAATGGAGTTTTGATCAAAAGCTAAGATTATGAGAAAACCTCGTGTCTTCCTGAGTATAGTTCTGATATTGCTGTTAATCAATGCTGTTTTTTTTGCATTATGGTATGGTTTTGGTCTTCAGCATATAGTAAAATCAATAATAGAAAAGGAAGTAGGTCACGCGATAGGGGGCAAATTAGCGATAAAAACTCTCAGTATAGGGGATAGACAGATACTGCTAAAGTCGATTGTTTTTGAAGAAAGTGATGAAACATATGCTTTTAAGGTCGAGGAGATTAGGGTTCACTACAATTTATTAAAGCTACTGTATCACCGCTTCTATCTAGCAAAAGCAATTTCCTTGATTGAAGTAACAAAACCACATTTCGAGTATCATTACATCCCGAGTGAAGAGCCTTCCCCACATAAGACAAAAATAAAAATGCCCGATCTTACCCCATATTTTGCAGCATTAAAGATTTATGGCGGATCTGTTTATGCTACTATTCGAATTGACTTATCCGACAGTCCAGAAGATAGCTTGTATATCAGTGAAACTATACAGAATATTGACATCAGTTTAGTCAACGATTCAAAAAGCAGTATTTTCCTGAATGCAAAGCTTGGTTTGGAGGGTATCATCTCAGCAAAAGCAGTTTTTAATGCCGGAGCCATAGAATCTTTGGATGCTGAGATTAAAAGGTATAATCCCACTAATATAGAATACTCTATGCTTCAGGGTTTTTCGTCTGAGATTTCTACTATTATCAGTATCACCCAAATGGATGTGGACGAACCTCTGAAGGTAAATTATTCTGCACTTATATGGAATACCTATGCCAGCTATGATGTACACAGAGTTGCTATACCATTTGTTGGACTAAAAGGAAACTTGGATGATATAAACGTAGACTTACCCGAGCTAAGAATTAATGATAGTCGCTTATCTGGAGCTATAGAGATAAGTAAGCTATCAGGAAATCCAGAGATTGATGCAGATATCAGAGTTTCCGATATAGATCTGAGCATTTTCGAGCAGTCCTTGAAGGGGCTTGTTTCCGGATCAATAACAGCAAATGGCAGTTTGAAAGACCCCAAAGCCACAGCTTTGTTGAGATCAAGGGAAATCTCTTATGATCAGTTTGTCTTAAACGATGTAAACGTTAATGCACAATATTCAGAGAAAGCAATCGACCTTAGTCTTTTTGAAGCAAATTGGGGCAAGCAATCAATAAGGATTCATGGGACAATGGATACTTATATGATGGAAGCAGTTGGAAAACTAAGTATATCCTCAACTGCCAGTCATGGTGATTCACTCAAGATTGATGCTGATATAGATTTTGATGTCGGATTATATTCGAGTTATCCCACTGTAGATATGAAAATCAATCATTTGGATGCAATGTATCATGAATACTCAACTGGGGTACTGATAGGATCAGCCAAACTTGCGCCCCTGGAATTTAATGGAGAACTGCACAATTTACTGGCTGAAGTTAATTTGACCAGTTCATATGGACTTACAATTGAAGCTATTGGCGACATCTTGGATGAGACTGGTTCAATTTCGCTCAGTTTTATGGATCTTGCTCCCCATCGATTTGTTAGTAACAACGTGTTGTCTCATTACAAACCAACTATCGGTGGTGAGATCTCCTGTTTTGTCAAAAACAGGAACATTACAGCCAAGACAGATATGCATATCGTAATTGAATCTGATTTATCTATTGATACAGAGTTCATTTTATTGGCATCAGCCGACATAAATGATCTGTCTGGATCGGTGTATTTCAATAGTAAACGAGCTTTGTTTAATGGTGAAGAGATTCATCTGAATTTCTACGCTACATATGCTGAAAATTACTTGAATTTAGCACAACTTATGCTAAATGACCGCTTACTACTGTCTGGAAAACTCAATAGCAATGATATCTATGACTTTAGTTGTGACCTGTTGTTGAGGAATGTTGATTCAGAATATATAAACCGATACTTAGCATTTACAGACATCGTTTTGCCTGATTTTGAAAATGTAAATGTCAATGCCCAATACAACAAGAATAGTAAGCAGGAACTTAGTTGCACAATTGACGCAACAAATATGCATATTGATCCTCTAAATGCACTGAATCTTGATTTGAGTCTGAATGGTGATATAAACCGAATTGATATCCTTGGACATATCAAAGACATGCGCAATTCTCTTGTCGATATCCATGGTACTGCTTGTATATCTCCAACACTAAATGTCGATGTTTTTGCTGTAACAAATCAGTTAGCCTTAGATTCAATCATTTCTAATCTGCCTTTGATATTAAACTTTGATAGCCTGATCAATTTTAAATATGAAGACATTCTTAATGACAATAAAGGATTTACTCTCTCAGCCGATGTATCTTCTTCCAAGGTCGTTTTTCAAGAATATACAATCGATTCTCTCAATGTATCTGTAATTCAAAACCAAGATTCATTTGAAATCAAATCTCTATCAGTAACATCTGATGGACTATTGAACCTAAGAGCAAGTGGCGGACTTGACTACAATTTTATCACCAATACCTTCTATGAAGGAGAAAGAGAGCTAAGTATCGACTTGAGCTTTCAGTTATTCAAGTGGCTGAAGAATAACTTTGATTATATTGAGGATGCCAGAGGTAAATCGAGAATTAACTGCTCGATAGGTGTAAGTGAAGATAACTTTTTTGTTAACGATGGAGAACTAGCGATTACTGAAGGAATGATAAAGTTAAAGGATCAGATCGAACCAATTACTGATTTCAGATTCACAGGTGTATTTGATCATAATCGCTTTCAGATCAATGAAGCTTCCTGTAGCATGGGATTAGGGAAACTATATATCAGCAATTATTTCGAGTCTGAACCGAGTGATCACTTTTTAGTTGGTTCGCTGGATTTGGGTATCATTAAAATTCACACGAACTCCAATGGCATTCTTGTTAACATACCCGAGTTTACTCCACCCAGGACCCTCAGCAAGGTAGTTATCAAGGGCAGAAACTCGCCAGAACTTGTTGTAAAGGGACCATTTGACAACATGAAGATTTTGGGTGATGCCATTGTATCCAATACTAATGTCGTATATCCTCCAAATACAGATAACTTGCTGAAAATGATCTATACCGTACGAGAAGCAGCCACTAGCAGGCCATCGTCCGACCCTACACCATTACCATTTATCCTTGATGCGATGATAACTATTCAGGATAACGCACGTTATATCACATATCCAGTAAATTTGGAAGTATCACCCAATAGCTTTTTACATCTATTATACGATGGCAGATCATTTAGTGTTAACGATGCCAGTTTCACGAGCGAACGAGGTAGCATAGATTTCTTTGGAACAGTATTTCAGGTCGACTATATAAATGTAAGTATCATAGATGCTCAGGATTTGATGAATATCAGGGGGACATTCTACAAGCGTGCAGTGGATGGTACTATGATTACACTGAACGTTACCACTCCTCATGATCCCGATAAAGACCTTCTCAATCGATTGGAGTTCTCTCTCGTTAGTGATAATCCTGAAGATAGAACAATCAGCCACATACTTTCCAGATTGAGATATAATCAACCTGTTGAAGAACTTAGTGCAGATCAAAGACAATCACTATTACAAGATGATGCGATCAACCTTGTTTCTCAGAATCTGAATTCCTCTATTCTGACACCATTCCTCTATCCACTGGAAAATAGAATCAGGAGATACATGAGATTGGACAATTTTAGCATCCGGGCAGGATTTATCCAGAATCTTGTGAATGAATATGTAAACGATTCGTCTCAGTTTACGAACTACACAAATTCCAAGCAATCTGATAATGATCTGCTTCAGTTGAGTTCTTCAATTCTCCTGAATAATCTCTCTGTTTCCATGAGCAAATATCTCGGCCGCAAGTTTTTTATAGACTATGAATTTAGTTTACAGGAAGCAACGGATTTATCGCAAAGAACGAAGCTGCTTGTTACCCATGATACCTCACTAAGATTACTCCTGCCAAGGAGGTTTAGGATTGCATACACCTTCAAATATGAACCAACTGACTCGAATATGACCCACGAGGTTATGCTCCAGCGTAGCTTTAGCTTTTGATAACTGGGAATAAATCCTTTGACAAAATGAAGTGCTGTTAAAAACATGAAATAAATAAAGAATTATCCATGGGAGGAAACATGGCTGATATAAAGAATGATGCCGTAAAAGAACCAAAAACACAAACTCCTGAACACAAGGAAACCAAAGTCAAAGAAAATGATATGGCACCTACACAGAAGATATCGTTAGTAGAAATGATCATGATTCTGATGCTTGTTGGGCTGATATTTGTTTTCGTGTTTCCCTTTAAGCAGATGTCTGTTGACAAAGAAAAAGAATCCATTGCCAGACTCAAATTTGAAGAGATATTACCTACCTTTGATCGCATAGTGGAAGCAGCCGAGGAATACAAAAAGACAGATGAATTTGCCGCTTATCCCATTATTCTTGACGAACTGAATCTAACCGATATCAATACAGAAAACTTCAAATTTGAATATACAGATCAAGGACCTACTATTACGGCTGTCAGCTTAGAATCATTTGGAAAAGCTAATGTAAAAGTAAGCTACAATATGTCTACCAAAAGCTTCAGTATAGAGGATGCAAAAGCCAGCGAACTTCCTACAGTTAAAGATGACTGGCTGCCATAATCTGTACTGATCAACATATCTATAACTCCGAAGCTAGTATTCGGAGTTTTTTTTTTGAAGCGAGTTGATTACTCTATTGTCTACAATCCCATTGTCAACAAATTTTAGCCCTGTCAACCAAGTAGTCAAGCCTATATCAAGCGTATATCAAGCGTATATCAAGCGTATATCAAGCGTATATCAAGCGTATTCACGAATACACTTGATATAGATTAGTAATACCAGTGATTCAGGCTATCTTGGATGAGAGTAGTATCGCTTATATTTGTTACACTATCAATGTATCCCATAGTTGGGAGTACCTGGGATGGTTTGATAGTGATGGATTATGAATCCTTTTAACCCAAATAATGCAGTAGGATATTGCCAGTCCTTTTTTATCAACTGTTTTC
>CAZWIS010000008.1:0-77155 GCA_964634275.1 uncultured Candidatus Cloacimonadota bacterium | reverse complement strand
CAACAGAACAACTTCGCAGTAAGCTGATAAATAAACTCAAAGAGCTGTTCCAACTAAATCAACCTGATCTGGATTTTGGCTTTTACCGGATTATGCATGCCAAAGCTGAACAAGTAAGCAATTTCATCGAAAATGACCTGTTACAGGTAATCCAGGATACCTTCGGGCAAGCTGATGATGCTAAGAAAGAGAAGCTTAAACAAGAGCTTGACAATGCCATCCAGACCGCAATAGATTTTGGAGCACCAGACCCGGAAGCAACACCGAAGGTAATAGAAGCTCGTGCCAGGTATGAAGCTATCAAAGATAGTGCCACCTCCGAAGCCGAGATATATGACCACCTCTATCGATTCTTTGAACGCTATTACGACGATGGAGACTTTATCTCCAGACGATATTATACCAGAGAAACACCTGGTAAAGCAGCACCTTTCTCTATCCCCTACAATGGCGAGGAAGTAAAGCTGCATTGGGCAAATGCCGACCAGTACTACATAAAAACTACAGAGTATTTTGCCAATTATACCGTCAATCTGACCGAAGCTATTAAGGGTTTAAAAGAAAGCAAAAAGCGCAATGATGAGGAAATTGATCTGGATGACAGCAGCATCCCCGAAGGCCTAAAAGTGCACTTCCGAATTGTGGATGCCACCGAGGGTGAACATGCCAATGTGAAAGCCAGTGATGCCACCAAACGCTATTTCCTAATTCATAAAGAAAAACCAATTGAGCTGAACGACAAAAATGAGCTTGTTATCAACTTTGAATATAAACCTACCACGGATAAAACCAAACAGGAAACTCTCAATCAAGATGCAGTGGCACTGATCATACAAACACTTAAAGATATGGAACCACGGAATACACAGAAAAGCACGGAAAAAGATTCAATTGAATCCCTTCCGTGTAATTCCGAGTTTTCCGTGGTTAGTAACTACCTGTCTGCGTTGAACACATCAATCCCCACGGAGAAGGACAAAGACAGAATCCTGCTGACCAAGTATATCAATCAATATACAGCACGTAATACGATGGACTATTTCATCCATAAGAACCTTGGTGCTTTCCTCAAACGAGAATTGGATTTTTACATCAAAAACGAAATAATGCGCCTGGATGATATCGAAAACGCCGAAGCTCCAAAGGTGGAGGATTACCTTGCCAAGATCAAAGTCCTGAGGAAAATCGCCATTAAGCTAATCGAGTTTATGGCACAGCTTGAGGACTTCCAAAAGAAGCTCTGGCTCAAGAAGAAATTTGTGGTGGAAACAAACTACTGCATTACGCTCGACCGGGTACCGGAAGAGCTATATCCCCAAATTATCGCCAACAAGGAGCAGATAGAAGAATGGATCAAGCTTTATGCCATAGATGATATAGAAGGCGATACTACCTGTCCGGCTTACACCAATCCTCCTACTTTGAACTTCCTCAAAGTTAACGACAAGCTTTTGCTGGATACTCGTTTCTTTGACGAGGGATTTAAAGCCAAACTGCTGAGCTCAATACAAGGTTTTGATGAACAGTGTGATGGGCTGCTTATACATAGCGAGAATTCCCAGGCACTTAGTTTATTACAAGACAGATACAAAGAACTAATCAAATGTATATACATCGATCCACCTTATAATACTGCTGCCACTGAAATCATGTACAAAAATGAGTATAAGCATTCATCATGGCTGGCTCTAATTGCTGATAGAGTAATTACTTCTATTCCAATAATGCAACAAGATGGAGTTATTTGCGTAGCTATTGATGATGTTGAGGGGGCAAAACTACAAAACTTACTCAGCGACATAATGGGTATAGAAAACTTGTTAGGTATCGTTGTCGTTGTCCACAATCCTGGGGGTAGGCATGATGATACTTACATCGCAACTTCACACGAATATTGCATATATTATGGGAAAGATACATGTTATACTACAACTAACTTGTTACAACTTGAAGAGAAAGACATTGAGTCTTTCAAACATAATGACTCAGATAGATCATTTAGAACTAGAGAGTTCAGAAGAAGTGGTAATAACTCAACAAGAGAAGCAAGACCTAGAATGTTTTACCCTTTATTGATTAAGGATGGTGCTATTTCCTTAATCGATTATTCAGAGTATCTTGAACTCTACAATAAGGATTCCAACGCATTTAATGATGGTTTTCTACAAGTTCTTAAAACAAAGTATAACGACTTGGGATTTGACTTTTTTCTGCCAATCGACCCTCAAGGGATAATTAGAGTATGGCGTTGGACTCCAGATACCCTTTTAGCTCGTATATCAGATGTTTTTGCAGTTCCCAAGGGAAACGGGTATGTCATCAAGGTTAAAGACTGGCTTGATAATAAGCTTGGCTTGAAGCCCAAATCAGTCTGGTATAAAGCTAAATACACAGCAGCTCTTGGCACAACTCTTCTAAAATCGATTATGGGGCATAGTACTCTTTTTTCCTATCCTAAAAGTGTATCTACTGTCGAGGACAGTATCAGGATCGCTTCAAATGATAATGATACAATCATAGACTACTTTGCTGGGTCTGGGACAACTGGCCATGCAGTTATTAATCTCAATCGAGAAGATAATGGTTATCGAAGATACATCTTAATCGAGATGGGAGATTACTTCGACACAGTTCTTAAACCTCGAATCTCAAAAGTTGTTTATTGCGACGAATGGAAAGATGGCAAACCAAAAAACAGAGATACAGGCGTCAGCCATTGCTTTAAGTATCTAAGATTGGAAAGCTATGAAGATACTCTGAATAATCTGGTCATTCAAAGTGATTCTATAAGAAATAGAACCTTTGCTGATAATACTTCACTCAAAGAAGACTATTTGCTGCACTATATGCTGGATGTGGAGAGCAAAGGCAGCCAAAGCCTGCTCAATATAGATACTTTCAATGATCCCACCTCCTATGTGCTAAAAGTAAAAAAGCCCGGTAGCGATGAGTACATAGAAAAAGCAGTGGATTTAATTGAGACCTTCAATTATCTGATTGGTCTTAGATTAGTGCATCAGGGAACTCCACAAACGCTAACAGCAGCTTTTACTCGCTTGCCAGACCCTGATGTGCCCCATGATCAGGATACCAAGTTGGTAATTGCAGGGGATGGCAAGCTAAAGACAGACCCCGGCGGTAAGTGGTGGATTCGTAAAGTGGAGGGCTGGGTTCCAAAGAATCCATATAATCCCAATGATTGTTTGAAAGACAAAGTGCTTATCATCTGGCGTAATCTAACTGGAAACTTGGAAGAGGATAATCTGGTGCTGGATAATTGGTTTGACAAGGTTCGTATTAAGCCATCGGATACGGAGTTTGATATCATTTACGTAAATGGCAGTAATAACTTGCTCAATCTGCAAGTGGAAGGCGATACTTGGAAGGTGCGGCTCATTGAGGAAGAATTTATGAAACGGATGTGGGAGCAATGTTATCAAGACTAATGCTTGACGTTGTTGCTCGCTACTACATTATTGATCCGTCAGATACGCTTACGGGTTATCTGCATGCAAGATAGAAAGTTAACCGATATTATTGATGCTCTTGGTGAAATGCGTTTCCCAAAGAATACTGAAGATGAATCAAGTATGCATGCGATACATTAGGGGAGAAAAGATGAATAACATGATTAGATATAAGCTTATGAATTTAGAGATTACAGGCTTTAAGTCTATTGGTAAGCAGCAAAGTGTTACCTTTGGTGATATCAACGTACTGATCGGAGCAAATGGAGTAGGCAAAAGCAATCTGGTTTCCTTTTTTCAGCTGTTAAACAAATTAGCAGGTGAGCAGTTACAGATATTTATTGGGAAACAAGGTTATGCAGATTCGATTTTGTATTTTGGCACAAAAACCACAGACAGGTTTTCTGCTAACCTTACTTTTGAAAATGAAGTTCATAAGATTACAGGTTACGAGTTCGCTTTGGTTCACGCATACGCAGGGCAAATGATGTTCGCCTTTGAGAATGTTGACAATCATGCCTTCATGATTGGCACCCATGAAAAGGCCAAGCCTAAAACTATTGGCTCTGGTCACCCTGAGAGTAAGCTGTCAGGTACGGATAAATCAAGAAAATGGACTGATGTTTTAGTTTTCCTTGAAAGAATAAGGGTGTTTCAGTTTCACGACACATCAGACAGATCCCTGATCAGGCAACCAGGAATGATACAGGATAATAGGAGCCTGCATTCTGATGGGAGCAACTTGTCCTCCTTTCTATATCAAATGAAGAAAAGTAAGAAAGGAAGAGCTTATTACGATCGAATAGAATCAAGAATTGGAAAAATCGTGCCACAGTTTCAAAACTTTATCTTGGAGCCACTCATGGATAATCCAGCGATGGTAAGGTTAGATTGGAAGCACAAGAGAAAAGAACACATTTTCGGAGTAAACCAGATATCAGATGGTTCATTACGTTTTATGGCATTGGCAACCTTACTATTACAACCTCCGGATTCACTTCCCAACGTGATCGTGATTGACGAACCTGAGCTTGGTCTGCACCCGGAAGCTTTGATCGATCTTGTTGGGATGATTAAAATTGCAGCACAAAACTGCCAGATTATACTATCCACTCAGTCCTCATTCCTTCTGGATTTCTTCAATGTTAATGACATCATTGTAGTTGAGACCAAGGATGATTCAACTGTGTTTAAAAGACTCGAACAAGATAAACTCACAGAATGGGTGAAGGACTATACCATGTCCGAGTTATGGGAGAAGAACCTTATCGGAGGTCGCCCATGATTAGGCTACATGTTTTAGGTGAGGGACAGACAGAGAAGAGATTTGTAGAGAGTTTGCTGGTTAATCACCTTAGCCATAAACAAGTTTTTGTTGATGTTTGTTGCTTTTTAACCAAGTATTTACCCAAAACTGGACAGCAGTTTAAGGGTGGAATAAGTAACTATGCCAAAGTTAGAAATGATATAGTAAAGCGAATACAAACCGACAACAATGATGACTGCAGATTCACAACTATGATAGATCTATACGGTCTTCCTAATGATTTTCCAGGTTATCAAGAGGCTTCTGCTAATAATGACCCCACCCGTAAGATTGAGATACTTGAAGCTGCATTCGCACAGGACATTGATGATCGGCGTTTTATTCCCTATATTCAGTTGCATGAATTTGAAGCTCTGATCTTTGCTGATCCGAGCAAGTTAAAAAAGGAATACTTAGATAACGATCGGCAAATTGAGAGTTTGGTGCAGTTAAGTCAACAAACTGAACCAGAGATGATTAACGAAAACCCGAACACATCACCATCGCATAGAATTCTTGATGCTATCCCAGTTTATGATAAGCTGTATGCTGGCAGCAAAATAACGGAGTCAATTGGGTTAGCCACAATCAGGCAGAGATGCCCGCACTTCAATGAATGGCTTACTAAGCTTGAGGGCCTTAACAACTAATGGCTCGTAAAGCAAGCTTACAGAACCATAAGTTCACCAATAAGTTACTCCTTAACCAGTGGTTGATGAGTCAATTTGGAATTGACCCGCTCTTGGAGTATAGGGATAATACCAAACCCTTTCACAAGCTGGCAGCACCGATCAGGGATAGCCGCCTGGAGGGTTATGATACAGACGGTTTGCACCGTTTTTATCACGAACTGGTGAATAGCGAGCTTTTTTACAATGAACTCCATCCAATCAGCAAAGAGCAGCTTCGCATCTATGAGGAAAACATCGTATCACATACCAAGACGATTAACTACCTGCGCAGTCGTCCCATCGTCTGGAAGTACTTTCAATGGCTTACACTGCTGTTTGTGGAAATCTATCTGGATAGGTACTTTACTGATAAAGCCAAGCTGCTGGATGACCTGAACGCATACCTAAAGCGATTTAACGAAAAGTGGACTGGCTTTCAGAACCTTGAGCCTTACTCTTTTGATGACCTGAACAAGCTCTGCCTGCAAAACGCAACAGGAAGCGGTAAGACCCTGCTGATGCATGTGAACCTCTTGCAGTTCCGGCATTATGCAAAGAAAACACGTGACGGAAGCGAAATTTCCCGGGTTATCCTGCTCAGCCCCAATGAACGGCTTAGTGAGCAACATTTAGAAGAACTTAAAATTAGTGGTTTCTATTCTGCCCAAAGACTAAACACCAGACAGGAGGGCAGCATAGACATGATCGATGTTATCGAAATCACTAAGCTGGGAGACACTGAAGGACCAAATACCATTGCGACCCGAAGCCTTGGGGATCAAAACCTGCTATTGGTTGATGAAGGGCACCGGGGGATGAGCGGAAAAGATGAAGGCGTGTGGTTCACCAGACGGTCTGAGCTATGTGCCAAGGGCTTTACTTTTGAATACTCTGCCACTTTTGCCCAAGCTGTTGCTGCTGCAAATAACAGAGCTTTTGAAGATAGCTATGCTAAAACAGTGATCTTTGACTATTCCTACAGGTGGTTTTACGAAGATGGCTTTGGCAAAGACTACCAGATCTTGAATCTGCCCAAAACCTATCAGCAGGTGCAGGATGTCTATTTGACTGCCTGTCTGCTCAAATACTATCAGCAACTCAAAGTCTATGAAGATAAGAAACTGGAAATTGTCCCCTTTAACTTGGAAAAACCTCTGTGGGTCTTTGTGGGTAGTACTGTTACCAAGAAAAAGGGTAAACAAGAGGTTGAACTTCCCAGTGAGGAGTTACTCTCGGACGTGGGGCAGATTATTGTCTTTATCGCTAAGTTCTTGAGTAACGCTTCTGTTTTCCAAAACAGCATTGAGAAGATACTCTATGACAATGGAAGCAGTACCGGGCTGCTTGACGATGCTGGCAGTGACATCTTTGCTAATTCATTCAGTTATCTCCTCAAGACCGCAATTTCTACGAATAACACTTCCGAGATTTATCACGATATTCTGAAAACACTGTTCAACAACCCAGCCGGAGGACAGCTTAGTTTGGCAAGGCTCAAAGGTGATTCCGGAGAAGTCGCTTTGTATCTTGGTAATAGCGACACACCCTTTGGTTTGATCAATGTCGGAGATGCAAAGGGTTTGTGCGACCACATAGAAGAGACTGCCAAACACAATGATATTCAGCTAAATGTAGAAGATAGCGACTTCACAGAAGCGATGTTTGCTTCAGTAAAGGATTCCTCATCTCCTATCAACCTATTGATCGGTTCCAAGAAGTTTGTCGAAGGGTGGGATTGCTGGCGTGTTAGTACCATGGGTTTGATGCATGTCGGTAAGAGCGAAGGAACGCAAATTATCCAGCTATTTGGGCGCGGTGTGCGCTTAAAAGGGTATGAGTGGAGTCTGAAGCGCAGTGGGCATACTTATGCCACCACAAAGCCTGGATTCATTGAAGATATCGAAACCCTGAATGTCTTTGGCATCGAAGCTGACTTCATGGATAAGTTCAGACAATTCTTACGTGATGAAGGCTTGCCTGGCAACGAGAAAAGGATGGTTATTACTATCCCAATGAATGTAACCGCTGATTTTGGCAAGAAGCTGAAGATAATACGACCGAAAAAGAAGAAAGATGGCACTGAGTATGATTTTAAGAAGGACGGACCAGTACCTACCCTTGGCAGTATACCACAGTACCTGCAAAACAATCCGGTTGTTTCAGACTGGTATCCCCGGATTCAAACCATCAAGTCACGTGGTACTCTCCAGGATGGTCAAAAAGACCAGGTAAAGCTTAGAAATAAGCAAATCAGTCTTTTGGACATGGATCGCTTGTATTTTGAAATGGAACGCTTCAAACGAGAACGAAGCTGGCACAATCTAAATCTCAGTAAGCAGGGGATTATCAGCTTATTGTCAGATACGTCTTGGTATCGGCTCTTGCTTCCGGAAACGAGACTCACTCCCCAGAACTACGATGAAGTGCTCATCCTCCAGCAAATCGCAACAGAGCTGGTAAAGCGTTTCTGTGAAAAGTATTATAACTTCTGTAAAAAGTCCTATATCGAGCCTCGATTAGAATTGAGAGAGCTGACTCCTGATGACGACAATCTGCCTTCAGATAAAGAATATCAGTTGATTGTGGATGGCGATGATATCCAGGTAATCGAAGGGATTAAGAAGCTCAAAGATGAGATCATCGTTAAGAAAGACCAGCTATTGCATGTGGGCGATCTCCAAGCCTGCAACTTTGGCAATCATCTCTTCCAACCCCTATTTCATGTGCGTCATGGTGGGAATATTACAATCCTGCCAGTCTCGTTTAACGAAAGTGAATACCAGTTTATTACTGACCTGAAAGAATGGTGCGATAAGAATCGTAAGGACTTGAAGGATAAAGGAAAGGAACTATATCTCCTCCGCAATCTTAGCAGGGGTAAGGGAGTTGGCTTCTTTGAAGCAGGCAACTTCCATCCTGATTTCATCCTCTGGGTTCTCTCGGAAGGAAAGCAGTATGTCCACTTCATTGAACCTCACGGACTGATGCATGAAGGGGTAAATAGTGAAAAAATCCAGTTCCATAAACGCATCAAGGAGATTGAGATCAGGCTTGCCGATCCAAATGTAATCTTGAGTAGCTGGATATTATCCTGGACTCCCAAGCAAGAACTAAAACTCCGTGGGTATGATCCAGATGAGTATCTGAAGAATAATGTGGTTTTCATGGAAGATGATGACTACATCAATTCGATATGCTTACTTGTATGATGGATACAATGCGCATTTGGAGATCAGTTTATAGCTAAAGCATACCCAAAGCCTGATGACAAAGAGGTTATTGTTATCGATTTATTAGAAATGGAAAAAACAACAGAAAATGCTAAGAAACTGATCGATATGGGAGAATTTGTAAAACCTTGTATTTGGTTTTAGCATAAAAGGAGACTCAGGAGCTTATACTGCAAGGAATCTTTAAAAACTTATCTGTGAGCCTATGGCATTCCAGACCCTATCTGGAAAGACGGGAATAGCAGATGGAACTCGAATGATTAAAGCATCATCCAGTTAATGACTTTTTTGCACTAACTGAAAGTGATGGCAAACCCTATCAGGCTGGAAAGATATGGTACTGGTTTCATTTACAGTTGCATCCACATGCGTATCATTGGGCAATTCTATTCATCAGCTTTTTTCTGTCCATATCCAAAAGTTTATATAGAGAGACTTACATTATAGCTTTCGTGTTCTTTCGTGCTCTTCGTGGTTAAAAAGAAGAAGATTTTAATACCGACTTCCGAATAACATGTCAACTATGTAGGATCGGAATCCTACGCTACTGTCAACTTAGTAGTCAAGCCTATATCAAGCCTATATCAAGCGTATATCAAGCGTATTCACGGATAGACTTGATACAGGGATGATATGGGTAAGATATGCGTGAGAGTAGAGGAGGGTTTTGTTCCTTTGTTGGGACAGTAATCTTTTGCAAGTCCATTAAAGACTGCTGATTAATCGGGGCATGGGGCAGCGAACCATACAAAAAGGGTGGTGAGTGGATATAGATGACTGTTTTTGTGCGCTCAAACTGGCTAAAAATCCACCGATTTGTTTTACAGCAAGACACGTTCAACGGTCTTCATTATGGTAAATCACGTGAAATTGGATCTGTTGCAGGTCCTGGGGACAGGATGGCTTGCGCTCCATATGCGAACTGATCACGAATACTATTGACATAAATCTCTACTTTTCACCTGTTGCCTTGGCATGAAACTGAAATGGTAGATATGAACCGAAAAATGTGTTTGAAGGAGACCTGAGTGAGAAGTATTTGTAGTTTGTTATTATGTTTGGTGATAGTGTCTGGCTTGGTGGCGCAGACTAACCTGGGTAGTTATTCGTTTGCGCATTCAGTATATGATTATACTGAAGTAACAGATGGGATCGTAATTGGAAACAGCTCAACAGACAATCAGAATTTCATCAACGTGGCTCAACCTCTTGGGAGTTCAGAAACGTCGGGTCCGGGCATGCCCATCGGATTTTCTTTTTATCTCAGCGGCTATCGCTTTGACAGGATAGGAATCTCCGCAAATGGCTGGATCGCTTTGGGGCAGTCAGAGCTTGGAGTGGATGCGGTCAATATGCGCAGCACCAGTTCATATACTCCGATATCTTCTGTGATGAGCCACACGGTTCCTTTCACAGTGAGCAGAATCGCAGGACTGGCAGCTGATCTGCAAGCTCAGACCGGCTCTGAGCTCAGATTCCACACCTTTGGAAGTGCGCCATTCAGAGAATTCATAGTACAGTGGAAAAACTACAAGAAATATGGTTCCCAGGGTGTTGGTGACAGTTATAGCTTTCAGATCATACTGCATGAAGGCACAAACAATGTCTCCATCCAGTATGGAGCGTTTTCCACCGGGCAATACGAAGGCATGTTTGATGTCGGATTGCGCTCTGCTCCTGCGGGCAGTAGCACGAACTGGATTAACAGGACGGTATGGAACAATTGGGCAGACTCCAATCCTGGTACTTCAGCAACGGATAAATGCCGGGTTACTTCGAGTGTATATCCGGTAATAGGAACCACTTACCTATTTGTAGCTCCAGCAGTAAGTGGGATACCATCACTTCCTGTGAATCTATCCCCATCAAACACTGCTGTGAATGTATCGAATCCCGCATTATTATCCTGGCGGGACGATGGTGGATGGACTACTGGTTATCGTTTGTACTTCGGAACTAACAATCCCCCCACAAACATTCACAATGGCACAGACATCGGCTATGTTTACAGTGAAACTCTGCAATTGCAACACTCCACTCAATACTACTGGAGGATAGCTCCTTACAATTCGATTGGAGAAAACAGCTCAGGTCCGGTGCGGAGTTTTACCACAGTAGCACCACCTCTTTACGGCAATATATATGTCGGAGGGGTAGGAGCTCATTATCCAGATCTCACCTTGGCAATCAACGATCTGAATATCAGAGGAGTGGGAGAGGGAGGATTGTATGTGAATCTCAATCAGGATACATTCAGCGGAAGCTTCCCTGCCATCACTGCCACCGGTTATGAAGACCGGCCCATTGTCTTCAAACCGGCTCCGGGCTTCAGCCCAGTGATAAACTCCACCGGCGGTTCCAGCAGCTCATGCTTCAAGCTGGTAGGCTCAGACTATGTCAGCTTCGAGAATCTGACCATAAACGGAGGCTCGACTCAATATGGATTCTGGGTGGTGGGAAGTGTGGCGGATGAGGCAAAAAACATCAGCATCAAAGATTGCGTGATCAATATGCCCTATGTATCCACTCAGAACTTTGGGATTCTCGTAGATGGAGTGACAGACAGCCTTAGGATAGAGAACAATGTGATCTCGGGACCATTTAACGGAATATATGTCAGCGGCGGTAGTAATGCCTATCTGGAGTCCAAAAATGTGCTGATTAGCGGGAATCAGATAAGCGGTAGCCGGAACTACGGCATCTATGCCTTCAATTCATCAATGTGGATATCAGCAAACACCATATCCCTCAGCCCAATCTCCAGCTCAAACATGTATGGGATATACTGCGGATGGGGTGGCGGTATTTACAATGTATCGCAAAACACCATTCAGAACGGCAGCACTACCAGATATTTCTATGGCCTATTTTCCCAGAGCAATAACGCTATCTTTTCAGAAAATACAGTCCAAAACTGTGGAAGTACGGAAGATGCAGTGTACGGTACATATAGTTCAGGTATATCGGAGTTTAACAACAACTTATTTACTGGTCTTTCAGCGACAAACAGATCTGATCTTTATGGCATATATCTGTATTCCGGAACCCACATCGCCCATGGAAACCAGATCAAAGACATTAACTCCACCGGAGATATATATGGCATTTATGCCAGAGCTCACAACCACACTATCACAGCCAATCAGATTATGGGGCTGCATCACTCCGGTACCCGCAGCTCTCAGGTATGCGGGATCTATGTATCGAGCGCGACGCTGAACAACATTCACAATAATATGATCGGAGACCTCAGCAATCCACTGAGCAGTGAAAACCTGCAGATCAGCGGAATTCAAATAGCAAGCGGAACCACTCACAACATATATCACAATACGATTTTGCTCGATCCCGGCACATACTCCGGTTATGGAAGTTGTAAAAGTGCCGCATTATACATTTCCGGTAGTACAACATCAGATATTCGCAACAACATATTCATAAACAAAATCCAAAACGCCGGCTCTCCTGCCGTCAGTGCAGCCATCTGGAAAACTACTGCCGGATTGGAAAACATCTCTGTAAGCAGCAATGGTAACATCTATTACGTATTGCCAAATCAGTCGTCAAACTGCGTAGCACAGATTGGCAGCACCAAATACAACACATTGGCAAGCTATCAGGCTATCAGCGGGGCAAGGGATCAAAACTCATTTACCGAAGATGTTCCATTTGTCAGCAGTGTAAACCCCTTTAACCTGAGGATAAATCCCTCCGTTGCCACTGTTGTGGAATCAGGAGCCATCCCGATTCCTGGATTTGCACATGATTTTGAAGGCGATTTGCGCCATTCCAGCACTCCGGATGTGGGAGCTGATGAAGGAAATTTTACTCCTCTGATTACAGATCTCGCTTCACCCATAGTTTCGATTTCTTATGACAATGGATACGTAGTAGTGAACTGGGATCCAGTGCCCCATGCCAGCTATTACAAAGTCTTCCACTCGGTATCGCCTGATATTTGGAACTATAACAGCTATCATACGACTACTGCCACCCAATATATCTCTGTGCCTTGGCAAACAGGCTTTTATCGTGTCCGGGCTATCAGGTAATCAGGCTAATGCTGCGAGCGAATCAGATATCTGGCATTCAGTCTTTCTCTGGATTCACTCTTTCGGCTATCCCCACTTTCCATCTTATCAGGTATCGCTAATGATCTTTGGGACTGCTGATTAATCGGGGAATGGGGCAGTGCTCCTAAAAAAGACGATGGGTATAGATGACTGTTTTTGTGCGCTCAAACTGGCTAAAAAGCCACTGATTTGTTTTACCGCTAGACACGTTCAACGGTCTTTAACTGTTTATGTGCTTTCAGATAGCGCTTGACAAGATTTCGAGCCGGATAGTAATGGCACCCAAACGAAGCCGCTGCTTCTGCCTTAATGCCTGTAATGTGCACGTAAGGCTTTGATAGTGAATGATTAGCCCAAGATATTATGGTGATGACAGCGGATTTCGAAGAGAGATTCGCTGTTTTTTTATGCCCGAAACTGGTGCCCCCAATGGGACGCCTTTTAGCAGCCAATGCAGTCGACAGCACAAGGCTTGTCCTGCATTCAACCGGAAAACAAGGAGGTTCTTATAATCCGGATCAAACGTGGTAAGGCAAAGACCAAGGAAGTCGTGCCGAAAGAAAGAATCAACCGTCAGATTAGTGCGGATACCGTTCGTCTGATTGGAGCTGATGGAAATCAAATAGGTGTAGTCTCAATTTCTGAGGCATTAAGGCGCGCCGAGGAATCAAACCTGGATTTGGTAGAGATTTCTCCCAGTGCAGTGCCTCCGGTCTGCCGTATTTTGGATTTTAGTAAGTACTATTACCAAAAGGAAAAGAAGGTAAAGGAAGCTCGTAAAAAACAACACGAGGTAGAGGTCAAAGAGATCAAATTTGGACCTAATACCGAGGAGCATGATTATAACTTCAAGAAAAACAATGCCACAAAATTCCTTAAACAGCACAACAAGGTAAAATTCACCGTTCGTTTCAGAGGTCGCCAAATGGCACACAAGGAATTGGGATACAACGTTCTCGAAAAGCTCAAAGTCGATTTGGCTTATATCGCCGATGTAGATTCGGAGCCGGTAGCAGAGCGTAATTTGCTTTCCATGATCGTTTCGCCCAAGAAAGATATCGACAAGATATTGGAAAAGCTGAAACAAGCGGAAGAAGCAGCCCGGAATCCTGTTCCAGAAACTTCTGAACCACCGGTACCCGAGCCCGAACCAGAAAGTTAGAATACTGTCCGGATCCAATTCCGGCAAAAACTATCAGACATGCTTTCCAGATTGGGAAGCCATGGATGAATAGTGATAGAGAGAAGATAAAAACAAGGAGATAAAAATGCCAAAGATCAAAACCAACAGATCTGCTGCCAAACGATTCAAAGTTACCGGCTCCGGTCGCATCGTTCGTCATCATGCCAAATCTGCTCACATCAAAACCAAAAAGAGTCCGAAACTCAAAAGAAACCTTCGTCAAAGTGCCATCGTGCGCAAATCAGATGAAGGAAGAGTCCAACGGATGTTGGTAATCTAAGGAGGAATCATGCCAAGAGCAACAAATAACGTAGCAGCCCATCGCAGAAGAAAAGCCTATCTAAAAGCAGCCCGTGGTTATTTTGGGGGACGTAGCAAGATTTACCGTGCTGCCCGTCAAACCGTAGAACGTGGTATGGCTTTTGCCTTTATTGGACGCAAACAAAAGAAAAGACAGTTCCGTCGCCTTTGGATTACCCGTATAAATGCCGCCTGCCGTTTGAATGATATGTCCTACAGCAGATTCATCAATGGCCTTCACAAAGCCAATATCGATGTCAACCGCAAAACCCTTGCTCATCTGGCATGGCACGATGCTCCAGCCTTCAGCAAGTTAGTCGAGATCGCAAAGAGTAATTAAAAAAACAAGGATTTACAAGTGCAAAATCAGTTAGCGGAACTAATTTCCAAGGCTCTGGAAGATATAGCTGCCTGCAACACGGCAAATGATATCCTCAATACCAGAGCCATGTATCTGGGAAAGAAAAGTGTCCTGAACGGCATGTACTCCCGCTTACGCGAGCTTTCACCGGAAGAAAGACCGGCCTTTGGACAGCATATAAACGATGCCCGGACGAAGATCGAAACCGCTCTTTCAGCTCGTGAAAAGGCTTTGATCCAGGTAGCATGGGATAAGCACAGCAACGATAATCAGATCGACCTCAGTATGCCAGGGAAAAGCTTTCCCAAAGGCGCATTACATCCGATTACAAAAGTCCTGAGACAGATAGAAGATACCTTTCTCAGCATGGGATTTGAAATCGCCGAAGGTTTTGATATCGAAGACGAGTTCCACAACTTTGATGCACTGAATACTCCAAAAGATCACCCCTCAAGGAATCTATCCGATACCTTTTATCTGGAAAATGGGATGCTGCTGCGAACGCAGACCTCCACAGTCCAGATCAGAGTAATGGAAAACAACAAACCGCCGATCAGGATTATCTCACCCGGTAGATGCTATCGTAATGACAAGCCCGATCCATCCCATTCTCCGGTTTTTAGCCAGGTCGAAGCCCTCGTCATTGATGAGGGCACTTCAATGGCAGACCTGAAAGATACGCTGCAAAACTTTGCCATGCTGATGTTTGGATCCAAAGTCCGATCCCGCATCAGGCCACACTTCTTCCCCTTCACAGAACCCAGCGCCGAGATAGATATCAGCTGCGTAAACTGTGGTGGAAGCGGCTGCCGGGTATGCAAAAACTCCGGATGGCTGGAGATGGGTGGTGCCGGAATGGTGGATCCCAACGTCCTGGATATCGTAGGAATTGATTCCGAGAAATACTCGGGCTTTGCATTTGGACTGGGGATCGAACGGATTACCATGCTCAAATACGAAATACCCGACCTGCGCATTTTGTTCGAAAACGATATCAGAATGTTGCGTCAATTCAGATAGGGGGGGGAAATGAAAGTATCATTACAATGGCTAAAGCAGTACATAGACCTGGATCATAGCATTGAAAAGCTACGGGATATCCTTACCTTTTCCGGGATCGAAGTGGAAGCAGTGCAAACGCTGTCTCAGCTTCCCGATACTATCATCAGTGCCCGGGTAAAATCTGCCGAGCGGATAGAAGGATCTGACCACCTCCGTGTATGCATGGTGGATACCGGTTCCGAAATATTGCAGGTAGTATGTGGAGCAGACAATTGCAGCGCGGGTATGATCGCAATCCTTGCCCTTCCGGGTACCGCATTGGGAGATTTCAGGATCAAACCGACAAAAATCCGCGGAGTGGAATCCAACGGGATGCTATGTTCGGAAAAAGAACTGGGATTGTCTGAAAACCATGCCGGGATTATCGCAATGAGTGCTGATACACCTTTGGGAGTATCTGCAAACGAGCTGTTTGGATTGCCGGATGTGGTTTTTGAGCTGGAAATTACGCCCAACCGCAGTGATCTATTGGGTTACCTTGGGATAGCCAGGGATCTCTCTGCCAGCACTGGTCTGGCTTGTAAAGTTCCAATGGCAGATTATTTGGAATCCGAAGAGGCTATTGAAAGCGGATTGAGTATCAGGATAGCCGATCCAGACCTCTGTCCAAGGTATACAGCGAGGCTTTTCCGAGGAGTGCGGATAGCAGATTCCCCCCTGTGGCTTCAAAATAGATTGATCCGGGCAGGGCTAAGGCCGATCAACAACGTCGTGGACATCACGAATTTTGTGATGCTGGAAACAGGACATCCCTTGCATGCATTCGATTACCACAGCCTTAGTGGTAACGGAGCTACAAAGCAGATCATTATCCGCAGAGCAGTCGACGGGGAAAGGATAAATGCCCTGGATGGCAGGGATTATAGCCTGTCAAACGATGACCTTGTGATAGCGGACTCCGTCAAACCAATTGCCATCGCAGGTGTGATCGGTGGAGCAAATTCGCACATAACTACCGATACTGTCGATATTGTACTCGAATCAGCCGCTTTCAATCCACAATCCGTACGTAGAACATCGTACAAATACAAGATCAATACCGATTCTTCCTATCGGTTTGAAAGACATCTTTCCGCACAAGCTGCCAGCTATGCCAGCGACCGTGCCACACAGCTTATTATAGAGCTTTGTGGGGCAAAGGTTTGCCAGGGCAGGCTGGACGAAATGCCAAATCCCGCACCCGAGAGAGTACTGGGATTACGTCCCAGCAGATTCAAACGGATTATTGGCTATGAACTGGAAGGAACCAGGATCATCCAATATCTCGAAAAGCTGGGTCTGGGCTTTATCCAGTACGGAGATTGGAAGCCCGGAAATATTACCAATATTGAAGACATCTACTGTTTCCATGGGGAGCAGGTAAAACAGGGGCTTACGGAGTTTGACCCCAAGGATGATTGTGTGCACAGCCTGTATTTCAGGATTCCTCCCTATAGGATAGACCTGGAACGGGAGATTGATCTGATCGAAGAACTGGCAAGATTGGATGGCTACGACAAAGTGCCTCAGAAAACAGCAATTTCGCTGATAATGGACAGGCACGCCTTTTCAATCAAACGCAAGCTCCAGGATACGATGGTATCAGCAGGCGTTTATGAAGTAGTGAACTATAGCTTTGACGATCCAGGACATCTGGAGTATCTGGGGTACGACGTCAATAGTCCTCAGATGCAGATGATGAACCTGAAGAACCCCCAAAATGCCAATCAATCCGTAATGCGAACTACTTTGATCCCTCAGTTGCTGCATACATTGCAGTACAATCTCAATCACTCGGAAAAGAATGCCCGGGTTTTTGAGCTAAACAAGACATACATCAAAGGCAGGGGAGATTCATACTCCGAGCCTTACAGACTTTCTGCGTTGCTGACTGGATGTGCCGGTGAAGAGCATTGGCAACAAAAAGACAGATTACTCGATTTTTATGATGTCAAAGGGATAGCGGAAAATCTGCTGGAATCGGTAGGAATCGCTTCATATTCTACCAGAAATTGTGAGCTGCCCTTTGTGATTGCCTCACTGTCTGTATGCTATATGGTGAACGATGTTCCGCTGCTTTGGATTGGAAAGCTGAAACCAGAGATTGCAGACAGGTTTGGGATCGATGTGGTGGATCTGAAACAGGATATCTGGTTGATCGATATGGATGTGGATGCAGTAATCCAACAAACCAGAGCTTTGGAAACAATCTATCAGGCTCTGCCAAAGTATCCCAGCGTCCAAAGAGATATGTCATTCTTGATCTCGGATAGAGTATCATACAGCGAACTTCGGGATCGAATTCTAAAGATAGATCAGGATATTATCAAGGGAGTACAGATCTTTGATGAATATCGTGGTAAACAAGTTCCAGAAGGATATCGTAGCCTCAGCCTGCATCTTATCTTCAATGACAGTGAAAAAACATTGACAGTTCAGCGCGTAGAACAACTTTTTGATTCTGTACAAAAAATGCTGCTGGAAGAGTGGCATATAAAGATGAGGTAATAGATGGAAAATCATGTGGTGAACCTGCAGGACAAGATTCAAAAGTTAATCGATCAATATACACTGGATAAAAAGAAACTCGAAGAAATGGAAAAACTGGCAAACGAACTCACAGAAGAGAATCTGCAACTGATGCAACAGATAGAAGACAACAACAATCTGGCATCAGAAACAGGTAAGAAACTCCAGCAACTGATGGAGTCCAATGCTGTTCTTGAGGCCAGGAACACAGAACTGGAAGGCATGTTGGGAGCTTTTGATGCCCTGGCAACGGAAGCCATCAAGAAGATTGATGAATTCGTTCCGGGTGGGACAAAAGAGTAGGACTGGCAGTGAACTCTGTTGAAGTGGAGATATTTGGACGCAAGTTCAGGCTCAGAAGCGATAATCCACAGATGACTATGGATATTGCGGAAGCGATAAATCTACAGATAGATGAGCTACGCACCAAATATGAAAGCCTGGATTTTACCAAGCTATTGCTGCTAATATCACTTCAACAACAAGAAGCCATCCAGCAACTATCGGTTCAAAACAAAGAGCTGAGTACCGATCTGGAAAGGCTAAATAACATGATATCAAAGATAATAGGTGATGTATAAAAGTTCCTGCGGAACGCGTGATATGGATTGCAGAAAAGCTGTGGAAGAATCGGGAATCAAGCCATTGGTGGCATGCATGCCGGATCGGATCCGGATCCATAAAGCCAAAAAGGTAGATGCCCACCTTAAGTTTGGCTTTTAACGGTCAAACATACACGGTTTCCGCGGGTTTATATAAATTTTACGTATATTTTAGAGCTGCCAGGGCAGCAAGACAAAAACGAGAGGATAATATAAATGGATAAATTAGTTTACACTGCCATAGGCGTGGCAATTGGCATATTAGTCGCAATTATTATTTACATAATCCAAAGAAATACCAGCTTCAAACTCCTGTCTCAATCAAAGAAAATTGCAGAAGGTATCGTAGCCGATGCCAAAAAAGAAGCAGAGACAGCAAAGAAAGCAGCACTGCTCGAAGCTCGTGAAGAATGGTTTAAACAAAAACGCATCTTTGAAGAAGAGATCAAGGAACGCCAGAAAGAACTTCGGGTACAGGAAAAGAAATACAACGAACGCCTGAGTAGCCTGGACAAAAGGCTGGATTCTCTGGATAAAAAAGAAAACAGCCTCACTGAACAAGAACGTCGTCTGAAGCAAAAAGAAGACGAGAATCAGAAAAAGCAAAACGAATATCAAGAACTGATCAACAGGCAAAAAGAAAAGCTGGCAGAAATTGCCGGACTCTCCCGTGATGAAGCTTTGCAGATCCTTCGCGAGGAATTGCTCACCCAGGCAAGGCAGGTAGCTGCTAATGATGCCAAGATTTCGATCGAACAAATCAAGCTGGATTCCAGCCAGAAAGCAGCAGAGATCCTCTCTACAGCAATCCAAAGAATGGCTGTGGATCACGTTTCCGAAACGACTGTATCTGTCGTGTCCCTGCCCAGCGATGAAATGAAGGGTAGAATTATAGGCCGGGAAGGCAGGAATATCCGTACTTTTGAAAAAGCATCAGGGGTCGATCTGATCATCGATGATACTCCCGAAGCCGTGGTACTATCCTGTTTTGATCCCGTTCGTCGTGAAGTAGCAAGGCTTGCGCTTGAAAAGCTGATTTCGGACGGTCGTATCCATCCTGGTAGAATCGAAGAAGTAATCGCAAAAACCGGTAAAGAGATGGAAGACACTTTGGTCAAAATCGGTGAAAAAGCAGTGTTGGAAACCAATATCCACAATATATCACCAAATCTGATCAAGATCCTGGGAAGATTACAGTATCGCACCAGCTATGGTCAAAACGTATTGCAACACTCGATTGAGGCTGCCTGGATTTGTGGAATGCTGGCAGCAGAACTCGGATTGGATCAGGAAGTGGCTCGTCGGGCTGGAATGTTGCACGATATTGGCAAAGCGGTAGATCACGAGTTTGATGGTTCTCATGCATCCATCGGAGCCAACCTGGCAAGGAAAAATGGAGAGAACAAAACCATCGTCAATGCTATCGAAGCTCATCATGAAGAAGTGGAGGCTTTGACGGTTTATGCAGCGTTGGTACAGGCTTCTGATGCGATATCAGGTGCCCGTCCCGGAGCCCGCAGAGAGATGCTGGAAACTTATATGCAGCGCTTGGCAAAACTGGAAGACATTGCAAACTCCGTCGAAGGAGTTACCAAATCCTATGCTATTCAAGCAGGTCGCGAGCTGCGTATTATCGTAGAACCAAATGTGATCGAAGACGTTCAGACTCCATTAATTGCCACAGAGATTGCCGCCCAGATAGAAAAAGAAGTCCAATATCCGGGACAAATAAAAGTTACCGTCATTCGTGAAACAAGACAAGTGGCAATGGCAAAATAGATGGTCCTTCTCTTTCTTGGAGATGTCTTTGGTAAACCCGGCAGAGAGCTGCTGATAAAGCAATTGGCATCCATACTATCCGAAAACAAGGTGGATATTTGCGTAGTCAACGGAGAAAACCTTGCCGACGGAAAGGGATTGACGGAAAAGACTACCAGACCACTTTTTGAAGCAGGGGTAGATGCCATTACAGGTGGTAACCACCTGTGGGACAGAGCAGAGTCTCTGGACTATATCAGCAAATGCGAACGGATAGTCAAGCCATTGAACTATCCCAGCCAAACCCCTGGAAGCAAATGGTATACAGTTTGTAAGGATGATATGAAGCTAACTGTGGTATCACTCTCCGGACAGATTTTTATGCCACCTGCAGATTCACCCTTTGCTGCTTTTGATCTGCATTACGACGATTTTGGCAGCGAAAGCAATTGTATCCTGATAGATTTTCATGCTGAGTCAACAGCCGAAAAAAGAGCCCTGGGATGGTATGTGGATGGGAGGATTTCTGCCTTGATCGGAACTCATACTCACATTCAAACCGCCGATGAAGAGATTCTACCCCATGGGACAGCCTACATCACCGATGCCGGAATGACTGGTCCGCATGATTCTGTGATCGGGATCAAAAAGAAACTTATTATCGACAAAATGCGCTCCTCTGTTCCAGTCAGATATGAAGTATCAGACCGGGGACTGCAAATCAACGGTGTATTGGTACATATTGATGAGCAGAGCGGACTGGCCACCAGTATCAAACGGCTTCGCATATTAGAGGGTTAAGACAATATGGAAAAGATATTATCTGGTAAACCGATAGCACAGAAGATCAAATCAGACATTCAAATGCAGATAGCTGCAAACGGACTTGCTCCGAAAATGCTCCTCATCCAAATCGGGAACGATCCTGCCTCCGCATACTACGTTCAAAACATTATCAAAAACGGTGCCAAGCTCGGTTGCAAAGTCGAATTTTTGGAGCTGGAACCCAATTCTACTCAGGATGATCTTCTGAGGCATATTCAGACAGCAAATGCAGATCCAACCATAGACGGGATAATGATCCAGAAACCTCTTCCCAAGGGCTTTGATACATCTCTGGTCGATTTCAGCATCGATCCCAATAAAGACGTGGATGGGATCCATCCTCTAAATCTGGGTAAGATAATGAACGAGACTGATATCCTGGTACCTTGTACTGCAGCAGCGGTGATTGAAACTCTGCGCTTTTATGGAATCCAGACATCAGGAAAGCATGTGGTAATACTGGGAAGAAGCACTGTATTGGGTAAACCCCTCGCAAATCTTTTGCTGCAGAAGAGCGATTTTGCCAACGCTACGGTGACTGTTTGCCATAGCAAGACTACTGACATTCCCAGGATAACAAAAACGGCAGATATCCTTGTAGCTGCGATCGGCAGTGCCAGATTTGTCTCGGTAGAAATGGTAAAAGAAAATTCAGTTTTGATCGACGTAGGGATAAACTTGGAGCATGATAACGATGGG
The DNA here is from genome assembly GCA_964634275.1 of uncultured Candidatus Cloacimonadota bacterium. Lineage (GTDB taxonomy): Bacteria > Cloacimonadota > Cloacimonadia > Cloacimonadales > Cloacimonadaceae > CAZZCS01. The sequence goes on along the minus strand of CAZWIS010000008.1, from coordinate 55,110 downwards.
ACTCCGGTTTATGTAGGCGACATCGATTATAAGCAATGTTTTGACAAAGCCTTAGCCATTACTCCGGTTCCAGGTGGAATTGGAACGATTACGACATCTATTCTCTTTCAAAACCTACTCAAAGCAGCCTTGGTAAAGAGAGATTAAATAAAAGTATTGACGATTTTATATGAGTCATTTTTTATGAAAATAGAATAAAAAGACGATTCCGATTTTGGGAGGAATGATGCTGATAAAGAGTTCAAAGCTCTTGATAATGATTGCCATGACGGCTATTTTAATCCTTGGCATAGCCGGTTGCGGTAAATCAGGAAACCGCTTTACAAACGAATTACCCGAGATTAGGATTACCTCTTACGAGGGATATGATCCCGGCTCCGATGTTTACAACGTACAGGATACTCTCAGTTTTCAGCAGCGTATTTACTGGCACGCTTGGGACAAGGATGGCACAATTGTGGGCTATGCATACAGGATTCTGGATGCCGATGGAAATCCAATGCCGACCCCCGGAAACGAGTATTTCGACGATGGTTCACTTACTCCTCAAACTGTTCTGCAAGATCATGGTGCCGGCTGGGTTTATCACTATCAGTTAGGTGCGGATGAAAACATTTCTTTGGGTCATCCAGCAGCCAAGAAAACCATCTGGACTACGAAGAAATACGCTGTGGTAAACTTCCCATCAGCCGATAGTAATGGCTTGCCTTCAGTAACGAGCAGCCGCTTTGAAGTAATCGCAATAGACAACCGCGGCGGAGTCACTTCAATTCCTGCATTCAGAAAGTTTAGAACGACTTCGGCACGTCCGGCTGCTTTCATTAGCACGACCAAGGGAAATCCCAAAGGTAAAGACGTTGGATCCGGTATCAGGCTTAGCTTTTCGATGGATGATTTTGACCAGTTCTTAACTCCTACACCATGGTACTACGAATTTAAGATCAACAAAAGACAAGGCGTTTATGTAGAACCCAGCAGTGAAACTGCTCTATATAACGATGCTCTGTATCCCATTATCTCTCAAACGGAATGGATTAGCACACGCGATCTATCCAGAATAGACCAGTTCCTGCTAACAACCATGACCGATCCAGCACTCTCCTACGATTACGTTGATGGAGTTCAAGTAACCCATACCGAAGTCGTGGGACGCGTATATGATTTGGCTGGTATCGTTTCCGATACACTTCTATATAATGTCACTGTAGCACCCTCTCATCCAAATTATGGCCAGGTGATTGGTAAGACATCAATCCGCTTTGCGGTCAAGCCGGGCTTTGCACCCAAGACCCTCATCTATCAGGAAAAAACTTGGGGACTTGGAAACTACCACTATGTGGATTACTCCGAAGAGGGTAGTGATGAAGTTTATCCCTATACTATCGTTAATGGTGTCCAACGTTTTGCCACCCAGATGTTTGTGGATACTACAGGCACTTATACCGCAGTAAATAGCTCAAACTTCAAAGCTTGGATTCGCTGGGGTTGGAGAGGAGAGTATGGCAGGCCACCTGCCACATCATCCGGTGCCACAATTTACACTGATAATCCTTATGATAGGAAGATCGATGATGCTATTGATGGCGTCACGGGGAAAAACTACTACAGTGAGATTACTCACTTTGATCTTAGGTTCAACGGCCAGCCTTACGACAGGCCACCCTGGGCACATCAGATTATTACAGATCCCGAAGGAGACTGGCTAAGAATTCCAGCTCACTCACCCATTGGACAAACAGTGGTTCTGACCACTCTGCCTACCGGAACGCATACATTTGAAGTGCGCGCAGTAGATCTGCAAGGCAAAGTAGATCCAACACCGGCGAAAATTGTCTTCAAACTTTATGACTATATTCCACCAGCCCAAAGACAGGGGATATTGATTATAGATGATGATACACACCATGCCACATTCTCGCCGGATGACATTGTTCAACAAAAATACGAAGAGGCTTTGGCTGATTACAGTGGTCCAAAAGCTTTTATCAAGAGATCTCCTGCTAAGAATCCAATCGCTACAGTAACCGATTTTAAGCGCAGACACCTTGCTATGAGCGATCTGCAAAAGTTCCGCCTTGTCATTCATCATAGTGACAATCCCAATAGTGCTACATCTCTTCCTATAGATCACGATGGCTTGGTGCTATACATGCAAAATGGCGGTAATTTTATGATGTCCGGAACTCATGCTCTGTCTCCGATATTTGATACTATGGCAAATGCGGCTCAGTTTACTTTCCTTGGGCTTTTGGGTCTTAGCCCCAGCCCTGGAAATGCTTCATTCGTGGCATCAGCTATTCAAACCAATACTTTCATGCAAAAGGCAGTTGGCCAGACAGGATACCCCAATATGTATGTTCAGTATCAGGATGAAGCAGACCTTACAAACTATCCGGAAACTGGGTTCAATACCATTGTAAATGGAAGACGAGGTCTGTCCGTTGTTACTTACTTCAACGAAAATATGCTGACCGGGGATATCATTTATAAACTGGGTTGCAAGCCGGTTGATTATCCGGTTTACGCTCCTTCGCAGACCCAGTTTGATCTGTATGATGGCAAGCCGGTAGGTATTCGCAAAGTTAATACCAATGGCAGCAAAGCATACATTATGGGCTTCCCACTGTCTTATATGAATGTACAGGGAATCAAAGCCATGATGAACAAAGTTATCAGCGAAGTTATGTAATATCCCAAAATTGCAGATAAAGAAAGCCCGATGTGAATGCATCGGGCTTTTGCTTTATCCATCGAAAGGTGTTTTCCTCCCTAGTTTTGCTCACACATAAAAAACCGTTGAACCTGTATTCCTGTATAACAAATCGGTGGGTTTTCAGCCAATTTGAGCGATTAAAACATTCATCTATACCCACCCATCACCCTTTTTGCATGGAGCACTGCCCCATACCCCGATTATTCAACGGTCTTTAATAGGGTATGGGGGAGTTGCCCATCCTCCGATTGTTCAATGGCCTTATACATGTAGCTGCAATCTGGCGGGACCTCAGGGAGCTACTACGATGAATCCCGCCTTATCATGAGCACATGATTGTAATCACTTCGCGTATCACTTTCCTACCCAAGCTAATCATCATCCTGCGCAGTTTGCTATGTATAGCACTTCTATCACGCTGTAGTACGTTAAAGCCATTTCAACTGGCCAGTTCGCAAGGTTTATCTGCAAAAAAAAAGCAGAATATACTTGACAATATATACGATATTAGAATATTGAGATTATAAACGTAAGGTATAGGTATAATAGTAAGGACAAGAAGATGGATATTTCGATACTGACTGATCATGAAATGAGCGCAAAACAAAAGCTACTGATACAGAATGCGTATGTTTTGTTCAGGAAACACGGGATTCAGAGGATCAGCATAGAGGAGATTTGTAAGAAGGCAAATGTAAGCAAGATGACTTTTTATAAGTATTTTACAAACAAGGACGAGTTGTTTATGCATATCATCCGAAGAATATTTGATTATATCACCCGGGAAACTTTCTCCGTAATCGATTCTGATCTTCCCATAAAGCAGAAATTTGATCGGATATCACTATTTAAACAGCGTACAATGGAACTGATCGGCGAAGAAATGATGATCAGTATGATGAATTATACGCCTGCATACGAGTATCTGGAGGAAGTAAAGCGATACTCCAGCAAGCGGTTTCGGGAGTTTATCATAACCGAACAAAAGCTGGGTAACATCAATCCGGAGATTAATATAGATTTGATTCTACTTGTTTTGTTTGAGATCAACCGCTTGTACACCGAGCATCGGCTGACAAATATATTCGATAGTCCCGACAAGATGGTCAAAGCGGTAAACGAGCTCTTGATCTATGGTCTACTCAAAAGGAATGATCGGGAGATATGATGAAGTTCGCAAGAATCCTGTTGTTTCTGGTGGCAATAGCACAGATAGCTGTGTTACATGCATTGATTGAGGAACCCTTACTAAGAAACAGATTTGGCTTCATTGGCCAGTCCGGAAAACAGGATCCGGAACAATCCATAGAGCTGAACTGGGTACCAGAACTATCTATAACAGCTACAATAGCGGACAAAATCGATATCCAGGGCGAATACTCGATTCAAAGCAGATTTTACCATCATTGGCAAAATAGTGGAACAGAACAGAATATCAGTGCCGAGAGTTATCGTTATTGGATCCGCATTAGTACTGCACGAGCAGAGCTAAGAGCTGGTTTGCAGAGGCTGAACTTTGGATCTGCGCATGTGTTGCGGCCCCTTCAATGGTTTGACAGAATCAATCCTTTGGATGCAAATGAAGAGACCAAGGGAGTCGAAGCCCTGCTTTTCAGATATTACTTTATAAATAATGCAAATATCTGGGTATGGGGAATCAATTCCGACGATGAGATAAAGGGAAATGAGTGGCACCCCTCCAGTGGTTCTGATGTGGAATATGGGGGAAGAATAATGTCCCAAATCGGCGTTGGAGAAGCTGCGTTCAGCTTTCACCAAAGAGATATAGGTATCGGTGGCACTGGCGAATCTTTGGCTGAAAACCGATTGGGCTATGACGTCCGGATAGATACCATAGTTGGTTTATGGGTAGAGGGATCACTCTCGCATTATGAGGATTCCGACTTTCTACAGATTCAAAAACATTCGTCCATTACTTTTGGGGTGGATTACACGTTTGGGATCGGGAATGGCCTATATACAATGCTGGAAACAAACCTCAGCCACAGTTCTACAGGAGACTATAAAAAACTGTATAATGACGGTGTTCACAGTGCATTGTTATTGGATTATCCACTCGGTTTGCTGGATACGATCAGTTTGTTAAATCTGGTCGATCATAAAAATAGTAAAAGCCTGCATACATTGATTCTGCGCAGGTCTTATGATTATCTAAGCTTGGAATTGGGCTTTACGCATGACTTGAATCGAAAGTATAATGGTCTTGGAATGCAAGGCATCAGATTGGTAGTAAACTACGCGATCTGATAGAAGCAAAAACTTCTAACAACTCGTATAAAGAGGAAAAATGAAAGAAACTCTGGTACAAATTACGAACATGAGCAAAGCTTTTCCCACTGGAGAAGGTGAGTTCTTTGCGCTTAAAAACATCGATCTGACGATTCAATCTGGTGAATTTTGTGGGATTGTTGGACCCAGCGGGTCTGGGAAAACTACGCTTTTGAATATCATTGGTTCACTGGATACGCAGACTGGGGGAGATATCAGTGTTTTGGGACATCAAATCGACAAGCTGAATGCCAGCGAATCAGCCGAGCTGAGGAGTCGGCACCTGGGATTTATCTTCCAAACCTACAATCTCTTACCGGTATACTCTGTATATGAAAATGTAGAGTTTCCCCTCTTGTTGCTTAAAATGCCGGAACAACAAAGACGTAAGGCAGTATTGGAAGCAATCGAATGGGTGGGTCTGATGGACAAAATCAAATCCCGTCCTACCCAGTTATCAGGTGGTCAGTGCCAAAGAGTGGCAATAGCCAGAGCCATGGTCAAAAAGCCTCAGATGGTATTAGCTGATGAACCAACTGCAAATCTTGATATGGAAAACTCATACAAAATCCTGGAAACAATGCAATACCTGAATGAAAACTTGGGCACAACGTTCATTTTTTCCACTCACGACCAAAAGGTAATCAACTATCTCAAACGAGTTATCAACCTGATTGATGGCAAGGTAGCGAGCGATGATATTAAAATTGGCGCTTAGAAACATAATTGGAAATGGTTGGCGAAGTCTGATCAACATGATCATTCTGGCGATTGTGATGATCGGTATGATCTGGATGCAGGCAATGTATCATAGCTGGATCAAACTGGCAGAGACAGAGGCAAGAGAATGGGAAATTGGACAAGGACAATGGCAACAGAAGAATTATGACAAATACGATGCCTTTTCCTGGGATGATAGCCACGCAGAAATTCCTGCTATGATTGCCCCGGCTATAAAAGAGAATCTTGCTGTTCCAATTCTATTGACGCCTGCTGTTATCTATCCCCACGGGAGGGTAACACCTGTAGTTGTAAAGGGAATACCTGCCGGGCAGACAATCTTGAAAATACCCTCAGGACATCTGCAATCAAATGGTGAAGGCTATGTCAATGCCATAATGGGAACGGCTATGGCAAAAAGCTGTCGGGTGAGTGAGGGAGACATCTTTTCCATGAGAATCAAAGACAGCAATGGGAGCTTTAACGCTATGGACCTAAAGCTCGTAAAGATCATGAATACCCCAGTCATATCGATCGATGCGGGGCAGGTATGGATCGATCTGGAAGCATTACAGGATGCCAGGATTTTGCCAAACCGTGCATCAATAATAGTATCTGGTGTGCAGGACTTGGCAGATATTGAGGATCCAGACTGGAAGTTCAACGACATTAAGGTGCTGTTAGCAGATTTGTACAAGATTCAGGAAACTGAAGAGGGACAGCAATACATAATGTTTGCATTACTGCTTTTCCTGGGTATGATCGCGATTTTTGACACTCAGATCCTGGCTCTATTTAAAAGAAGAAAGGAAATCGGGACACTTTCTGCTCTGGGAATGAAAAAGAGCAGAATTATCATGCTCTTTACAACGGAGGGGGTACTGTATATGGTTTTCTCCGTCTTCTTTACCGCTCTGCTGGGATTTCCTGTTTTTTGGTACTTTGCTGTATATGGCTATAGGATGCCGGCGGAGTTTACAGATGTCGGCATGCCGGGGATGTCCGATGCTATCCGCTTTTCTTATCCTGCTAATATCATTATTGGCACTATTGTCTTTGTCTTCGTGCTGACGGCTATTGTAAGCTGGATACCCTCAGCCAGAATAGCCAGAATGAAGCCAACCGAAGCCCTGCGTGGCAAGCTATGATAGGGGGAGGGAAGAATGTTTAGTTTTATTCTCAAAGGTATTCTCCGGGATCGCAGCCGTAGCCTTTTTCCTGTTATCATCGTTGCTGCGGGAGTATTGATCATCGTCTTTACCCTCGCTTTTATGCAAGGTTATACCGTTAGTATGATCCGCCAGAATGCTCGTTTTGAAACGGGTCATGTCAAAATCGTTACCAATGCTTATGCCGAACTGATCACCCAGAAACCCTACGACCTTGGGCTATTGGATGTAGGAGAAGAGCTCAAACAGTGGCAGGACGCATATCCGGAGCTGTCTTTTGTGCAAAGGATAAACTTCGTAGCCCTCTTGGATATTCCTGACTCAGATGGAAATACTCGTGCCCAGGGAGATGTAATCGGCTTTGCCCTGGAGCTTTTGACTGATGGAGCAGATATCAAAAACATGAATCTGCAGGAAGGTCTGGTACGGGGTAAGATACCGACAAGTAGAGGAGAAATACTTCTGAGCGAGACGGCTTATCAGAGGCTGTCCTTAGCTATTGGAGATACGATTACCTTGATCGGATCAACAATCTATGGGGCTATGGCTATACAAAACTTTGAACTCTGCGGAACTCTGAACTTTGGTTATGAAGCTATGGATCGAGGTGGTGTGATAGCGGACATTTCCGACATTCAACACTTTCTGGATATGGAAGATGGGGCTGGTGAAATCCTTGGTTTCTTTACAGATGGAAAGTATTCCGGTAAAAGGGCAGAAATAGTCAAAACGGATTTCAATAATCGGTTTTCTGATCCGCTGGACGAATACGCTCCTGTGATGCTGGGTCTGGAAGATCAGAATAATATGAAAGCGATTTTGAAGATGATGGATCTTAGCCTTGGGATAATGACTATGGTGTTTATCGCGATTATGGGTATTGTTCTCTGGAACTCCGGATTGATGAATGGAATTCGTCGATATGGTGAGATAGGGGTCAGATTGGCTATGGGTGAGGAAAAGAAACACCTGTATGCAGCTATGATCATTGAATCAGTCTTTGTTGGGATCATCGGATCGCTTATTGGGACGGTACTTGGCTTGTTGTTAAGCTGGTATTTTAACATCTTTGGCCTGGATGTAGGTGCCTACAACAGGGAATCAGCTTTCCTGAGTGAAAATGTAGTATATACTGCGATTGATATCAAAACCAGTCTTTGGGGATTTATCCCGGGTGTCCTGGCTACAATGCTTGGGGCTATGCTTGCCGGACTGGTAATCTTTAAACGTAAAACATCACAACTATTCAAGGAACTGGAAGTATGAAAAAGATACTCTTTGTTGCATCATTGCTCTGTGCTATTTGTTCGATGCTGATGGCACAAAAACCAGAGGCCAATGCCATTTTGAGGGCAATAGATAAAAACATGACCTCTACAAGTTCAAAGGTCGTCTCCAGAATGATCATCCACGGCAGGAGAGCGAGCCGAACGATCGCTTCGATCAATTACTCCCAAGGAGCCGAAAAGTTCTATTCCGAATATACAGATCCTCCCCGTGAGAGAGGTACAAAGATGCTGAAGCTTGGTGATAATCTATGGATTTACGAGCCATCTTCCGATCGCACAATCCAGATATCGGGCAATATGATGAAACAATCCGTGATGGGATCAGATCTTTCGTATGAGGATTTTATGGAAGAGACCGAACTTGCCCAAATGTACACTGCCACAATCGAGGGCGATATCACTCATGATGGGAGAAGTTGCTGGGTTATGAAGCTGACCGCCAGAAGGGATAATATATCCTATCCTATACGGAGGCTGTATGTGGACAAAGAACGAAATATAGTGCTTTATGAAGAGTTGCTTGCCAAGAGCGGCAGGTTGCTAAAGACTACTACTTCATCCGATATAAAGCGTTTTGGAAACCGGTGGTATCCTCAGAAGATAGTCTTCAAAGACGAGCTCAAAGATGGTAAAGGAACAGAATTTATCATCGATAGCATCGAATTCGATATCAATATCCCAGAACACTATTTCTCACGCGCTATCCTCAGGAAGTAGTGTTTTACCCTCGGTTTTGAGTACTATTGGCTTCCCTGAAAACTGGCTTTGAGAGAGTTAACTTCAGGCTTTCATATCGAATAGTCGTTCTTTAAAGCGCTTCCAACATTAGAGCTTTCATTGTATTTCCTGCCATAGAAATGGATTTACTTTCCAAGCATGATAACTAATTCTCTGCATAAACTCCAATACAGGAGTAGAAGGTACGACCCGATATTGAAGTTGACAGTTACTAATTGTTCGGGATTTTGTAACCAAGTATCGTTATTCTAATAAGGATAGGAAATGAAAGAAGTCGAAATTATCTGTTTGAATAAAAAGGAATACGCAGATGTCATCGGATACATCCACGAATTGACAACGCTCAGATTCAAAAACCTAAATCCAACTGATGAAATCGTTAACGCCATTATGATAAAGCTATTAAACAGTTCAGCATTCTCCAATTCTGCAGGATATTTACAAGACTTTATTCTGTCCATATTTCCAAAGGCAGTAGAAGAGGTGTTTAACTACTATCAGAAAGTGTCATTCCAATACTGTCTTGTGAAAACTCACGATCATAACCTATCTGAAGATATCTCACAAGAAGCCATGAAGCAGCTGTTATTATCAAAGACTTTAATCAAAGACGTTAATTCTTGGTTAAGACAAGTGACGCACAATCTACTCTGTAAACACTATAAGATTCTATCAAAAGATAAAGATCTTTACAAATTGCTTTGTATTGAGGCCTCCATCTTGCAGAAAGTAATGGCATCTGGAAATACTATCGATATTGAGGGATTAAATCCATTACAAAAGAATGAAATATTGTCCAGTCAGCAATATAGTGATTATCTTCACTTGCTTACATTCAATAGTATTAAAGATTACGCATTTTCAATGAATGTAAGTGTGAAGGTGGCTCAGAAGAGAAAAGAGAGAGTCATCCGTGATCTTCGTTCCAAGATATTACTCGCAATCGGGTGGGAAGCAAGCCGTGAGATTCTAAGCTACAATCAATACAACGCAATCCTGAAGTTCATCCGCAATCTTCTTAAACCTGATCGAGGCAGTAAGGATATATACAAGAACAACATTTTGTACCAAAGTCTATGTGATGTTATGCATGGTATTGATAGAATAGATGATTGGGGGATTACTATGGTGGATAACCGCAAATTCAGGCTCCACATCTTTCATTTATCCCAAAATAAGCAACCGATTATCGCTACCTTCTTTATAGTTCTGAATGAGAGAAACCATATCTCTGTTGAGAACTGCAAAAAAAATGAAATCATTGGAGCGCATCTGATTCCTGCTAACATACAGATACCCAAGGAGATGGGCAAAGCTTTGTGGTCTTATGAAAAAATACTCTCTCTTCTAAACTCGTAAATCATCAATTCCAGTATCTCAATATTCGCGGGTTAAACACATATATCATAGTTCAAAATCTAAATTTAGCCCAGTATAAAGGAGACAATAATGAAAATACGTGAACTAACAATAACTCTTATTACATTCTTCATTTTAGCTTGTAGAGCTTATGCGCTAAACATACAAGAGCAGATAACCCGATCTACAAAACTCGAATTTAAAAACGGTATCATGGGCAATGTTGACGAGAATTTTAGCCCCTGTAGACTGAATACAGTATTTGAATTCTATGCAGATGGTCAGAATCTATTCATGATTTGCGCAGTTGAGATTGATTCCACGTTTAACTTGGGTAATGAGACTAAAAGAGATCAGTCCGGTAGTGGAGATTTTATCATGGTTAGACTTTTAACCGTTCCCAATCAAAACTTTGCTTACACCTATGTTTTTTATCCTCTCATGAACAAAGAGGATTACACTTTGGGGATAGGTGTAAACCAAAACTATGATTGGAATTCAGATTATGAGTATGAGTCTGTAATTAACCACGATAGATGGACAATCTATGCCAGAATACCTTGGAAGGATATGCGAACCACTATTGATGTTCCCTTTACGATAGGTGTAATCGCAAATAGGTGGATGCGTAACGACGGCAGGGGGTTTAATTACCCCCATGTGGTTCGGTCGATGGGAGAGGCATATTATCAGGGGGCAATTCAACTCACTATTCCTGTCCGTATTACAAGGGATTATGGTCTGAATACAAGATTCTATTACACTGCAAAATATGATTTGCTAAACCACCAGAGTTATAAAGTAAAAGACTATATGGGACTTGATTTTGTATTTCGACCTCAGCAAAATGGCAGTCTCAAGTTAACCTTGCAGCCAGATTATTCTGATGTTCCTTTGGATTCTGAGGATGATATCTACAATACCCTTTACAAACCATGGCTACAGGAAAACAGGTTCTTCTTCAAGGAAGACCTTGATTTACTGACGGGGTCTAACTCATACTGGTATAGTAGGAATATCATCTCGCCAATCGCTGCAATAAAGTACTCTCTAATCCAACCCAATACGTCGCTCATCTTACTCAGTGCTAAAGATCAAAAAAAACAAATCTACAACGGCACAGATGACTATTATAATGCCATAGCTATCAGGCAAAGAATTGGGAAAAGTCAGCTTTCACTATATGCCTATAATAGAATGGATAACAAGGCAGCATACAATAATGAAGTCGCAAGCGTAATGGTTTCCCGCCAATTCTGGGGGAATCATTTGCTTAGTATTGAACTGGGGGGCAGTATAGCCAGAGATAGCCTGTCGGTAGATTACTCATCAGGATCGTCTGGTATATTAAAATACAGCTTTAGTAACATCATACACACAATAGAGTTAACCGGTAAGTATATCGATGATTCATTTCGAGCCGATATGGGGAACATCTCCTTGAAGAATCGAAACACTTTTAATGCCACCTATACAAATTATCTGAATTATCCCAGGTCATTCCTTTCTGATTTCTCAAATTCTGTTATTGGTCAATATGTGACTGATCATAACACTAATGACCGCATAGAAGCTTCTGTGGCATTTCGTAATCAGTCCAAGATTCTGTCCACTTGGGCATTTTTTGGTATGGATGCTTCTTATGGAGATGAAATATTAAATGATATTAGTTATGAGTACAAGAAAGCATTCTTAAGTTTGGGAAGCAATTACTGGTCGAATTTCTCTCCATTTATAAGGCTTGGAGGGGCGAGAAGCGTGGTCTATCGTTTGGAAAAATTGGTCGATTATGCCTACGTTTACGGCTCTATAGAATCTCTGATCAATTCCAATACGACTATAAAGCTGGATGCCACGTATTACAAATATGACCATAAAAAATCAAATAACTGGGATAATGAATATCTCTATGCTAATCTTGATTATGCCATCAATTTTAATACCGGATTCAGGCTCAATATGGGTATGAGATTCAATAACATTGAAGTACCTATAGGCTACTATGATGGATATTTTGGATATTATTTCAACTCAGAATGGCAGATCAACAGGATGTTACGGATTGACATGGGATTTCAAAGCAAGGCAGATCACTATTCTTATAGTATAGATCCGGAGACTACAATCTATCACTTGTATGACGTTACCAGTCAAAGCATATATCTTAAAACGAGCTTGAGTTTCTAGTATCTTTTGCATCAAAGAAAGATGTGGGCGCATATGTGTCTGATAATTGTGATTTCCCTACCATCAATTTTTAACAGCTACGAAGGCTCAACCATAGGCACTTTCAGCTAAAGTATTTGACAAAAAAAAGCCTGTTTAAAAAGTGAAGCTATTATTTATAAATAAGATATGGCGGATAAAAGATGGAGCAGAGTATCCAAGATTTTCTGGAGTTTCTCGATAACTCACCCACCAGTTTTCAAGCGACAGAACAGAGCGTGTCTCGTTTGGCAAGAGCAGGATTTTGTGAGCTAAAAGAGGCGGAAGAATTCAAAATCGCTGCTGGGGGCAAGTATTATGTTACGCGTAATAGTTCCGCAGTCATAGCTTTTACGATTGGTAAGGATCCATTATATGAGACTGGCTTTTATTTGGCAGCATCGCATCTTGATAGCCCGTTAATAAAAATAAAACCTGAAACTATAAAGATCGAAAATGGTATCTGCCGGGTCGGCGTTGATGTATATGGGGGACCGATCGTTCATACTTGGACAGATCGGGAACTGTGCCTCGCCGGGCGCGTCACAATCAAAAACGGATCCACTGATGACATCAAGCTAAAAAGTGTGCTGATCAATATTAACAGACCCATAGCCATCATCCCCAATGCTGCAATCCACCTGAACCGGGACATAAACAAAGGCTTCGAATACAACCGTCAAACCCACCTCCAGGCTATTTTGTCCACCGATGAGACCTCATCCAATCCTTTGAATAATCTGATAGCAAACGAACTGCAGATAGAGCTGGAAAACATCTGTGAGATGGATCTCTTTTTGTATGATGCCAACAAAGCTGCAATCATCGGAACCGGTAATGATCTGATCGTCTCGGGAAGATTGGACAATCTGGCAATGACCCATGCAATAGTTTCTGCCATTGCAGGTGCCGATATCGGTAGTACTACATCGGTGGCGGTACTTTATGACAACGAGGAGATTGGCAGCGAATCCTTGCAGGGAGCAGCCGGCTCTTTTCTCAAAGATGTTCTCAAACGTATCTCCTGCGCCATGAAGCTTACACATGAGCAGCATCTGATAGCGCTGAACAGATCATTTATGATTTCTGCAGATATGGCACACGCTTTTCATCCATCTTATGCAGAGAAATACGATCCTTCCTATGCTCCATCAATGAACAAAGGCAGCGTCATCAAAATTAACGCCAATCACCGTTATGCCACTACTTCGGATAGTGCTGCGGAGTTCATCCGGTTATGCGAACAGTGCCGTGTGCCATATCAGAAGTTCATGACTCGGAGTGATTTGCCTTGCGGTACCACGATAGGTCCGGTAGCGTCATCCCAATTGGGCATCCGTACCGTTGATATCGGGAATCCAATGTGGGCAATGCACTCAATACGAGAGACTTGCGGAGTAAGAGATCATCTTGATCTGATCAAAGTACTCGGCTATTATTACAGTAAGTAATGTTCAGACGAGTATTAAGCACAATACATAGATCCCTGATGCCATAGCTATTACACTATGGTATCCATCGCCAATCAATAATAAAATAGATAATAAGGAGACAAGAAATGGCTGTTTTCAAACCATTTAAGGCTGTTCGACCGCTTCCAGAAAAAGCTGCAGAAATTGCATCACTACCCTATGACGTGATGGATTCAGACGAAGCCAGAATCGAAGTACAGAAAAACCCACTCAGCTTCATTCATGTAGAAAAACCTGAAGTTGATCTTCCATTGGGGACCGACCTGTATGATCCTGCAGTATATGCAAAGGCAAAGGAAAATCTATACTCATATATCAGCCAAGGGCTAATGAAACAGGATTCGAAATCTGGATACTATGTCTATCGTCAGACAATGGATGGCAGGGCTCAGTATGGATTGGTAGGGCTGACCTCTGTAGATGAATATATGGATGGAAAGATCAAAAAACACGAGCTTACCCGGGCAGAGAAAGAGGCAGACAGAATTAAGCATGTGGATACCTGCGACGCTCATTCGTCCCCGGTGTTTTTTACATACAGACACCGTAAGGATATCGACGACCTCGTCAGCAAGCTCTCACAAACTACCAAGCCGGAATATGACTTCATTTCGGACGATGGGATCGGCCATACTTTGTGGCTCATGAACGAGGCTGCTGATATCAATGTCATTCAATCCGCTTTTGCCGAGATGGAGTATCTGTATGTGGCAGACGGACATCACCGAACTGCTTCAGCAGCAAAAGTAGGGCTTATCCGCCGTGAACAATATCCGGATTATAATGGCGAAGAAGAGTTTAATTTCTTCATGGCAGTGATTTTTCCTGATAATCAGCTAAAGATATTTGACTATAACAGAGTAGTAAAGGATTTATACGGTCATAGCAAAGATGAATTCATGAAGCTCGTAGGAGAGAAGTTTACTATCACTCAAATGGTTTCAAAGACCTATCATCCAGAGACATTACACTACTTTGGAATGTATATCGATAACACTTGGTACAAATTACAGGCTATTCCAGGAACCTGGGATGATAATAACGTTGTCGAAGCTCTGGATGTCTCGATCATGCAGAAAAACCTTTTGGATCCAATTTTGGGGATCAAAGATCCACGAACCGATAAGCGAATTGATTTCGTAGGTGGAATCCGTGGTTTGGATGAGCTAAAGAAACGTGTGGACAGCGGCAGAGAAGTAGTAGCCTTTGCCATGTATCCCACTTCTATGGATGAACTCATTGGAATAGCTGATGCTGGAGAGATTATGCCTCCCAAATCTACCTGGTTTGAACCCAAACTACGCTCTGGGTTGTTCATTCATCTTCTAAAATAATCAATCCTGCAATGGGATTTATACAGCTTCCTGTCCAATCCCAATGGCAGGAAGCTGATTCTTTAGACACCAAACAAAGAGAGTAGTGCGATGAACTTTTACATTGAAAGCCTCGGATGTCCCAAAAACCTAGTGGACAGCGAAATAATGGCACAAATCCTGATAGACAACGGCTATCAGGTATTTGAAGAGCCAGAATCTGATGATTTGATGGAATGCAGAGCCTCTGAGATTGATTTTGTTATCATCAATACTTGCGCCTTCATCAGGATTGCCTTGTCTGAGCTTGACGAAGTTTTGTACAACTGGGTTCAATTGAAGCGAGATGGATTGATCAAGACACTCGTAGTAACCGGCTGCGTTATGAATAGGGCGAAAGATGATTTTGATAGTGTTTATCCGGAAGTGGATGCTTGGGTTGGGTTGAAAGATTTTGCAGCGATAAACAAACTTGCGTGCGGAAAATGGAAGGGCAACAAGAATCAACGCTTTGATTTCAATGATGTTCCACATGCCTATCTCAGGATCAGCGATGGCTGTAACAATCACTGCAGTTACTGCACCATTCCTTCCATTCGGGGTGATTTGAAAAGTGAAAGCATCGAAAGCCTTGTCAAAGAAGCATTGATGCTTCAGGATATGGGTAAAAAAGAACTTGTTCTGATCGCACAGGACACTTGTAGCTATGGGATTGATCTTTATGGCAAGAAGTCTCTGGATGTACTGATCAAGACTCTACTGGACCAGACTTCTTTTCGATGGGTACGTTTGATGTATCTGCATCCTGATAATTTTGAACGGGAATGGATCCAGCTCTTCAAAGATAATCCCAGATTGCTGCCATATTTTGAAATACCAGTCCAGCATATATCAGATAACATTCTTCGGGCGATGAACCGTAAAAAGAACAGGGCTGAGATCGAAGAGCTGTTTAGATACATCAAATCCGAGCTTCCGGAAGCAGTTTTTCGGACTACTCTTATCTCAGGTTTTCCTGGTGAGGCAAAAAGTGACTTTGACCAACTGAAGACCTTTGTAAAAGAGACTCCGATCCTATTTATGGGATTGTTTCCATATTCTCAGGAGCCGGGTACGGTAGCCGCAGAAATGCCAGGACAAATAAAAGAGAGCATTGCAGATAATCGTAGTGCCAAACTATTGAATATTCACGAACGGGTATCTGAAAAATTGTTTGAGTCCTTTGTCGATAAGAAGGTGGAAGTGCTGGTCGAATTTGCTGATAAAGAAGATGATGACAATCCAATGGTCTGTATAGGGCGGGCATGGTTTCAAGCTCCAGAAGTCGATAGTCTTATCGAGTTTCAAGGATCAAATCTTCATGTAGGTGATTTTGTAACAGTCGAGATCGACGACAATGTTGGTAATGAACTGTTTGGTCATCAGGTATAAAAAAAGTAAGGAATTAAAGGACAAATAAATGACAAAGAAAGTAGCGCTGACTGGCATCAAACCTACTGGCATGCCACACATTGGAAACTACATCGGAGCGATAAAACCAGCCCTCAAATTATCCGAGACCTGTGAAGCAAGATACTTCATTGCCGATTATCACGCATTAAACTCAAACAAAGATCCGGTATCACTAAAAGCCATGATTATTGAAGTAGCCGCAGCCTGGCTGGCTTGTGGACTTGATCCGGAAAAAGTGCTTCTGTACCGTCAATCTTTGGTTCCTGAAACATTCGAACTGCTGACGATTCTGCTTGCTTTTACTCCCAAAGGCTTGATGAATCGAGCGCATGCCTACAAGGCAATGATCCAAAAGAATCGCGAGGAAGAGCGAGATCCGGATGATGGAGTGAATATGGGACTGTACACATATCCAATCCTGATGGCTGCAGATATATTACTCTTCGATACAGATTTTGTTCCCGTAGGTAACGACCAGTTTCAGCATATCGAAATGGCTGTGGACATGGCTCAGTCATTTAACTATATCTATGGTTGTGAAGGGTTTAGGTATCCCCAACCCTTTGCCACGGAAGAGACGAGAACTGTGTTGGGGTTGGATGGCAGAAAGATGTCCAAAAGCTACAACAACACTATTCCCTTATTCATTCCCGAAAAGGACTTACGCAAGCTCATAATGAAGATCGTTACCAATTCTCAGGGTCTGGAAGAGCCAAAAGATCCCGATACATGCAGTGTTTTCGCTTTGTATCGCCAGTTTGCGGACAAAGAGCAAATAACGCAGCTCAGGCAGAGATATTTGGCCGGTGGCATGGGATGGGGTCATGCAAAACAGGAGCTGTTTGAGATAATGAATGATACTCTCTCACCACTACGGGCAAAGTATGATTACCTGATGCAGAATCAAGACCACATCAATCTGATCCTGACCGAAGGCTCTGAAAAAGCACGTGTATTGGCTTCCCAAAAGATAAAGGAACTACGCAGTATTATTGGGATTGATTAGGATTTGTTCTTTTTCATCTCTGAAATCTTTTCTTCTACCTCGCGGATGCATGAACCTTCAATTATCTCGTATCCAGCATCCTCAACGAATTTTTTGATATCGGCTTGGCTTTTGGGCATAGTTCTGTCCCTTAGCATAATTCTGAATTGATCAGCCAGATCATCCGGGATCCTGCCGATAGTTTTTGGAACTTCTCTGCTGCAGTTTTGAAGTATGATCCGGTTGGCTTTGTTTACCAAAACATGCAAAGTAATCATGACCAATGTATCCGGGCTGGCAAAACAAAGGTTCAGCTTGTATTTCCCTTGTCCGGTTACCGCTACTCCCCAATCTGCCATAGACGTTACTCCATCAAACACTTCGTACACGTCCTGGATATTCATCCGGATGGAATTCTTTGTGAACTTTCCTTCTTGCTTGGCTCCGAATACTTCTATCATCCTGTTTAGAAATTGCTTGAAGTTCAAGAGCAATCTGTAGTCCAGGATTTCACTACCGTCTATCCAGCCTTTGGAACGAAAGTAAGCAGCCTTTAGATTCGTCCTGATTTTATGGCTATGTTCTCTTGCCGTCTGGTAGCTCAGTCCTTCGGCTTTGGCATATTCTTTTAGATTCTTATATTTCTTTATCCGTTGATAGTCTTTGTAGTCTTTGCGAGATAATAATTTGCGTACATCGACAGATGGCAAATCCCGATATAGATCTGCCTCATTTATCGTGTTTGGGTCCGGATCATCCAATTTTGAGTCGTGAATCTTTTGGATTATCAGCTCTTCTCTTTTAGTGTTTTTGATGCTTTGGCGAGCTTTGTTGATGGTAGTAGTTTTCAACCAGCCTTTGACGAATTCGATTTGATTTGCAGATTGCAACAAAGCTTGGATGCTCTCCTGGGCAATGTCTTCTGCCAGCTCCGGATTTGAAGTGATTTCGATGGCATACTTAAAACAATATAGCCGAAGCTCGACAAAATAACCCTCGACAGTTTTGCTAAGATTCTTGTCGATCCATACGTATTCATCAATTGGATTGACTTGCTTCAGATAGGATATTGTAGCTTTGTTTGTGATTTGTATTGCTATGCTTTTGTTTTTTATTTGTTCCACACAGCGATCCAGCACTGCTACCTGAAAGCTTCTGAGCTGATCCTCCAAATCTATGGCAAAGTTTGATGTTGGGTGCGACATTTATTCTCCTTTTGTATCATAAACCTGATTCTCCAATAGCGTGCGCTTATTTCGTGTCAACAGAAAACATTTGATATCCTGCAAAAAAAGCGCTGGAGATGATGATTTTGGTCTATAGCTATTCTGGTGATGCTATATTATGTTGGAGGTAAAGCATTTACAGATAAATCACACAAACACTTATGCAAAAACGACTCTAATAAGTGGGTGAATGTGTTCTGAAAGTACTGTTTTCTCATGATGAGATAAGTGCCCTGATCCGATCTCCCATGTTACTTCCTTTTTGGATGGGTGGTCATAGTTTTTTAGTGCTAACAAGGCTTGTGGGAGCTGATAGACACTATCAACTTGCGGGTCTATATACGGTCAAACATCTGGAACACCAGTATCTGAGCTCTTTAGCTCCGGATCTGGTGTTCTTTTTGTTCATGTAGGTATCACTAATGGAATCAGTAGGACGAACACAATCATCACCGTCACCTTGTCAAACCGTTCACATTCGTAGGATCGGAATCCTACGCTACAGTCAAGCGTATATCAAGCGTATATCAAGCCTATATCAAGCGTATTCACAAATACACTTGATACAGGTGAGATATAGTAGAGATATAGGTCTGGGTAGAAGATTATACCATTGAGGAAAAGAATTGACATAACATAAGCAGCGCATTTTTTCGTAAAACGGAATCTGATATTGATGCTTAGAGGATAGGATCACATGGTAAACTACATAATTAGCGGAGTTTTTGCGATATTGCTACTGATAACAGGTTTTATCGCCTACGAGCATTTTACGGCTGCGGAGTATAGTATGGCAACCGATGAGATAGAGACTTTTTTTGATCCGATCCAGAACGATGTGAGCGATGTTATCCTGCCTGATATGACTTTTGGTAAGGTTACACATAGTTTCGTTGCCAAAGCGGAATACATCATATCGGGCGAACTGGTTAGTAGCAGAAGATACCGGAGCGGGTATATGAGCGATCTTTCTCCTTGGGACTACGCTATTATATGGGGAGTTGTACCCAGTTTGAAGGAATATCTCAAATTCAATCAGGTAGTTCGCTATTGTCTGTTTTCCTACAAATCCGACGCTCCGATCGATCCGGAATATATCTTGGCACATATGTCCAACAATCATCTTATCCCTACCACAAAGAACATCAGAAAAGCGCTGAAAAAAGGGCGAAAGGGGGATAAGGTGGTACTGGAAGGATATCTGGTATTCGTGAGTTCCCACTCTCCCAAACGAGGAAGTTCAAATTGGAACTCGAGCTTGACGCGGAGTGATAAATCAGATGGAGCCTGTGAAATAATCTATCTTACGAAGCTACGAATCAATGATAAGGTATACGAATAAAGGATTTAGTTACTTATCTACTACCTGTTCTATATGTAGTATCGTGAATCCCATTGGCAGATAGCACATATCAAGTTAGCTATGTAGGGATTAAAACCACTGTTTTACAAGCTCTGGCAGGATTTCTCCAGCTTTTCCCTGATAAAACTCTTCGATGACAGAGCTATTTGCAGGCCTCTCCAGGTTCACTCCGATTATTCTGGCACCAAAGTATTTCGCCGTCATAACGAATCCAGCAGCCGGATATACCAGGCCACTGGTTCCCACGACCATAAAGACATCACACTTCTTCAGAAGTCTTTCGATTTCATATAGATAATAGGGAACTTCACCAAACCATACGATATCAGGCCTTAGCTTTTCGCCACACTTTCGGCAAAGTGGGACGTCCATTGAAAGATCGATACTGTCGATCTGATGATGTGCACGGCACTCTGAGCAGAAACTTCCAAACAGAGAGCCGTGCATTTCATACAAATTGTTGTTTCCGGCTTTTCGATGCAAGCCATCCACGTTTTGGGTAATCAGTCCAAAGCGTTCACCCAATCGTGCTTCCAATTCAGCCAAAGCATAATGTCCGGCATTTGGTAGTACACTTAGGGCTTGAAAATACCTTTGTTTGTAAAACTTCCATACCAATACCGGGTCTCTTATGAATGCCTCAGGAGTAGCGACGTCTTCAATACGATGCTTCTCCCAAAGCCCATCCGAATCCCTGAATGTACTGATTCCTGATTCGGCACTGATGCCTGCACCTGTCAGAACCAGTATATGGAAATCTTGCTTTGAACTCATACTATTTCATCATCAACATCTTGTTTGTCAGGCTACTGGAGCTGGTCTGAAGCCTGTAGAAATAGACCCCGCTGGCTGCGCTATTACCTTTTTCGTCCTTACCATCCCAGATGATACTATGTTTGCCAGTATTAAAGTCGCGTTTGCTTGCCAGGGATTTTACTCGCTGACCCTTGATGTTGAATATATCAAGACTCACGCTGCCATTTTCCGGTAGATAAAACGAAATAGTGGTAGTAGGATTGAAGGGATTGGGATAGTTCGAAAGGCTCAAACTTTGGGGGGATGAGAGTAAATCATCGATTTCCACATAGTCTGATTCGAGCCTGATGTCATCAATGTACCAACCTTCACCGGTAACAGCTCCATCGGTTCCAAAGACGAATCGGACTCTGGCGGTTCCGCTGTAGCTACTCAGATCAAAGATAGCTTCCTGCCATCCTTGTGTACCAGAATATACCCATGTGTTTGCTGCAAAAGGAGATGCGGCATTGTTGTATATCCTGTATGGATAACCCCCAACTGGGCTGATCTGAGTCCATTCGCCATTATTGATAGATAGCTCGACCATTCCACCATCCCAAGCCATACCAGTAGTAGTATGAGTCTCTGCATCGATCCAGTGGTAAAACTTGAGCTGGGAGTTTATTCCTAATATAAGTTCTGGACTAACCATAGCACCAAACGCACTGTTTGCATATTGGCCTGTTCCGGTTCCTCCAAACTTGACAGAGAAACTGCCATCCGGCGTATAATTTCTGGCACTGCTACGATGCCATTGGTTCACAAACTGGGTGTTGAGAGTCTCCGATGTCCAATTCTGCAGGTCATTTTCAAAGGTGTAGGACATTATTCCTATATGAAAACTAAAGCTTCCTTCGTAGCCGGATCCGTTTTCACCCATCAGGAAATAGGGGATGGTGATTGTGCTTCCTACTTCCACTTCTGCGCCGATCGATACACTGAAAGCAAGTGGTATATCAATGGTCGAATTTGGCTCAAGCACTGGAAGCGATATCTCAAAATCAGATACAGTCACACCATCTGGACTATCCATTATCAATATTATCGGCATATAAGCATATCCGCTACCAGAGTTGTTGACTGTAAAACTGATTTGCGGGCTATGGCCGGGAAGGATGAGGCTGGCGTTGTTGACAACCTGATAGGACGTTACGCTCAGGGTAGGAGCATTGAGAGAGAGAGTAATATTTGATTGGGTGCTGTATGTTCCGTAGCTTGCTGTTATAGTAAGGGGGAGAGGAGTCCCATCTGTAAAACTTGTTCCAATTTGCATCTGGAATGCATTCGGGACAGTGAGAGATTCTCCTGCATTTATCGGATTGAAGCTATAGCTGTTTTGCAGGATATTTACGTGGGGCGAATTACTGCTAAGGACGAGAGTTCCAGTTCCAGTATAACCCATAGTTCCCACATTTTGGAGATCAAAGCTCAGACTGATGAGCTCACCGGATTGGATCAAGCCATCACTTCCTGTTACCTCAATAGCATTGCACACCACATAAGGCATATCAGTAATTTCGACATTTACATTTGCCTGATAGGGATAGAAATTCACTGCATTGATATGTAAAGAGTGCATGCCGGGTAAGAGGGGTTGGAGCAAATTGATATTGATCAGTCCGTTAGCATTGGCAGTTGTCTCATAAACGATCTGTCCGTCACGATTCAAACGTACAGATGCATTTGGAGCGTTAGTCTGGATCTGATAGGAATTTACACCAAGGTTCCAGATTGACGGTAACTGGGCTGAAACTGCTTGAGGAGTGTCCGTCCAAATCATCATGGCTGGATCTCCCAGAAGGTTTGTTTCGTATGTAACCCAGTACATGACGGGGCTATTCGAAATGAAAGGTATGTTGTCTATTTTTGAATCCACCAAAGTGTATCCCAAGTCATGAATGTTTTCGCCAAATATGGCATCAATGTACTGACGGTGAAAGTACTGCGAAGCACCATTGGTCGAGCCTTGCATCCCCCATCCATATCTGGAATGAGCGATCATACCTACTGCGGCATTGGAAATGCTGGTAAATCTTTCGGCAATACAATCTCCCACATAGGATCCGACTGAGGTGTCACGGTTGTCAAAAGCTCCAGCATAACATCCCTGAGAAAAGTAGATAGAATAGTTCTGGCTGCTGCCATCGTTTGTAATAGTAGAGTTGCTTACGCCGTTGTAGTTTAGCCTCATGTTGTATCTGGTAGCAGAATGTCCCAGGTGATTGACAAGATTATGACCAGCGCTGAGCAGGGCACGGATTTGGGTTCCACCCCATCCATTTTCATAACCATAGGTACGGTCATAGAGAGTAGGTGTATTCCAGGAAGTTGGTACTCCTACGGTCGTATATCCATTCATGCTGGAACCACCGATCATCTCATCCATGTAGTCTCCACCCCAGGTAGGACCAGCCCACAAGTATTCACCCACAAAGGCGGAAGATTTTAGGGTACTCTCCACGGGGGCTATCTGATAAAGCATTACTTTATTTATGAAGTCTGCAATTTCGCTGTCTGAATTGTAACAAAAGCGGCCAATTGCAAATTCTGGAGCAAGGTCTGCCTCGTAGATCTCTCCCCAATAGCTGTTACCATTGTTGTTCCAGTTTCCATCAAGGCACGAATAGTACATATCTGCAGGAATATCCGCATCTGTCTGACCACCCTGGCTGAAATTGACATACAAACCACGGTGTGGGATGACGTCTGTATCTCCTGCCAGCAAAGCATAGCGTAAAGAATTGTTGGTGTACATATCTATAAAGAAATTACGTATCTTATCCTGAGTATCCACTCCCGTGTATTGAGCAGTAATATCCTGGATAGTCTTCATTTCGATGGCATAACCTTTTCCCTCGTAGAATATCTTCAGGGGAAGCCATTGATTATACTTCGCTGCATCTATCACAATGATATATTCAGTTCCTTCGGTACGTTCCGTATATCTGGGCACAGCGTTTTGATTGTCGACGCTGCGAGAAAGAAAACGTGTAATGAAAGCTTCTTGTTTTAATAGGGATGTAGCATTGATTGCTCGCTGGCTTACCTGCGTCCGGATTTCTATACTTACATTGCGGTAAAAAGTAAGCTCGGAGCGCATTGGATTGTAATCAAAGGGACAAATAGCACTGAATGCTATTGGATGCCCAGCCAGGAATTCCGTCCTCAAACCATTATCTGGGCGAAGCGGGAAAATTGCATCGGCAGAGTATATCCTATAATCAGGTTCGGTATCTGGCATCCTCTGATCCAGAGAAAATGGATACTGCTGTTGGATTGGTTGGATGTGCTTGTCCAATGTGATTGACACCGGATTGGATCTATGAACCAGTATTTCTGAAGCCTCATGGTTCAATGGAAGTAATAGCTTTACTCCGATCCATGGAAGTTCCGGTTCTCCAGGGTTACCCCATGTCTGTCCATTCATTAGTGACAGGCTCTTGTATTCGCCCTGATCACGTTGCTTAAAATCCTCAAAATTAAAATCATACACTACGCTAGCAGAAGCACAAAGCAGGATGGTAGCGTACAGACAAAGCAATAATAGCTTTTTCATATCAAAACTCTCTCCACGAAATTATTCATATCTATTACAGATGCAAGGTGCATTCCAAACTTGTAGTTTTTGCACTTTGGGACATACAATAAGGGTGGTGGGTGGGTATGGATAACTGATTTTGCCCGTTCAGGCAGGTTCAAAACACATTGATGTACTATAAAGGAAGACACGTTCATCGGTCTAACAAATAAGTCCGTATGAATGTTACATTGGCGATGGCAATCGAGATACTGATGAAAAAGGTATATTTTATGTTATTCAGTAGGAGCGGATTGCGATATCTATACTATTATCCTTGCCCCAATCAATCAGATTTCTGCAGACCGGGTGGTCGATGAGATGGATGTAAGTACTGTCGGATAAACTGATGCTCATCAATTCTGTTCTGCGTACTTCCTCAAGGGTATCATTGTACCTGCATTGTTGGAGATAATATTTATCGCCAGGTTTGAGGATCTGACGAATCTCGTTTATGTCCCTCCAATTAAAAAGTGCGTCAAACAGAGTGGTACGGAATTCGTATGGCTTCCCGGAATTTCGTATAAAATCCATACTGGTAAGGATATCATTGGGATCCACTGCTGATCTTGAAACAGTTTGATACAGCCCCGGGGGAGCTTTGATATCCATTGCCCAATAATCAATCAAATCGCTGTCCACAAGTTCTTTGATGCTATTGGGTATGGAGCCGTTAGTATCAATTTTTATCTTGTATCCCATCAATCTGACCTTGAACAGGAAATCCGCCAGGTCCTTTTGTAGAATCGGTTCTCCGCCGGTTATAGAGACAGCACTAAGCTTTCCCTTGCGTGTTTGGAGGAAATCGAGGACAAATTCTTCGGATACTGTGTCGATGTATCTGTCCGGATCTACCAACTGAGGATTGTGACAGTAGGGGCAGCGAAAGTTGCAGCCTTGGGTAAAGATGATCGCTGCTATCTCATTTGGATAGTCCAGCAAGGAAAACTTTTGGAATCCTCCGATAATCATTTGGCGGTGATCTTTTCTCCTCTTTCTGTGACAAACGTAGTACGCATCTTAAATTCTGCTTTTTTGCCGTCGTTCCATTGAGATACAGGACGAAGATAACCAACTATCCTGGAAAATACTTCCGTTCTCTTGAAGCATACAGGGCATTGCTCCCTTTCTCCATCAAGATATCCATGTTCTGGGCAGATACTGAATGTGGGTGAAAAAGTGAAATATGGCAGATGATAATTTGTGCATACAGATTTGACGAGCTGTTTGATGCTTTCAGGATGTTCAACCCTTTCTCCCCCAAATATATGTAAGACTGTGCCACCAGTGTATTTGGTTTGGAGTTCATCTTGTAAATCCAGTACTTCAAACACGTCATCGCTGAAATTTACAGGAAGCTGCGTGGAATTGGTATAGAAGGGTGCGTCTGTATGAGGATTGGCACTGATCAGTTTTGGATGTTTCTTCTTGTCTATCAAAGCTAATCTAAAGCTTGTGCCTTCGGCTGGGGTTGCTTCCAGATTATAATTGTTACCGGTTTCTTCCTGGATGTCTATCAGTCTTTCTCTCAGATAATCCATGACTTGCAGGGCAAATTCCTTGCCGGGTTCAGTTCCGATATTTGCTCCACAATAGTTTATACAAGCTTCGTTCATGCCGATAATACCAATTGTCGAGAAGTGGTTTTTCCAGTATTGCTTGAACCGCTCATTGATTCTGGCAAGGTAAAACTTTGTATATGGGTACAAGCCATTTTGCGTGTATGTCTCCAAGATTTTACGTTTGATTTCAAGGCTTTGTTTTGCCAGGTTCAGGACATAGTCTATCCTATCAAAGAATTCACTTTGAGTCTTTGCCAGATAACCGATTCTTGGCAGGTTGAGAGTAACCACTCCGATTGATCCGGTCAATGGATTTGCCCCAAAAAGGCCTCCACCTCTGGCTTCCAGTTTTCGAGTATCAAGGCGTAGCCTGCAACACATACTTCTGGCATCATTTGGATCCAGCTCCGAATTGACAAAGTTGGAAAAGTATGGTATGCCATACTTTGCCGTAGCTTCCCAGAGGTAGGACACGGTCTCATTATCCCAATCAAAGTTCTTTGTAATATTATAAGTTGGGATGGGAAATGTAAAGACTCTGCCCTTGGCATCACCTTCGATCATGACTTCCAAGAAGGCTTTGTTCAACATATCCATTTCGGGTTGAAACTCGGAATAGGTTTTGTCCATTGGAATTCCACCGACGATGGCAGCATTATCTTTGTATGAATCAGGTGGTAGTAAATCGAGCGTGATATTAGTGAATGGAGTTTGAAATCCCACTCTGGTCGGAACGTTGATGTTAAACACAAATTCCTGAAGAGCCTGTTTTACTTCCTCGTAACTAAGCTTGTCATAATAGATGAAGGGAGCCAAGAGTGTGTCAAAGCTGGAAAACGCCTGAGCTCCAGCCGCTTCTCCCTGGAGAGTATAAAAGAAATTACCGATTTGGCCTAATGCCGATCTAAAATGTTTGGCTGGGGCACTTTCCACCTTTCCCTCAGCACCACTGAAACCGACCATCAATAGATCCATCAAATCCCAGCCAACACAATATACGGAAAGCAATCCCAGATCGTGAATATGAATATCACCATCCACATGGGCATTACGAATCTCGGGAGGATATATTTTGTTGAGCCAGTAAGTTTTACTGACCTCTGAAGCGATATAATTATTCAAGCCCTGCAGAGAATATGCCATGTTTGAGTTTTCTTTGACTTGCCAATCCAGCTTCTCAAGATACTGATCGATCAGGTTTACTCCGGCAGTGGATACAAGCTCCCTTATCCGTGTATGTTGATCACGATAAATGATGTATGCTTTCGCAGATCTTTTGTAAGGTGAGGCGAGAAGAACTTCTTCTACTATGTCCTGGATCTTTTCTACTTCCGGTATTTCATCAGAAATCACTTGCAATGCCAGATTAACAACCCTAAGCGTAAGTATCTCAGCCATTTCCAGATTGAATTCACCAGTCGCAGCTCCAGCCATCGCTATAGCATTGGCTATCTTACTTTTATCAAAAGAAACAATATCGCCGCATCTCTTTCGGATCATCGAAAACATTAAAACCTCCCATCAATCATAAACACTAAACAATTCATCAGTAACTACTTACAAGCATACAACAGTCTTTTGCATTTTCTCTCTCAAGACTCTGAGCATAACTAAATAAAACACTTATGAATCTGTCAAGACATGATTCCGTATTTTCCTGTATTTTGCCTTGTATTTTTTTCCCATATTCTGTAGGTGCTGGAGTGGTAAAGATTTCAAGTAGTGATATTTTTTTGGGGCTCAGTTTTGTGATGGCGAAACTTGTTGACTATTTTCCAGTTCCGATTAAATTTGTACTATGGGTTGATGAAAGCAAGCGATAAATATTTGATGCTTCAATATAGGTGGATGGATCAGTCTTTCCCGGCACGGAGATGGATTTGATTCTGCTTTCACCCAGTCAAAAGTATTGGTTTTGGTGCAGATATGAAGTGCCAGAATGAGAAAAATCTATTGACGAACCCAATGGAGTAAAAAAATGAGTATCAGGCACTACGAAGAATCTCGCACAGCTATATTGAGAGTCTTGTTTAGTAAGGCTCTGTCTTTTTTCATATTTTTATCCATTCTCTTTTCAGTATCTTTGTAATCACAAATTTCAGACGAAATTGGATATATGAGGAAGTATGTTTTGCCAAAGAATGCCATAGAGATGGAATCTCTTGTTCAAAAAGATTCTCTTGCAGTATACAGTGGCAGGTTGTTCAGTGGTGTGGCGTATGAAAACTACCCGAACAAGAATCTACACAAAGTGATCAGCTATGACAAAGGAATCCAACATGGACTGATGATGGTCTGGTATTCGGATGGAACTCCACAGTTGTTTACGAGCTATTACCGGGGTTCACCCCATGGCAGATTTATCGGGTGGTATTCCAATGGTATGCTTCTTTATAACATGGTATTGAGCCGTGGTAGAATGGGTGGTGACTACATATATGAAGACGATATCAGCCGAGAGCAATCAGAGCAGGAAATTATAGAGCGCGAAGGAACAGAAGGAAATCTGAATGATTAAAAACAAGAATGCTGCAATTAACATCGCAAGTTTTGCAGCGATGAAGAAAAGTGGCCGGAAGATTGTCATGATGACAGCTTATGATTTTGCCACAGCCTCCACTGTTAATAAGACGGATATTGACCTAATATTGGTTGGAGACAGTCTTGGGATGGTGGTATTGGGCTATGAAAATACTCTTTCGGTGACGGTTGAGGACATTATATACCATAGCAAAGCTGTGCGTCGTGGTGCTCCAAAAGCCTTTGTAATTGCAGACATGCCCTATATGAGCTATCATCTCAGTAACAAAAAGACAAAGCTAAATGCCTCTCGGTTGATTATAGAAGGCATGGCAAATGCAGTCAAACTCGAGGGAGGCAGTGCATCCCGAGTGCAGGCAATTAGAGATATTGTCGATTGTGAGATTCCTGTCTGTGCGCATCTTGGATTGACTCCTCAATCCATCAATAAATTCGGGGGCTATAAGGTACAGGGAAAATCGGATCTCCAGTATCAGGAGCTGCTTAATCAGGCAATTGAAGTCGAGGCAGCAGGAGCCTTTATGCTGGTTTTGGAAGGTATTCCTGAGCTGTTGGGCAAAGAGATCAGCCAAAGTCTCAAAATCCCTACAATCGGGATAGGAGCTGGAAGATACACAGACGGACAGGTGCTGGTTTGGCACGATCTCTTGGGCTTTAATAATGCTGAATTCAAGTTCGTAAAAAAATACGCAGAACTTGGGATATCTGCAGCAGAAGCTTTGGCTTTGTATAGCCAGGAAGTACGCGAAGGTATCTTCCCTGCCAGTGAGCACGTGTACTTTCCAGTAGATTCATCAAAGAAATAAATAAACATTTGGATAGAGGACAGAAAATGAATAATCTGATAGTAAACACTGATAGTATGACACCGGATGAGAAATTTGACGCTGTAAACAATCTGAAGAATAAGCTCGAAGAGAATTTCGTAGCTTTGGGGCAATTACTTTCCGAAATAAAACGTACAAAGCTATTTCGCTTCAAAGGCTATGATAACTTCAAAGACTTTATCGAAGCTGAGTATAATATGAGTGGGACTATGGCTGGGAAGCTGGCTCAGACTTATGAACTCTTTGTCGATGAAATGGATATGGACGATGGCACTGTCAAAGAAATCGGTTTCGATCGTTTACAAATGATTCGTCCTTTGATCCAGAAAGCGGATTGGGAAGTTCGCGATAAATGGGTTCAGTTGGCGGAAACTATGCCAACAAATGATCTCAGGGATCATATCAAGGAGATCAAAGACAAGAATAAAAACAAAGATAAAGACCTCAAAGAAGTCTATATCGAACAATATATGGAGAAAATGCTTACATGGTTTAATTGCTCACGAAAGGATCTGAATTTCAAACTGGCGTTATATTTTCAGGACGCCGAACTCGAGCTCGTAAAAAAGATTGTAAAAGAGCGTGAAAGGCTCTTTGAATCTGAAATGCAATCCGCAAAGGAGGATTAATGAAGCAAATGAATCTCTTGTGGGTAGACGACGAAATAGAGCTTTTAAAACCGTTTGTGCTCTTTCTCGAAGAGAGAAACTACATCGTCGATACCTGCAACAATGGCAATGACGCAATAGAAAAAGTACTGGAACATAAATACGACCTGGTGATCATGGACGAAATGATGCCCGGCTTGGATGGTCTGACAACTCTACAGGAGATCAAAAGAATCAATAATGCGATTCCCATCATCATGGTTACCAAAAGCGAAGAAGAAGGCTTGATGGACAAAGCAATCGCATCTCAAATAACAGATTATCTGATCAAACCAATCAACCCAAACCAGATAATAATGGCGATCAAGAAGATCTTTCAGGCAGATGAAATTCGCGCCAACCAGATCGGTGAGCAATACACCCGCTATATCTCACAACTAAACCAAAAGCTCTTTAGCAGTCCGGACTGGCAGGAATGGGCTGATATCTATCGTGATATGGCATATTGGGAGCTCAAGATTGATGAAGTAAATGACGAAGGGCTTCACCAGACGCACTTCCTGGAAAAACGCAATTGCAATACAGAATTTACAAACTACGTCGAAAGAAATTATCGCAAATGGCTGGTATCGGACGATCGTCCAAACCTGTCATTCGACATTATCTCTCAGTACATTGCGCCTCTGATTGAAGAGAAGCGTCCTGTGTATTTCATCATCGTGGATTGCATGAGGCTGGATCAATATCTTGCCATCCAACCCTATATCCAGGAGCTGTTTGATGAAGAACTGGATATGTATTATTCTATATTGCCCACAGCCACTCCATACTCCAGAAATTCGATCTTCAGTGGCTTGCTTCCAATCGACATCGCAAAGCGTTTCCCCGAATACTGGGTAACTTCTGGCGAGATGGATAATAGCAGGAATCGAAACGAACATCAGCTTCTGGATGCCCATATCACTGAACTTGGCTATAAAATGGATCCCACTTCAAAATACGTAAAAATATTCAATATGGAAGAAGGGAACTTTGTAATCCGCAAAATCGAAACCTGGAAACAGGAAAATCTGATCGTATTGGTTTACAATTTCCTCGATCTCCTGGCTCATCATCGTTCAAGAGATCAAATCCTACAGGAGACCATTCCTCACGAAGAAGGGCTGCGTGCCTTTACCAAACACTGGTTTTTGCACTCGTCGCTCTACGAAGCACTGAAACAAATTGCAAAGCAGGATGCCACGGTCGTCATTTCAACAGATCACGGTTCGATCAAAGTAAACCGTGCCACCCAGGTAATTGGTGACAAGGATACTTCGATTACGGTGCGCTACAAAGAAGGGAAAAATCTGTCTGCAAATGATCGTCATGCTCTGTTTGTAAAAAAACCGTCCGATTATGGCTTGCCATCAAAGAGTATTGTGGATAATTTCATCTTTGCCAAAGATGATTATTACTTCGTCTATCCAAACTCCTACCATCAGTATCAAAGGCAATACAACGGTACTTTCCAGCATGGTGGGGTTTCGATGGAAGAGATGATTTTGCCGATTGCTACCTGTAGATCAAAAAATCGTAAATCTTAGCTTGCGAAGATCACATTTCGCTGCATAATATATTCAGGACTGTCTAATATGAATGTCCCAAATACCGGGTAATCGGTCTTTGGGACATATTTTTCGAGTACCCCAAATGAGTAGTGAAGCCACTAATCTCTGGTTTCATAGATGAAGAAGGGGATAATAGTCCGGATACATAAGATTATGGAGAATAATAGATGACAAAGATAATAGAACTCAAAACCGAGCAGGACACAATAGATTTGGCTGCTTATCTGGCTCCAGTGCTAAAGCCCGGTCACGTCCTGTGCCTGTATGGAGACTTGGGAAGCGGGAAGACGTTTTTCACCAAACAAATAGGGAAACAGCTTTTGATTGATGATGAAATCGATAGCCCTTCCTTTGTTCTCTTCAAAGAATATAATTGCGGGAAACATCCGTTGTATCACCTTGATCTGTATCGTTTGAAAGACGAAGGCGAACTGCTGGATCTTGGTATTTTTGATATGATAGAAACGGGGATCACGATCATCGAATGGCCGGAACTGGCAGAAAACCTCCTGCCATATTGCACAGTATGTCTTAAATTTCAATTTGACGGACAAGATAGATCGGTGGAAGTCATACCCAGCGATGAACTTCAGTATTTATTCAAATAAAATCCAACGTAGTATGATAGGGAGTAAAATATGGCGTTGAATCATTGGTGGTATATCGGGATAGCATTGGCAGTATTCATATTGATTGGATACATCGAAAAGGATAAGAAATCTTCCCGTTCATGGGGAGTACTGGGGCTTAGCTTCATCATTGGCTTATCGATCTTTGGGATTCTTTTCGTCCAAAGTAAGAAGTCTGAAACAAGCCTGAGGGTAGTAGGATATGCCAGCAAGCTGTTTGATTCGGATCTGGTCAAATGGAACCTCAGCCTGCAAAAGAATACGTCCATCTCTGGATTACAAAATGCCTATACCATTATGGCAAGTGACGTCCAAGCCTTCAAAGAATACTTGATTGCAAACGGTGTGGCAGAATCAGAAATCGATATCCAACCGGTGTTTAGCACTCCCGTTTATGAGAACTACGGGAATATTGCTTCGTACAATCTGAACCAAAACATCATGATCCTTAGCTCCGATCTCGCGACGATTGAAAAGCTATCTCTCAATCCAGAATTCTTTGCCCGCCGGAGTATCCTGCTGTCGCGCTCCAGTCTGGACTTTCTCTATACCAAATTACCGGAGCTAAAGAAGCAATTGCTTGCAGAAGCCACAGAGGATGCCGTAGCCAGGGCTGAAGAAATCTCCGGATCTGCCAAAGTGAAGCTGGGAAAGATGCGAGAGGCAAGAGCAGGTGTGTTTCAGATTACCGAGCCATATTCCACAGAAGTAAGCGATTATGGTATATACAATACCGGAACCAAGAACAAGAGTATCTCCGTAACACTTACAGCAGTATTTAATCTGAAATAATAAACTCATCAGGGTAGCTTTTGATAAATCTGTAAGCGAATTTCTAAAGGCAATTTATACTCCTTGGAAAGTACAGGATATCTCTGGTATATCTCACCTATATCAAGTGTATTTGTGAATACACTTGATATACGCTTGATATAGGCTTGATATAGGCTTGACTGTAGCGTAGGATTCCGATCCTACAGTTGCGTAGGATTCCGATCCTACGAATGCCACTTTGAATCCGAAACTGAATGAGGACTCCGATTCTACGTGACATCTTGATCCTCCGAAGACAATCATAGCTAATTACACTGAATAATTACGCTTTGCTAATAGCACTTGACACAAAAAATGAGAAAAAAATAGTGGTGTCAAAATAAAAAAGACAAGGAGATGAACATGGTAATCAAATTTACGAGCAAAGGTACTGTCACGAACTAAAGCCGGTCCTTTTCAGCATATATTCTATATTTATGACGATGCATATAATGGCTGATAATGCTATAAAATAGATATTTATGGGATCGGTGAGCGAACCGTTCCCTATCTTATACCAGAAGAAGCTCTGGGGAATTGTTCCTCAGAGCTTTTTTTAATTATCAGCCAAAAATTGTACAGGGACTAATCCCTGCCTGAATAAATAGCGAGATTACAAATGCATATCTCGTCATGAACGAGTTTGGTGATGCATCTGCTGTCTGTCAGATTTTTTTTAGTAGGCGGAAAAAAGCTTACAAGCTTTGCAGATACTTATAAACAGAAGGAGTTATTATGGATATTATAGATGCTCATATTCATTACAGCAAGATTTCATCATTTCAGAGTGCATCTGAAGAAAATGACGTGGATTACTCACCAAAGGGTTGGGAAGATGAAGCTGCCAGGAACGAGGTGGCAGGATGTGTTTGCATGGGCTTAAGTGAGACAGTAACAGGGGGCTTTCCAGATAAGCAGGCTGAAACGCCAATGGCTTTTGATCTGGGAACAGCTCCCGCCAATTTCTGTTATTGTGCCGGAGTGAATCCGCATCGCATGGATGAAGTTGCTATTTCAAACTTGGAGCTGTCTCTGCAGAGTGATTTATGTGCAGGTATCAAGATTTATGCTGGATACTATCACTATCTTCCGCAGGCAAAGAAGTATGATCCTGTCTATCGACTTGCGCTTAAATACGATGTGCCTGTAGTTTTTCACAGCGGTGATACTTATAGCGATCGTGGTTTATTGAAATACTCCCACCCCCTGTCAATTGATCAGCTTGCTTATAAGTATCCCAAGATGAAAATCGTCATAGCTCATTTGGGCAATCCCTGGCTATTAGATACAGCCGAAATCCTCTACAAAAACAAAAATGTGTATGCAGACCTATCAGGGTTACTGGTGGGAGATGGTGTTTTGATCGGCCGATTCAGGTCACAAGAGCTCTATCTGAACATGATCAAAACTGCGTTGATTTTGGCAGACAGCTATGATAAGCTGCTTTATGGAACAGATTGGCCTCTCGTTCCCATGCAGGACTATATTCGCTTCATCAAGGATATTGTCCCAGAAGAACATCATCAGGCCGTCTTTTATGACAATGCCAAAAAGGTTTATGCAAAACTAAGGGTCTCGCGTTAATTGAGGCTCATGCTATACAAAAGGACAATGATATGTGTAACAAAGATATAAAACTCGTTGAATATGATGTTAAATATGCAAAAAGCATCGCAGAAATGTGGAACAATAGTAGCGAAGGCTGGAACGGTTTCAACAGCCATAGAACAGAGAAGAGCGTAATAGACAGAGAAGCGGTATCTTCGCATCTAAATCTGTATTTGGCGCTGATCGGTGAAAAAGTAGTGGGCTATTGTAAGCTGTCCAAATATTATTATGATGAGAACACGCTGTATATCGACCTTCTGAATGTCGATCCCCAATACTTTAACCAGAAGATTGGCAAAGCGCTGGTAAAAAAAGCCGTGGCAAGAACCATTGAACTGAACTATCCCAGGCTGGATCTCTTTACATGGGCAGGCAATACCAAAGCCGTACCTCTCTACAAAAAATGCGGATTCTTTTGGGAAAAGATGGAATCAGATTCCACTCATCTGATGAATTTCATCCCTGTCGTAATGCAAACACCGCTTCTGAGAGATTTCTTTGAAACTGCCGATTGGTATGATGATTCTACCCGTAGTATCGTCGTGGAACCTGATGGCAGAACAGAGAATAACTTTGACTTTTTAACCTATACCTGGGAAAAGGAGGGTCAAAGCCTCAGAGTGGAATTTGAAAAAAACGGACGTGGAATTCATAGCATCGAAACGGATGAATTTTTGATCAAAACTGAGATACCCAATGGGAAGCTGGTCTTTGGACAGAAATATGAGGTAAAATACCACTATACAAACAAGACGGATACAGCCCAAAAGGTCAGGCTCAAAGGCATGGACAACAAAAACATCAGTTTTGCCCTGCAGGAAGATACCGAGTTGATGGGTAGCAAGACCTTTGTGGGGGAGTTTTTCCTTGGTTCAATAGACGTGGAACAAAGCATGTGGAGGACTCATCCCGCTGTATGTTCCGAGCTCAGTATAGACGGCAAATCTGCATTACTCAAGACTGGTATCAATCCTCTGTTTCCGCTAAAACTCTTAGCTGCAAAAAGCGAGTATCAGCTCTTTGCAGGTAGAGCCCAAGAAGTTTTTTTCAATTTAGAAAACAACTTCGATAGAGAGTGCAGGTTCGAAATCAGATTTCCGAGCCATAAAGACATCTTGTTTGCTGATGGAAGCCTGGGATTTGTCCTCAAGGCGCACGAAAGAAACTCCATTCCGATCATGATATCAGCAAGCAAATCACTGATCTATAATGAAGAAATCGATGTACGGGCAGTTTTCGATAATGGCGAAGATTTTCGTTATCGGCAAACCTTTAGTTTGACCATTTATGTATCGGAATCAAAGGCTTGGGGAGAAACCAAACGCCTCAATTCGATCATTAATTCTCAAAATGTCCTCACTCTGGACAGAGAAGATAATATAAACGAAATCGTCTTCAAAAGTTTGAAAAACAAGTTTTACTGGTATCAGGGCTTTCCAAAGATTGGATTGCCGTATTCTGCTGAGTTTCAGAATAAACTGCCAGAAAAAGTAGAATACTCAAGTGATGAGAGTTCAGTCACTCTGAAATCCTATTATAGCTCGGATGACTTTCCCGGTTGTGAATATGTCTGTCACTATAAACTGTTGAATTCTGGGATGTTGGAGCATTATACGGAGTTGCAGGCTTTCCCATCGGGTATGGATGAAGTTACTCTGAGTCGTTCATTTGGATTCGATGGAAGGCAAATGACTATGCCATACTCCGGGATGCTAATCAAGATCGACGACATCATGAACAATGACAGTATGATGAGCTATTGGGATGGTGAAAAAATCGATGAAAACTGGTTTCACTGCTGCACGAAGAATGGCAATATGAGCATAGTCTGGCATCCTGATGACAAATTGCGCTGTTGTGAATGGAACTATGCCATCGAACATACCTACAGGAAAGGCGAATCGATGCTTTCGAATACTTTGTTTATTGCATTCGATGTCTTCCCATCTATTCGAAGGCTGCGTGAGTTTGCACTTGGTAAAAAGGTGAAAGAAGTCGTTCCAAAGGTTTTTAACGAACTGCGATTAAACAATGGAAACCCTTTTGTGGATGCGGATAAGTCTAACTGCGAACTGAAATATCAGGACTTCCGGCAGAAGCCCCTGGAATGTTCTGTGCAATTGAGTTCAATGACTTGTAAGGACTTTATGGCAACAGCTTCTGCAAACAAAGAGGAAGCCAAGCATCAGCTTAGCTTTGGTTTTCCTCTACAGGGCGAGCACAAACTTGATCTGATCAGAGCCAAAGCCATCTATCCCACCAAGAGTTTTGAAGTGGAGAAATTTGTGTTTATCAAACAAATGGGCGAGACAATGCAGTTCGTGGAAAAACTGGGTGAAAACACCGTCTATACTGTAGATAATGGTTCCATCAGATTTAAAGCATCTCCAGAATTTGCTCCTTCAATATTCTCAATGATCTACGACAGTCACGAATGGATCGACAGCAGTTTTCCTCTGCGCGGAGCAAAGTCATGGTGGAA
Organism: uncultured Candidatus Cloacimonadota bacterium; assembly: GCA_964634275.1. Lineage (GTDB taxonomy): Bacteria > Cloacimonadota > Cloacimonadia > Cloacimonadales > Cloacimonadaceae > CAZZCS01. Next base: position 17,762 of record CAZWIS010000008.1, on the reverse strand, counting down.
TCCATGGTGTGGGGGGCTCGAAAACATTCTTGATATCGTGAAAAGATCATCCTGGTTTACTGAGAAGCATCTCGTCTCTTTCGTGGAAAAGCAGGATTCATACCACCAGACGTGGCAAGGGATCGAGATCAAGACAACTGTTGAACATACCGACAGCCTGAAGGGACTAATCGTATGCCAGTATTATCTCGTGTTGCCGGGCTTGCCTGTACTGGCTACCTATAGCAGCTACCAGCAGGAAGCCGGTTTTACGAAAACTATCCGCGGGTTTTCACGGATATTCTTCAAAGCAGATGATGAGATCAAAAACTCCGAGTTTGAGCTTTACCACGAGGATAAAGTCCTAAGTACCAAATGTGGGATTGAAGAGATAGAATTTGATATCGCAGGAAAACTCCTGGCTTGCAGAGGTATTGATCGCAAGGAAAGGCTGTATTTCTATAGCACTCAAGCACCCGTAAATGCATATGCGGGATCAGATTTATCTGTTAGTTCCCTCTTGTTCAACCATGAGATAGACTTAAAAAACAATGAACTGAGGACTTCAGAGCTGAAGTTTATCATTCTGTCTGAGCTGCCGATCCCCGTAAAAGCTTTGATCGATCTTGATAATATAGTCTTTGACTGATCTACGGGTAACTGCTGAGTCTTGAAGGTTTGAAAAGACGCGGATTTGATTGATCCTGAACTAATAACTATATACACAGGCCGGAAGCCAATTTTACCTATCATAGAATCAGGCATAGCTTGATAAGTAAACTGGATTCCGGTCTTGTTTACTCCATTTGTTTGGTAGTCGCCGGATCTGGGACTGCGATTAGTTCGGTAATCCTTTTCATATTTGCCTAATGCCAAGCTTCAGACATATATGACTCTTTCCGCATATATGAATGAGACTTTGGGATTCCAATCCTACAGCCTTTACTGGATCTCTCAACTCAGTCGAACCTCCCCCAAAAATGAATTTCTTGACAAAAGACTGGTAAAAAAAACGAGTATCTACTTGAGGAGTATATGAGACGAAAAAGATATTCAGCGCTTGAAGCAGTTGATCCTGAAGAGGTCGATAATATCAACGAATGCCATAAACAAAATTTGCTGGTAACTGGATACAAGCCATATCGGACCGAAAGTGGTAAGATAAAATGGCTGAATCCAGAGCAGTATTCGTATTATCTGATAAAGCATCTAAAGGTTCATCCGCTTTCGAAGATCTTTCGAATGAGAAATACTGCTGTGAATCAGCGAAAAGTAAAGCATCGGACGATTCTTTTGAAGTTTTTCAAGGCGAATATTGGTTTCATGATGCTCGTTATAGCTATAATGGTCATTCTGTTTGTTATGTACCAAAACAATTTCTTCATATAGACCTAATTATTGGCAGGTCTGAGGATCTACCGCTTTTCAGGAGTAAAACTTGAACATTCTATTATGTAACGATGACGGGATCAATGCTGGTGGGATACGTGCCTTGCAAAAGCACTTGAGTGCTGCCGGGCATAGGATCAGTATAATCGCTCCAGACCGGGAACGTAGTGCAGCATCACATTCTCTGACAATTCGGAATGAAATCCGAGTGAATAAAATCGGTGACAGGGAGTATTCTGTCTCAGGAACACCAGTGGATTGCGTGGTTATTGCTTTGCAAAAGTTGATCGACTCTGATATTGATCTGATCATATCCGGAATCAATGCTGGGCAAAACATGGGAGAGGATATTCATTATTCAGGCACTGTGGCTGCAGCGAAGGAAGCTGCCTTCTTTGGCTACAAGGCTATAGCAATATCGATCAATTCATATACCGATCAGCTTTATGACACTGCCGCAAAGTGGATGGTCAAGATGCTGGAGATGGGCGTAGATAGCCTTTTACAACCGTCCTCTGTGCTAAACATCAATGTTCCGAATGTGCAGTTTGACGAAGTCAAAGGGATCCGCCTCACCCGTACCGGACACCGCAAATACTACAATTTCATCAAAATCGTCTCCGAAGATGACGATGGCTTTGTCTATAAAATTGGTGGTGATAAACCGGTCTGGGACGAACAGAAAGGTACAGATGCCGAAGCTTTGTCCGAGAACTATATATCTTTGACTCCGCTGGGTTTTGAAATGACAAAAGGAGATGCTTTCCCAGAGCTCTATGAATGGCTCGAGGAAAACAGCCTCCTGAAGCTGTAAGCTATGCGTTTTGAGGATCAGCGAATACTGCTCGTTAAGGAGCTACTCGCAAATGGTATCACGGATGAAAGGGTTCTGGCAGCTTTTTCAAAAGTTCCCCGGGAGCTGTATGTCCTCCCTGAATATGTAGAATATGCCTATCGCAACCAACCTCTGCCCATCCATTTGAGCCAGACTATATCACAGCCGTTGATGATCGCTATAATGCTCCAGCACCTCGAGCTTCATGAACAGGATGTAGTATTGGAAATCGGGACAGGATCGGGATATCAGACTGCTCTGCTGGCAGAGTTAGTAAGGGAAGTATGCACTATAGAACGCCTGGAACCATTGACCCTGTCTGCCAAGAAAGTATTGAAGGATCAAAACTACAGCAATATATACTTCAGGATTGGGGATGGAGCTATGGGGTGGCAAAAAGCGTTTCCTCCCTACAAAACTTTCCCCAAAATTATCGTTAGCGCTGCAGCCTCAAGTATCCCTCAATGCTTGGTTGATCAACTAAGTGTGGATGGGTTAATGGTCGTCCCTGTAGGGGGTAGCGGTTTTCAATCCTTGACAAAAATACAGCGTAGCAATGATGAAGTAAAATACACGGATTGTGGATATTGTGCCTTTGTGCCACTCGTGACCAATCCGTAATTGAGAGGTCGGAATATGATCAATAACCTGTATCAGTGGTTCTTAGCCAGCCTGAAGCCAAAGGATAAAAACCGCAGTCTACGAAAATATTCCATCTTCAAGGATCTGAACTCTTTCGAATTACATCTCCTGAAGCAGATCATCCATCACAGGAAATATACTGCGGGTGAGATTTTGTTTGAAGATAAGTATCCGCTGGAGCTAATTTTCTTGATAGAGAAAGGGGAAGTGGCAGTTTTTGGAAAGCTTCAACCAAATGGTTCCAGGACACTAAAGAGAGGCCAGTTCATAGGCTTGATCGATATGTACCATGAAAATTCACGCAGTAGCTCTGCTAAAGCGGTCAAGGATTCGGAGATACTGGCAATTTCAAGGACAGATTTCCAACAATTTCTGGAGACAAACCCAAGGACAGGAATCAAGATTTTGAGCGGAGTGTGTACGAATTTCAGCAATTTTATGTTTGATCTGGTCGAGGAGTTTGAGGCCAAAGAATGAGCCTTACAAAGCTATTGTTCTATCTGTTGCTGCTCGCCGTCGGAATCCTGGGGTTTGTTTTTTACCGATGGGTATTTGATTATCTGATTCTATCCTTTGTCTTTGCATATTTACTGGCTCCTGCTGTTTCGTGGCTGGAACGGAAAAGGCTGCCAAGATGGTCTGCCATTGTACTGGTCTATTCTGCTATCATTGTCGTTATTACAGGATTGATATACAGATACGCTCCCGAGATGGTTGAGCAGGGTAACAACCTGCTGGAACTGGTAAATTCGGAAAACGCATCGCGAGAGTACTTTCTATCAATACCATTGATCCATTCTCTGCATGAGTTTTTATTAGGATTGGATGGCAGGCTGCCAGTGCTGAACCTTGCCGAAGGACTTATCGATGTTATCGATATGTTCAAAGATTTCCTGGTTAAACTGCCTACACTTATTGTCGATAACTATCAGATGATTTTGGGTACTCTGTCATTTGTCGCTACCATTCCGTTGATTGGGTTTTTTCTCTTGAAAGATGGAAACAAGCTGATGAAGGACATTTATAAAATGGTCCCAAACCGCTACTTTGAGCTCTGTATCATTATCATGAACAAAATCCACGAGACAGTGGGGAAGTTTTTGCGAGCGATGATCTTTGAGGTAGTGGCTGTCAGCATAATGGCATCGGTGGCTCTGAGCATTGTGGGTGTCAAAAATGCTATCCTAATCGGGATCGTGGCAGGATTGGCGAATATAATACCATATTTTGGGCCTTTGATAGGGACTCTGGTTGCCATTGCTACGTTGTTGATTTCTGGTACTACATCTTTTTTGCCTATTCTAAATGTGATTATTGCCATGTATTCTGTTCAGATAATCGACAACAACATTGTTTATCCTGTCGTGGTCGGAAAAGCTATGAGTATGCATCCATTGATCGTGTTGTTGACTGTTCTGGCTGGGGGTTGGTATGGTGGCATTCTATGGATGTTGATTTCAGTTCCATTGGTGTATATGATTTATAGTATCATACGGGTATTGTTTGAAAATTTGAAGAAGTTTCACTTGATATAAAGAGCAAGATAGAGGAATAAATGGGATTATTAGACAAGTGTTTCGCATTTCAGGACGCTAAAAAAGCCATAGCTATGGGTTATTACCCATATTTCAGGGAAATTAGTTCGGAACAGGAGACCGAGGTCATCTGCAACGGAAAAAAGATGCTGATGATGGGATCGAACAGCTATCTGGGGTTGACGACTCATCCACGAGTAAAAGAAGCATCCATCAAAGCCATTCAAAAGTATGGTAGTGGCTGTGCCGGTTCCAGGTTCTTGAATGGGACGCTGGACATCCATTTGGAACTGGAAAGTGAACTGGCAAAATTAGTCGGAAAATCTGCCGCATTGGCTTATCCAACCGGTTATCAAGCCAATGTAGGATGTATATCCGGTATGGTCTTGAAGGACGAATTCATCGTGACTGATAAGCTTGACCATGCCTCAATCATAGATGGATGCCTGCTTTCACAGGGGACGATGCTGAGGTATAATCACAACGACATGAAGAGCCTGGAGAGAGTCTTACACAAAATCAGAGGCAAAAACATCCTGATTGTCGTGGATGGTATTTTTTCCATGGAAGGCGATATTGCTGATCTGGATGGGATAGTAGCTTTGGCAGAGAAGTATGGAGCCAGTTTGATGGTCGATGAAGCCCATTCACTTGGGGTATTGGGAAAAGACGGTGCGGGAGCCACAGCACATTTTGGCTTGACTGACAAAACAGACCTGATCATGGGAACTTTTAGCAAATCGCTGGCTTCAGTAGGTGGTTTCATCGCCGCGGAAGAAGACCTGATCCACTACCTGAAGCACAAATCACGGGCTTTGATCTTTTCGGCATCGTTGCCTCCCGCCTCTACAGCAAGTGTTCTGGAAGCCATCAAAATCATGAAAGAAGAACCCGAGCGGATCGAAAAGCTTTGGGAAAATACTCATTACATGATGTCCGAATTCAAAGCTATGGGTTATGATACAGGAACGTCCTGCACACCTGTAATCCCTCTCCACGTCGGAGATATAATGACGGCATTTGAAATGTGGAAACGCCTGGGAGATGAAGGCGTCTTTATCAATCCGGTGATTCCACCTGCAGTACCTCCAAATTCTTGTTTGATTCGCACATCATTTATGGCAACCCATACCCAGGCTCAATTGGATTTTGCCCTACAAAAATTCAGGGATATCGGTAAGCAGCTAAAAATCATATAATCCTGATTGACAAAATATTTGGGACTTATAGGTTGTCCCGCCTGATGCGATTTCAAAGTAAGACATAGATGGAGGAACCATGGCAAGCAAGAGCAGTGCTGAATTCTACGAGAGCTACAAGGAGATGTCTCCTATCCGTGCTATCGCAGAAACATTGATGAATAATCACAAAGTTCGAAAACTGACGTTATCTGAAGCGTACGAAATGGCAAGGAACCAGCCTGGAGTATCAGAGACAGATTATCTAGTTTATCCCAAATTCGCAGAAAAGCACAATCTTCCCAAAGGTGCAAAAGTATTGGTCGATTGCCATGGAAACATCATCGGTAGAACGGCCAAGGCTCGTAGATTTTATCATAGATTGGATGCCAACAAAAAGAACAAACTCACGGGCGATTTTCGAGAAGCTGTATTTCAGATGCAGCAATATCCTTTGATCAAAGCAGAGGCAATTCTGGGTTTGGACAATGATTTGATGATAAAAGCCACATTCGTTACCACCGAATCTGATGTGGTCAATCTTTATAACTGGCTTTTGAACTTCAGTCCGTATGAACAACTACAGGGCCAATACGAGAAAAGCCCAAAACTGCCGATTCAGGATATTATCCTTGTTGCCTTCAATGAATGGTGTTGTGATGATCCTTTTTACAACAATGTTGGTGCACCACAGCTTGCTTTGGTGGACGAAAAACACAATGTAATAGTGAATCTTGGGATGCGCTATTTCGGCGAGCGGAAAAAAGGAACACTCACTCTGGCATGGACTTCTGGAATCAGAATTGGCATGGCAGCCTGCCATGGTGGAATCAAGGAAATCGATTTTGGAACTTGTGATGATGCAATGTACCATCGTTTGGGAAAACGTTCTATAGCCTTTTATGGCCTTTCTGGAACCGGGAAATCATCGCATACAAACAATCATGACAATGCCGGAACTCTTCCGAAAGGTTTCTCCAAGGTAGTACTACATGATGATGCGTTCCAGATTGATCTGGAAAATAAGATCTGCCGGGTATGGGAACCTACCCTGTTTGACAAGACGGACAGCCGTCCCCCAGATCATCCGGATTGGAAATATGCTCTTTCTCTGATGAATCACGCAGTTCTGGAAATTGATGGGAAAAAGATTCCAGTGGGTATGGACCTTCGTAATGACAACGGTAGAGCACTATTGGATAGAGATCTTTTGGGTTCACACGTGAACCGTTGTGCCTTCCCCAAAGCGCTGGTATGGCTGATGAAAGATTCCGTCCTGCCTCCTGTGATCAAAATTAAAGACAAATATCTCGCCATTGCTATGGGAGCGGCTCTGATGACCCAACGTAACAGAGCTGAAAACGTCACCGAGGAAGAGCTCAACAAATTGGTATTTGAACCCTTTGCCAATCCATTCCGGGTATACGAACTTTACAAAGATGTGGAAGCATTTCTTCATGTAGCAGAGTATGGAGCAGAGATATACTGCTTTAATTCAAGAGGATACTGGAAGGATTCGGATTCTGTCCTCGAAGCAATTCCTTTGAAGACATCCCTAACTCTTCAAACTTCCATCCTGATCGATCAAATCCAGTGGGAAGATTGGGATCTCCTTCCCGGAGCAATGATCCCCAATCAGGAATCTATCGAAAGAATAATCCCTGGATACTATCAGAAATACAATCCCAAGTTACGCGGTAACAACGCAGAATACATCAGCTTGCTCAAAGACAGATTCGAGCAGAGGAAAGACTTCCTGAAGGGCTCCGATCTGATCGAGAGACCTGAAATACAGGCAAAGCTGATCAATGCGCTGGAAATAAAGATATAATACACAAACACTATGTCAATAAAAGGGTGAGGGTATATACTCTCACCTTTTTGGTTTTTATGGGTGTGAATTGGGATGCATTTGGAACGACCGTTGTTTACTCGGGGCTTGGGGTAGAGCCCCATAAATAAAAGGGTGGGTATAGATATGAGTTCTAATGCGCTAAGACTGGCTGAAAACACACCGATTTGCTTGGGGTGAAGATACGTTCAACGATCTTTTGGAACGAATATTGTATTTACTTTGGAACATTAGCAAAAAAAGATAGAGGAGGAAATATGTTTGAATCCAGTCGAAGCTACGATTTTGAGCCACAAACAACTGATGACAGGACTTCACTTCTGGTACCTGTGATGAGCGTGGGGGATTGGCTCTTAACTATTGTCCTGCTTGCAATTCCCATTGTAAACATTGTCCTCTTGATCAAGTGGTCTATGGACGCACATGTCAATCCCAACCGGGGTAACTATGCAAAGGCACTTCTAATCATCGTGGGAATCCAAATACTCGTGATCGCGATGTTTTTTGGTATGTTTGTAGGGATGCTTGGTTCTTTTGCAGAAATGCTGGGACACAGCTATTATTAATATACAAAAGTATATCAATTCCATATAGGAGAATATATGAAATACTTGGATCTGGCATTGAATTCCGCAGAGGGTATGGGTGCAGACTATGCCGATATTCGGATTCACAAAAACACTACCCAACGGATTTATCTGCACAACCAAAGTTTGAAGCAAACTGCCAATCAGGTTCTGGATGGCTATGGCATCAGAATAATGAAGGATGGAGCATGGGGCTTTGCCCATTCAAATGTTTATAGTGAAGATGCTGTTCTCGCCACAGTCAAAAAGGCATTTGAGATCGCCAAATTGTCTGCATTGGTCAAAAATGGTAAAGGTATCAAGCTTGCTCCGGAGCGTAGCTACATAGCCAGCTATCGTACCCCTGTTTCTATCGATCCCTTTGATGTCGATCTAAAAGACAAAGTGGAATTGATGCTGGAAGTAAACAGAACTCTGCTAAATTATGATGGGATTCGTCAAGCCATGTTTTGGTTTTTGATAAACAAAGATGAAAAGCTCTTTGCTTCGACTCTTGGTACCCGGCTGGACATTGCTACATCTTTTATAAACCCATTTATCAGTGCGACTGCGGTTCACGATGGAGACAGCCAAAGCCGTACATTCGACGAAGGTGGAAGGGCAATTGGCTGGGAATGGATCGATAGCCTGAATCTAACAGAAAGAGCACACCAGATAGCCGAAGAAGCGCTTATCAAGGTAAAGGCTGATACTCTGAAGGAAGAACTACGCCGCAGCCTGATCCTGGATCCAAATCACCTGGGGCTTACTATGCACGAATCAGTAGGACATCCTACAGAGCTTGATCGGGTATTGGGCTGGGAGGCAGACTATGCTGGTATTTCATTTGCCACTCCTGAAAAGCTAAAAAACTATCAGTATGGTTCTCCAATTGTAAATTTCGTGGGTGACAACACTCTGGAGCAGGGGCTTGCGACAGCTGGATTTGATGATGATGGAGTTCCGGGACAGAAATGGCACATTATCAAAGATGGTATTCTGAACGAATATGGCAGCACCCGAGAAACGGCAACAGAGATTGGACTCGAACATAGCCGTGGATGTAACAGGGCTACTTATTACTACGACCAGCCTATCAACCGGATACCAAACTTATACTTGCTACCCGGAAAAGAGATCCTTAGCCCCGGCCAGCTGATCTCGGATACCGAAGACGGGGTATACATTCAAGGTCGGGGAAGCTTCTCAATCGACCAGCACAGAGTCAATTTCCAATTTGGAGGTGATTTTTTCTGGGAGATAAAAAATGGAAAACTGATCCGTCCTCTGAAGAAAGTGCTCTACAAATCCAGCAATCCGGAATTCTGGAATAGCTGTGATGCGATCTGTGATGAAAGGTTCTGGAGACCATTTGGAGTCGTAAATTGTGGAAAGGGACAACCCAATCAAACAGCCAGAATGACGCACGGTTCGGCTCCCGCAAGATTCAGGAATATCAGGGTAGGAGGTTCCCAATGAAAAAAGAACTCGAAAGAATAGCCCAGTATGTAGCCTCAAAATGCGAAGCAGATGACTATATTCTGAATGTAAGTTACCGAGATAGCCACGAGTCTCGCTTTGCACAAAACGCTATTACTCAGCACATGGCTGGACAGAATATAAACATCTATCTTGAAACTGCTTATGACAACAAAACCGGTTCCTGCTCGGTCAATCAAAGTGACGAATCATCAATCGACTATCTGATCAAAACTGCCCAGGAAATAGCAAAGATCAACCAGCCTGATCCAGAGTTCGTCAATAGCGAAGCATCCAAAAAAATACCCACCGTGGCTGGTTCGGCAGATGCTACGGCATTACTTGCTCCCGAAAAGATGGTGAATATCATCCAGGCATCGATTACCAATGCCGAAGCCAAAAATGCAAAAGTTTCAGGAATGACTGAGAGGCATTTTTCGCAGAATTTAACAGCGACAAAAAATGGGTTCTTTGGGTTTCGTGATAACAGCTACTTTGGCCATTCGATGACCATGAAAAAAGGTGATGTAGAAACAAAAGTTTCATACTCGTCACGAGATTATGCCACTTTCAAATTGATCGATCAAATCAAGAAAATCAACGATCAATTTGATAGCCTAAGCACTCCCAAGAGCTTCGATCCCTGCCAGATACCTGTAATAATCCGTCCCTCCGCACTTATGGATTACCTTAGTTTTTTGGGCTGGATGATGCAAAGACGGCAAGCCGATGAAGGTTTGACAGCCTTCTCGGGTCAATTGGGTAAGCAGTGTTTTGGAGAGAAATTCTCCCTGGCATCATTGATCAGCGATTCCGAACTAAGCTCTTATCCATTCTCATACGAAGGTGTGCTTGCCGAAGATATATGGTGGATAAAAGACGGTGTTCTCAAAGACATGCCGACCGATCGTTACTGGGCAAAGAAAATTGGTGCCAAACCAAATGCCGGAATGAGAAATCTATTCGTTCCTGGGGGAGATGCGTCCGAAGAGCAGATGATGCAAATGGTACCCCGCGGCTTGATCGTGAACAGATTTTGGTATATCCGTTTCGTCGATGTCAAAACAGGTGAATTGACTGGTATGACGAGGGACGGAATTCTGTACTTTGAGGATGGAAAAGTTCAGCATGCGGTTAATAATCTGCGCTTTAACGAGATCCCACAGGTAATGACGCAAAAGATACTGGCAATGGGGCTTAGCCAGCTTTGTGAGAGCAATATCAAGCTGCCCACTATACTAGTGGATGGGTTTAATTTTGTCGATAAAACGTCTTTTTAAAGAATTATATTGACAGAAATCTATTCATTTAAAAGTGTATGCGACAAAGCGATTTAACATTCCCTGAGCCTATTCCTTTTGCTTTGGAGTGCCTCATCCCGAATGTCTAAATCCTCCAAAATATACAAGGAGTAGACTCATGGCCGACAAAAATTTGATTTGCAAAGACTGTCAGAAAGAATTCGTTTTCACCGAAGGCGAACAAGAATTCTACAGAGAAAAAGGCTTGCAGAACGAACCACAACGCTGTCCGGATTGCCGTAAGGAAAGAAAGCAGCAACGTAATCGCAATCGTTTCCAATCCCGTCACTAAAACCTAAGTACCATAAAATACTTAGCACAAAGTTAACCGTTGCTTCGGCAACGGTTTCTTTTTTGTCTCGGAAAAGGCTTGACCTCCCGTCTGATCCATAGAAACTGCACCCACAAAGGCCGTTTGATAATCGGGATATGGGGCAGCGCTCCATCCAAAAATGGTGGTGGGAGAGTATAGATGATCGTTATTGTACGCTCAAACTGGCTGATAACATCCCGATTATTTATACAGGAAGACACATTCAACGGTCTTTCATAATATATGTAATGAGAGGTTTTGCGGTGAACATTCACAAGCTGGACAGCATTTTCAAGCCCAACAGAATAGCTCTGATCGGAGTAGGTGCAAACCCCAAAAGCGTGGGCGGTATAATTCTCAGCAATCTTGTTACCAGTGGTTTTCGCGGGGTAGTATATCCAGTCAATCCCAGTCTTGAAGCGGTCATGGGAATACCTTGCTATCCTGATTTACAATCTCTTCCAAACAAGCCCGAACTGGCAGTCATCTGTACCGCTCCGGAAGCCGTACCGGGATACATTGAGCAATGTGGCAATAGCGGGATTCTGGGCATTGTAATCGTTACCGCAGGTTTCAAAGAAGCTGGTGATGCCGGTAAGAACCTGGAACATGAAATCAAAGAGATCCGAAAACGCTATGAAGGGATGAGGATAATGGGTCCAAATTGCCTTGGTTTTATCTCTCCCGCAAACAAACTTAATGTCAGTTTTGGACAGGGTATGCCAAAGCGAGGAAATATAGCATTTGTGTCCCAGTCCGGTGCGCTTTGCACCTCTGTATTGGATTGGGCGATTGAAGAGAAGATAGGCTTTTCTTATTTCATTTCGATTGGGAATACAATTGACGTCGATTTTGGTGATCTGATAGATTACTTGGGGGAGGATGAAGAGACCAAAGCAATTATCCTCTATGTGGAATCCATTGCTGAAGCGAGAAAATTTATGACTGCATCCCGTGCTTTTGCCCGGGTGAAACCGATCATTGCATACAAAGCCGGACGCTTTCCCGAATCTGCCGAAGTAGCAGCTTCCCACACTGGTGCGCTGGCTGCTGCGGACAACGTTTATGACGCAGCTTTCCAAAGAGCCGGTATTGCCAGGATCTTTGACATTGGAAAGATATTCAATGTTGCGGAGCTTTTGGGGAGGAGAAAAATCCCGGAAGGAGCCAGACTGGCGATTGTAACGAATGCCGGAGGTCCTGGTGTGATGGCTACTGATGCTCTGATTGCAGCCAAAGGAGTACTGGCACAGTTATCCGAGCCGACGATGGAAAAGCTCAATCTGGAGCTTCCTCCATTCTGGTCTCATGCAAATCCTGTTGACGTTCTTGGAGATGCCCGTCCCAAAAGAGTTGCCAAGGCAGTGTCAATAGTTCTGGAAGATCCTGGAGTCGATGCCATATTGGTTATTCTGACTCCTCAAGCGATGACCAACCCAAGCGTTACAGCCCGCGAAATTGGAAACCTTGTCCTTACCGCCAAAAAGCCAATCCTGGCAGCGTGGATAGGGGGAGGCAGCATGAAGGAGGGGATAACCATTCTATCCGATGCCGGCATAGCTACCTATAGCACGCCAGAGCAAGCCATAGGCGCTTTTATGACCCTGGTGGCATACTCGAGAAACCTGCAGGCTCTATATGAAACTCCAAAAGATGTCCCCGTAGAATTCAGCATCGACCGCAAAGAATTCCGCAACAAATTTGACCAGATTCTCAAGCAGGACAGCGGTATCCTTTCCGAGGAACTATCAAAGTACCTCCTGGAATCATACGGTATTCCGACATCCCGTCCCCAACCTGCAGATACCGCCCCAAAGGCTATTCGGATTGCCAATGGCATAGGCTATCCGGTAGTCCTCAAAATACTGTCGCCAGACATCACACACAAGACGGATGTCGGCGGAGTCATATTGGATTTGAAGGATGATACTTCTGTAGCAAAAGCATTTGATACGATTGTTACAAATGCCAGAGCTGCTTGTCCCAATGCCAGAATCGAGGGTGTAACCGTTCAACCAATGATCAAGCAAAATGACGGGATTGAAATGATCCTGGGGATCAAGCAAGATCCCGTGTTTGGGACAGTTCTGATGGCTGGTACTGGAGGAATTTATGCGGAGCTCTTCAAGGATAGAGCTTTGGAACTGCCACCTCTCAACGAAAAACTGGCTCGCCGAATGCTCCAAAACTTACAGATCTATCCGCTTTTGACCGGTTACAGAGGGAAACCACAGGTCGATATTGACAAGCTGGTGGAAGTCCTGATCAGAATGTCTTATCTGGCAGCAGATTATCCGGAGATTTTGGAACTGGATGTCAATCCCTTGCTGGTTTCTGCCAGTGGAATCATTGCCCTGGATTGCCGGGTTGTAGTCGATACATGCAGACATATTGCGGAGCCGTATTCGCATCTTGCCATGCGACCCTATCCGGAGGAATACCTGCGCAGTGTGGTCTTGCACGATGGCACACCTGTTACTCTGAGACCGATCAAACCAGAGGACGAACCACTGTGGCTGGATATGCTGGGTTCTTGTTCGCGGGATACCATCTATCAAAGGTTCCGTTACTTCTTCTATTGGGATTCTCATGACATAGCCACCCGCTACTGCTTCATCGATTATGACCGTGAACTGGCTATTGTAGCGGAGGCTACCATCGAGGGGAATAAAAAGCTGATTGGAGTGGGACGCTTGGTAGCAGATCCAAACATCGAAACTGTCGAATATGCTGTTCTGGTCCCAGATGATTGGCAAAACAAAGGTTTGGGAAGCCTGCTCACAGACTTTTGTCTGGAGATCAGTAAACGCTGGAACCTGCAAAAAGTAGTGGCACAGACCACGACAGATAACCAGAGAATGCTCAGCGTCTTCAAAAAACGCCACTTTGAGCTAAAACCAGACCTTAGCTCTTCAATTGTTGATGTCGAAAAAGGCATGCAGCCGAATACCTAACTGTGTATGAATCTGAGTTTTGGAACAAAAATTGTAACTGAAACCTATATTCCGAGTGTATCATAGGAGGAATTATGACACTGCTTTCGATCCATAAACGGCTAAAAACAATGACCCTGATTTTACTGATTACGTGCCTCTGCTTACCCGCTCTGGCAGCTTTTGTCCAGCCTGGCAAGGCATCTGATATAGCTGGTTCATGGCTAAATTTCTGGAGCAATTCCACCGATAAAACAGCAGTTCTTACCAGTGTCAGAGCTTTTTCCGGTGATATGCTGGTTCCCGCTGAAAGTAATTATCCGTCCGACCGCATCGATCTACCCACTTTTTATCTGATCAATTATCAGGGTGGAGCCTATGCCATCGTCGCCGCGGATGATTCGTCCATCCCAATCCTTGCTTATTCCACAGAAAGTGCAATTGATCCAAACGACCTTCCCCCTGCTGTAAAAATGTGGATGAATTATTATCACGACGAAGTATTACAAATCAGGAATAACAAAACCGAGATCCCGGAAAACCTGCTACGGTGGACGGAGATCAGTTCGGGTGATTATAGCAGATACGAGAATAGCAGAGATGTCAGCCCACTCGTGGCTGCCAAGTGGAATCAAAACTGGCCCTACAACGAACTGTGCCCACTTGATCCTGCGGGACCGGGGGGAAGAGTTTATGCCGGATGCGTTGCCACCGCAATGGGAATGGTCATGAAATACTGGAATTCTCCGGTAACTGGACAGGGATCAAATACCTACTATGCAGGCAGCTATGGCTATCAAAGTGCCAATTTTGGCAATACCACCTACCTTTGGGATCAAATGCCTAATTCTGTCACTTCCTCAAACATCCCTGTGGCTACACTTCTGTACCATTTGGGAGTTGCAGTAAATATGAATTATGCGCCTGATGGCTCAGGCTCCAATGGTTCATTGGCTTCCAGTGCCATGCGAAACAACTTTCGCTATCCCAATGCAGTGCTGTCGCAAAAAAGCAATTACTCTGCCAGCGGCTGGGAAAACCTGATGCGCGCACAAATCGACAATGGCTCTCCTAT
The DNA here is from genome assembly GCA_964634275.1 of uncultured Candidatus Cloacimonadota bacterium. Lineage (GTDB taxonomy): Bacteria > Cloacimonadota > Cloacimonadia > Cloacimonadales > Cloacimonadaceae > CAZZCS01. Next base: position 2,685 of record CAZWIS010000008.1, on the reverse strand, counting down.
GTATTATAGCGGGTCTGATACTCAGATGGGACATGCCTTTGTGCTCGATGGATATCAAGGCACCAATTACTTCCATTTTAACTTTGGTTGGAGTGGTTCCTATGATGGCTACTACTATGTAAATTCACTTACACCCGGAAGTAACAACTTCAATTACAACCAAGCTGCGATCACAAATTCTATCCCCGCCAATTATACCATTGCCAATCCCAGGATTCAGCTCTTCCCAAGCCAGAGCATGGTAGGAGATCCGATGCAGATTAGTTTGACCACGTATCCGGTATTGACTTCCTGGAATGTAACCACATACAGCATGAGTTTCTTTTACGACCAAACCAATATCGACTTTCTCGGCTACACCTTGGATGATACCATCTCCAATGGTGGCTCTGTAACCATAGATACTTCCGAGCAGGATTTCCTCCACATTTCATGGAGCAGGACTGCACCTCTTTTTGGAGGTGGAAACCTGATAAAATTGAATTTCAGGGCAAATGAACCAGGCGAATACTATTTTGATATCCTGAATGCTATGTATAACAGCACTGCCCTGGCAAATACCGAACACCTGATCATGCCAATAGTAGCTCCTGTGGAAAGCTTGCCAGAATCATCGATCAGCCTCACAAATGCAATGCAGATTGGATATCAACAGATTGCTACGATGGAGCTTCGCACCTCTCATCTTTTGCCTTCATGGAATGTAAACTCGGCTCAGTTCAATGTAAGCTACAATCCTGAACGTCTGGAATTCTACGGTATTGCGACCGATGGAACACTGACCAATGGTCTTATTCCAGAATGGTCTTTGGTCACCCCCGGAAATGCATTGGTAACTGTCTCCAGCCCCGTCCCTATTGTTGGATCCAGCGCTTTGCTAAAGCTCCAGTTCCGGGCAATTGGCAATACGGCTTCTTCCACAGTAAATCACATCGTGCCGAGTAATTTCTTCTACAACGATACCGCGATTACTACGATCGGAAATGGCTATGTCGTATTATCTCCATACACCTCAAATGATGATCAGGTAGCCTTGCCGGTTGTAAGCTTGTCTGCGTATCCCAATCCCTTCAATCCGCTTACTAATATCGCCTTTTCTGTAGTGAATAGCTCTCCGGCAATCATTGATGTCTTCAACGTCAAAGGCCAGAGAGTAAAGAGATTGACGAATCAAAGCTATCCCACTGGCAACCATAACATTAGCTGGAATGGTACTGATGACAAGGATCGCAGTATGAGCAGCGGAATCTACTTCGTACGGCTTCACCATGATAGTAAGACAAAAACCATCAAACTGCTGATGGTAAAATAATACCACAACTTTAGAAACACAAGAGGGCAGACGCTTTGTCTGCCCTCTTGTGTTTGAGCCCGGATCCCGTCTCCGCGGTGAAAGCGAATCCGCTTTGAGGCTCTGGTCTCAGATCTAAAGACCGTTGAACGTGTCTTCCTGTAAAGCAACTCGGTGTGTTTTTCAGCTGATTTGAGCGTACAAAAAATGTCATCTATACCCACCCACCACCCTTTTTGTATGTGGCGCTGCCCCAAACTCCGATTATTCAAAGGTCTTACCTGTTTATTCCCTTTCCTTCTTTCATCCTTCATCCTTCATCCTTCATCCTTCATTGTTCACTATTCACTATTCACTATTCACTATTCACTATTCACTATTCACTATTCACTAGTCACTATTCATCATACATTCTACATTCTACATTTTGTGAATGCCTCCTACTTGTAAGCCTTAATCAAGCGTTAATCAAGCCTTAATCAAGCCTTAACTATTAAGGCTTGATTAAGGCTTGATTAAGAAGTGATAAACGCTCTGCTCCAAGGAGGGAAATTGAAAAATCAGAGAAAGTCTGCACATATCTGGAGAAATCTGAAGCGCCGAATTGACTCGGTCGATCTTGCCAGATTTATCTGGCACTTTCCTCAATTAACCGCGATAAATCCGGATGAATCCGGTGTGCCGACCGGTTGAAACCGGTGTTCCAAGTACTTAATACAGATGAGTATAACTATCCATTGATTTTAAGCCATTGAAGTCAACGTTTCCTCAATCCCGATAGAATCGGCAGTTTAACTATCCATTGATTTTAAGCCATTGATAGTCTGTCCCATCCATTGTCTTTTCCATTTGTGCTCATTAGTGTAGATTAGTGGACAAAAAGCAGAGTATTGGCTCGCCTTCACAGACAATCGTTCCTCAGTAGTGTCATCTGCTCACCCAAGCACTACATCAATCTCGCGGATGCGGGAATCCAGAGTCTTTATCCCCTTGTAGTACATAAAGATATGGTGTGTGCAGATAGCTTTTTTTTATTGGTCTGGATTCCCTTCTCCAAGGGAATGACGGAGGGACTTCGTAGCTTCGGAAAGCTACGCTACGGGGTAGCGGAGGATTCCGATCCTCCGATCTTTTATTGATCCGCAAAAGCTTTCGGTATTTTGTGATACGTAGCTTCGGAAAGCTACGCTACGGAGTAGCGGAGGATTCCGATCCTCCGATCTTTTATTGATCCGCAAAAGCTTTCGGTATTTTGTGATACGTAGCTTCGGAAAGCTACGCTACGGGGGTAGCGGAGGATTCCGATCCTCCGATCTTTTATTGATCCGCAAAAGCTTTGGGTATTTTGTGATACGTAGCTTCGGAAAGCTACGCTACGGAGTAGCGGAGGATTC
>CAZWIS010000007.1:0-82499 GCA_964634275.1 uncultured Candidatus Cloacimonadota bacterium | reverse complement strand
TCACGCTAGCTATGGGATATCTTGATTTGGAAAATACGTTATTTCGACAGAGTCACATTCTACTTTCTACATTGGTCTTTCACTTTCCTCCCTTGGAGCAGAGCGTTTATCACTTCTTTATCAAGCCTTAATTTAGCCTTAAAAGTTAAGGCTTGATTAACGCTTGATTAAGGCTTACAAGTAGGAGCCACTCAAAAAATGTAGAATGTAGAACAATGTAGAATGTAGAATGTTACTCGTTAAACAGAGAACAGAGAATAGTGAATAGTGATCATCGTCAGCTCACTACAGGGAAACAGAATTGTCCGAGAGATTGATCAGCTTGATGAACCTCGAGGTCTGCCATAGGCGTTAAAATGCGACAATGGCATGGAGTCTACGAGCAAAATCATGCTCACATGGGTAGATGAAAGGGGGGGCAGTTAGGTCATATAGCTAATGGTAAACCGATCCAGAACGGCTTTATTGAGAGCTTCAATGGCAAAATGAGAAAGGAATGTCTTGACAGGCATAAATTCCTCAATTTAGTAGAAGTAAAGGAACTTATTATGAAATGGGATAGACACTTCATAGAAGAACGATCGCACATGCCTCTGTATTATCTGGCTCCCTACGAGGTTATTAATGTCTATAACGTCAGAGCAAGTTACCATTAGAAACTGGTCTAAAAAAATGGGGTATGGTCAGCTGTGCTTACATAGCCCATAGTAAAAAAAGGGTATACGCAAAAAAAAACTGTTCGGACTTCGAACTGATTGTGAAAGAATAACTGGAATACAAATCTATCATTGGAGTGATTTGACATGGTCAAAGAGATAAAAGGACAAAAGGTTACTCTACGAGACCTGACCGATGCTGACTTGAATGATTATCGAAAATGGTTTACCAAAGGGCTCGAATGGACCAAATGGGATGCACCTTGGGAGGAAATGAGTGACACATTTGCTCAGAGCTTTGTTCAAAGGCTATCCAATAGACTATCAAAAGGAGCCCAAGAGCTAAAAACGCGGTTAGAAATAGAAGTGGATGGCACTCATATTGGTTGGGTTTCTTCTTACAATATAGAGAAAAAGCCGGACTTCCTGGCAATTGGCATTTCCATCCCGGAGGTGGATTTCTGGGCTAAGGGTATAGGTGGGGAAGCTTTGAAATTGTGGATTGGATATATATTTGAAAACCATGGAATTGAATACATTTACTGTGAAACATGGTCAGGTAATGAAAGAATGATACGTTTGGCCCTTAGTATCGGTTTCGAAATTATTGATAATGATAAGGTGCTGGAATATAACGGTATAAAGTATCACAAACTCAAATTCAGAATTGGCAATATACCTGCACCTTAAGATTTTTCCTGACTTTGGTTGACAAAGACAGTTGAATAATCGGGACATGGGGCAGCACCCCATACAAAAAGGGTTGTGGGTTGGTATAGATGACTGTTTTTGTCCGCTTTAACTGGTTGAAAACACACCGGTTTGATTTACAGGAAGACACGTTCAATGGTCTGATAATGTATATGGCTTAATGTGCTTCTCCCAACAAGGTCTATCGGATGATGATCTTTGCCAGTTTTACTTCCAAATCTGCGTTTTTCAGGCTTTTCTTCCAATGAGCTCTCAGCCTCAGTTCAGATACGAGATTCGCACTGCCACAGAGGATGTAGGCTTCGCTTTGGGGGCATTTTTGTTTGAGGAAGTCACCGAGGTCGTTGTAGAGTTTAGCCGGATTATTCTGGTTTCCAAGGCGAACACCGTAGGGTGGATTTGTTATGATGCACCTGTTTGCTGTTTTAGGAAGGTTTTGAAAGCGGGCAAAAGAGATCTTTACGTTTTCTGATCCGGGGAGGCGCGATAAATTCGCATGCGTGCATTCGATACAATCCGGATCCATGTCCGATCCAGTAATCAAACCTGGAGGTAGTTCCCGGATACCGGCATTGGCATCATTGATAATCTGCTGATAAAGTTCCGGATCAAAATCCGGTAGATACTTTGCACCGCTATCCTTTCTCAAGTATCCTGCGGGGATGTGACAATAGTGCATCAAAGCTTCCGCCAGCAAGGTTCCGGAGCCGCACATCGGATCGAGCAGGGGTTTTTCTCCATTCCATCCAGAGAGGTATATGATGGCTGCTGCGAGTGTTTCCTGTAAGGGAGCGCTGTTGGAATAGATGCGGTAACCTCTTTTGTGCATACTGATTCCAGTAAGGTCAAGATAGATGGAAGCCCAGTTATCACGAATATGCAGGTTAAAATTTATGTCTGCGTTTTGAACCGTAAAATCAGGTCTCTGACCATATTTATCCCTGAACTGGTCACAGATGGCATCCTTGAGTAGCTGAGCAGCATAAAGCGAGTGGTTGATTTTGCTGCGACTGACGTTACAATCGATACCAAAGCTTTGATCTACAGAAAAGAGACTCGTCCACTCGACTGCTTTGGATGCCTGAGCAAACAGGTATTTTTCGCTATGACATTGGAAACTTACCAATGGAGCCAAAACTCTTTGCACGAGGCGAGAGCTATATAGAATCCGATACAGGGTTTCTTTTGAAGCTTCAATTCTGAGACCCCGGGGTACTTCTTGCAATACCTTTGCTCCCAGATTGCTAAGTTCACTGGCTGCATGGGGTTCTATCGTACCAGCCACCTGGGCAAAATACTTGGATGTCTTTTGATATTCCATCATCTCTATCTGCCCGAAAGATACTTACAGATACGTGGGGATAAATGGTACCCCATACAAAAAGGAAAGTGGATGTTTATTGATACCAGCCATTTGAGCTCCAAGACTGTTATCAATATGTTTCTTAGCGAAGGCAAAATATGTGTACCAATCCTGTACCGATCATGAAGATCGAATAATCTATGTGAACTAAAATCTTGATAATCAAGCTTAATCTACGACAGGGGGAGGTTCATTCAAAACGAGCCAGTAGAGACCAAGATGCTGGATTGCCTCTGAGAACTGGACAAAATCGACAGGCTTCCTGATATAGCTATTGCATCCTAGGTCATAACTTTCCAAGAGGTCATGATCTTCTTTGGAGGAGGTAAGGATTACTACCGGTAAATGCTTTGTACGCTTGTTCTCGCGGATAGCTTTGAGGACTTCCAATCCGTCTACTCTTGGAAGCTTGAGATCCAGCAAAACGATTGTCGGAAGCGGATTGGGTTCTTTTCCTTCATAACTTCCTGTACCAAAGAGATAGTCCAATGCTTCTACTCCATCTTCGGCCACGATTACTTTGTTCAATACTTTGTTCTTTGTCAGAGCTCTTTTGGTGAGTTCTACATCGTTTGGATTATCTTCCACCAGCAAAATAATCTTTTCTTCCATTACTCCTCCCCTAAGGTAAAGTAAAAAATGCTGTATTTATTAATTTCGGACTCAGCCCATACCTTTCCACCATGGCGTTCAATGATCCTTTTTACCATTGCCAAGCCGATACCGGTACCGCTGAATTCAGTGCTTTTATGCAATCTCTGAAACGCTCCAAAGAGCTTGTCGACATATTTCATATCAAAACCAGCTCCATTATCCCTGATAAAATACGCATCTGTATTGTCAAGCTGGAATTTGCCAAGTTCGATCTCCGGTTCTCCCTGATTTGAACTAAATTTCAGGGCATTGGAAATCAGATTCGTCAGTACAATCTCCATCAAATATGGATCAGCATGGCAAGATAGATCCGGTTTGATGCTCAGTTTTACATTATTATATTCATGATGCCTGTTCAGCTTTTCAAATACCTGTTTTGCCAGGTCCGACAATGATATCAGAGCTGGTGTCATGGAAGTCCGGGTTACTTTGGACAGACGGATAAGTGTATCGATCAGTTCTCCCATTCTTTGGGTTTCGGAACGAATACTTTCGAAGTGTTTCTTTGTCTCGTCGCTTAATTGATCTGAAAAATCTTCCAGAATAACGAGGCTCCATCCATCAATTGCTCTCAAAGGAGAGCGGAGATCATGAGAAACGGAGTAGGAAAAAGCTTCGAGTTCTTTGTTTGATGCTTCCAGTTGTGAAGTTCGTTTCCGGACGGTTTCTTCCAAGTTCTCATTCAAGGTTTGAATTTCCAATTGAGCAAGTTTTTGCGATGTAATGTCACTTACGGTATGCACTACACCTGTTAGCTGTCCATCCTCGTTTAGGATAGGATCCAGGATGACCAGATTCCAGGTATCACCAATTTGCATCTCGGAGACAGTATGGGAGTTTGTTCTCCGCATCTCGTGCATTGGACAATTTGGATGTATAGCGACAGATTTATGAACTATTTCCCAGCATTTTTTCCCAATGACAGATTCGGGACTGGTCCCAAATTTCTCGTAAGTCGCCTGATTTGCACGGATAATGGTAAAATCAGCATCAAGAAGCCAGATGACGTCTCGAACGGTATCAAATGTCGTACTCCATTGTTTTGCCAAACGGAGTGTTTCGGCATCTTCCCTTCTACGGACTAAAAGCGAAACCATCCAGGAAGCTGCCAGAATTATGATCAGAATCGTCGAACCGGTCAATAATCCTTTGGCTCTTAAGGGGGCGTAAATCTCCTCGCTGTCGATCTTGGCGATCAGATACCAGCTTGTCATTTTAACAGGTTTGATGACAGCAATAACGGGGACAGAACGGTAATCTATACCGTCAAAGAAACCTTCGTGTCCCAAGACGGCAGCAACAGCAGGTATGGTTTCGTTTTTCACTATTGGAATTTCCAGTTTCAAAGCTGTGTTTTTCCTGTGCCTAAGGTCATTTATAAACAATGCACTACCATTTTCTTTACGTACCAGAAGGGTTTCGGCAGTACGGCTGGGGGTTGGCCAGGAACGGATTAGCGGGAAGAGGTGAATATCGGGACTTATCTGTAAACGCCAAACTCCAAGAACCTTTTCTGGCGCACCTTCCATACTGATGGGTACCCAGATTTTGATATGGCTCTCATGATAGGCTAACCCATGGGGAGTTTTGTCTCGATACACATCTCCCAATACTATGTTTCCGGTATTTAAGGCTTCTCCAAACTCAGGATCAAACTTGGGGTGAGAAAAGCTGATATGTTCCGGAATCTTGATGATTTCACGACCCTGTGCATCCAATAGAGAGATTGAGCAATATCCATAAGCATTTATAAAAGTACTTGCCCAGTTCAACAGTAAATAGTAATCGTCGGGATTTGATCTATTCTGGATGATCCGCATTGCTGGCTGATAGATGATTTTGGTTTCTTGAAATAGAATGGCATCCTTTTTCCTTTCCATGAGCCATTCAGTAATCTGTCCTGTCTTTAGTTCTGCGATACTATTTAGCTGTTCCCTGATGCTATACTTGGTCTCATTGGCTTCGGATCTCATGTACATTATTGAGATTGTACCGATTGACAGGGAAAACAATACAAGTGCTGAGACGATACTATACCGGAATTGAACCGATGCATTTCGCAGGGTTTGATCACCCATGCTAAAAGCAGATAGAGGCCAGATATCGGATCTATTATACAGTATGTTTGCCAGATTTATTAGCAAAAAAAGAATAGCGGTAATAAAGGCTACCGGGATAGTAAGAACTCCATACAACAATGGTACTCCGGTTATGTAGCTGACCGATATCGCAAAGGCGAATAAACACACCGCCAAAGACGATAACGCAGCTATCTGACGTATTACAAACATCTTTGCCAAAGCGCTAAAGTTCAGGATAATAGCAAGGGAAGTGAATACAAAGCTGACAGCAGTGGCAGGAGACATCCTGCCTACAGGGATTTCTCCGACGGTCTCCAGGGTAGGAAAGAAAATGGTTTCCAGCCATGGGATAAACGGTACTATATTTTGCATCAATGTGAGTGAACTGATAATCAATGTAACTACAGAGGCTATCAGAACCGGGATTCTGGCAAAATTGCGTTTTTTGAATATGCAATATGAGATCAAAGATATGGAGAGGATCAGAAAGAGCATTGAAGTCAGAGGTGCGATTGGGATATAATCAGGATGGAGATTGAGGTTTTGCCAGGTTTGAAACCACCAGTTTATCAAAGCGTAAGTTGCTATGAGAAAAGTAACAATCGCCATGAATCCAGGAGTTCTTTGCTTTATTATCTCCAGAATCTTCACGATAACCTCAGGGGGGTCTCAGGAATACTGAAGTAAAACTCAGCTCCTTTGTTTTCTTCTCCTTGTGCCCATACTTTGCCATCATGCTTCATGATCAATCGATGGACAATCGCCAAACCCACTCCGCTACCTTCAAACGCTTCAGAGGTATGTCCACGTTCAAACAGGTTGAACAGACGTGAGGCGTATTTGTTGTTAAAACCCACTCCGGTATCTTTGATATAGAATACAGATTCTTTATCGAGCTGTTCGTAGCCGATTTCGATTCTCTTTGTCGTAGAGGGTCTGGTATATTTTATCGCATTACCAATCAGGTTCAGCCACACGTGTTTGATTAGCACTGGATCGCAGGATATCGAAGGTAGAGGGTTGATGATAAACTCGTATTCATTGGAGTCCTCTTCATTCAAAAGCTCGGTAATACAATCCTGAACTACTGATCCAATACTGGTTTGCACAGGCTTCATATCCTTGCGGGACAGCTTTGATAGGTTTAGCAGATCGATAATCAGTTCATCCATCTTGGCGGTATTCTTGATAATTACTTGCAGGAGTTTCTGTCCTTCTTCGTCCAGGCTGTCACAGTAGTCTTCAGCCAATATATTGCTAAATCCCTGGATTGATCTGAGCGGAGCGCGGAGGTCGTGAGCCACTGAATGTGTAAAGGCTTCGAGCTCGCGGTTTATTTCTTCCAGTTGCTGGGTTCTTTCCTGTACCATGGTTTCCAATTGGATATTGTTTGATCTCAGAGTTTCATGGTATAGGACGGTCTCCGTGACATCGTTTGAGATTGTTACTATCTCTCCAGTAGGAAGCTTGAACACCCAGCTATCATACCAGTTGTCAAAGGAGTCATCTACATAGTGTGCAGGAGGCATGTATTCAGCTTTTCCGGTTTTGAATACGCGGTGCATCACAGTTATCAAACCCAGAGAATCAATATTGGGCCTGAGGTCTTTGAGGTTTTTTCCTACTACTTCATCCAGTTCCTTGCGTTCATGCCACAGGCTTTCACGGTTGTAGAATTTTATTTTGTAGTCTGTGCTTTCGGTTCCATCATTCAAAACTTCATAGATACTAGTACCGCTTGCCATGTAGTTCAGAATTCCACGCATCATGGATTCGTTTATACTCAAGTTTTCCTGTACATGCTTGGTCTCAGTAACATCAATGCAAAAACCATCGATGTAAAAGTCATTGTTGCTGATATCCTCTGATTTGGAAGAATTCATCAAAAGCCATCTTTTGCTTCCATCATTCCTTACGGCTTCAAATTCAAATCCCTCTGATCTTCCATCCCGGCATAGTATTTCTATCCATTCCTTGCGTCGGTTCTGATCGGAGAAGAAGCTTGTATCCGGATGGGCAGCATATTTATATGCTTCTTCGACATCGTCAAAACCGATTATTTTGGCAAATCCACGATTGATATGATATGGTTTTCCCAATACCGAAGTACGAAAGATTCCCATGGGAGCATTATCGAAGAGTTTCTGTAGTGATTTGAGGCTTTCCTGTAGCGCTTGTTCAGTAAGCCTTTTTTGGGTAACGTCATGGAAAATGCATTGAGTGTGAAGGAATTTTCCCTTTTCGTCCCGGACGACTCTGCCACTATACAATGCTCTGATGTATTCACTTCTTTTGGAACGCATCAAAAACTCAATTCCATCTATTTCGCCGCGTGCCCTGAACTTGGGAAAGTTCTCTTTGAAAGTTTCGTAAAAGTCCGGGTGGAGAAAGTCTGCGAAGTTTTTACCTAACACTTCTTCCGATGTGTATCCCAAAGTATCCAGCCATGCCTTATTCACAGAGATCAGATTTCCCTCTTCGGAGAGCGATTGATATGGCACTGGGGCATTGAAAAACAATTCGCGGTAGTGTGCTTCACTATCGCTAAGCCTATGCAACATTTGGATTCGTTCTTTGTGATTGATCAGCAAATATCCCAAAAGCACTGTTGCTATAGGGTATAATAATATAACAGGGATGAGGATATGCCCAAGCAAAGAATCAGACATCGGTTTGGGGAGTAGAAACACCATCGCTAACATCAGGATATGGGTAATCAGACCCATAACATATAAGGTCAAAGGAGACATGGAGATGAGTCTTTTCGCTTCCAGATAGCGAAACATCAACCCAATGGCAGAGGCAGAGAAAATAAAGCTGACTCCTGTAAGCATCCCCTGTCCACCGATCAAAATCCTGTAACATGCTGTAATAGCAGCGGCTATCAACGTAGGAATCAAACCAAAGAAAAGGCCGGTAACGCTAAGCAGAATCGATCTTGCATCGATATAGACTCCACTCCGAAATGTCCATGGCATGGACATAATGATCACACCAGTTAACCCCAAAAAAATGCCATTCAAAACCTTAGAACTTAGATTGAGATACTTGGTCTTGATCATTGCATCATACAGAATTCCCAGTATAAGCAATACTGATGCATTTGCAAAAATCATCAAGTAATGAGATAGGATCATTGCTTCTCCCATTCTATGGAATTATGCCAATCAAATATACTATACCATTCAACACAACAATATAAAGATATTCACTCCTGAGGCAAAGCTATAAATTACCATAGAGCAATTCCGATATGGAGTCCTTGTCCTCCAACTGAGTAAGAATCCGATTTTTTTCATTGAAAAAAACACGGGCAAAATTAGCGTCAAATTGGATATCACTACCATCAAGGATTTCCTTGAAGGCAGAATCCCAGGATAGATCGTCTCTGTATGCTCGATGGCTTGTCATGGCATCAAAAGCATCAGCGATGGAGACGACCCTGGAGTAAGTACTAATCTCATCATTTTTGATCCCATAGGGATATCCATAACCATTTATCCATTCATGATGTTGAAGGATTATCTCGTGTACAGGATTGGGCAAACCCACAGGAGAGATGATCTTACCACCGATAATTGGGTGTTGCTTGATTAGGTCATACTCTTCGTTGGTCAGAGTTCTATCGATTCGTAGCAGATTGTCATAAATCCCGATTTTCCCGATATCATGAAGCATCGCACCAATCCGTATTAACTTGAGGTCTTCCACATCAAAGCGAAGTATCCTTGCCAGCAGTATGCTATAGATCGTCACCCGTTCAGAGTGTCCACGGGTATAGATATCTGTAGCTTCCAGAGCATTGACAAGGGAATAGATCGTATTCAGATAGCTTCTTTCAAGCTTGCCCCTGGCTTCATAAAGCTCCAGAGTACGCATCTCGACCATGCTTTCCAGATGCGCCTTGTAATCCATATTTTGGATCAGGAGCTGGTTTTTTTCCACGCCTTGCTTGATTGTAAGATACGCTTCATTCAAATCAAAAGGTTTTCGTAAAAAATCGAAGGCATCCAGCTTGATCGCTTTGCGCATCTGACGTGGGTCCGTCTGTCCGGTCATCATTATTACGGAGATATTGGGATCAATTTTGCGTACTTGTTCAAGCACTTCCAAACCATCCATTTCCGGCATGATGATATCCGTCAAGACTACGTTTATATGTTCTGTGCGAACGTATTCGACGGCTTTATAGGGATCGACTGTAGCGATTACTTTGTAGTCACCAATTTCCGCTACAAGACTCGAAAGGATTTGTAACAATCCTTCATCGTCATCAACTATCAGTACTTTTATATCGTCTTTAATCATCATTACACCCAAAACTAAATGTAAAGCCTGCGAAAAGTGGTCAAGTTTAATTTTATTAACAGGGCACAATTATCTCAACAGTAAATATGACTGCTGAACAAAAGGAGAACTGAGCATGGTGAAATTATCCATTTGTGAAAAGGTAAAGACCGTTGATTTATATGGGGGATAGGGCGGCTATAAAAAATAAGTCTATCAGTTCAATAAATCACGCTTTTTGTATTTGCTGAGATCATGCAAACAGTATTGTTAATCGGTTTTGCGCCGGATCATAGTGATATATCCATCAAGAGCTTCAAATCCCTGTTTTTGGTAAAGGCCCAGAGCGATCTCATTGTTTTGATGAACTTCCAGTTTTGCCTGTAAACCAAGCTCTCTGGTAATTATCAGCGCTTCTTTCAGCATTGCAGTTCCTACGCCTTTGCCTATAAAACCTGGCTTGACTTCCATGTGATGGATATAAGCCCTGCGCCAGTCATGCGTAATCCACAGAGTACCAATGGCTTTGTTATTTTCTTCTGCCATCAGTAGTATCGCCCCATGTTCCAGTGTCTTTTGCAGCACTTCAAAGCTATCGTTTCGGGCAGGATTGCTGATTCCTGCCTCCTCCCACAAACTTACGGCACTATTGTAAACATCGGCGCTAAGTATTTGAACTCGATTGATCCGCATTTTTACCTTCATTCAGGGAAATCATACACAATTTTGAATAGCTGGGAAGAGCGGATAAAGCGATCAATAGTATCGCCCATAATTGCATAGAGAACGCTTGGATCATCATCCAGCATCAGATAATTGTATGCAGCATCTTTGATAAATGTAAGTTTTCGGGTGTTTCCATTGCTCAGATTTACTCTTACTTCACAGAATGGATACTTGAGGTTCTCGGCATATTTATCTCCCTGTCCATCCAGGAAAACTCTGGTCTCGAGCTTGTGGAGTATGTTTAGTACTCTCATCAGTTGTCTGTTTTCAGGATGGATCATGAAGTCTTCGCTGTTGTTCCGATATCGCCATCCATCGCTTTCTTTGATGAGTGAGTAGTTTTGGTCGGCATGGGTAATATCTATTGATTTGATGTCTTTTTCATATAAACGGAGCACTCTGGGATCTCTCCAGTATCCTTCTGTCACAGCAAATTTGCCTTTTACCTTGTCCTTGATCTGATACACTCGATCATCATTCGCCCTTCGTAAGTAATCATTGGGAGCGCCGCTGTTTCCAAAATAGACATGACCCATCAGCCGTTTTTTGTAGTTATAGACCAATACTTGCAGGGCGTTCTCATCATCCAGCCCATAACGGAAGTAGCTATCAGAGCCTCTGGCAATCACAGTCAATGGAACCTCAGCCTTGATGATCGAATCAAAAAGGTTTTGCATCATTAATTCATCCGCATTCCATTTGATAGGTTCCACTATGAACCACTCTGAATCTGTCTTGGTGAGTTTGATAGATTCATTGCTGTGGATCAATTCTATCGTCTTTACATCTGTGGAATCCACCCCAAACAGGCTGGCTTTACGTTCAACAGGAGTGCTTTTACGCATTAAAAAATACGTTGCTAACAAGGCAACAAAGATAATTACAAGGATCAAATTACGGTTTTTCATACAATTCTGCAATCCTCTTGCGGTATGCTTTGTTCTTTAGAAAGATGTATAGTCCCCATAGTAAAAATAGTAGGGATGGCAGCGTAACACTGCTGATTTTGATCAGAAGTTTGATGTTTTGCTCCACTTTGTTCGGATCCAGATAGAGAAGATCAAATCCCTCCAAAAAAGCCCTCAAGCTGAAAAAACTACTTTGAATACTACGCGAACGAATCGGAATCATGGACTGGTTTCCCAGGAAGTGATCCAAAGCGTTCAGAACAATATACCAGCGGTTTTGAAAGATCGGGTTGTCGATATCGACTGTGAGTTCACGATCTGCAAAGACGATAATTCCAGCGTTTTTTACAGAGGGGACATAGTCTTCTGGAAGAGGAGAAACTGATTCTGTGTAATAGGAACTGAGATTTGCGGTGAACAGCGCTCCAAGCGTTTGAGATGGCTGTGAAAACATCTCTGGGGTGGGTCTTTGCATGATAAACGGCTCAATCCTGTAATCCGGTCCTGATACTATGGCAGAATTGTGAGATGTACGTAATAGAGGGATAAATTCCTGTCCCGGGATGTTTCCGATCTGAGAAATCCCCGAGGTAAGATACATTGGTATGTCATTCATGTTTCGGGTGATAGGATGGTTCGTTCCAGTAGCGACCGGAAAGATAGGAAACGGAACCCGTTCATACATCCCCATGCGCTGGATATCGCAAACAATATCAAGAATCAGGTTTCGTTCAATTTTGATCCCGTAATGCTCCATCAGATCGAAGAAATTGGATTCGATGGAGGCGGGCGGATCATAATACAATGGCACCCTTTCTTGCAGGACTACCAATTTGCCTCCCCGCATGACAAACTGGTCTAAGAAATAGATCTGTCCCGCATCAAGAGAGTCAACCACTCCTGTAAAGAGCAGAACTTTTACATGTTCCGGCACCGAGAACAAATCCGTCGTGTGTACTTTGTAGTTCTGAGCCAAAGCCTTTTCGAAGTGTTGTGTGCTCAGATAATGATAGGTAGAATCCCGATATACTGCGATTTCAGGAAACTCGGTATCCTTGAGGTTGCGGATGATTGTAGTAATTTCATATTCGAGTTTGCTTTCAATATTGGGAGTGATATTGAACGATTCCCTTTTGTTTTTGTATTCGAAGGTAATCCCATAGACCACTTCTCTGAATGACATCTGATCGTTTTCATAAGAAGGAACCACAGAGAAGCTGAGCTTGTTTGCGGCAGCTTCATTACGGAAAGTTTCCTTGTCGGAAGAATCTACATATTCAAAGCTGAATTTCGATCTTGCGTTCAGTCGGTACTCACTCAATAGGTCACGAAGGTATCGATCAGTGGCTCTGAAATCCGCAGGAAGGTCTGCTGTCGCAAATACTTTGATCACAAGGATATCATCCAGAGTTCTGACTGCCGCTTTGCTTTCTTTTCCCAAGGTATATATCTTGTCGTGTGAAAAATCCAGCCGCAGATAGACAAATGAACCAACGAGATTTAATGCTACAATGATGGCTATCTTTAGAAAAAGACTGCTCAGTATGCTTTTTGCTTTTGTCTTCATCTTAGCGTTCCTGCATCAGGTTTTTGGTGCGTAGATTCGTCTCTGCCAGCATCAGAAAGATAGCTATAATGCCAAAGAAAAAGAGCAAATCACGAGTGTCGATTATTCCTTTCAGAAAGTTCTGATAATGATAATCAAAGCTGATATACTGAAGGATTCCAATCAATTGCCGCGGAGCAAATTCGAGGATATACTTGGTGACATAAAACAGGGCAGACAGTACGCCAGCGATGATAAACGAGAGTGTATGGTTATTTTGCAGGCTGGAGGCGAAGATCCCAATGGCAGTATAGGTAGCACCGATGATAATGAGTCCGATGTAGCCACCCAGCAATGCCCCATAGTCGATTCCCGTACCAAAGATGATAATAATCACAGGGAAAACCGCAGTGAAAACAATGGCGACCAAAATGAGACCGATAACGGACAGAAACTTGCCAAAGATAAAATGACCGAGTCGAATAGGCATTGTACTGATCAGTTCCAATGTGCCGGCAGATTTCTCTTTGGAAATGGTCCCCATTGTCAAAGCCGGGATATAGAATATAAATAACAGATGCATGATCTCAAACAAGCCTCTGAGGTCTGCTTTTGCTACCTTGAAAACGGTTGAGGAAAAATAGATGCCGGCCAGGATCAGAAAGATCATAAAGATAATATACGTCGTTACCGAGTGGAAGGCTGTCTTTAGTTCTTTTTGGGCAATTTTCATTGAAGTGGTCATTTGGTTTCTCCATTTGGGCTGGGTTCTATATCCAAATCATTTGGTTCGGTTTCATCGGTGGTTTCGATCAAGCCATCCAGAGCCAGATCAAGATCATTCCCTTCATTTTCTCTTTCTGCTTCTTTTGTCAAGATATGAAAAACTTCTTCGAGGCTTTGACGGTTGTGGTACATACCCAGAATCAGAATGTTGTATTTGTTCATGTATTTTGCGATTTCTCTCTTCAGATCATAATCCGCAGCAGCTTCAAAGACGAGGGTACTAACAGAATTTTCCAGTGCTCTACTAACCAGTGAGATTTCGGGATATAATTCCAAAAGCTCGGTCAGATCCGGATCCTCTGATTCTACTTCCACCACTATCTGTACGCGGTTCGAGCTGATCGTACTGAGCCTTTCTTTGGTATCGTCAGCGATGATTATCCCCCGGTTGATAATGATTACTCTGTCGCAAAGAGCCTGTACTTCTTGCATTATATGGCTGGATAAAATTACTGTTTTGTGCTCTCCCAGTTCACGGATCAGATCCCTAATTTCCAGAATCTGGTTTGGGTCCAGTCCAGACGTAGGTTCATCAAGGATCAGGATTGATGGATCGTGGATAATTGCCTGTGCTAATCCCACTCTTTGCCGATACCCTTTGGAAAGCGTACCTGTTGTCTGAGCCATGACACTGCTCAAACCGCACTTTTGGATAACATAAGACAAACGCTGGGAAAACTCGACAGGAGTCATCATTCGGAGATTTGCCACATACTGGAGATAGTCGTATACGATCATCTCATCATACAGAGGGTTATGTTCCGGTAAATATCCAATCTGCCTGGCGGTCTCGATAGGATCGTCGAAGATATTTTTGTCGTTGATGGTTATCAATCCTCCACTGGGTTGCAGATAACCCACGATCATTCTCATAGTAGTGGTTTTTCCTGCACCGTTTGGACCCAAAAATCCTACGATTTCCCCAGGATTGATTTTGAAGCTGATCTCATCGACAGCCTTTATGTTGCCGAAACTACGGCTTAATTTTCTGATTTCTATCATTAAGATTCCTTTAGAACATCTGTAGCGTAGCTTTCCGAAGCTACGTATTTACTTATTGGAGGATCGGAATCCTCCCCTACCCTGTAGTGTAGCTTTCCGAAGCTACGTATTTACTTATTGGAGGATCGGAATCCTCCGCTACCCTGTAGTGTAGCTTTCCGAAGCTACGTATTTACTTATTGGAGGATCGGAATCCTCCGCTACCCTGTAGCGTAGCTTTCCGAAGCTACGTATCCTTTATTGGAGGATCGGAATCCTCCGCTACCCTGTAGTGTAGCTTTCCGAAGCTACCACATTTGCGACGTTTGAAGTTCCTTGCTTTGTTCAGTAAGAGATATTACGTCACCTTCAGAGAGTCCAGAGAGAACTTCGACCATTTGTAAGTCATTGCTGCCCAATTTGATTTTAGTCGCAACCCATTGGATAGGAGCAGGTTTTTTGGTAGCAAGGCTATCGGAGGAAGCTTTTGGCTTCAGATATACTATGTCTTCGTTATTTTTATCGCTGAATACCGTACGGATCGGAATTACCAATACACCATACTTGGAATCGCCTATTATTGAGAGGTTTGCCGTCATACCGGGTTTTACCTTATCGCCGCTGGCATTGATATCCACTTCGATAGGGAAAACTCTGGAATTATTCTCGATAGTAGCCATCGGGGATATCTTTTTGATCTTTCCTTTGAAAGAGTCGTAGGGGAGAGCATCGAGGCTGATTGTTGCTTCCTGCCCCAGCCTGTACTTTGCGATATCAACTTCACTAATGTTTGATTTAACTATCATTTTGCTGAGGTCTGCTATTTTCATCACGACAGTACCTTCGCCATAGGAATTAATGCTGGATTGAACCATCTCTCCCACATTTATCTTTCTTTCGATAACCCTCCCGGAGGCTGTAGCGTATATATGCGTTACCTTTGCCGACGTATCAAGGTCCCGGATGAGTTCATACTGGTCGGAGGCTTGTTTGTGCTCAATTTTGGCGTTGTTCAATTCGTCCAAAGCCAGGTCGTACTCTTTTTGTGATACATAAGAGCGTCCCAGGAGTTCCTTTTTGTCCTTCTCGTCTTTGATGGCATTTTTTAGCCGGATCTCAGCTCTCTGAAGCTGGGATTTCGTGTTGAAGAGAGTATTTGCCTGATTGTAGTCCGGCTCTATATCCGCAATGATCTGCCCCTCTCGGACGTAATCATTTTCTTCGGCATATAGCTTGACGATTGTTCCAGAAACCCGGGATTTAATGGAAACTACTGTTTGAGGCTGAACTTCTCCAGTGATCTCAATCTTCGAGATGATATCACCAATACCTACAGTGTGTGTGTTTTCCGATGCTGGTGACTGCAAATTCTGTGCCTTTTTTTTGCTGTATTGGCTCACGACTCCTACGCCTGTAGCCAGTACCAAACCAGCTATGATGATAATCTTCCACTTCTTTTTCATAGTATATCCTTATAAAACAGAGACTCAGTTTATATGATAAAAGATAATAATCAAATAGTATTCAGTTAATCAATATACCCACTACAGTAGCAAGGCAATCAAACCCTTCAATCGTGTCAATTAAAAGATTCTCAGCAAAGCCTGCTGCTATTGTTTCAGCTCTCCTATTGCTCTCCAAACCCCTGTCTAATAGATGCGGCTGCAATCAGGCGGGACATCCGGGGATAGCTGCGGTGAATCCCCTCAGATCAGGAGCGCAGGTATTCAGGCAAATCGGAACTGACTGCTTATGCTAGGGGTCACTAATCTTCGTCCCATATTGTCTGAAAAGGATTCATCAATAGAGCCCCATTTAGTAATGGGGGAAATGTATGCTACGCTATGTGCGAGAAAGTGATTGACGATAATTGCGTCCTGGCATATTCAGCTCTCCAGAGGTTGAAATGATTATTTAGACTGTTTATTACTATCGTCAAAGAACACTGAATGAAGAAAGCAATTTTGGGAAAATGATGTGTATGTTATGCTCTTCTTCGTATTGATACAGTACAAATATGTGGGATTTCTCCTGACATCGAAGAAAAGCATTTTGAAGCAAGTAATTAACCTCCGTTATCACTAAAAAGAGGACTGTATGTCATATAAAGAATTTGATTTATTGGACGATCTGGAATTTGACTCTGAGCTTGATACATGGGAAGAACTGGAAAAGACTACTGAAGCTGCATTTCTGGCAACCATTGTAAAACAAGGTGAAAAGGCAAGCGATGTAGAAGCTTCCCTGCTCGAATTGGAAAGGCTGGCAAATACAGCAGGAATAGACGTTTTGGGATCTTACCATCAAAAGCGGAACTTTCCGGAAAAGAGCACATATTTTGGGAAGGGATTTCTGGAAGATATGCAAATGAAAATGCTCCAGGCAAAAGCGAGCATCCTCATTGTCAATGAAGAGCTTAGCCCTATGCAAGTACGCAATATTGAAAATCGATTCAATATATCCGTGATTGATAGAACCGAAGTGATTCTCAGCATTTTTCATGACCATGCCAAAACCAATGAAGCCAAACTTCAGGTTCGGCTTGCCGAGCTACAGTACCAGCTTCCCCGTCTTAGAAAACTGTGGGGACATTTTGACAAGGAACGTGGTACTGCCAGAAGTGCTGGGGGTAGCGCAGCCAGAGGCATGGGTGAAAAGCAAATCGAAATCGACAAAAGGTTGATCCGGGTTCATATACGCAGGATCAAAAAAGCTATCTCCCAAATCGTCCATCAAAAAGAAACTCAGCGTAAACAACGAACTCGCACCAAAAAACTATGCCTTGTGGGATATACTAATGCAGGGAAATCCACTTTGTTCAACACTCTGACGGATGCTGGTGTTCTTGTGGAAGACAAGCTCTTTGCCACGCTGGATTCTACTTCCCGACAGCTAAAGATGAATGCCGGCTTACCGGTGGTCATCTCTGATACGGTGGGTTTTATCTCGAACCTGCCACATCATTTGGTGGCATCATTTCAAGCGACCCTGATGGAAGTAAAAGATGCAGATTTGCTGCTGCACATAGTAGATGCGTCTGATGAACGATATCTATACTATATAGATCAGGTAAACAACGTCTTGAAAGAGATCAAAGCGGATAACATCAAGCAGGTATTGGTTCTGAACAAGATCGACAAACTCGAAGACAGATTTGTGTCCCTGCTCGAAAAACGTTTTCCCAATGCCGTTTGCATTTCTGCAGGAGCCAATCAAAACATAGATAAGCTAAAAGATTCTATCGAAAAGAACCTCTTCAATACAGACAGCTACGAACTCAAGCTGCCTTACGACAAAACTGCACTGGTATCAAAGCTCCACGAGATAGCTATAATCAACAGGGAAGAATATAGCGAAGATGGCATATATCTCGAAATCGAAATTGATGAGGATAGCAAATACCTGATCTCTGAATATATTAGTAAATCACCCAATCCAGGAGGTGGGCAATGAACAAGAGTTTACGTATAATCTTGAGAGTAATTATCATCGTCATAGTATTGGTAATTATCTTCGAGGGCTTTCGCCTGATCCATAATTATTTCTCAAACACGGTTGGCAAAGATGACAGGAGCATAATCGTAGTCTCGATCTACCCGTACGAATTGATGGTTCGTCAGCTCGTGGGTGATCAAGTCGATGTGGTATCAATTATACCACCAAATGCATCACCTC
The DNA here is from genome assembly GCA_964634275.1 of uncultured Candidatus Cloacimonadota bacterium. Classification (GTDB taxonomy): domain Bacteria; phylum Cloacimonadota; class Cloacimonadia; order Cloacimonadales; family Cloacimonadaceae; genus CAZZCS01. Next base: position 64,125 of record CAZWIS010000007.1, on the reverse strand, counting down.
ATACATGGTCACCCAATCCCAGCGACCTTGCAATGATGTACAAAGCCAACCTCATAATTTCCAATGGATTGGGATTGGAGACAAATCTTCAAAAAGTCTTTGATCAATATTCCGCAAAGCATCTGGAGATTGCTTCACTGCTCGACCCTGAGCTTTTGGACCGGGACGGGGATGATGACCACAATCATCATGATTCACATCATGATGCAGAGCATCATCATGGCGATATCGATCCTCATATCTGGACTTCTCCGGAGCTTCTGATCAATATCACAAATGCGGTATCTGGTTCGTTGATCGGTGTTTATCCAAATCTGGCAGAGCTGATCAAACAGAATGCAAGCGTTATGATCAGGGAACTGATGGCTGCGGATCAAAGAATTCAGAACGATCGGAATGATTTGACAAACCCCGCTGTAGTCACATATCACAATAGCTTTCAATACTTTACCGACAGATATGGTATTCACTGTGTTGGCTTTGTCCAATCTTCACCTGGCAAAGAACCCAGCCCCAGAGAATTGAGTGAGTTAGGCAAAAAGATAAAGGAATACAAAGTAAAGAGTATCTTTATCGAGCCCCAGATGAATCCAAAATCAGCCGAGGTTCTTGCTTCCGAGTTTAAGCTGCAGCTTTTGACCCTTGATCCTTTGGGTAATACCTTGAATCCGAATAGTATCAGTGACTACATTCTAAAAAACTGGGAAATAATGAAGAGTGGTCTCTGATCCATGTTAGAATTCCGGAACTTGAACTATGCAATTGGCAACAAAGTTATCCTGAAGGATATCAATCTGATAATCCCGGATGGTGAGTTTGCTGCTATTATTGGTCCCAATGGGGCAGGAAAATCTACCATGATCAAGATCCTTTTGGGTACGATAAACGACTATGATGGAATGGTTTATATCGATTCCGAGCTTAATACTACATGGCTAAGGAAACACAGTATCGGTTATCTTCCTCAAAAGGAAAGTTACGACCAGCATTTTCCAGCTACCGCGATGGATATTGTGTTGATGGGTTTGGCAGCTGAAACTGGACTTGGAAAACGTTTTGGGAAGCGAGAAAGAGAAAAGGCAGATTGGGCGATGCAAGAAACGGGAATATACCACCATCGCAAATCATTAATCGGATCCCTATCTGGGGGAGAGTTTCAGAGAGTGCTGTTGGCAAGGGCTTTGGTCGTCAATAGCAATTATCTGGTACTGGATGAGCCCGAAGCCAGTATTGATCGACCGGGAGTAGAGAGCTTTTTTACCATTCTGAAAAAAGTACATGAGATGGGAAAAACTATCATAACCATATCGCACGATCTTCATACCTTAAACCGCTATTGCACTTTTTTGATCTGCTTGAACCAATCCTTGCATTGTCATGATCATACCGAACTGATCAATTCCGAGATTGTCCACAAAACATTTGGTGATACACTTCGTATCATCGAGAAGGATTATTGAGGAAGCATGATGGTTTATGATTTTGTATTCCATGCAATACTGGGCTGTATTCTGTCAGCGATCAGTTTGTCTCTGTTTTCTCCCTATGTCACATTGCGGAAGATATCATATATGGGGGAAGCCTTGTCGCACATAGCTTTTGCGGGTATTGCCATAGCTTTGTTTGCTGGCTTCAATATGCAAATTGTTACCTTGCTTTTTGTGGCAATCATCAGTCTGTCCATAGGATTTCTCTCAAAGAAGTTCAAGCTGGACGAGGCAAATGCTATTAGCATCTTTCTATCGGTATCAATGGCTTTTGGTATTATCCTGATAGCATTACGTCTTAGCTATACGTTCGATTTGGCAAGCTATCTCTTTGGAAATGTTCTTTTGATCAACAGAAGTGACATCTACCAGTTAGCTGGGCTGAGTGTAATCAACATCAGCTTTATCCTGCTGTTTTTCAAAGAGCTGTTTTACACTACTTACAATATGGAAATTGCCAGGGTTTATCGCATCAGAACGGAACTCACAAACTACCTGTTCCTGCTGTTGTTAGCAGTAAACATTGTGATCAATCTCAAAATTGCCGGAATCATACTGGTAACAGCGCAATTGGTATTGCCGGCATCAATAGCGTTTAATCTGACCAGTAGATTCACAAAGGCATTGATCATGGCATGTATAGTAGCGCTGATATCAGCCATCTGTGGTTTTGCCTTGTCCTGGTTTTTCAATCTCCCGACAGGGGCGTCAATTGTGTGTTTCCAATTTCTGATCTTCTTGATCACCCTACCGTTCAAGGTAAAAAGATAAATGAATAGAACCTTTAAATGTTTATTAATTGCCGTACTTGCCGGTTTTATATGTACTACTATCGTCTGGCAGTTTGCCGAAGTAAGGGTCAATTCCACATTGGAAGCGATCTGGTATCGGATCAGTAAAAACCCGATCAACCATCATCTGGCACTCGATTCAAATGGGGTTCCCATCCAGTATTTACAAGCGCACACACCACAATACAACCCCCTTTTCATAGCACGTTATGCGCAACAATCATATTTGGAAAAGGATAATCCGAACAAGCTGAAGGCTTTCCTTGCTACGACTGATTGGTTAGTCGATAATGCCGTTAAAACAGATAGTACTCTGATAAACTATTACACATTTGACTATGATAGTTTCCAGATGAAAGCTCCCTGGGCTTCGGCTTTGGCACAAGCTGTAATCATGAACGTTCTGCGGAACCGCTCTGAACTAATGGCAGATTCGCTTTACTTTGATTATTCAAAGAAAGCTCTGAACAGTCTCCTGCCATCGTATTCCAATCTGACTTATGAGGATGAAACAGGTGAACTGTGGTTTATGGAGTATCCCGCTGAGAAACCGTACTATGTGTTGAATGGCATGATATCTGTTTTACTGGAACTATCTGATTATTACAAAGCAACGGGCGATACTGTGGCAAGTTGTTTGTTTGATCGGGGATATGATACTTTGGTAGAAAAGCTGCCTCAGTTTGATTACAAGGGCTTTAGCTATTACGATCTCAGTGGTAGTCTGGCTGGGAGGTTGTATCATCAGAAACATATCCGGCAGTTGCTTGATTTATCCAATGTACGGGCTCATCCTATTCTCACCCAATATCACAAAAAGTGGCGTCAAACGGATATGATGCCAGTACCTCTTCAGTTTATCTGGAATCCCAGACCCCGACGGATTATTGCTTTCATCCTTGTTTGGATGATAATAAGCGACATTGCATTTGGTCTGATGTTTATAGGCTCAATACTACAAAGATCCAGATCGGATAAGTACGGTGTCACTTAGCATTCTCATAGTGAGCAGATTGTTACACCAATAGGCGTATTACACCAGCTATGTAATGAATCAATCTGATCTGAGACGAATTGTGTTATGCTATTCAGTATCTTCGGTAGTGTCTTCCTGTTCTTCCGAACAATGGCTTTTGTAGAAAAAGAATATAGCCACTCCCACGGCAATGAGTATCACTTTGATAATAACGATGGCGGCAAGAATTTTGAGTATCTTTTTGGGCATTATATCCTCCCTTGCTTAGAAAAGTCCGCTAATGTTTCCGTCGTGCTCGATATCGATTATCTCTGCTGATGGATGTTTTGGTAAGCCAGGCATCCGCATGATTTCACCGGTGATTGGGATTAGAAATCCTGCTCCGGAAGCGATTATGATTTCTCTTACAGTCACCAGGAAGTCCTTCGGGCGTCCTAATAGCTCCGGATTATCAGACAGAGACTTTTGGGTTTTGGCGATACAGATTGGGAGCTTGTCAAAGCCATACTTATTGATCTTTTTGAGGTCAGCCTTGGCATCTGCAGTATAGTCCACTTTTTGTGCACCATAGATCTCAGAGGCAATAGTATGGATTTTGTCCTCGACGGGGCTGTTCCAGTCATACAATCCTTTATATTGGCAAGTATCGTCATCCACCATCTGGATCACCTTCTCTGCCAGTTCAAGTCCTCCTGCTCCACCTTTGGCATGATACTCCACAACAGAGGCATCAGAACCATTTTCCCGTACGAAGTCTATTATGAGCTTGATCTCCTCATCTGTATCAGAGGGGAAGCGATTTATGGCTACAATGGATTTCATACCGAACTTGTGCATATTTTCGAGGTGTTTGCCAAGGTTTTCCAAACCCTCTTTGACAGCGGTAGGATTGGGGTTGCTTATATCTTTTAGCTTTGCCCCTCCATGCATTTTGAGGGCGCGGACAGTTGCTACCAGAATAACAGCATTGGTACAGAACCCACCATATCTACAAACCAGATCAAAGAACTTTTCAGCACCGAGATCAAAGCCAAAACCTGCTTCTGTGACGACATAATCGCTCAAACGGAGAGCGTTTTTGGTAGCAATGATGCTATTTGCTCCTTGGGCAATATTTGCAAAAGGACCGCCATGAACAAATGCCGGTGTTCCCTCCAAAGTCTGGACAATATTTGGTTTCAGGGCATCCTTTAGCAATGCTGCAATTGCACCTTCATAACCAAACTGATGTACTTTGACTGGTTCACCTCCAAAAGTGAATCCAACTGTAATATTCCCGATCTTCTCTTTCAGCTCGTCCATATTGTTGGAAAGGCAAAGGATAGCCATAATCTCTGATGCCGGAGTAATGTCAAAACCGTTTTCCCGGGGGATACCTTGTTTGCTGCCTCCAAGTCCGATTACGATCTTCCTCAGCATTCTGTCGTTTACGTCCAAAACCCGCTTCCATGTTATCCTGCGGGGATCGATACGGAGATCATTATCATAAAAGATATGGTTGTCGATCAAAGCAGCAAGAGTATTATTGGCAGTGGTAACAGCATGAAAATCACCGGTGAAATGGAGATTTATATCTTCCATGGGCAAGACCTGTGACCATCCACCTCCGGCAGCTCCTCCCTTTACTCCAAACACAGGACCAAGGGATGGTTCACGTAGCGCGACAATCGATTTTTTACCGAGTTTGTTCAAAGCTTGAGACAGTCCAATTGATACTGTTGTTTTTCCTTCGCCTGCAGGAGTAGGTGTAATGGCAGAGACCAGGATCAGTTTCCCAGTGGGATTATTCTCCAATCTCATCATTGTTTTGTAGCGTATCTTTGCCTTGTAATCCCCATACAGGTCAAGATCATCGGATGTCAGTCCCAGAGATGACGCTATCTCGTAAATGTGTTTCATCTTAATACTTTGAGCTATCTCAAGATCATTTAACATGTTTCCTCCAGCATGATCGTATTCTACACAAAGTTTAATCGTTCAGGTTCAAAAAGCAAAGATAATCGGGATCATGTGGTGCCAGAGCATTGCTTACTTCAGTTTTATTGCTTTGCTGATCGTAGAGTGCCTGCCTTGGGTGGTTTTGAGCAAATAGATACCATTTGCTACCTCTTTCTCTTTGCTATCAAAGCCATCCCAACTATAATGCTGAGTGTTACTATGGGGCAGATCATTATAAAGTTCTCGTACCAACTGTCCCTTGATGTTGTAGACATTTATCCGAAGGGGTGTTGATTTGTCCGAGGTTTTGACTGTGAAACTTGAACGGGCAGTAAAAGGATTGGGGTATACTGGAGTGGTGGTGAGGATGCCTACAGGTACCATTTCTGCATCAGGAGTAGATACCTCGATCTCAAACAGATCATGCATGGTGTAGTTTACCAGTGAGTTGGTTGATGTGGCATCCATATTGTAGAGGGGAAAACTAAGTGTGAGCACTTTACCGTTTCCATATTCGTTATAAACTCCGATTGGCAAGTCATTCAGGATTCCTTGGGGACTGGTATTTTCGTAGTCTGAACCAAATTTGTAAATGTTTTGTGCCTCGGGAGTAGCCTCAATGGATTCCACTCTGAAAATATGACCATTCATCGAGCTTATTGTTTTTTGAGGATCGACCGTCAACGCAGGGAACCCTGGGACAAGAGGAATGGCATATTTGAATCTGGCAGAATTGGCATAGTTTGCAGAACCGATCCCGAAAACCGAGCTGAGAATGGAATCATACCCAAAGATAACCGGATACCCGCTGTTCATGCCAATCTTTAGAGTCGGATAATAGGTCGATAAAAACAGCTTTCCCCCCAGTTCGATGTAGCGGATTAGCTGATCAATGTTGGAGTAAAACAGCTCAGACTCGGTCTGGTTAAAACTGTGCCAAAAGATACACTCGTAAATACCAATTTCACTGAGCCGAAGGTTGCTATCTGCCTGCAAGTCCTTGATCGTTCTCTGGAACGGACTCATGATACTATCGACGAAATCAAACACTTGTTCCGCACTTGGTTGAAATGGAGTTGCACCGCTACCATCAATAGTGTCATCGACAATCAGGATGCCGGTATTGAGGCTAACTTTTCGAGTTTGGACAATATCTGTCCGCTGGCTTTCATTGCCGTCTGAATCCACTGCACATAGCTGATACTGAAAGTATTCATTTCCCGGCTCAAAGACTGAATCGGTAAAACTCGTATCCGGAATCAAGCCGCCTATCTGATGCTCAGATATATTTGGTGGTGAAGATTTGTAGAGATGGTATCCAGCTATATCAAGCTCCGGATTTGCATTCCAGGAAAAGTGGATCATACCAAAATCCGGTTCATCGACAAAGTTTTGCGGAACTCGTGGAATACTTCTTGGAGTGGCGCTGGTATTATTCAGATAGCTTTCAATCCCTTCCGAATTCACGGTAGAAAGTGCGATGAAATACTCTACAGAATCATCCAAGCCCTCCAGGATAAAAGATGTTTCATTGCCAAGCAGGGGATATACTATGATTGGGTTTTCAAAGTATTGTCCATGTGTATTATAAAACAGATGATAATACTGGAGGCTGGGATCAATTGAGTTTTCCCAGCTGATTATCAGTGAATGTCCGGTCCCTGTATCGGCAACTGATACATTGGGTGGAGCAGTCATCAATCCATAAGTAGCGGCAGTAGCAGCGGAAGCTCGGATTATTTCCGCACAATAGTCTGCATCAATATGAATGGCGAGATCATCAACGGTATGCATATATGGGCTGTATTCGTGTTCCTTGAAATATGTGATGGGTATTCCACCTGTCCAAAAGTTGTAGCTATCGCTATAAGGGCTATTGTATTGATCAAAAAAAGGACTCAGGCTAGTATATGCTTCCGCTATCTGATAGGCAAGTATACTATGATTGATCGAACCATCATAGGGAACTATCTTCAATTGCCAGTTATCGGGTTCAAGCGTGTTGTTACCCAGCATATCATGATTTATTGCCAGGAGAATGTCGGAAGATTCACTTATGGCTGCATCGACGAAATGAGCGCTACCAAACAGACCTACTTCCTCTGCAGCAAATGTAACAAAGCGGATGGAGTTCTTGGGTTGGAATCCGGTACTCATCATAACCCGTGCCATTTCCAAAGTAGCGGTAGTCCCAGTAGCATTATCATCAGCTCCAGGAGCAAACATTGGTACTGATGTAGAATTTGAATTTGAATCGTGATGACCCCCGATTACAATATACTTTTCAGGATTGACTGATCCCGGTATTGTGGCTACTACATTATGTTGCGAGTATCCGAGAGCATTGAACCCCTGCAATACCACATCTGTGATGCCAAATCGTTCGAACTGTGTCTTGATCCAGGTAGCCACTTCAAATCTGTTGGGGTCTGAGTAATATCTATTGTGAAAGTTCTCCAGATTTTGGATAAACCACATTACGCTATCTGGATGTACGGCATTGACTAATTGCATTATGCTGGGATTTCGGGATACTTTTGGATCGCGGGGCATCGTTTCGGGCATATACTTGAGGGCGGTATACTTTAGTTCGGTAAATTCCAGGCTCGATCTATTCCGTAGATTGAGAGCATCATATTCACTTTGGAGAAGAAGTGTATTATCCGAAGTATAAACTATCTCGCCTATGTTTATCAGCTCGTCGTAAGGAGTTCTCCTATCCAATGAAACCAGATAAAAGTAGTGTTTTGGGGAAGTCGTGATTGACTTGAGTCTTGCTATCGGTAGGGCATTTTCAGCATTGACCTGTGTGAATCCAGCTATCACAAACTGCGAATCATAATAATACACCTCGATACCACTGTCATCGGTAAATCGGAGAACTTCAGATACACTCGAAACATTGTGATATCGTATAAACTCCGGAGTGGAGTACACAACAAGTTGTAATGGTATTGCGAAAATAGCGCTAACGCATAGCAGCAGCAAAAACATGGGTATGAATATTTTCATTATGATGCTCCAATCCCAATAATATTTGCTCAAAAGATAGCAAGCGCCGTCTATAGAAACATTGATCCAATTTCTGTCAATACTTTGTTTGCGTTTACCCGAATTTACAATCTGAAAGCTTAGTATAATCCGCTATTGGCGCATTGAGAGCTTTAAAATGGAGCAGTACGAATGAATACCTGCAAACTTGTGCCTACGATGCGGCGGGACATCAGGGGATTACCCCCAGAAACTGCACGATACCATGGGCACAGGTTTGTAATGAAGCTCCTTTCAAGCATATCAAAGACCGTTGAATAATCGGGGTATGGAGCGCTCCCACACAAATCCAAGGCAATAGCTTGGGTATTTGAAAAGCCCAAATTGAAAGCATCCGGAGCATGTTTTGCATACTCCGGATGGAGATCATGCTTTATTCGGTAGTTTTACAATCTATTACTTCCGTGAATTTACTGTGTTCCTGGAACCGTGTCATGCCGAACTTTCCGAAGAAGCTATCCACCATGCTGTAGATTACCGGGATCAGAAAGAGGGTCAGGACCGAAGCAAAGAGCAAACCAAAAGTAAAGCTCACTGCCAGGGGACGCCAGGACTGTGAGGAAGGATCAGTTGAGAACACCAAGGGTAACATTCCGGCTACAGTAGTTGTAGTGGTCAAGATGATTGGTCTGAGGCGAACTGCTCCGCTGTTTATGATTGCGTGCCATCTATCCACTCCCTTATCCCTTTCCTGGTTGATAAAATCTATCAGGATGATAGCGTTGTTTACCACCACTCCAGCGAGGGCGACAACAGATATCAAAGTATTCAACCCAAATGAAAGTCCGGTTACTAAGAGTCCGATGATCACTCCTATAAACGCAAAGGGAATGGTCATCATCACGATTAGAGGCTGGACATAAGATCGAAACTGGGAAGCCAGGATCGTAAAGATCAGAAGCAGGGCGAGGAGAAACGCTCTTCCCAAGGATGAATAGCTCTTGTTTTGCTCTTCCTGGATACCACCGAAGTCTACAGTGTAACCTGGATATCGCTGTTCAAAATTCGGCATCATTCCATCGGTTCCACGGACTTTGTTGCCAAACAGCATGTCCAGCACTTCCGAGGTAGTTCGCTTTTTCATCCGGCCATTTTCTTCGTAGGTGGTATTGGATGCTGTAATCGTTATTATCCGTTTTTTGTCTCGGTGTTCGATACTCGAAAGACTGCTGGAAAAATCGAACTCTGCCAAATCGCGGATGGCAATTAGTTCCCCAATTCGCGTTCTGATCTTGAGGTTCTTTAGAATTTCCAGGTCTTGGGTGTATTTGTCATCCAGCTTTACTATCAGGGGATGTTCATCTATTCCTGAACCCCGGAATTTTCCTACTTCGGTACCTGCACTGGCAGTTCTGATCGTAGAAGCCAATTGTGCTACGCTGAGTCCATACATCGATAGTTTTTCCTGGTTTGGAACGATGCGAACCTCCATCTTTCCCTTTTCAAAGCTATCTTCGATATCTGTGACCCCCGGTATGTTTCGGAGATTGGATTTGACCACTTCGCTGATGAAAGCCAGCCGTTCCAGATTGTCACCTTTGATCCGCAGTTCCACGTCGTTTCCAATCGGAGGACCGGAAGAGCTTTGGGTAAATCTGTACGAATACAATCCAGGAAGCTTGTCGAGAAAGGTACGGATGGAATTACGAATCTGATCGTGTGTATACTTCATGTCTTTTAGATCCACCAGGTCGATGTTGATCTGGGCATAGCTGGAATTGATGATCCGTCTTCCTTCACTACCGTGAGCACCTACGTTTCCGACTACGAAACGGATGTCTGCGCTTTCTTCCATATTCAGGATATGATCTTCGATTTGGGTAACCAACCTTTCTGTTTCTTCGAGGATTGTGCCGATAGGGGTTTGAAACTGCATCTGCATAGTCTGGGAAAGTGCGGTTGGGAAGAACTCAAATTTGATCAGGCCAGAGCCAAGAATCCCCAAAGAGAGGAACAGCATCAAGACAATGCTCCACAAAGCGATTTGCCGATGTTTCAATACTTTGACCAGAGCTTTCTTGTATCCTTCGACAATGGGTTTGATCATTCTTGCAGTTCGATCATTCTTACTGGTTTCATGTCTGCCAAACTGATGGATATTGTTCGGCAGGACTACCATGCTTTGAAACCACGAACCCAAAAGGGCGATAGATACCACGATCGGAAAAACGGATAAAAACTTACCCATTATACCCACCATCATGAGCATCGGCATAAAAGCTGCAATTGTCGTAAGCGTCGAAGAAAAAACTGGCATGATAACCTGATCCACACCCTTGATGATGGCATCTTTGTGGCAATACCCCTCTTCCCGGTAACGATGTGTGTTTTCCAAAACAACGATGGCATTGTCCACTACCATTCCGACTACCACTATAAGACCAAAAATTGTAAGATTATTAAGGGTTACATCAAAGAGAGGAATCACTATGAAAGTGATGAATATGCTGAGCGGAATTCCGAATGACGCAAAGAGAGCATTTTTCCAGCCCAAAAACAAGAGCAGGGTGATAAATACCAGCAGGATACCTTTGAGTGCACTGGATCCCAAGGCATTGATTCCATTTCGGACGTCAATCGAGCCATCGTTACGAACGTCAATCTTTAGATTTGGAATACTTGCCCGGACTTCATCTACGTATGAGCGAACTTCCTGCATCACCTTGATGATGTTTCCTTCTGCTCTTTTGTAGAGGAATATACTTACCGACTGTGAACCATTCAACCGTGCTATTGTCTGGGGTTTCTTCAGAGTATCCCGTACTGCGGCAATGTCTCCGATTCGGATTGCTCTTCCGGAGGCATCGGATTGAACGATCATGGAGGCGATTTCTACCACAGAATTAAACTCTCCCAGAGTACGTACCAGAAACTCAATCTTGCCGAACCTGGAGGTCCCTCCCGGAATATTGAGGTTTCTGCCTTGCAAGATTCCAGTCAGGTCAGATAGGCTGATTCCATAAGCATCAAGCTTTGCCTGATCCGCATCTACCCATATTTGCCGTTCGCGGGTTCCGACTACATCTACCTTGGAAATGTTGTCTATCGACAATACTCCATCTTCTACGCGTTCAGCTATTTCCCGCAGTGTTTCAGCGTTGAAGTCGCCTCCCAGGACGATCTGACCAATAGGATTGACCTCTCTCATATTGAGCCGGATGATTACCGGGTCCATGGCATCCGAGGGAAGATCGGTTACCTTGTTCATCTCTCTGCTTACTTCGTCGAAGGCTTTTTCGGGATCCTTGCTTGTTTCAAATACTATGCGGAAGGTCGCCCTTCCTTCTTCGGCAATCGAAGAGATATAGCTAAGGCCCTCCAAACCACTCAAAGCAGTCTCTACTTTCGAAACTATCAGTTGCTCGATCTCGGCAGGAGATACACCAGGATATGCTACAAATACTATGACACTACCAAAATCCACAGCAGGATACTCTTCCCTCGGTAAGGACATCATGGAGAATATTCCAAATATCAGGATAGCCAGTGTCAGCATGTTGATCAGAACTGAATATCTGATCGAGATTTTTGCTACAGAAAACATCTTGTACCGCCCTATTGCCTGATCTGGACTTTCATGCCATCTTCCAGGTTTTCAGTTCCGCTGATCACTATTCGATCTCCTGATACTACTCCCGAGAGGATCATTACGTTCTCTCCAATTACCTGTCCCAATTGCACTTCTCGCTTGGTTACGGTGTTGTCTTCTCCCATGATGAAGACGTAGCTTCGGTCAAACTCACGGCTGATATTGGTGATGGTAGTAAAGAGCTTGTTTTCCAAACGGTTGCTGAGGATACGGGCACTTACAACCATGCCTGGCATCAGGTTATCTTTGTTTTTCAGTTCAATCTCTATCGGGTAGGTGGCAGAACCAGGAAGAGGGCTGATGCCAAAACCACGGACTACTGCCATCAAGCTTTTGCTCATCCCTGGATAGGATATCTCTACAAGTTGTCCTTTTTTGAGCTTGGCAATTTGAGTCTCTCCCACACCTGTTTTCAGGATCAATGTACTGGCATCGGTGATCTGGGCAACTGCCTGATTGGGATTGATCACTTGTCCCAGACTGACAAACAGGTTGGAGATGTTACCTGCTTCGGGAGCAACGAGATAGGTGTTGTTATAAGCTGTACGAGCGGATTCCAGATTTGCTTTTGCTCCATCCAATCCAGCTTGTGCACCCTTCAGGGCAGATAGGATAGAGTTGTATTCCAGTTCGGAGATCAATTTTCGCCGATATGATTCTTCGGCAAAGCTGGCATTTTGCCGGGCGTTTTCAAATGCAGATTGAGCGGATTGTAGTGCGGCTTCGGATTGTTGAACCCGGATTTTGAAGACGTCGTTATCCACTCTACCGAGCCGTTCACCCTTTTCTATTCGATCACCCAGTTTTTTGTTGAGTTCCAGAATCCTTCCGCTTGTTTCGCTACTCATGCTAATGTTTACTATTCCCTCGACTTTTCCGGATACCATAATATACTCGTCTATGGGACGCAGGCTGAGTTCTTCCAAAATCACGGGTTGAACATCATCAGCCCGGGAAGCTTTTCGGTTACCTGCTTCCTTGGGCTTGCATGATACTAATGCGAGTAGGGTAAGGGCGGCTAAAATTATGTATTTTTTGGACATTGTTCCTCCAGCTATTGTTCAATAATTTGTAGTAAAACCTGGTTTTCTGTACTACCAATCAGGTTTTGCAGGGCTGTTTTGTTCTTCAAATAGGCAAAAACGGCATTAACATTGGATGTGCGAGCTGCGTTTATCATCAGCTCAATATCTATCAAATCACTACTGGAAAGCATATTTTGCCGGTATCTCTCCTGCATTTGTTCGTAGGATTGCTCTGTATATTGAAGGGCAAGTGAGCTGGCTTTGACCTGTTTGGCAGAACTGATGAGGTTCAGCACTGCGCTTTCCACACCCAGGTTGATTCCGTCTATTGCAGTTTTGGCATTTAGTTCATTCACTCTGTAATCATAATAAGCCTTGCGTGTACCCGCATAATTCGATATTTGCGGCAATAGTGGGATGGACACACTTAGAACAATCTGATCCGACGATTTATACTCATAACGGTCTATTCCGTTTTCTTTGAACTGCCTGCTCCCAGTAAGCATTATTGATGGAAGAAAGGCTGATTTACTGATGTTGTATGCTCTTTTCGATAGCGATACAGACGACTCCATGATCGAGATACCCAAATTGTTCTTGGCAGCCATTCGCAAGGAACGGTCGATCATTACCTCAGTCTGGTTCAAACCATAGTGGATTAGCAGCTCAAGCATTGGATCTTCCAAAGCTATCTCCATTTCTTCCAATTGAGGGACATAATCCAGACCCAAGTAGTTGACCAGATCCCTTCGGGCAAGCTGGAGTGCAGTATTAGATTGCAAGACGGAAACTTCACTTGATGCCTTGTTTGCCTGAAAACGATACAGTTCCGCAGCAGAGATCAAACCATTGTCGTACTTCAAGGAAGCCATTTCGAGGTTTTTGGTTGCGGATGCCAGTTCCATTTCTCCCAGCTTTTGCAGGGTCTCCAGAAGCTGAACATTCAAGTACTTTGATTCTACTTCCTGAAAGAGTTTCAATTCAGCGTTTTTAAGTGCGAGAGCAGCCATTTCCTCTGATATCTGGCTGATTTTGTATGCCTGCCATAGTTTCCCTCCCAAAAAGATCGGTTGCGAAAGATTTAGTGATATCGTCCGCATATCGTTGTTCAGCGTAAAAGCACCCGCTCCACTTTGGACAGTAGTGGCAGGATCGCTGTAGATATAGTTTCCACCAAGGCTCAGGCTGGGTAGCATAGATCCCAACGCATTGGTTTTGCTCCACTTCGCTGCGTTATACTCCGCTCTTTTGATCTGGTAATCATTGTTGTTTTCCATTGCTATTTGACGGGCTCTATCCAGACTGAGAGGCTGTGCGCTTAATGCGGAAACCGCAAGCAACAGGATTAGTATGATGTATCTATTCACTTTAATTCTCCTCCGGTATCAGGTATTCACTGTATTTATCAGCTATAATAGCTTCTTTCAATTCGCGGATTGTTTTTTGTTGGATGCTTTGTAAACGGACACTGAGATCCATCAGATGCTTGTGTGCAAAAGGGACGCTACATTCGGCTTTCATCTTTTCACAGTGCTTTAATTCTCGCAAATCATTAGCTTGTTCCAGATTAGCCAGATACTGATCGATTAGTTCCAGGATTTCGTTTTTGCCAAAGATGTTGTTGGCAAAAGAGATGGATAACCAGAAGTCGTGGATGTTGTCACACTCATCGACCAGATTTTTCTTTAGAATGTCCCGAAGATACTCTTTGCCCTTGGATGTAATGGTGAATACAGTTCGGGGTGGGCTATATCCTTCGCTCATCTCTGTTCCTTTGATACATTTTTTCCGTTCGAGTGTTTGCAGGGCTTTGTAGATGGAAGGCAATCTGATACCTGTCCATACGCTGATCTTACCTTCCGATATGATCTGCCCGATTTTGTAACCATATAGGGGCTGGTTATTCAGAAAGCCCAATACAATCATGTGCACTTTGGACATCTATACTCCTCTGTCAAGGCTATTCCCCCTGACATTATTCTACTTTCTACTATTGTAACTGATACTATATTTAATACTAATGAAATCATGGATTCCTGCAAGTTTATTTCTTCTGTCAATTCTTGTAGGATCGGAATCCTACACTACTGTCAAGCCTATATCAAGCGTATATCAAGCCTATATCAAGCGTATTCACAAATACACTTGATATAGGGATGATATGGGTTTAATATGAAAGACTGTTGAATAACCGGGGTATGGGGCAGTGCCCCATAAAATGGGTGGAGGATTGGTATAGATTACTGTTTTTGTGTGCTCAAATTGGTTGAAAAACCACCGATTTGTTATATTGGAAGACACGTTCAAGGGTCTTTTGAATGAGCGGATAACAAAAAGCCCGGATGAAAAATCCGGGCTTTATACTTAGAGGGTCGTAGGGTTTATTTTGCCAGAAGCATTTTTTTCGTTACGACCTTGTTGTTTTGGCTTAGTCTGTAGAAGTACAATCCGCTGGAAACAGGTGAACCGTTGTCATCTGTTCCATTCCATACCACGCTGTATGTTCCGGCACTATGATTTTCGTTTACCAGAGTGCGAACTACCTGACCTTTCATGTTGTAAACCTTGACCGAAGCCATTCCACTTGCAGGTGTACTATAGCTGATCGTAGTTTCAGGATTGAAAGGATTCGGGAAGTTTGAAGCATTCAGCTTTAGGGCTGGGATATTGTGTTCAGTAGCATCAGAAGATGGTACTACAAGGGCACGAATCATCAATTCACCTTCGGTGACTGGTTCCCAAGCAGTAGTTACGCGTTTGTAACTGAAACCGTTTGAGGAGTGATCGAGACCGATCTGATTTGCGTTTGTAGTTTCCAATACGCCGACGTAGAAGTTTCCACCCTGGATGGCAACTCCATCAGGGATGGTGATATAGTTCCAGCCAGGTAATACTGAACTGGCAGGATATTGAAGCTGTAGAAGCTGAGTCCCAGGAGTACCATTGGCACCTGTAGCATCCCAAACTCTTACAATTATACCAGTAGTATTTTGGGTATGAACAAAGATTTTGATATATCTGACTTCGACATGATTTCCAAAGCTGTATTTGACAGCCATCTGTCTGGTAGCACCAAGGCTTAGTCCGCTTTCAGCAGTTCCATCATCGTGAGACATCTCAGTCATACCAGTCGGAACAACAAAGACCACAGCAGGATTAGATGGCAGAGATTCATTATCACCATACAGTGCTGTTACATAGTAGGTATGAAGACCTGGATCTACTCCCTGATCCACATAAGAAAGAACTGATCCGGGAACTTCAGCTACAAACATCTCATTACGATATACTTTGTATGCAGTTACGTCGCGGGTCTGCCTTGTATTTGTCTGGTTTGAAAGGGCAAGAGTACCGGTGGTGGTCTGTTCATTCTGAGGAAGCTGTCCCAATATATATTCGCGTCCGTTGGCATCTTCGACGTAGATCTGGATGTTCCAGTTGACGTCGATCGGAGGATTGGAAATAGCTGTGAGAGTAGACCATGAACCACCAAGACGGATCATATTGCCATAACCTTCGACAGCAGGACCAGCATCAGCACCGGCAGGATAACCACCCTGGGTGTTGTTACGATATCCAGCCCAAAGGTATGTTCCGGATGGAATTGTATAAGGTGTGGTAAGTACTACTTCGTTCCAAGCACCGATCACAGGATTGGTGACAACCTGATCTACTACGAGATTGGCAGCAGCACCAGTCCATACACGGGCAGAATAAACACAATTGGCTTCGTTTGGCCAGAATTTGATTTTGGTAATATTCATTCCAACCCAAGGTGCAATACCATAGGCTCCGGCTGGATCCCACTTGGCAGCAACGTCAAAATCTGCTACGGCTCCAGTACCGATGGAATCGTTATTGGTTCCGGTGCCATAGAACAACCATCCAGGTTCTCCACCGCCACCGCCACCAGGTGCGCTCCAATTCAATGTTACTGTGGAACCATCAGCGGTTGCAGCAAGGTTTTCCGGTTCAGCGATGAAGATGTCGTTGTATATTTTTACATCGTCGATCATTATCCCTGTACCAATGGGGGTATCAGCATCAGAACGGAAATACCAGCGAAGTTTAATTGTTTCACCGGCATAATCTGTGATAAAACCATCAAGAGAATAGCTATCAACCATAGAAGCCCATTCAGGTGGAGCATCTGAATACACATAGTTCAAACCACCGGGAGTTCCGTAGGGATTACTCATGGCAAACCATGTAAGACCATTATCAGGAGAAATTTCCCATCCAAAATAATCTACTTCCGGGAAAGTATTGGGGTCGGAAAAATTACCCTTGATCATAAAGTCCACCCTTAAGTCGCCAGAGGCAGGAAGCTGGATGGATGGGCTGACCAGATAGTTCAACATGTTTGGATTGTATGTGCCCTGGGCGTTTTGATTCCTCATGGCATGGGTTGGTGATGGGGCATCAGCAATAGTTGCAATGTGCCACAGGTCATCTCCAAGAGGAACAAGGCTCGACATAGTCATTTGACCATCATTAATGCCGTTGTTTGTATAATCAGCAAAGGCGATGTCGTCTATCATCACACCAAACATCGCTGGAGCGTCACTGGTGCAATATGCAGGATCGGATGCGAAGGCAAAACGAATCATAACCGTTTGGCCAACGTAGCTGCTAAGATTGAATGTGCAATCAGTCCAGTTTGTCAATACGCCACCCCAGCCTGGGATGTTTGCACCTTCACCATGCTGGAAACCGAAGGCATACGAAGATGTCATGTTATAAGCAGGAGTACCGGATATTGGAGTCCAGGTAGCTCCACCGTTTGTAGAGATACGAACGTTTGCAGCATCCCAGCCATTGTATGGAGCAGTAGCACCGGCAGGATCCTCAATATTATATCTCATTTTGAAGGTAAGGTTTGTATTGCCAGCTGTAATCGTACGGGCTGGAGTATCAAGGACAAGGTATTGATGATCATAATAACCACCGATGTTTGTACCCTGTGCCAACGCAGGATCTCCCATCCACCAGACGTTACCCTGGGTTCCACCAAAATCATAAATGTGCCACATATTGGGAGGCAGGGCACCATCATAGTGAACCCAACCATCGGCACCGCTTTCAAAATCTTCTTGCCATGCTACTACTTCGTAGCGACTTTGGGTGTTAGTAGCACCTGTGCGTAGTGGTGCTAAAGTATTACTGTTAGCAAACATGGCTGCCATGACGAATAAGGCGATAAGTATCAGCCATCCTTTTTTCATGTTATTCCTCCTTTTGGGAATCCAATTATTTCACTTACTGGATACATTTATTGTATAAACCAGAGTTTTTGTCAAAGCTTTTTTTTATATGCAAAAACCATACCCTCATTTTAAGTATATTGAAGTCTGTAGAGATCATAGTACAATCCCTTATTGTCCAATAGCTCATAATGCGATCCTTCTTCCACGATTTCTCCTTTGTGAAGGACAATGATTCTATCTACATGCTGAATGGTGGACAAACGGTGCGCAATGATGATCGAAGTACGGTCTTTGATGATTTTCTGTAAGGCATCCTGAATCAGGATCTCTGTTTCGGTATCAATGTTTGAAGTGGCTTCATCAAGTACAAAGATACTGGGATTGTATGCCAATACACGGGCAAAGGCTATGAGTTGTCTTTGTCCTGTCGATAGTGTCGCACCTCTTTCCATGACGGGTTCATCATACTTGTGTGGGAGATTCTGGATAAACTTATCGGCATTTACGTACTTTGCTACTTGCTTGATTTGCTCGTCGGTCAGTTCATGATTGTTCAGGACGATGTTTTCTTTGATATCTCCGGAGAAGATAAATACATCCTGCTGGACGATACCCACGTTTTTCCGAACATCAGCCAGTGAATACTTATGGAGGGCTTTGCCATCGATTACAATGCTGCCCCTTTGGTATGGATACATTCCCAGAATCAGGTTGACGATCGAAGTCTTACCACTTCCCGTATGCCCTACCAGGGCTATTTTTTCACCAGCTCTGATCTTGAAGGAGATATCTTTGAGAACCCACTCATTTTCATTGTATGCGAGCCAGACGTTGTTGAATTCCACCTCTCCATCAAAGCGGATTGATTTGCCAAGATTTTCTCGATAGTCTTCCGGCTTCTGCTCCATTAGGTCAAAGATCCTCTCCGCGCCTGCAAGTGCACCCTGCAGGAGATTGAACTTCTCGGTAAAATCATTGATCGGTTCAAAGAGTTTCTTTACGTAATCCGTAAAAGCCATCAATAATCCGATCGTGATCACATTCCGAAGGATCTGGCCACCACCATACCAAATGATAAATGCCACAGCAATCTGAGACGATACATGGATGATAGGCCTGAAGAAGGCAAAAAGCTTCAATTGGGCAATGGATGTCGTAAAATATCTTTGGTTTATCTGGGCAAATTCATCACGTTTGTGAAAGTACTGGTTAAAGAGCTGGATGATCTTCTGTCCTGCAATATGCTCTGCCAGGGTCGCATTCAAAGCTGCCAGATGCTTGCGAACTTCACGATAGACTACTCTGGTTTTCTTTTTATATATATTGATGGTGAGCAATACAAAGGGAAGGATGATAAAGCTCACCAATGCCAACTGCCAGTTCAGGATAAGCATCAGGACAATGATTGTGAGCACCAGGATGACATCCTGGACGATTGTGATCACTCCAGAGGCCAGCATTTCGTCGATAGTTCTGATATCGTTTGTAACCCTGGTAACGAGTCTTCCCACCGGGTTCTGATCAAAGAATCTGACCGGCATTTTCTGAAGGTGGGCAAAGACATCATGCCGGAGGTCATTCATCGCTTTTTGGGAAAATGTGGTCGTCAAAACTGCCTGCCCGTAGCCACTTAGCATGCGGATGGCAATGATGCCAAAATATATCAGTGCCAGGATCATCAGGCTTTTCACAGAATCATCACGAACTGCTATTCTATCCATTCTGGGGATATGTGAAAGCTGGGTCTGACATATCACCAGCTTACCATTACCCACTTCGAACCAGCCGTCTATACCCACATTCTTTCTTATCTGAGGTGATCTATTCTGCTCCAAGTGTTTGGACAGGATTTGTCTGTTCTTTTCTGTATCCTGGAGCACGTAGATGTTTACTGGGCTGAACTGGGCTTTGTCTTCAAATTCCTTTAATTCCTTGCGGTCAATCTTGTTTGTATCTTTGGTCGAGAGAATGATATACGCTTGATTGTTGGCAGAATACACGCTTAGTTTTTGAGCTGGGTAGCGCTTTACAAAGTTTTCTGCTTTCAATGCATCATCCAAGATGATGATAGTCTTGTTTGAGACTATATGATCATCAATTGCGATCCTTGTTATCTGGGGTATCAAAACCTCTGCTCCAGTAATCAGCATCAGGACAAAAAAGGAAATGAATACCATTGGCAGATATGGCTTTAGATACCGTAGCATCTTCAGGTACAGTCTGCGATCGTAGATTTTTCCCTTTACATCGTCTTCCGAAAAGGATCCTCTTCCGCCTCCACCCATGTGGTTCATATTTCCTCTCCTTCCAGACGTGCTTTGATCTTCTGTTTTTCCACCAAATCGTTATAGAGACCGCCGTGAAGGATCAATTCCTGGTGATTTCCGCTTTCCACTATTTTTGCCTCACCAAGTACTATGATGTGATCTGCATGTTGGATGGACGAGATCCTATGAGCTATTATGATGGTTGTCTTTCCTACTCTTTCGGAGATTAACCTCTCCAGGATATATCTTTCGGTCTTTGTATCGACTGCGGATAGAGCATCATCGAGAATAAGAATCTGAGGGACGGTCAATAGTGCTCTGGCAATGGCTACCCGTTGCTTTTGGCCTCCGGAAAGTGTGATCCCCCTCTCGCCGACGATGGTCTCAAACTTATGATCAAACTCCATGATTTCGTCGTAGACCTGAGCTATCCGGGCAGCTTCAAATACGGCTTCATCAGTCGTTTCCGGATTGCCCAAGCGGATGTTGTTTGCGATTGTATCGGAGAACAGGAATATATCCTGGGGAACCATCACCATGTCCCTGCGCAGGATGTTTAGGGGAATGGTATGGAGTTCGTTGTCATCAATAAAAATGCATCCCTTTTCTGGATTGTAGATTCGCGTCAAAAGCTCTATCAATGAGGTCTTCCCACATCCGGTAGGACCTACGATCGCCAGCGTTTTGCCGGCACTGATACAGGTAGTAATGTCATCAAAGACCAATGGTAAATCTTCAGAATAACGGAAGCTTAGATTGCGTATATCGATCTTTCCCGTCAGTTCGGTGATGCTATCATCGGCATCGCTATTGTCGATTTCCGGCTCAAGCTCAAAGATATCGTTCAGTCTCTTCATGGATGCAGTACCGCGTTGGTACATATCCACAATCCAACCTATGGCAATCATAGGCCAGACCAGCATTCCGAGATATTGAAAAAAAGCTATGAACTCACCGATGCTGATTTCTCCTTTGATTGCCGCTTTGCCTCCAAAATACAGGGTAATTATCATGCTGGAGCCGATCACGAACCCCATCAAAGGATGAAAGATTCCGGATATCTTCGCCATTGCGATATTCTGGCGGACATAATCCCAAGACACTTTATCAACTTTTTCTATTTCGGCTTTTTCTTGAACGAAAGCTTTGACGACGCGGATCCCGGAGATGCTTTCCTGTACTGCCCCACTCATTGAAGCAAAGGCTTCCTGAACCTTAGCAAAGCGTTTATGCATTTTCTTACCAAAATAACCGATTGTAATCGATAGTAAGGGCATCGGGATGATCGCCAACAGAGTCAAACGCCAGTTTATCGTCATCATAAAGGAGAACGATGCCAAAGTCATCAGAACAATGTCCGATGCGGCAATCAAGCCAATGCCAAAAAGCATTCGTACCGCATTCAGATCATTGGTGGCATAAGCCATCAAATCACCCGTTTTACTACGGTTAAAGAAATTCTGGGACATCTTGAGCAGATGATCGTAAAAGTCCTGCCGAAGGCTCTTCTCGATCTGGAAGGAATTGCCAATAATCAGGATGCGCCAAAGATATCGTAGACCCATAACGCATAAGGCAAGGGCAAGTAATATCAAGCCCAGATATGCCAATCCGGTCTGAGTAATCGTTCTTTGCTGTATATTGTCGATCGCATACTGAATCACTTTTGGCATTGCAAGCTGAACGATATCAACCAGTACCAGCATTACAATACCCATCGCAATCCGCCGATAACTCTTTTTGAGATACGGCAATACAGTATCAAAAGTTCGCATAATTCTCCCTATATACGGAGGTCACAAATTCCCTGGAGCGCATTTTGTCAAACAAAAAGCACTGCACTTTTTGGTTTGCTACCTTTTCCCTGCGCATATTTGCAGAGGCTCCGATATTGATACGCCCTAATCCCAGAAAGGGGATTGATGTTTTACATGAAAAAGATAGTTGAACCTGTCTTCACGCATATCAATCTGCTGTGTTTTCAGTCTGTCTGAGAGCACAAATATGTCATCCATACCCACTCACTACCCTTTATGTATGAGGTGTCGTCCCATACCACAAATGTGCAAGTGTTTCTGAAGCTACAAACAAATCATTGACATTATCCGCTGCTTGATTCTTATGGAATTTTCGTAAGTCACTCGTAATAACATACTCAAGGATATAGAAAATATGGAACATAGAGACTTTGACCTCTTTGAACTGATCAGGATATTGCTGAAGAATCGTAAGCTGATATTGATAATTGTAGCTGTTGTAGCTGTATCTGCTGTTACATACAGCCTTTTGACCCCTCAGATATGGTCGTCCACAGCTGCTTTTTATGCGGTAGGATCCAATAATAGTTCGCTTCCGTTCAATTTGCCAAGTATTGGTGGGCTTACATCCAGTATCATGAATCTGGGGTCGGACGAAGCTTCTCTTGGTTTTATCAATGCGCTTAAATCAAGGAGTTTTTCGGAAGAGGTCATCAGAAAATTCGATCTGATAAACTATTATAATCTGACTTATCCAGATACTCTGAGAAGTTATGACATTGCCTTGAAAAAGATGCGCAAGAAAATGATTGATATTGACTATGATGATAATAGCGGTCTGATCGTTTTATCTATCGAAACCAAAGACAGGCAACTCTCTATGGATATCGTTAATTTCTTTTTGGATTATCTCGATCGCTATAATAGAGAGCTGAAGTATACAAAAAGCAAAATGAAGCGTGAGTATCTGGAAAACAGAGTGGCAGAGACCAGAGCTCTGATTGATTCCCTGATTATCGCTGTCCGAGATTTTCAAACCAAGCACAAAGCAATTGATTTAACTGTTCAAAGCACAGCACTGATCAGTTCATATTCTCAGGTCATAGCCCAAAGGATGAAGTCTGATATTGATTATCAACTCGCTCTTCAGAATTATAATGCCGATTCACCAATTGTAAAACAGCTTGAAGTAACCGTGAAGGAACTGGATAAGCAAATCCGGGAACTTGAAAGCAGTCAGAGCGGGATCAAGCCTCAGTATCTGATAGATATCTCCAAATTACCGGATCTGGGATCTCAATATGCGCAGTTGAAGCTAAACCTGGAGATTCAAACAAAAGTATATGAATATCTATATCCACAATATGAGATTGCAAGACTTGATGAATTGAACGATATGCCTTCGATGGACATCCTGGACACACCCAGAATGTCAGGACAGAGAGTTCGCCCCAAAAGAGCTATGCTGGTTATCATTGCCACAATATTGGGATTTATACTGGCATCGATTGTAGCAGCAATAAAGGAAATAATTCATAACAACAAAGACCGGATTCTCCAAATCCGCCAATCATTATGAAGTAGTATGCATACGCAAAGTCCATTAAGCCAGGCTCCTTCTCCTGGATTGGTCAAATGGAAGCGGCCTTTATCGTTGGGATTCACAATTTTGGGTGTTGGTATCCTGGGGATTGTATGTACTTTGGTTGCTTCTATGGCACAGACTTTCGAGCTTTCGAGAATGGCTTTGATCATGATCTTGATTTCTGGATGGGTTATATACAGCCTGGTATTCGGTTTTAGCTTTGGAGCTTTCTTGATCTGGTCTGCATTATTCTTTTTCAAACCATTTGAGATATCCTTTTATGCCCTGCTTTTTAGCATGGTATTCTATCTGATCCTGGAGTTTTACTCCAATAATCGTCCCAAATTCATTATTCCATATCCCCTTCCTCTACTAGTTCTATTTATTGCAGCTTTACAAGGTCTGCTTCGGGCTTGGAGCTTTGCCGATGCGGCAAATTACTTCACCTCGACTGGGGTAGTCCCTGCTATTGCGCTGATCTATTTTGCCAATGCCAGATGGAAAACGGAAGATTATGATCATTGGCTAAAGGCTATTGTGATCGTAGCTGCTATAGTAGGTTTTATCGGAGTTATACTGGGTATCCTGAATCCAAATGAGAGGATTGGATCACTTTGGGTAACGGCGATGACCATAAATGGATTTTATACGATAGCCTTCTTTTTTTCCATAGCATTGACAATTCATGCCGAAAGACTGTTCTTGAAAGTTTTTTGGGGTATACTCGCCTTGCTCATCATCCTGGGGATACTGTATACATACACGAGGATAGCCCTGCTGGCAGTCATGTTCGGAGTGGGAATCATCACTCTGAGGATAAAGAAATTCCGGCTCTTTGGGATGTTTTTGCTGCTATTGGTTCCACTGGCTATACCTGCTTCAATGTTGATACGTTTGAAATCTGGATTAAACCAGGATGCATCCATGTATATCAGGTTTGTCGCTTGGTGGTATTCATTGGGAGTTATCAAAGACAATCCTCTGTTTGGAATGGGTATCAGCGTCTGGAAAGAGTGGTACAAAGGCATTGCTCCGATGAGATTCCTGTATGCCGAACACCCGCATAACATATTTCTCAAAATCCTGGTGGAGATTGGCTTGGTCGGCTTTGTTCCATATTTTTACCTGATCGGAAACATAATCCTGCAGTTTTATCGTAAATGCGTCAGGAACGAAAAAGGCTACTACAATTTTCTCGTGATGTTGGGGGCACTATCATTGCTGTTTTCATGTATCACGGATATCTTTATCCAGCAGTACTCAATAAGTATTATATTCTGGTTTTGTCTTGCCTTTATGCATATCAAAACCAAGGCTGCAGATAGTATTCTCCAGCCAGCAGCAAATCACAACGAAGGTTAGTAAAATATGAACGAGTTTCAAAGATTGGTGGACATCGTCAGCCAGCTCCGTGACCCTGTTTGTGGATGTCCATGGGATATCAAACAAACATCACGATCACTGGTTCCGAACTTTATCGAAGAGCTTTACGAAGCTGTGGAAGCTATTGAAGACAAGGACGACGAAGCCCTTCTGGAAGAGCTGGGAGATTTGATGCTTCACATCGTATTTCAAGCTCAGATTGCCTTTGAAGAAGGTAAGTTTGGCATTCGTGAAGTACTCCTCAAAATCGGCGAAAAGCTGGTACGTCGTCATCCCCACGTGTTTCAAGATCTGAAGCTTGATGATGCCGAAGCCGTCAAGATAAACTGGGAAAGGCTGAAAAAGGCTGAAAAGAAAGAGCGTACATCTGTCCTGGAAGGCATCCCCAGATCCCTACCAGCCTTGATCCATGCCCAAAGAACTCAGGAAAAAGCGGCTTCAGTTGGTTTTGACTGGCAGGATTTGAATCCCATCTGGGCAAAGCTGAAAGAAGAAGAAAATGAACTGAGGGAAGCCCTGGCATTGGATGATGGTGCCAAAATATACGAAGAGCTGGGGGATATGCTATTTACGATCGTCAATCTTGCCCGCAAGCTGCATATCGATTCGGAAGCAGCCCTCAAGGACACTACCCGTAAATTTAGCCAAAGGTTCAACTATATCGAAGATCATTACCGCACAAACGGAAAGGATATACATGAAGCCAGCCTCGAAGAACTCGATTCAATCTGGGATATCGCGAAAGAACGTTAATCGTTTCAACAGCCTACGACTCTATATCGTCTTTAGCAGTCTGATCATATTTGCGTTTTTTGCCGTATATACCCAGATCCTGATTCAAAATGCCAAAACGGAGCAGGAATACGTGCCCCGGATTTTTGCCCAATACATAGCTTATACAGAGATATATCTCAAAGAGTCCGAGAAAAATACCCAGTTACTTACGGAAGTCATTACAAACTATATCCAGTTCACCACCAAGAGGAATTTCCAGCAGGAGTTATGGAACTATATCAGCACCGAATTCATGCAGGATAATCCGATTCCGATCATTATCACCGACGAAAACTCCGAACCTACGATCTGGAACAATATAGGTATTTCGACAGACAGCACTTTCTATGAACTTTCCGAGGTTTCACGGAACAGATTGATCGAGATGAAAAACGGTATGATCGAGACAAAACTGATAGAAGGGGATGTCTTGACGGGATATGCATATTACCTGAAACCAAAATCATTTGAAGAGTTCATCAAAAAGATCGATTACTCGATCATCGTTACAGACCGGAACAAAATCCCCCTCTTCTGGCGAAATGTGGATATCGCGGAAAATATCAGCTATAGAAACATCTCCCGAAGGGATCGGGCACAGCTTTTCCTGAAGACAAAATCAATGACCGAGATCCCGCTTTCAAACGAAGCTGACAGCTTGGGATTCATATACTTTACAGCATCAAATTCACTCTCGCAAATCCGCTATATTGTGATGTTGGAGCTTTTGATAGCTCTGCTCCTGATTACTTTGGGGAGTTATGGCCTTTTCCTGCTCAAACGAACAGAAAAAGACACACTGTGGATAGGTCTGGCAAAGGAAACTGCACACCAATTCGGCACTCCAATCACATCTCTGATGGGGTGGATTGATTATCTGAAGGATCATCCGGGTGGGTTCAAATCCAAAGAGGAGTTTGAAAGCATCATCGGATATATGACTACGGATCTGAATCACCTGCGAAACATAGCATCCCGCTTTGGTAAAGTTGGATCCGTTACCAAGCTGGCTCCTCACGATTTGCATGCTATACTAACGGATACTGTAGAGTATTTCAGCAAGAGAATGCCCCATTTGGGGTCCAGAATAGACATTCATCTGATTAGCAAAATCTCCAATACAAAGGTCATGCTGGATATCGAATTATTCAAATGGACTTTGGAAAACCTGATTAAAAACTGTGTCGATGCCATGAGCAAAAAAGGTGGAAACATCATCATCACCGCCACCAGAAAAGAAAACTGGATCTATATCCACATTCGGGATGATGGCAAGGGAATTCCAAAATCTCAATGGAAGCTGATTTTTGAGCCTGGAGTCACTACCAAAACCCGAGGCTGGGGGCTGGGACTCAGCCTCGCAAAACGTATCATCGAAGAATATCACTCCGGACATATCCGCGTTCTCGAAAGCAGTATCAACGAAGGAACTACTTTTGAAATCAAGCTGCATGTCAGCGAGAATAACAAATAGTGTATTTATAACCCTATAAATAAGTATATTGAGGGAGTATGGATTACATTCTTTCTGCCCAACAGATGACAAGCCTTGATCACAGGACGATCAGAGAAAACGGTACCCCCGCATGTATTTTGATGGAAAACGCAGGCAAAGCTTGTGCTAACTATCTGATGGAAGAGTACGGGATGCATCTAAAAGCTACTGTGGCAGTTTTTTGTGGAAACGGAAATAACGGAGGGGATGGATATGTAATAGCGCGTATTTTGAGCCAACATTCGATTCCTGTGGTTATCTACCGGATCAAAGACGCAGACCAAAGTCCCGAAACCAAAGCCAACATGGATGCTTGCCTTGAGCAAGGTATTCCAATCCAATTGATTAACTCAAGCGACGAGCTATTCTATTTGGAACAAAAGACTACCCAGTTTTCGATGCTGATCGATGCCGTCTTTGGTATAGGATTCCGGGGAAAGCCAGGCTCTTTGTACCAAAAGCTTTTTACAATGCTAAACTCCATGAACTCATTCAGAGTAGCGATAGACATCCCCTCTGGATTGGAAGCAAATACCGGAAATGCCGTAGCTGCCTTCAAAGCCGATTGCACAATTGCCATTGAAGCATACAAATACGGCCATTTCATCGGGCAGGGGAGAGCACTGTGTGGTGCTGTGAGCCTTGTCAAAATCGGTGTTCCAGACAGATATTATGATGATATTGATCCCGGAATTCTGATCTCAAACAAGAATTGTCGCTTTCCTGAGCGAAACCTCTACAGCAATAAAAGTGACTATGGAAAAGCCTTTGTTATTGCTGGTTCAACCGGGTTTTCAGGAGCCGCATTACTGGCTTCGAAGGCAGCTCTACGTTCCGGAGCAGGATATGTCCATTTACTTTATCGTCCGGAAATGAAAGGCATTTACGACGCTGTGATACCAGAAGTTCTATGCCAGGAAATACCTGCTCTGGAACAGACCGGTAATGCGGATATCTCCAGCTTGAGTATACAGCTTCAGAAGGCAAGTGCCGTGTTGATCGGTCCCGGATTTGGCACCGATGCATTTGCCTCCAATGTGCTATTCTACTGCCTAAGCCATCTTAGCCAACCTCTCGTGATTGATGCGGACGGGATCAGCATTATCGCTGCAAATCCGGAGTTGCTCAAGCTAATTGGCAAACCCAATATCCTTCTGACCCCTCATATAGGGGAGTTCTTGCGTCTGGCAAATCTGAGCAAGGAAGTATTCAATGCAGATCCTCTGGCGCATTTACGGGCATTCGTGAGTAAATTCAACAGCAAGGTACTGCTCAAGAACTATAGCACAATCTATATGGACAATAGCAATACCTATGTCTGCATTAGCGGGAATGATGGATTATCGACTGGAGGCAGTGGAGATGTGCTCGGAGGGATTATCTGTTCTTTTGCAGCTCAGAATCTACCCCTCCCTTATGCGGCGATCAATGCTTCCTATCTACTGGGGAAAACGGCAGAAGATGTAGCTCTGATCAGAGAAACACCCTCTATAATCCCTTCGGATATCATCGACCATCTCTTCATGAAGGCTTGATCATTTATTCCAAAAGCGTGGTGGGCTGTGCTGATGAGTGTTTTATTCGCTCAGATTGGTTGAAGATATACCGATTTGATCGGCGAGATGACCGTTTTACACTCTATTCTTGAGAATCAGATAATCTTAGCCTGCAAACATGTGCCTGCAATGTGGCGCGTTATACCGCAATTATCCCCCGATGTCTCGCCTGATCCCAGCCACATACCTTCAGGCAGGCTGAAATAATACCGATTTAAGACCATTGATAAATCGGGACATGGGGCAACGCCCCATACAAAAAGGGCGGCGGGTGGGGATAGATAGCTATTTTCTTATACTCCGGAAGGCTGAAAACACAACGGTATGATATATGTGAAGACATGTTCAAGGGTCTTTTAAGCCAGATTCAGATCCTCGGGCAGGTTTATATTACGCAGGATCGCCATATCATTGGTCGTGATATCGACTACTGGTAAGTGGGAAGTCTTGATAATCTGTGCCAATCCGCCTTCGATCCCTTCCTGAAAGACATTCAAAGCTTTGGGAATGATGATCGGATGCCCTGCTTTTCCTTGATAGACCGGACGGATAATGGCATCTGGGGTTCGTATAAACGCATCGAGCAAGCTCTGGACGGTAGCTGTTTGAACTGCCGGATGATCGACGGGAAAGACCAAATAAGCGTCCGGACAGGAGGCATTAAGCTCGTTGATGGCATGGCGAAGAGAGGACAGCATATCCGGTGTATCTAAGTCTCTGGCAACAAAGACATCCCTGATTCCGGCATTTTCAAGAGTGTTTAGAATGCAATCCAAAAAAGAATTGCCGCGATAAAAGGCATCAACTTTTGGCATTCCAAAGCGGATACCCTTTCCCGCGGCAAGGATAATGGCATGGACTTTATACGAGGGCATTAAAAGCTTCGATCGCGTTGTCGATATCTTCCAGATTTTCCTCGAAAGTTTCTTCCCAATACCTTGGGTCCCACTGTTTCAAAATCTCCTCATAGGTTTTGCCTTGTTGTTCCACCCAAGTGTAGTATTTGAGATTGTGGATACGTTTCTTTTCTATATAGCTGAGTTCCAGGAAGTTATCAATAGCCTGAGCCTTGATGCAAGCTTCATAATCAAGGGCTGCTTGCAGTGAATTGTATGTTCCTTTTTGTTCGTTCTGCTCCTCCAGCCGGGAGAGGTACATTTCGGCAGAATCGGTGTAAACTGTGAGGATTACGTCATTTTCATCCAGATCAAAGTACTTCGCCAGCTTGATTGCAGCGAGCAAGTTGCAAATGGAGGATATCCCCAATAGCGACAGATGTGATGCGATATCGGTATCAATACCATTATCAATAAGGTATCTGAGGCCTGTTTCATCGTTGAAGAGTCTCAAAAGACGCATGCAATCTTCATCCCGGATAGCAGCCACAGCATCAGTATTGCGGACGTTATGAACCCAGGGGATGTGTTTGTCTCCGATCCCTTCGATACGGTGTCCACCAAATCCATTGTTCAATAGAGTGGGGCATTCGTATGCTTCGGTTGCGGTTGTTTTCATCAGGGGATGGTGTTTCTTGAGGAAATCCCCCGCCGCAATGGTGCCTGCAGAGCCTGTTGCAGAGATGTATCCAGCCAGCCTTGATGTATCGGTCTTGATCTGGTCGTACACTTCCAAAAAGGCGTTTCCGGTCACATGATAATGAAAGAAAGGATTTCCTAGTTCATCAAACTGGTTCAAGATCATGTACTTGGGGTCAAGACGAAGTTCATTACATTTATCATAAATCTCTTTGACATTCGATTCGCAACCGGGAGTGGCAATTACTTCGGATCCTATGCTTTTGAGCCAGGTAAAACGTTCCTGGGACATTTCTTCCGGTAAAATAGCCACGGCTGGGCAATCCAATAGAGCACAGTCAAAAGCTCCACCTCTGCAGTAATTACCTGTCGAGGGCCATACCGCTTTGTGGATTTCGGGATCAAATTCACCACTCACCAACCGGGGAGCCAGGCATCCATAAGCAGCTCCCACCTTGTGGGCACCAGTAGGGAAATATTTGCCTACCAAGCCAATGATGCGAGCTTTGACACCCGTTAGTTCACTTGGTAGCTCTATATAATTCGGTTTTCCAAAGAGACCTGTTTTCACATCGTTTTTCCAGGTAATCCGGAAGAGGTTCAGGGGGTTGATGTCCCAAAGACCGATTGTTTTGAGCTTTTGTTTGATATTGTCCGGAATCAAATCTGGGTTCATCATCTGCTTGAACGTCGGCAAGATTATCCCTTTTTCCCTGCAATGGATGGCATTCTTTCTCGCTATCTCATGGTTAAATTTACTGATTAGTTTTGGCATGATAACTCCTTACATTCCAAAAAGCATGGTTGCTGCATCTTGATGGAACTCAAGTACACAGACTATAATCCAGATATATTGTCAAGCCTGGAATCTAATATATGGGGGCAATCTTGATTCGCTTCTTAGCCCCACACTCTACATAACAACGCAAACAAAGCTTAAACTGTAGCTTTGGAAAGCTACACTACGTAGCGGAGGATTCCGATCCTCCGAAGCTTGATAACAACGCAAATAAAGTTTAATCTGTAGCTTCGGAAAGCTACACTACGGGATCTGTAGCTTCGGAAAGCTACACTACGTAGCGGAGGATTCCGATCCTCCGAAAAATAGAAACCAATCCAGCTCCTGGTCAGTACTCTAATACATTTGCTACTTTATTGGAACTGACGCAGTTTCTCTGCCAGATTCTTGACTTTGGAGCCAAAGATCATGGAAGCGATGACAAAAGGTTTGAATCCAGCTTCCTGATAGGTGTGGAGGCGGTATCTTTCAAAAACGCTTTTTGCCACTTCACCCTGTTGGCAGGAGACGTCGGTAATATCAGCCGGCAGGCAGTGTTCGTATAGTGCATTACCGTTTCTGGTCAGTTTCATCATTGCTTCGGTGCATTCCCAATCGGTATGGTTGGCATTTTCTGCGAGGCAATGTTTTTCCAGCTCTTTGAGTCCAGCGCTGCTTCCAGCTTTTAGCAGTCTGGTTCTTTCTTGCATCACAGCCATGGGAGCCCAGGATTTGGGATATACTACATCTGCGTTGTCAAAAGCGTCTTTCATGGAGTGTGTAATCCTGAAAGAGCCTTCGCTGGCTTTGGCAAAGTTTTGGGCTGTGTGAATCGTATCTGGCAGGAGATCGTAACCTTCCGGATAGGCGAGTACTACTTCCATTCCAAATCTGGTCATCAGATTGATCACACCCTGCGGTACAGACAGCGGTTTACCATAGCTGGGAGAGTATGCCCAGCTCATGGCGAGCTTCTTTCCCTTGAGGTTTTCCAGTCCACCGAAGTAATCTTTGAGCTTAAGCATATCTGCCAGAGACTGGGTAGGATGATCCAAATCACATTGCAGATTTACAAGGGTAGGCCTCTGAGCCAGTACGCCTTCGCGATAGCCGTCTGTGACAGCATCGGCTACTTCTTTCATATAGGTGTGTCCCTCACCCGGGTACATATCATCCCGGATACCGATCACCTCTGTTAGAAATGAGATCATATTTGCAGTTTCTCGCACAGTTTCACCGTGGGCAATCTGGGATTTGATCTCATCGAGTTCAGAAAGTCCGAGTCCCAAAGCATTGACAGCCGAGGCAAAGCTAAACCTGGTACGGGTAGAATTGTCCCTAAAGATAGAAATGGCCAATCCATAATCAAAGATCTTGAAAGGTTTCTTTTGTTTGTGAAGCGCTTGCAAAATCTCTGCTATCAGCATGATAGCCTTGAGATCATCATTACTGGCTTCCCAGGTCAGCAGAAAGTCTCTGCCAAAAAGATCAGTTTTGAGCTTTTCCAGCTCAGCGATTTTGTTCATAATCAGGTTTGTGTTCATACTTCACCTCTTTTTTATTCTTAATTATAATCGAGACTTGTTCAATAGCCCTTTGATAAAGTTCGAGCAGCCATTCCATGACCAAAAACCAGGAGCTATGCGGCTCTGTCATCTTAGCTTTTCTGCAGCAAGCATGACGGCATCTACTATCTGCTGATACCCAGTGCAACGGCAAAGATTTGCTTTGATTGCTTGCCGGACTTCGGAGCGGGTGGGATTGGGATTTTGGAGCAGGAGAGCAAGTGCCGATAACACCATCCCGGGAGTGCAAAACCCACATTGAATTGCTCCGGCATCGATAAAAGCCTGTTGGATCGGGTGCAGAGAGCCATCCTCTCCTGCTACACCTTCGATTGTTGTCACACTCTTGTTTGCCGCATCGGAAAGCTTTAGTTTGCAGGAGCGCATGGCTTTGTTATCCACCAAAACTGTGCAGCTACCGCATACTCCGATGTCGCATCCGATTTTTGTTCCGGTAAGTCCCAAATCTTCCCTAAGCCATTCGGAAAGCTTTTTGGGCATGAGATCATCGGGTAAGTCATACGGGGTTTTATTGACAGTTATTTTCATAGCTTTATCCTTATTGGCAGGTCATAATAGCGTTTTCCCACAGCCCTGTAGATGGCATTGGCGATGGCGGGTGCCATTAGTTCGTTTGTCGGTTCACCGATGCCTTTGGCTTTGGAGGGGGAGGTGGGGTCATTGTTTTCGATGATGATGGCTTTCATATCGGGAAGATCTGTGGAACGGGCAATACGATAGTTGTGCAGATTTGTGGGCTGAACCTTTCCTTCCACACTCTGGCAATCTTCAAATATGCCATATCCGGCAGCCATAGCCATTCCTCCATAGAATTGACCCAATACCATGGGAGCATTGATAGCCTTTCCAACGTCGTGGGCAGCTACCATATTGAGCAGAGTAATCTGTCCGGTTTTGGCATTTACCTTCAGTTCTACCGCCTGGCATCCATACACCCAGGTAAA
The DNA here is from genome assembly GCA_964634275.1 of uncultured Candidatus Cloacimonadota bacterium. Taxonomy (GTDB): domain Bacteria; phylum Cloacimonadota; class Cloacimonadia; order Cloacimonadales; family Cloacimonadaceae; genus CAZZCS01. The sequence continues at coordinate 30,401 of CAZWIS010000007.1, read as the reverse complement.
ATACGCATTTCCCTGACCTGTGTGTTCATCCCAGCTTACTTTGGGAGCTTGAAAAACGCCAAAAGCATAGGGGTATACCTGTCTGGAAAAACAGAGGCGAATAGCATCGTCCCAGGAAGAGACAATATTATCTTCGGCATCATAGATACCGCCATTCTTAAAGACAAAATCACCTTCGTGTCCGACGGCATGCAGCACTTCAGAAATCTGGTCGCGAAGGATTCTGGCAGCATTGACTACTGCCCCACCGCCCATAATAGTCCCCCGGGAAGCTACAGTAGTACCTCCATCCGGGATATTGGCTGTGGAGGGCATCCGATAGCGAATGCGCTCTTTGGCGATACCCAGTTCCTCTGCTGCGATCAAGATCATTGCGGATTCGGAACCCTGTCCATTTTCGTGAATGCCCGTTTCCAATAGCACAGAGCCATCGGGCTGGACGTTTACAATCGCAGAGTTAAAATCCACTCCTTCGGCACCCAAACTCATCCCACGGTAGCTGATGGCAAACCCGATGCCATACCATTCCTCCAGCTCGGGATCTCCCTTACTGCAGTTTTTACGCTTGGCTTCATAATTGATTTCACCCAAGGCTGTGTCCATTACCTGTTTCAGGGAAACAGTATGTGTATCGAGCTTTTGACCGGTCACGGTTACAGATCCCTGTCTTAGCATGTTCAAATGGCGGATTTCAATTTCGCTGATGCCTGCTTTTTCGGCAGCCATATCCATCAGTTGCTCAATGGCAAAGTTTACCTGTGGAGAGCCAAAGCCACGCATAGCTCCGCAAAAGACGTTGTTTGTATATACGCCGTAGGTATCGCAATGTACATTATCCACCCTGTAAGCTCCGCAGCATTGAACGGTGGATCTCCATGTAACCCATGGAGTTACGGAACAATATGCACCGCCATCGGCTACTATCCTGGTCTTCACAAATTGGAGAATCCCACTCTTCGACAGTCCCATCCGGTATTGCAGAATGTAGGGATGCCTTTTGTAGCTTTCCCGCATAGACCACTCTCTGGTGTATGTCAGCTTTACAGGCTTCTTCAAGAGATATGCACAGAGAGCCGCTCTGGCACATACAATTGCTGCAGTATCGTCTTTTCCTCCGAAGCCACCGCCCATAGGAATTGTTTTGACTTCGACATCAGCAAGAGGCAAGCCCAGTGTATTGGCGACAAAACGCCTTGTGGAAAAGGGATGCTGCATGCTGCCATAGATTTCGATTACCCCATCATGCCGTGGAATGGCGATTCCACACTCCGGTTCCAGATAGGCGTGTTCAATCCGCTGGGTGTGAAATTCCTGTTCGAGTATAATATCGGATTTGGCTTCACCGATCAGGATATCTCCCCGGCGAACCCGATGCTCGTTGCAAATATTGGATCCATGCTCTGGATGCAGGAGGGCTGCCTCACTTTGCATGGCAGTCTCAGGATCGATTATGGGGCTGAGCTCAGAGGCATTCAGCTTCACAAAGGGGATTGCGTCCATTGCCTGTTCTTTGGTATTTGCTACGATCAGGGCAATAACGTCTCCATTGGATTTGATCTTATCATGCGCCAGGATCGGATAGTCCTGAATAATCTGGCCAAACTTTTGCTTACCGGGAATGTCAGCGGCTGTAAATACTGCAACAATTCCAGGTTTGGATAGAGCTTCCGATGCATCGATACCAATGATATCGGCATACACATATTGGCTGTAGACCGGTACAGCATACAAACAACCCGGTACTAAGAGGTCATCTGTGTATTTTGCCGAACCGCGAACCTTGGCAAGGGCATCGTTTCTAAAAGCTGGTTTAGCTTCCATGGGTATCACTCCCGTTTTGGATTCCCATTAGTAATGCAGGTTTTGAATAGCATAGCTCATACAGATAGCTTGCGGTGATCTTTCCGGTTTTTACAAAGCTATCATACATAGAGCCATACAGAGTATGCATCCCTGCAATTCCATTGGGAACGGAGGCTGGGGTATCCTTGTAGCGATCCTTGAGCTCATCCGAAAATGGACAATGATCGCTGGCTATAATATCAAAAACGCCGTCCTGGAGTAGTTCTACCAGCAATCCCCGGGAGGCTTCACTTCTATAGGGGGGAGAGCATAGATATCTATGTCCTTGGGTTTCCTTCAAACGATCTTCATTGAAGATCAGATAATGGGGAGCAGTTTCACAGGTGATATAGTTCCAGTCCTTTTTTGCCTCTTTGATCAGCAGCGCAGCCTGGGGGGAAGAAACATGGACAATATGGACGGGGTGCCTGTTTTTGATAGCAAGATTGAGAATCTTTTCCACGGCAACTATTTCTGCTTGTTCAGGCCGTCTTTTGCAATGATCAAATGGCCGTCTGAATGGTTGCCGGATGCTATGTCTCTGGATGATGCTATCATCTTCGCAATGGACGAGAAAGCGTACATCCGGGATTGCCAGCATCCACATCTCGATTTCTTCATAAGATCGAAACAATCCGGCTTCCTTGTATGTGGTATAAAACTTGATGTCACAACCCTGTCGGCATAGCTCGCTTACTTCATCAAAGTCCGCTTTTACCGGTGTAAGATGCCAATGTACATGTCCAGAAAAGACTCTGATAGCCATCTCTTTCATGGCTTGATATTTTGCCTTGAGCGAGCGGTTGATCTCTTCTGTTACAAATGCGCCGATAGCCACTACTCCGGCTTGCTCTGCTTTGCGGGACAGGGATTCAAAGTCATCGGCCAATTGATGACCGCCGATAACCTCTCCCACATGCACATGGAAATCACATGTTTGGGGGTGTTCGGAGCTTTGGGGATTAAAATTGTACTGCATTGATGTTCTTTAGACCGTGTCCTGTGACCAGGAGCACGACACATTCATTGGTATTGATCCACTTCTGGGAGATGGCTTTTTGCAAACCTGCCAAGGTAGCAGAAGAAGAAGGTTCGGCAAAAACTCCAGCATCCTGAGCCAGTTTACTCTGAGCCTTTCTGATTTCAGCATCGCTTACCCGGATAGATTTCCCTTTGGATTCATTTATGGATTTCAGAGCCCAGTGCGCATTACTGGGAGTTTTTACGCTGATGGAATCTGCAATGGTATCTGGTGTGGCAGCATCCTGGTAGATTCCTGTTTCCCAATACTTCGTGATCGCATCGGAGCTTTCATTTTGGACCGAAAGGAGCTTTGGCAGTCTGGTGATCAATCCCGACCGCTGCAAATCCAGAAAAGCTTTGTGAACACCCGAGAGGATTACTCCATCGCCCGTAGGAACTACGATCCAATCCGGAACCTGCCCTTTCATCTGGTAATATATCTCCAGCCCTACGGTCTTCTTCCCTTCAATCGTGAAGGGATGGTATGCTGTATTGCGGTTTAGCGAGGCATCAGATCCAGAGTATGCAAGAGCTTTGGCAAAGGCATCATCGTAGGTTCCATCTACCTTGTGCAGATCAGCACCATGAATCTTGATCTGAGTCAGTTTTGCTACGGGAGCCTTGGCAGGAGCGAAGATAACCGCTTTCAACCCTGCTGCAGCGCACAGAGCGGAGAGTGAGCATGCTGCATTCCCGGTGGAAGCACATACGATCTCTTTGATCCCCAGTCTATTTGCTTCCGCCACCATCAGATAAGATGCACGATCTTTTAGTGAACCGGAAGGATTGAGCCCATCAAACTTGATCCAAAGGCTTGGCATCTCAAGTGCGCTTGATAGCCTATGGGGATTGAACAATGGAGTATTGCCCACCGGCAGATCCGGATAGAACTCCCTGTCCACAGGTGAAAAACAATCCATAAATGACTGATAATCCATATTATCCGACATCGCAGATCTGAGCCCGTCATAATCCAGGATGGTTTCCAACACTCCCGGTAAGGGTATTCCCGGCTTGTAATCTTTCGAACAGTCGGGGCAGAGATATCGAACCTCGTCTCTATCGTACTCTGCACCGCAATCTATGCAACGGAAATGCGAGAAGTAGTTCATTTTTGTTCCAAACTATGGATCAACCCGGCATAAAAAGCAGCAGCAGAACTGAGATGTTCGACCGGACATGCTTCATTGGGAGCATGGGCATACACTTCGTTACCCGGTCCGAGACCTATACAGGGGATCTGATACATCCCAGCGATCGATACGCCATTGGTACTGAAAGTCCATTTATCGACATGAGGCTGTTTGTCAAAAAGCTCCTTGTATGTGGTCACTGCTTTTTGGACGTAAATCGAGTCCTCGGGTGTGACCCAGGTCGGATAGTATTTTTCAGTCGGATAGACCAAGCCCGTATATGCTTCCTCTGCATACGTCAGGATTTCCACTATTGCATCCGGATGCCCTGCCAAACGGCATGCCTCCATCACTTCGGCGACGGCGCTTTCTTTGGTTTCACCAAAAGTGAGCCTGCGATCGAGAGCTATACTGGCAGAATCCGGAACCGCACACTGAGAGGGACCGGTAAAGAAGACCTGGCTTACACAGACACTACCCTTGCCGAGGAAGGGATCGTCCTTCAAACGCAGGTGAAGCTTTTCTATCTCCAGAGCTATCCTGCTGATCTTATAGATGGCGTTGTCACCTCTTTCGGGAGCGGAGCCATGACAGGACAGACCTTTTACATGCACCATCATCTCCATTCTGCCCCGATGCCCTCGATAGATATTCATGTTTGTGGGCTCGGTAATGACTACCATTTCCGGGACAATTTTTTCTTCTTTGATGATGTATTGCCAGCACAGTCCATCACAGTCTTCTTCCATTACCGTACCGGTAAAGTAGAGCGTAAAGTCTTTGCCAATCCCGAGTTCCCGGATGATTTTGCCAGCCGTGACCATCGAAGCCATCCCACCTTCCTGATCCACAGAACCGCGTCCAAAGACTTTGCCATCTTTGATAAAAGCATCAAAGGGGTCACGATCCCAGAGTGATAATTCACCCGGGTAAACGGTATCGATATGAGCATCAAAGGCAACGACCCTTTTGCCATTACCGATCCTGCCGATTACATTACCCAGCCCGTCTATCCATACCTCGTCAAAGCCTGCTTTTTCCATCTCCTGTTTGATACGCAAGACCACGTCTTTTTCCTTTGTGGAAAATGCAGGTATCCGGATCATATCCATCAGGAACTCTGCGGTTTCCTGTTCGTATTGTTTGGCTTTTGCCTGTATTTGTCTGTACATCATCTTCTCCTTATCAAAATCTTTCCCACAGTTCCGTAGCCAGTTCTCTGGCAGCGAGAGCTATTGCGGGTTCATCCGGTTCGATCAGTAGTTGTTTGTTCCACATCAGGACTTTTCCGTCACAGATGGTGGTATCTACAATCGCCTGTGATATGCCATAAATCAAATGTCCCAGCCATGTATCGGAATTCAGCGGAGTGGGGCTATGATAATCTATCAGTATTATGTCCGCCGCATAGCCTTCCCTCAGGATTCCTACATTGCTAAAATAGCGGTTTGCGATCTTTGGATTGTTCACAGTGAGGGTGTTTGCCAGTTCCATAAAGCCTACGGAGGGATTATTCTGCTTCAGATGTTGTGCCCACAAGCCTACCCGTAGTTCTTCCAGCATGTTGACGGTCATGGCATCGGTTCCAAGGCCAACCGTCAGACCCATTTCGTTCATCTTGATCAGATCGGCAATCCCCACAGCATTATTGAGGTTTGATTGTGGGTTTGTTACCAGTGCAGCACCTTTTTCAGCTAGGATCAGCATTTCACGGGGGTTGATGTACACGCCATGAGCAAAGATAGATTTGTCGTTGATCAAGCCATACTCATCAAAGCGTTCCACTACCCGCATGCCATGGTGACGCAGGTTGTACTTTTGGTCTGAGTCTGCTTCGGCAGCATGAACATGGACTCCACAGGACATCTTAGTCACGTGGTCCGAGATCGCTTTTAAGGTGCCGTCTTTGAGGGTAAAAGCTGCATGCATGCCAAATAGACCTTTTAGCATTGGGTCAGACTGATCCTGAGTATATTCCAGCCAGCTCATGTTTTCTTCGATACCTTCGATGGCTTTGTCCTTTCCATCGCGGTCCGACACTTCATAACAGAGGCAGGAACGTATTCCGCTATCCTTGACTGCTTTACCGATCATAGCCAGAGACCCGCTGATCGCATAGGGGCTGGCATGATGATCTATGATCGTGGTAGTTCCATGGCGGATTGCATCAAATATGGATACCTGCGCACTCAGATACACATCATCCAGGCACAGCTTCTTGTCCAAGCGCCACCACAGATTATTCAAAACTTCGTTGAAGTCCTTCGAAGGCTCGGCTTTGCCAAGTCCCCGCACCAAAGTACTATAAAAGTGATGGTGCGTATTGATCAAGCCAGGAAGGACTACTTTGCCACTGGCATCGATCCGCTCAATTTCCTGATCTTCAAAGGTCTCCTGGGGCGCAATTTGACGGATCGTACCATCTTCGACCAGGATTGCATATCCTTCCAAAACCGGAGCTGAAGGATCAAAGCTGATGATTGTCCCGCCTTGGATCAAATATCTATTCATAAACCTACCTCTCATAAAAAAGTGAAATCAAGCATTTGACGGCTTGGATTAGTTGTCAATGTATTATTAAGGTGTGAGTCACGAAAGTCAATCCAATAATCATTTTGCTGGAGGGTCATAGAATTTACCTGTTAAGACTGTAAAACGTATCTTCACTCCAGATAAATCGGTGGGTATCATCCAATCTGAGGGCAAAAAACTCTCTTCTATACCAACCCACCACCATTTTTGTATGGGGTGTACCCTATGCCCAGATTTTTTAGCGGTCTTTTTTATGCAGACTGATATAGTTTTTTCTAATAATGTGGATTAAAGATTGCTGTGTCTATCGGTAGCTATTTTGCCTGATTCATAGGTTCGAACCTGAAAAAAACGAAAAAGCCTATACATGCATTGGTCAAATAGTTATGGTACAGAATCCTCTTCAATACAGCACTCAAGTCGATAAATGCATTGACAGGTTTTTGAGGAGCTTTCAGAAGAGAAACAACACGTATCATATTCATAAGGAGAATAAATGTATTTGAAATCATGGAAATTTCTGATAGTGGTAATACTGATATTTGCTTTTCATCCTCTATGGTCTGCATATCTTACGAACATGCCAGTGGAGCTAACCCAACCTAATGGTGCAAAGATAAGCTGTTTAGCCAGTGGAGACGAATTCCACAACTGGCTTCACGACAAGGACTACTATACTATTATCCAATCTCAGGTTAATGGATACTATACCTATGCCACCAAACAGGGAGATCAAGTAACTGCCAGCAATTTGATCGTAGGCATCGACGATCCTCAAAGAAATGGTTTGGTGCCACATATTAATATCAGCGAAGCCGAATACAGGCGTAGACGTGAAACACGGTTCCAGATGCCCGAACAAAGGAATGCCCCTACGACTGGAACAATAAACAACATAGTGATATACATCCGTTTCAGTGGAGAGACAGAATTTGGTGAAAGTATTTCGACTTATGACGGATGGTTCAATACGAACACCAGTTCCCAGAAAAACTACTTTCTGGAAGCTTCATATAACCAACTAACAGTTAACACAACATTTTATCCGGCTCCAGCATCTGGATACGTGGTTTCCTATCAGGACAGCTATATCCGCAGCTATTATCAACCCTACAATGCCACTACAAATCCTAATGGCTACCAAGGTGATACACAGATGAGAAACCGTCTCTTTACGCTATTGGTCAATGCTACAAATGCCGTTTCTTCGCAGATCCCTTCCGATTTGATCATAGATGCCGATAATGACGGGAACGTCGATAATGTAGTATATATTATCAGGGGTCAAAGCGATGGATGGGCAGATCTCTTGTGGCCCCATCGTTGGGCGATCTACGATCGTACAGTGCGGATCAATGGTAAGCGTGTTTATGATTACAACCTCCAGTTACAGGATTTTCTCGCAGCCTATAATGTCGGGGTCATCTGTCACGAGTTTTTCCATACTTTGGGGGCACCTGATCTGTACCACTACACTTCCAATGGAATCAGTCCGGTTGGTTCCTGGGATTTGATGGAAAGCAATACCAATCCTCCCCAGCATATGGGAGCGTACATGAAGTGGAAATATGGAGGCTGGATCTCCAGCATTCCGCTAATCTCCGCTAATGGGACTTATAACTTGAATCCATTGACCTCCCCGACCGGGAACGCATACAGGATAAATTCTCCAAACTCCAGTACGGAGTACTTCGTGGTAGAATACAGAAGGAAAACGGGGACATTTGAGAATCAGATACCAGGCTCCGGATTACTTGTTTACAGAATCAATACTTCAGCGGGGAATGGAAATGCATCCGGTCCTCCGGACGAAGTGTATATCTACCGTCCGGGAGGCACTACGACTGTAAATGGAACAATAATTAACGCTCATTATAGTAGCCAGGTCGGCAGAACCGCCATCAACTCAACAACAAATCCTACGCCATTTCTTAGCAATGGATCGGCGGGGGGATTGTACCTTCATAGCATCGGTTCAGCCGGTGCTACCATCAGCTTTGCAAACGGAGAACCATCCGCGGGAGATCCCACCTGCGTGATAACAGCTCCTACAGAAGGAGCCATGTATAATGTGGGTCAAGTAGTAACCGTCAATGTCAATGCCACAGATCCAGCTCCGGGAAGCATTGCAAGAGTGGATTTTTATCTTGATGGAAGTACTACACCTGCTTTTACGGATTATTCTGCTCCCTATAGTTGGGCTTGGAACACGACTAGCGCTACACAAGGAATGAGAACCATTACGGCCACTGCGGTCGATAATCAAAACAATACTGCATCACATAGTGTGTCGATATTTCTGTTGGGAGTTCCGGATGAAGGCTTTGAAAGCGGAAACTTCACGTCTTATCCATGGGTTAATAACAGCACGGCACCATGGACAATTCAAAGCTCTGATAAATTTACCGGCACCTATGCTGCAAAATCCGGAGCAATTTCTCATAATCAACTCACAGAACTAAGTGTTGCGTTGGAGACTACATCAGCAGGAGTCATTAGTTTCTACAACAAGGTGTCATCCGAAACAGATTTTGATTATATGAAGTTCTATATCAATGGCAACCTGCAGGATTCATGGTCTGGAGTGTTACCATGGTCGTTCCAAAGTTATGCCGTAAGTGCAGGAAATAACACATTCAAGTGGGAATACGCAAAAGATGTCTCGGTTAATAGCGGTAGTGACTGTGCCTGGCTGGATCATATCACTTTCCCTCCTCATGCAACAACTGCTCCACCTACAATTGTGTGGAATCCCAGCCTGTTTGAACAGGAGCTGAACATAAATTCGACAGATTTCCAGACCCTGACCATTGGCAACAGTGGAGATATGTCGCTGAGCTACACCGCTTCTACTCCATCGAATGTATCAACTGTTTTGGACGAGAGTTTCGAGACTGGGAGCATTCCTGCTGGCTGGTCTCAAATAAACGAAACTGGTAGTACCAACTGGGTGTTTAATGCTTCCGGGGGCAATAATAACAGTAATCCTAGTGGAGCATTTGATGGACAATATAATGCCAGATTGTACTATAATTCAGCGACTGATAACAGAGTTACCAAGCTTGTTACACCTTCTTTGAATCTTGGGAATATGTCTAATGCCAGCTTATCCTTCTGGCATGCTCAAGTCGTATGGTCAGGTGATCAGGACGAATTGAGAATTTATTACAAGACTACTGCTGGTGGTGCTTGGAATCTGCTGGCTACCTATACGGATAACGTTGCTTCCTGGACGCAACGGGAAATAGATTTGCCAAACCCTTCGGCAACATACTACATCGCATTCGAAGGGACAACGAAATACGGCTATGGTGTTTGCGTCGATAAAGTAGTCGTAACTGCTGAAGCTGGTGCAGTTTCTCCCTGGCTATCCTTGAATGGTACCACGCAAGTCTCAGGCAACATTGCTGTAGGTGGACCAAACCATAATATCAGTGTCGGTTTCGACAGTAGTGGTTTGAACCCGGGTACATATAATTCTACGATTAGCATCACAAGTAATAGTAGCACGAATTCCAGCATCAGCATCCCAGTGACGCTTACAGTTCCGGAACCCACTCCGGAGATAAACGTAAGTCTATCCAGTATGGCATTTGGAACAGTCTTGATCGGGACTACTCAAAGCAGAAGTTTTTTGATCTCCAATGCTGGGACAGCAACACTATCCGGAACTATTACTACTCCAGCAGGACACAGTGTTCAGCTTAGCAGAACGGAATCTGTTGAAAGGCAGGAATTGCCGGAGATTGGCAGCCGCAACAACAGTGAAACTCGAAACACTCTGGAATATTCCGTACCTGCAGGAGGATCAGTAAGTTTTACCATCACTTTTGCTCCTGTGGCGGTTCAGACATACAATGGGCTTTGCGTCATTACCCACAATGCCGGAGGCGGGAATAAAAACATACTGATTACAGGACAAGGCGGAAAACCCACGCTAGGATTAAATCCAGATTCATTTGAAGCTTACCTTTTCCCGGGACAGACCGAATCTCAAACCTTGAGCATTTCAAATACTGGGAATGTCGCCCTGAACTACTCCCTATCCATTTCGGGAGACGCATCCTGGCTAACAGTAAATGGAGAAACGACCATATCAAATACCATCACACCGGGAGGCAGCGCTCAAAACGTCACTGTTTCGTTTGATGCTGCAAATCTGGGATTGGGCGTTTACGAAGCCTATATCATTGCCAGTACAAACGATCCGGCAAATTCCACTGTTTATATCGATGTCAGCCTTGAAGTCCTGAACCCGATATATATTCATGTCCCCACAGGAGGAGAAACCTGGGAAAGTAATTCTGTCCAATTGATAGAATTTAACTATACCGGAGCAGCATCCGACGTGATGTTCCACTACTCGATTGATGGTGGTCTGACGTGGTTGGGAGGAAGCACCGAACCGGTGGTAGAGGGCAATAACGTGATTGAATGGACTGTTCCGGGAACCCCTTCCACGAATTGTGTGATTGGAATCACTGATGGAGTAGCCCCATACCTTCATGAGATCAGCAATGTCTTTAGTATCGAGGATCCGACTCCACCAACCACACCACAGAACCTCAGCATCGTCTATAATGAGGTGGATGGGACTGTCACTCTTTCCTGGAGTGCTTCGGAAGGCTCACCGACAGCGTATCGGATCTATTTCTGTCCGGAACCGGATTTTGCCACTGGGGTAGTATTGTTGGATACGATTTCCAGCTCTAATACTTCATACACTGTATCGAGTCCACACAGCGAAGATAAAGGCTTCTTCCGAATCGATGCTATTCGTACGACGATTAGTAAATAGAAAGTAATTGTTTGATACGCAGCTTTTCATAGCTGCGAGATAGATATGGCTCGTAGATCTTCCGGATCGCGAGCCATATTTTTATACACAAAGACCGTTGAATGCGTCTTCCTGTAGAACAAATCGGTGGGTTTTCAGCCAATATTTACGAGCAAAAACAGTCATCTATACTCCCCACCACCCTTTTTGTATGAAGCGCTGCCCCATAACCCGATTACTCAACGGTCTTACACAGTGTGTAAACTTTTTCTTGTAGGTGACAACCTTGTAGTCAAGCGTATATCAAGCCTATATCAAGCCTATATCAAGCGTATTCACGAATACACTTGATATAGATGTGATACATGCTAAATATGGGTTATAGTAGCGGAGGATTCCGATCCTCCGATCTTTTGTTGATCCGCAAAAGCTTTCGGTATTATGTGATACGTAGCTTCGGAAAGCTACGCTACAGAGTAGCGGAGGATTCCGATCCTCCGATCTTTTGTTGATCCGCATAAGCTTTCGGTATTGTGTGATACGTAGCTTTGGAAAGCTACGCTACATAGTAGCGGAGGATTCCGATCCTCCGATCTTTTTATGATCCGCATAAGCTTTCGGTATTGTGTGATACGTAGCTTCGGAAAGCTACGCTACGTAGCGGAGGATTCCGATCCTCCGACTGCGAGTTACATCACAAGAATACACATTCAAATGTCTTAGAAAACACAACGGCTCTCCACTTGAGCCAGAAACGCTGAGCCGTATGGACTATTTCATCCCAATGGGCATCATATTATACGGGATGTGTTCCTTTGGGAGCTTCAGTACCTCATGCAAAGCGATGTCATCAAAGGCTCCGATGCATACGGTGCCCAGATTGAGCGTCTCACATTGCAGATGAACATTCTGTGCGGCATGGCCGATTTCCATAAAGACATAACGTTCGGAGCGGTCTTTGTATCGTGGCCTGATCCGATCCATATCAGCACAAAAGATCAGTGTAAATGGAGCTTGGGTGATGCTTCCCTGGCGGGCTGCTTTTTCACGGATGGGAGTTTTGAAGTCGCCCGCATGGCTTAGTTTTATGCTGTGTTCCTCCGGATAATATCTGTATATTCCTGCCTTAATGCCGCTTACATTATCGACCAGGACATACATTTCCAATGGGAAAGTAGCTCCCGCAGAAGGGGCAGTACGGTACTTTTTGCTGGTCTCTGTGATTCCCTGAGCAGACCATAGAATCTGGCCAAGGACTTCCAAATCCAGCGCATCAGATTTGTAGCTGCGAATGGAGCGTCGCGAAGCCAGTGCCGCTTCGACGGAGACGTCACTCTTTGTCCTGGGAATGGGTAATTTTACAAGCTCGTCCTTGCTGGCTACGTTTGCCCCACGATGAGTATTGCATGCGATTGTCATAGGTAGCAATGCATAGATCAAAGCCAGAGCGAGAATCATAGTTTTGAAGCGTCTTGATTCCATTTCATAACCTCCTTTGCTATCTGTACCAAAGATCAGGAATCGGGGTATCGGTGTCAAGCATAATGCCAAAATTTTGGAATATCAGAATGATAGTTACATAATCGGGGTATGAGGCAGCGCTCCATCCAAAAATGATGGAGGGAGGACATCGAGGACTTTTTCTATGCGCTCAGAACTGCTGTAAACACACATGATTCGCTTCGTGTGAAGACAGGTTCAACATCTTGAGAAGCAAAAAAATATAGCTTGACGAACAATATAGAATGGTGGAGTCTGGTATCATAAGAAAATGAAGGTAGGAATTCATATGAAAAAGGCTAATTCTCAAGTACTGTTTATATCTTTTTTAGTCTGCATTTTGATTCTGATAATTGGCAATCCTCTATTCGGAAGAACGGCAAAGAATATCCAAGCGCCCAAGCTGAGAGTGGAAGATAATATCGAACTCAATATCGAAAAGTTAGCATCCGGTTTCATTCGTCTGAGTTGGACTGCGATCGGCGAAGCGGAAAGCTATACTATCTATCAGTCATTAGATCCGGAATCAGAAACTTGGACGGTACTGGCAGACGAAATCCCAGGTTCGAGCGAGTCCTATGAATTGATGCCGGTTTCGGACAAGATGTTTTACAAGATTAGCTATCACTCTCCGGATTCCTTCATCACAATGGGAGATTTCGTTTTCATACCGCCCGGGCCTTATGCCATGGGTATCGATGGGACTGGCTTTCTGGATCATGGCTATTTTATATCAAAGTACAATGTGACAAATGCCCAATATCTCTCCTATCTGGAAACTGCCCTTCAAGACAATCAAATCTGGATTAGTTCCAATGATGTATATGGATATTCTTCAGGAAGCAATATGCTATATCGGCTTGGCACAGTTGGAGTTGGTAAAACCGGAAGAATAGGCTGGAATGGCAGCAACTTTTTCTTGAATGTACCCTCAGGGTTTCAACCTGCGGACTTTATGGATCACCCTGTGGTGCACGTAACATGGTTTGGAGCATGGCATTATGCAAACTATAACGGCTATCGTCTGCCCACCGAAGAAGAATGGGAAAAAGCGGCAAGGGGCGACAATCATCATAACTTTTCATTTGGCAATGTTATTGGTCCTACGCGGGCAAACTATAGGTTGAGCGGTGACCCATGGGAAGAAGGCACTACTCCTGTAGGCTATTACAACGGAATAAACCCCGGAACAGTAGATAGCCCTTCTCCCTATGGCATATATGATATGACAGGTAATGTGGCAGACTGGACAGATGGTTTTTTTAGCGAGTTTGGCTATTATCGGGTGCTGCGAGGAGGCTACTTTACCCTGGACAGCTACCAACACTTCCTGAAGGTTTACTCCCGTGATACCTATACGATCCCATCGGCTTCACAAAACATATATGGTTTTCGCTGCGCCAAGACTCCGGATCCCTTTTACTGGGAGGAGAACTTTGATGATACTCCTGTAGGGCAGATCCCGGAAAACTGGAATAGGATGAATAGCCAGTGGAGCGTTACAGAAACGAACCATGCCGGCTCAATCAGTCCGGAGCTTAGATTCTCTGGTACAGGTGCTGGCAGCGGAACGCATAGGGTAAGGACTATCAGATTGGACAACCGGATGGCGGGCAAACCTTTGCGGCTCAGATTTCGTCATAGCCTTTCTCTGGCATCCCTGCCTGCAAACGTTACTCTGAAGGTACAGTCTTCATTGGGAGGCAACACCTGGCGTGATGTTTGGACCCTTGAAAATCCCAGTGCGGATATCAGTGCTGAACTGGCAAGAGTCTCCTTGGTGCACCTGGCTGGAGCGAGGTTCTATCTTGCCTGGGTGGTGGAAGGTGATGCACAGGAACTAAACAATTGGTGCATTGACAACATCATAGTGGATGAAGCACCCGAAGAAGCCATCTTTAGTCTGGAGCCTGTTACTTCCCACGACTTTGGTAGTCTGCTGATTCGAAACCAATCTGCATCACAGAGATTTTCCGTTAGAAACGATGGCTTGCAGTATCTGACTATTAATAGCTTAAACTTATCAGACAACGTAAACTACTCGATTCAAAATGCCACCCACACCTTACCGCTGGGACTTGCATTTAACGAAACTTTTAGTTTCGACGTTGTATTTGCACCCCAAAGTATTGGGACAAAACCATGCAACGCAACGATTTACTATGTGATAGACGGCCAGCAATCGCGCATCGTAAGCCTCACGGGAATCGGCTATGACAGGGAACCCGGCTCAATATGTAAAAAACCATACGATATCAGATTGCCTCTATCAAACTTTGCAGGAAATACCGAACTGATGGGCAACGACTATCAACCCACCTGGATATCTCCCCAATCCACATATCTGGGGGGCAACGAGATGGTGTTGCGCTTCAAGCTGATATATAGTCAAAACCTTTTGAGCGGAAGCATGCTGTCTCTCGGTGGCTCAAACATCGGGATCTTCATAGTACAGAGCCCGCCAAATCCCGTAAATCCTCCCACAGTGCTACACCAAATAGTCAGCACAGACAATATGCTGAACTTCACAGGCTGGACACTGCCGGCTGGAACATACTATATGATACTATCTTCGGCAGCTACCAATCCGCATTATGAGTATTTACTCAATGTAGATCTCAGCACAAACTCCGAAGAGCTAAGGATAACGAACGGAGGTACTTTCCACAACGGAACCGAGGATGTGACAGTGGAAACATTCTACATCGGCAGGTACGAAGTTACTCAGGAACATTATGATTACATCATGGGGTACAATCCCTCATACTGGCAGAAAAATCCACAGAATCCTGTTGATTACGTCAATTGGTTCATGGCTATCGAGTATTGCAATCGCAGAAGTATGCTGGAGTCTTGGGTTGATCCCTGCTACAGCTATAGCGAAGGTGGGATAAACTATGGTACAGACCCATCAAACTGGCCTGCAGGATGGAATCAGGTGGCTGCAAACCAGGCAAACATCAGCTGTGATTGGAATGCTAATGGCTACCGCCTGCCCACCGAAATGGAATGGCTATATGCGGCTCGGGGCGGAGTGCTTTACACTCCTACTACCTATGCCGGCAGCAACATCATAAACGACGTAGCATGGTATTGGGGTAATGCCGGAGAAGGCCTAGTAGATCCCCTCCACCCAAACTGGGGGACAAATATCATCGGCACCAAAAACCCCAACGAACTGGGTCTTTATGATATGAGTGGAAACGTCTGGGAGTGGTGCTGGGATAGCTGGGATACCAATGCTAAAGTGCTAAAAGGTGGCGCATGCTCGTCTTGGTCGGAAGATTGCGAGATCCTCTACAGACGTGGCTGGAATGCATTCTCTGTTGTCGGTAACTCCGATGTTGGTATCCGGGTGGTTCGTCGCATTACAGAATAAACATAGCTAAAGCAGTAAAGATATCATATCACCGGACTCCAGCAAGGGTCCGGTGATCTTTTACTTGCTTCAGATGGAAAAACTGGGGAACCTGTCAATCCCGGTAAGCAAACCCTTGTGATTTCATCCTAAGACCGTTGAACGTGTCTTCCCGTATAACAAATCGATGGGTTTTCAGGCAATCTGAGCACATAAAAAACAGCAATCTACAACCACTCTCCTCCCTTTTTGCATGGGGTGCTACCCTAATCCCTATTTATGCGATGGTCTGATACTGGCTATCATAGACTTTCCTTGACTATTATGCTGTTTGGCATTTTAGGTTTTCCCTGTGGTTGGATTCGTCTGTTTAGTGCTTGAATAGAGGCTTTGGCCACATTTGAAATGTAATAAGGATGATCCTGATGATTCCAGAGTCAGAACCATGGTTCGCTGCTTCAAATCTTTTAGTGGGACATTGTGTCCACAATTTGCCACAGCTTTTGTCAGGCAAAGATTATGTAGTCATTACCGATGAAAATGTCTATAGACTATATCGGGAGATGATTCCCGGAAACCGGATCATCAAAATCACCGGTGGGGAGGAGTGTAAAAAGCTGGCTACGGTGGAGGCTGTCATCGGTCAAATGCTGAGCTATGGTTGCGATCGCAAGAGTTTTGTATTGGGTTTTGGAGGTGGGATCGTTACCGATATCAGCGGCTTTGTGGCATCCATATATATGCGCGGGATCAGTTTTGGCTTTGTCTCTACTA
Organism: uncultured Candidatus Cloacimonadota bacterium; assembly: GCA_964634275.1. Lineage (GTDB taxonomy): Bacteria > Cloacimonadota > Cloacimonadia > Cloacimonadales > Cloacimonadaceae > CAZZCS01. Next base: position 13,462 of record CAZWIS010000007.1, on the reverse strand, counting down.
CCTTGTTATCACAGGTGGATGCCAGTTACGGAGCCAAAAATGGAGTCAATTATCAACGCCAAAAAAACCTGATCGGAGTGTTTCGAAATCCAGAATTTGTATTGTGTGACCCCCTCTTTCTTGATACTTTGTCCCCGGAGGAGTATCGTTCCGGGCTGGCAGAGGTGATCAAACATGCTTTGATAGCAGATAATGAGCTGTTTGGATTTATTCGGAAGCATGTGGATAGCATCAAAAACAGAGACCGGCAGATTTGTAGTCATCTGATCGAAGCATCAATCCTGATCAAAAAGGATATCGTCTCTATAGATCCGCTCGAAGCAGGACTGCGGAAAATCCTGAATTTTGGGCACAGCTTTGGGCATATAATCGAGCTGGAGCATTCTGTAAAACACGGATATGCAGTAGCCAGCGGGATGTATATAGCTACCTTTGTGTCCTACAGGCTTGGCTTTTTGTCCGAGGAAGAGATGCTAATGATATGGAGTCTGCTGGATAGTTTTGAGTACTCCTATCCAAAAGACCTGGATCAGGAGTTGCTTTTGGCAAGATTGGAGCAGGACAAGAAATCCCAGCAGGGGATTATTGACTTTGTCCTGTTAACCCAGCCCGGAGAAGCAAAGCTGCAAAAAATTAGCGTCCGGGATTTGGGTGGATATTATCATGATCTGTGTTTGTATCGCTAATTGTGATTATCATACGGCTTTGCAAACAATCCAGGAAGCTGGAATGGTAGAGCTACGGCTGGACCTCCTGCAATTGACGGATGAACAACTAAAGGATCTGATCCTGCGAGCACGGAGTTCGATCGTTACATTTCGTCCCAATGGAACTGATGATTCGATCCGATTATCCACTTTGATCAAGGGCATAGGATGGCATGCCGGCTATGTAGATATAGAATTCGAAGCTGAGAGTGATTACCGTGAGGCTTTGATCTGTGAGGCGAGGAAAATGGACTGCAAGGTACTGGTGTCCTATCATAATTTTGAGCTTACACCGCCCTATTCAAAGCTTGCGGAGATAGTGGAGAGCGCTTTTCTGATGGGAGCGGATATAGTAAAAGTTGCTACCCTGGCACAAAAAGCTGAGGATAACCAGACCCTTCAAAGGCTCCTGCGGGAAGATCAAAGAGTTCTGGCTTTTGGAATGGGAGAGATCGGTACAGTCGGAAGGATTGAATCTCTTTACAAAGGAGCACCGTTTGTCTATGCTGCTATCTCGGAAGAACTTGCCACCGCTCCGGGCCAGCTTCCTTATCGGGAGCTTAGCAGACAGATTGCGCTGTTTAATGGAACGATTCCGATGTATGCCGTATGTGGAAAGCCGATCCTGCATAGCCAAAGTCCTCAGATTTATCGACAGATGTTTGAATCGGTGGGGCAGCAGGCATGTTATTTCCGGATTCTGAGCGACGATGCGGCACAGGTTCTTTCGCTGGTGAAGGAGCTAAACCTTTCCGGTATCAATGCCACTGCTCCTCTGAAACAGGAACTGGCAAAGGCAGTGGATTTCCCCCAAGGGCAAAAAACGATTAATTGCCTCAGTCATAGCTCCGGAGTTCTCAAAGCTTGTAATACCGACAGCGCTGGAGTGATAAGTTCGATATTGGACGCAGGTATAGATCCCACAGGGAAATCAGTTCTAATATTGGGAGCCGGAGGAGCGGGCAGAGCAGCTTTGGAAGCTCTGAACGAATACACAAAAGATATCCAGATCCTAAATCGGAATGAGGGCAGAGCCAATGATCTATCTCAGGAATATGCCGTCAAATATGGTTCTTTGAAAGAACTGAGCGGGCACATTCAGTCCTGTGACATCCTGGTCAATACTATTCCTGCCTCGGCATCGGAGCATTATCTGGAACGAATTCCGGATGCTACTCTGATAGTCGATGCCATCTATACAAGCGACAATCTGCAAAGCCTTGCCAAACGCAAAGGCATCAAATATATCTCTGGTTATACCTGGCTGATCAATCAAGCATTCCCCGCCTTTGCTTTCTTTAATGGCACAAAACCAGAAGCAGACTTGATAAAACTGGAAGCACCAAGAATAAACAGTGACCTGATCTTCCTGACTGGATTTATGGGCTGTGGTAAGTCCACGATCGGTAAAAGACTGGCTGAATTGCTGGGGATGGACTTTGTGGATACAGACGATTTGATAGAGCAGGATTGCAGATGCAGGATCAAGGATATCTTCGAAAACAGGGGAGAAGCATATTTCAGACGCAAAGAAACAGAAGCCCTTGGCAGAGTTTGCCGGATGAAAGGCGTCGTAGTCTCCACCGGGGGTGGAATACTCCAAGCACCAGAAAATACCAGTATGATCCGGGGATATTTAAATATCTGGATCTATCGCAATCCAAAGTACTTGCAGGATGAGGCAAAAGAAGCAAGGCCACTGATCCAAAACTGTAGCTACGAAGATATCTCCGCCCTGTTTGAATCCCGTAAGCGAAGCTATGCCCAATATTGCAGCTTCATGCTATTAAATGAAGACATAACCCAAACAACAAAGAGAGTTTATGACGAAGTCAATCATTATTTCCGCAGTATCAGGTAAGATTACTGCCCCCCCATCCAAGAGTGTGGCTCAGAGATTGATCGCAATATCGCTGCTCAAGAAAGACAGGACGAGGATTCACAATCTGTATGGCTGTGAAGACATATCTGCTGCGCTTGATGCCGCTGCCAGTCTTGGTGCCGAGATCCAGAATGCTTCAGGAGAAGTAGTTATCGAGGGTCATCTGGGCTCGGGTACCAGGATTGTCAGGATCGGAGAATCAGGTTTGGCGATGCGCCTCTTTGCTCCAATAGCAGCATTATCGGATACGGAAATCCTGATCACCGGGCATGGAACCCTGATGAACAGACCGATGGATTCCTTGCAGAAGGCGTTGACCGATTTGGGAGCGACTTGTACGACAGATAGCGGATTTGCCCCATTGAGAATCAAAGGTCCATTCACAAAAAATCACCTGACGATCGATGGCTCGGTTGGTTCCCAGATCATGAGCGGACTTCTGATCGCCAATGCTCAGAACAAGGATGGTTTTACGCTCTATGTAAATGATTTGAAGAGCAAGCCGTATGCAGATTTGACTCTGAAACTAATCCGTGATTTTGGGGTAGAGGTGAGGACTGAAGATTATACAACCTTTCATATCCCGCCAGGACAGGAATACTGCGGTGAGAGCTATAATGTCGAAGGAGATTGGAGTACTGCGGCTTGTTTTGCTGTTCTTGCCGCGGTAAAGGGTAGTATTACGATCGACAATCTGGACGGTAACTCTTGCCAGGCAGACAAGGCAATTCTGGAAGTCCTTGCCAAGGCTGGAGCAATGTTTGAAATGAGGGGCCAGTCTCTGTACGTCCAAAAGCAGGAACTAAAGCCTTTTAGGTTTAATGCCACAGATTGTCCGGATTTGTTTCCTCCGCTCGTATCCCTTGCTTCATTTATCAATGGAACATCGATTATCAAGGGAGTCAAACGACTTTATCACAAAGAGAGCGATCGGGCAAAAGTATTAAAATCCGAATTTACCAAGCTCGGGATAGATATCAGGATAGATCAGGACGATATGATAATCCGGGGTGGAACCCTCAAATCTGCCACGGTAGATTCTCATTACGATCATCGAATTGCCATGGCTACTATGATCTGTGCTGCGGGTTGTGAAAGAGTGACCGTCAGTAATGCTGAAGCAGTGAATAAATCACACCAGGACTTTTTCGCCGATATACAGAAGGTAGGAGGTATTCTTGAATAGCTTTGGAAGAATCTTTAGAGTTTCGCTCTTTGGCGAATCACATGGAGATAGCATTGGGATCACAGTAGATGGATGTCCAGCGGGGATCCCGATAATCGGGGAGGATTTTGTCGTTGATCTCAAAAGGCGGAGCAGCGGAAGCTTGGGAACGACTACGCGCAGGGAGAATGATGTCCCAAAGATTATCAGCGGAGTTTTCAATGGGTTTTCCACCGGTGCCCCAATAACCATACTGCTGGAAAACAATGATGTAAAAAAAGCTGATTACGAGCTTTTCCGGGATCACCCCCGTCCCAGCCATACAGACTATGTCTGCAAAGAGAAATATACCGGATTCCATGATTATAGAGGTGGTGGGCATCTTTCGGCAAGATTGACGGCTCCCATTGTATGTGCCGGAGTCATTGCCAGGAAAGTGATCAGTCCGATCGGGATCAATGCAAAGCTGATCAATGCGGGAGGATCCGAAGATATCGGGCAGGCAATCCAAACCGCAATGGAGAAGGGTGAATCCATCGGAGGCATTATCAATTGTACTATCACAGGCTTACCAACCGGATTGGGAGAACCTTTTTTTGATGGATTGGAATCGGTTCTGAGCCATGCGGTATTTTCCATTCCTGCAGTCAAGGGGATAGAGTTTGGATCTGGCTTTGCCATTGCTTCCATGTCCGGTTCTGTGGCAAATGACAGGATCGTAACTCCTGATGGGCATACTTCCACAAACCACAGCGGAGGTATCAATGGAGGGATATCCAATGGCAACGATATCACTTTCAATGTCGCAATGCGTCCTACTCCCAGCATAAAAGTGGAACAAGATACTTGGAATTTTGCCCTGGGCAGGATTAGTCCCCTAAAAATTCAGGGAAGGCACGACGTTTGTGTAGCTCTGCGGGCTCCCGTAATAGTCGAGGCGATGAGTGCTATTACAATTGCTGATATGATACTGCTACAAAAAGGCACAGTTACAAATGGAGGGAGGAATGAGTCTTGAAACGCTCCGTCATCAAATTGACGCCATAGACGATACCATCATCACTCTGCTTTCCAGAAGAATGGACCTGGCTATGAAGACCAGATCAATGAAACAAACCATCGAAGATCCATCCCGGGAAGCCAAGGTCATCAAAAGAATCAGAGCACAAGCCGGAGAAACTCTTGATCCTGATTTTTGCGAACGAATCTATCGCCTGATCATAGAAGAAAGTAAAAGATTGCAACAGCTATAGTATTGCATTCTTGCGCTCGTTTACCTCTAAGCTCTTGATGTGCTTTAGAGGATCAGCTCCTGTCCTGGGTCCATTATTATACTCTGTTTTCCCAGTTCTTTCAGTTTGTCCGAAAACACTTGTGGATCAGCTTCAATAATCGGGAAAGTATTGTAATGCATCGGAATGGCAACCTTGGGGTTACACAGCTCAACAGCCTTGACGGCATCATTGATACCCATGGTATAATTGTCCCCAATTGGCAGGATCATATAGTCTATTGGGTTCATCTCGCCAATTAGCTTCATATCATAGAACAATCCGGTATCCCCAGTATGATACAAAGTAACACCTTCGCAAGTCAGCAATACTCCCGCAGCAAGTCCGGCATACATTTTGTCCGGTGTCTGGCTGCCATGATGGGCAATGGTGAACTTCAACCGTCCAAAATCAAAGACGTGACTGCCCCCGATATGCATATTGTATGCACGAAATCCATGTTCTTTGATGTAATTTGCCAGTTCATTGACGCAGATAAAGAGCGGGTTGCATCTTTTGGCAATCTTGCAGGAATCTCCCAAGTGATCCGAGTGGGCATGGGTAAGGACTATATAATCAGCCTTGATATCATCAGACTTTATGGGCGATAGCGGATTCGCATCCAAAAAAGGGTCTATCAGGATAGTTTTCCCATTTTGGGCGCTTATCATAAAAGCGGAATGTCCAAAGTACTGTAGCCTCATACTCCGCTCCTCTTTTTTATGCTTCGGAAAAGAAGTCCTTCAAATCGTTCATCCGACTGGGAATATCAATATTCCTCGGGCATTTCGGAATACAAGCCCCGCAATTGGTACACTTGTCTGCGCGGGCTTCTTCGCTGAACATCAGTTTGTATTCTGAAATGTGCCTTGCTTTGTCGCCGAACAAAAAAGCCTCGTTGTATGTCCCAAACAGATATGGGATTGGCAGCTTCGAAGGGCAGGGCAGGCAATATCTGCATTCGGTGCATGGGATTTGGATTCTCTTCAAGTATTCTCTTCTGGCCTGGATATAGAGCTTTTGCTCTTTTTCACTAATGAAATCGATCTTGCTCTTATTGGCAATGGCAATGTTTTCTTCCAGCTGTTTGGGTATTGACATACCACTCAGGACGACCTGGATTTCAGGCATGTTCCACAACCAGTACAAAGCTCTCTCCAAGAGGCTAAAGTTCAGCTTTGATTTTTGCCAGATTTTGGTTACCGATTCCGGGATCTGATTTAGCAGCTTTCCTCCCCTCAGAGGTTCCATCACCACTATTCCCAAGCCCTTTGAATGTGCATAGCGCATCCCTATCAGCCCTGCCTGATAGTGAGTATCAAAGTAGTTCAGCATGATCTGGCAAAAGTCCCAGTCATAGCTATCGACTATTTTTTTGAAGAGGGGATATCGATCATGAAACGAAAACCCAGCATAACGGATCAGTCCCAGAGCTTTTGCCTCGTCCAAAAACCGGTTCAGCTTGTTCTTTTGGAGGTCTTTCCAAAACTTGCTGTTCAGAGCATGAACAAGGTAATAATCAATGTAATCAATTTGGAGCTTTTCCAATTGCTGCTTCAGATAATTCATCATATCATCGTGATTATTGATCAGCCAGGAAGGAAGTTTCGTGGCGACAAATACCTTCTTTCGGTCTATTGTTTGCAGGAATCTACCCAGGAGGGGTTCACTTTCTCCATTGTGATAGGGCCAGGCAGTGTCGTAATAGTTCACGCCGTTGTTATAGGCATACTGGAGCATCTGCATTGCATTATCTTCGTCAATACGTCCATTTTCTTCCGTTTTGAAACGCATACATCCAAAGCCCAGAATAGAGAGCTTGTCCTTGGTAGATGGCATTGCCCGGTATTTCATTGTTCCTCGCTATGTCGCTTTGGATTTCTGATCTTTATCAGTTCAGCACAAATGCTGACTGCTATCTCATAAGGTGTTTGGGAGCCGATTGGGATGCCAATTGGAGCATGAACCTTTGCAATCTCTTCCGCAGTGAAGCCATTGTCCAATAAAGTTTGCATCGTCTGGCGGATTTTGTTTTTGCTGCCGATCATCCCCAGGTATTTGTAATGGCGCTTGATACAAAGCTCCAGGACGCTTCTGTCATGAACGTGACCATGCGTCATGATAACGATATAGGCACTGTCGTCAAAGTCTATTACTTCGTCAAAATCTGCATAATTACTATGAAACACCCGATCTGCATACAGGCCTGCTTCTTTGCTCAATACGGATTCGCGATTATCGATCATGACCACATAAAACCCACATAGCTTTGCCAGATGGCTCAGGGCTTTTCCACAGTGACCTGCACCGATGATGAACAGCCTGTCCTTTTTGAACAGGGGTTCGATAAATACTTCCACACTGCCGCCACAGATCATGTTTGTGCTGATATCGACATTTACATCGACTTTGACTTCTGTAAACTGCCCCTTGTTGTTCAGCTTGAAAGCCAGTACCTGAGTAGAAGGAGGTTGCTGTTCCCTTACATGTTCTATGATGGAGTGTTCCATCTCTCCACCACCGAGATTCCCGTATTCTTCGCCATGGTCAGGGATGATCATCTTCATTCCGGGACGGGCTGGAGTGCTGCCATCTGTAGCAACGATAGTCACCTGCCACATTCGCTTCCCTTCGATCATATACCTTTTCAGGGTATCATAGTATTTATCATAATCCATCATATTGATCTCCTTAGTTTCATAAACCGGTTTCGTTCCTGCCAAATGGTTTATTGATCATCTTGACATCGCACTATCCTTGACACAGTGCTGTTTTTTGGCAAGCTTTTCTTTCGAAAAAAAGAAATCCTTGACGAAAGTAATGATATCTTGCCTATGGAGCTAAATGATAAACTCCGAGGTAACTATGCGCGATCTCATTATAGCAGGAAATTGGAAAATGAATAAAGGTCTGACAGAGACCAGTGATTTCTGTCATGATTTGAGGGTGTATGCCCAAGCTCATTGTGAGCCTTGGGTACGGGTGATAATCGCTCCCCCATTTCCATTTCTGGCTGCAGCGTTTCAGATTTTGCAGGATACTCCAGTTGGCATTGCGGCACAGAACGTCAGCACTCAGAATGATGGAGCTTTTACAGGGGAAATATCTGCCTCGATGCTTAGGTCATTATCCTTGCCATATTGTATTGTGGGGCATTCCGAACGTCGCCAATACCATCATGAAACGGATGCCATGGTTCGAGTCAAAATCCAAAAGCTATTGCAATGTGATATTATCCCTATTGTCTGTATCGGAGAAACTCTGGAACAGCACGAGGCGGGAGAAACTCAGCAGATAGTCCTGCAACAACTTCAGGATTGTTTTGACGAAATTGCCATTAGTGACCCGAAGCAAGTGGTGATAGCCTACGAACCTGTATGGGCAATCGGAACAGGTAAAAATGCAACGCCTGAACAGGCACAGACTGTTCACTTACTCATTCGTAACTGGCTGGAACAAAAATACGGAAAGCACATCTCGGACTATATGCAGATTCTATATGGTGGCAGCATGAAACCGGAGAACATCCAATCCCTGCTTCAGATGCCGGATATCGATGGAGGCTTGATAGGTGGTGCTTCCTTGAAAATTGATCAATTCACAGCGATGATCGAATCTGCCAAAGAGATTATGAGCAAACGGAGATAAAATGATAGATACAAAGCTCATTAGAAGCAATCCGGATCTGGTAAAAGAGGCAATCCGGAATAAAAATGAAAAGGCTGATCTGGACCAGATTCTGGTCATAGAAGAAACCCGCAGGAAACTGCAATTTGACTTCGATACCAAAAAAGCACAGCAAAATCAGGCTTCTGCCAAAGTTGCCATGCTCAAAAAAAATAAAGAAGACGCTACGGATTTGATCAATGAAGTAAGCATCCTCGCCGAAGAGATCAAACAAATCAGCTCCGAACTGGCGAAATATAACACCGAACTGGATGCCCTGCTCCTAACGATCCCAAATATCCCCTATCAAAGTGTTCCCATCGGCAAAGATGAATCTGCAAACCGTCTGATTCGCAGCTTTGGAGAGCAGCAGGTCTTTGATTTTGAAGCTTTGGAACATCTGGATATTGCACAAAAGAATGGACTTCTGGATTTACAGCGGGGAGCCAAAATCAGCGGGAGTGGATTTCCCGTTTATACAGGATTTGGAGCGAAGCTCGAACGGGCTTTGATCAACTTTATGCTCGAGGTTCACCTCCAAAAACACGGATATACGGAAATGGGTGTTCCACTGCTGGTAAATCGTAAAGCGATGACAGGTACTGGACAGCTCCCAAAGCTTGAAGACGATATGTATCACGTCGATCAGGATGACCTGTTTCTGATCCCCACTGCCGAAGTACCGGTTACAAATCTGCATTTGGACGAAGTAATCCCACTAAACCAACTGCCGATCAAATACGTAGCTTATACCCCATGTTTCCGAAGAGAAGCGGGTTCCTATGGCAAGGACACCAAAGGGCTGCAACGCCTTCATCAGTTTAACAAAGTAGAAATGGTACGCTTTGTCGAACCGGAAAAGTCCTATGATGCACTCGAAGAGATGCTATCAGATGCCGAGGATATTCTGAAAGCTTTTGGGCTTCATTATCGGATAGTAGAGCTTTGTACCGGAGATCTCAGCTTTGCCTCAGCAAAGACATACGACATAGAAGTATGGGCTCCCGGCACCAAAAAGTATCTCGAAGTATCGTCAGTCTCAAATTTTGAAGACTTTCAAGCGCGCAGAGCAAACATCCGTTATCGGGATGCAGATGGAAAACCGCGTTTTGTTCATACTCTCAACGGTTCCGGAGTTGCTACTCCCAGGCTGATGATCGCAATTTTGGAAACGTTCCAACAGGCAGATGGAAGCCTGAAAATACCGGCGGCATTGCTCCCATGGATGGAGATCAAGCTATGATCTTTTGGGGTTGTAATGCAAGATAGATACAGACGCTTCATAGTTTGTTCTATTTTGTCGATATTGATCTCGACCCTTACCATCTTTATCGTCTTTGCGATCAGGACTATCCTCGATCCCATGTATCGTGACCCGGTGATTATTGGCTACACAAAGCAGATATTCTATGTTTTTGTGATGCCCTTCTATGAAGTTGAAAAGCACCTTGTGGGGCTCAATCCGGATGGTAGCCACGTCTTTCATCTGATCTGGACTCCGGTAGGGATAATCTTATCCGGGATATATATAGCCATCATGGGTAATCTGATCTACTTGGTATTTAGCCTGATAAAAAAGAAAAAGGACATCAATCCACCACAAAACGACTGACCGGATAGAGCACAATCCATCCCCACCTGGTGAGCCAAGGGTAGCCTCACATTCTATACTGTAACATCGATAAATGCGTTTTTCACAGATGGGCATGGCAAAGCTGATAGATGAAGTCCTTTGAATAATTGGAGTGGCAGCGCTCCATACAAAAAGGGCTGTGGGGGGGGGGGGTATAGATGACTGTTTTTGGATGTTCAGATAAGCTGAAAACAAACCAGTTTGTTATATAGGAAGACAGGTTCAACGGTCTTTAAAATGGATTAGGAGAGATAGATGGCAATATGGTTTCGATATGCACTGCTTGCTTTGGGCTTTTATGGTTTATGGGGATTTTTCCCAAAGCTGGCGACAAAGTATCTTAGCTCGCGCGATATTGTGCTTTATGAAGTCCTGGGGATTATTTTTGCCGCCGTCCTGGCAGCGCTCTTGTTGCCAGGTAAAACACAATGGCACCTAAAAGGTGTGGTTTTTGCCGTCATTACGGGTATCACAGGGATTATCGGTACATTTTTCTTTTTGCAGGCATTGCGGCATGGAAAGGCTTCGGTCGTCATTTTGCTCACTTCCCTGTATCCGATGATCAGCGTTGCGCTGGCAATGCTAATCCTTCGGGAAACCATGTCCATCCGCCAGCTTGTTGCCGGTATCTTTGCTATTTGCTCCCTTGTTTTGTTTGCTATTGCGTAATCAGACTATCAGGCGTATTCACTGAGAGGTTTGAATTGTAAAACCAGATTCGTCTTTTTTAAACCAGGCGAATTGACTTCGAGTGTGTTTCGTAAACCAGTCTCAGCATTTGGATACAGATCGAAAAATCCATCCGCATGATAGATCGTGAATACTATCTTTTTGAGAGATATGTGTGTACCGGTATGTTCCCAAGAAAACTCTGGGAATAGAGTTTGCAGGGTCTCTTTTAGTTTGCCTTTCTTGGCTATGATGCTATTGGCAATCACTGTCGCGGCCAAAGAAAAAACCAGGCTGACCGCAGTACTTGAGAGAAACAACAAGATCATCTTTCCAATATTCTTATCACCGAATCTGCGTCTAAATCCTATCTTCATGATTCCACCTCTAACGATATTATATGCGACAAGCATAGAATCCGCAACCGAAAACCAATCCTCGAATATGATCACTGGGCAAATATGTAGCTCTGGCAGAATGGCTTTATGACATTACGGACATACTGGAAACACATATCTCCTCTCCTTATCAGCAGTGCCGATGATATGGCGCAGTACCACGCATAAATCCCCGCATGTCCCGCCAGATCATAGCCACATACATACAAGCAGGGATTGAACGATACACAAATAGATCGTGGAATATGAGGAGGATGGCACGTATAGGCATCGGTCTTTTGAGCCCTCAGATTAGCTGAAAATTACCGATTTGCGTTGTGGGAAGACCTGCTCAACGATCTTTTTATGCGAGTTTGAGCATGTAATAGTAACCCTTGAATAATAATCTCTTTTTAGACTGAGGAACGGTACTTGAAATGACAAATCGTGCATGTAGTGTAAAACGACTGAAATGCTCCTGTATGTGACAGTCTTCTGTCACACGTGGGTCACATCTTATCTGTGTAGTTTGACATTGAACTTGACAGGAAAAGGCTGATTTGTTTGCATTGACTGAGCGTTTTAGCGAGGAGAATGTCCAGATGGAAAGGTTAAAATTGAAACAGCTTTTTTGGGAATACCAGCTATCTGAGCAGGATTTACAAGATTGCCTGGATAAGAATGACCCCACCGATCCTTTGACGGTGTCTCTTTACAATCGCATCCTCCTAAGTACTCCAAACTGGTACAGTATCCTGAGGATGCTTAGTATGGAACAGCTAAAAACTGCGCTGTCACCCAGTGTGGTCAACACTATTCATTCAAAAGCAATACAAGAGCGCTATCGCTTTGCTTTCAGCAGACTCTTCCCCGGTAAGTAGCATGGATAGCTTCTATTATCAGAACTCACTATATCCTCTGCAAGACGAAATCCTCGCCCTGATCAGAGACTTGGACATGCCCTTTTATCTCACAGGGGGGACAGCTTTGTCCAGATATTACCTGAATCATCGCTACTCGGATGATCTGGATCTATTTGTCAACCATCACTCCGGTTTTAGGGCTTTGGTTGACGCAGTCGAAACAACATTTCGTGATAATCAGGTTTGTTACAAAGCACTTAACCGCAGTGCAGATTTTGTGAGACTGGAAATTGCAGGAATGGACAAAATACACCTCAAACTTGATTTGGTGAACGATCTGGTCTGCCATATAGGAGACTTTGAATCATCACCGAGCCTTGGGAGAGTAGATAACTTGTTCAATATACTGTCCAACAAGATTTCGGCAATTCCCAGGCTGGAGATCAAAGACTTCGCTGACATCGTCTGTATCGCTGAAAAATACAAGTTTAATTGGGAATCCATGATCAATGATGCGATCCAAAAGGACGAATGGGTAAACCCTCTTGATTTGGCCAGATACTTTATAGATGTCGATGCCGATAGATTTGATCTGATTCAATGGATCCACCCCGTGAACATTACCAACATCATGAAAAGCTGTGAAATAATAGCTGATGATATCGTCCGGGGGGCGGACAACTCACTGGTGAAAGTGGCTGCAACCCGCTGAATTAGTAAGCCTCAATCGCATCCGTAACTTTTACAAAAACTATCATTTATATCCCCTTGCCACCATTCGCGACCGTTGAACTTGTCTTTATGTATTGCAAATTAGTGTGTTTTGAGCCTGTCTGAGTTAACAAAAACACCCACCCACCACCCTTATTGTATGGGGCGCTGCCCCATGCCCCGATTAATCAATGGTCTTAATTTTTGTATGGGGTGCTACCCTATATCACGATACATCAAAGGTCTTTCACTACATGAGATATAGCGTGCTTCAGGCGTCAAAAAACAATAATGCTACCCGAGGGTAGCATTATCTGTAGATATATTATTATAGTACGATTACTTCGTATATAGATAGTCCGAATCAATCTGGCTGGATGGGCTCAGATTATACCAGCCCGGATATGATACTCCGCTGCTTTCTGCCCAAGGCTTGAAACCCAGATATCCTGATGTCACCTGTGCTCTTTCGATTGGATAGGTCCAGCTAATCGGGATATGTATTGCCCAAGGGAGAT
>CAZWIS010000006.1:0-97186 GCA_964634275.1 uncultured Candidatus Cloacimonadota bacterium | reverse complement strand
GAATAAAAATGCACCCTTTCTCGATCAATGAGACAACGCATATACCTAACAACATAATATCATATATACATATACCTAATGAAAAAAATATCTCTGAACGGAAAAGAAACTTGGATATGACCTCAAAAGACCTCTTCTCTTGCGATAATACACTACTGAAACTCAGAGAACAACACCAACTATCCCATCTATACTGCTGTTTTCTTCCAACACAAAATCCAAATTCAACCCATTTATCTCGGTAGTAATCGCTATTACTACTACGCCCGTTCAACATGAAGCTAATGCTACTCTGATTATAAATAGCCCTTTAGTAATCTACTCAGGAATTCCTGCATCCATAAATACTTCTGATATTGTTGGATGTGCATGGATAGCCTTTGCAACATCATAAATTGTCCCCTCCAATTCCATTAATATGCTTGCCTCTCCAATCATATCGGTCGCATCCGAGCCCACTATTTGAACGCCTAATACTTGCTGATACCTTGATTCGTATAGAATTCTGACGCTACCTTCGTTTTTACCTTCAATTTGTGCCTTTCCGTTTGCACTGAAGAAATACTCACTGACCTTATATTCGATGTTTTCATCCTTTAGGATTTCCTCACTTTTACCGATACTTGCAATTTCCGGTTCGGTGTAAATATTCAAAGGATAGATTGATAAATCTGGTTGTTGAACCTTGCCATTGATATGATCGATCGTAGCCATGGCTTGCGCTGAAGCAACATGAGCAAGGAAAGATAATCCATTCACATCTCCTATTGCGTAAATCTCGGGATAGTTGGTTTGAAAGAATTCATTCACTTTGATAAAATTATCTTCAATGGCAATAGGTATTTCTGAATCAATGATCACGCCTTTTCGCATGCTACAATTGATTACTTTGTCAAATGAGTATTTTGTGCCTGAGAAGTTCAGGCTATCATTGTTTATCTCGACATCACTATTCTTCAGAAAAGGGATCTTTTCCTTTTTTAATATCTTTTCGAGTTGTGTGTTCAAGTAGCCGTTATTAATTGGGAGAATTGGATAGCGATCGAGCAATACTATAGGTTGTTTTCCAAGCATTGAAAAAAACTGCGCTATCTCGACAACAATAGAACCACTTCCATAAATCAGTGGATTTTGAGGCAATTCCTCCATAGCCAAAAAATCCTCCATTGAAATTACCATTGAATCCTCAAAGCTTTTTATTGAAGCGGGTTTTGATCCTGTAGCCAATAGTATATATCTTGCCTCAAAGATCTGATTTCCGACTTCTACATTATGCTCAGACACGATTCTTGCTTTTCCTGCCAGAAACTCCACTCCATTCTTTTTCCAGAGATATTCAATACCTTTCGAAAGTTTTTTTACGATTGATTCTGTCCTTTGTTTTACTACTCCCCAATCTAAACTGATGGAGTCAGATTCGATGCCTTTAATTCCATATGAAGAGGCCGATTGAATCTTTCGGTATAGTTTTGCACTTTCGAGTATCGACTTGGTAGGAATACACCCCCAATTAAGACACATACCACCAATATATTTCTGATCCACAACAAGTGTCTTTAGCCCGGATTGTCCTGCCCTGATAGCTGCTACATACCCAGCAGGTCCGCTACCTATTACTATCACATCATACTTCATCATAATCTCCTAATGAATTAGCATCAAATATGGATTATTCAGGTATTCCAAGACCTGATTCAAAAACCTGGCAACCTCACCTCCATCCACAATTCGATGATCTATTGACATTGAAATCGGCATTATGTTACCAACCACAATTTCATTGTTTTGGACTATTGGTTTTTGGCTAATCTTTCCAATTCCAAAAATTGCAACCTGTGGATAATTGATTACCGGCACAGCAAAGTAACCACCAATACTGCCGTAACTTGTGATTGTGAAAGTCCCGTCTTTAAAGTCGTCTAAACTTAGTTTACGTTCCTTGGCTTTTTGAGATAGTTGGCTTAGCTCTGATGCAAGCTCAATGATAGACTTTTTATCGGCTTCTCTGATAACTGGAACCACAAGTCCGTCCGGTGTATCAATTGCTATACCGATGTTATAGTATTCTTTATATATTATTGTGCCTGCTTCAAGGTCAAGTTCAGCATTGAGACTCGGATAATCCTTCAATGACAAAGATATTGCCTTTATGACAAATGGTAAGTAACTGATCGAGATACCCTTTTCTTGATATCTTAGTTTTACTTCATTTCGAATACCAACCAGTTTAGTTATTTCCACTTCGTCCATAACGGACATGTGAGCAGCATTATGTTTTGAACGAATCATGTTTTTTGCAATAGTCTTCCGTATTTGAGTCATTTGTTCTGTTCTGATTGGGTTACGAGAAGGAACCTTCGATTTTTCCTTATTTACATCAATTTCTGGGATTGATATCTTTATTCTCTGGCTACCGCCAAAGCTCTCAATATCCATTTTTGTGACTCTTCCTACCGGACCAGATCCCTTTACCTGATTTATATCTATTCCAAATTCCTTTGCCATAGCTCGTGCTACCGGAGTCGCCAAGACCTTTCCTGTTTTTTCTTTTGTAGGGACACTGTGCTTCATAGTCACTTCATCCGAAGAAGGAAGATATGCTCCATCTCCTGCAACTTCTATCGTGCCCACCACTCCAAAGCCTTTTTCTTCTACTTTTTCAGAGTAAGGTTTAGCTATAGTTTCCTGGGCTATAGTTTGAGCCTCTTTTGCTTCGACTCCTTGAATATCAATTTCTACCAAAACAGATCCCACATGAATTGTTTCGCCAACAGCCCCATAGATCGCTGCAATTATTCCACTTTTGGGAGACGGTATATCAGTTACGACTTTATCGGTTTCCATTTTTACCAAAGCATCTCCAGATGAAATTGACTGGCCTTTGCTTACATACCATTCGATTATTTTCCCCTCTTCAAGACCCTCTCCGATATCCGGAAATTTGAACATGTATCGCATATTATGTTCCTCCTAATACTTGATAAGCTTTTCAATTTCAAACATAATCCGTTCTGGAGAGATCATATAATACTTTTCTCCCATTGGTAACGGTATTATTGTATCAAAACCTGTGAGTCGCGTAGGTGGAGCTTCCAAACTGAGGAAAGCTTCTTCATTCACAATTGATATCAATTCTGCAGCAGCTCCATAACTTTGAGGAGCTTCTGTAACAATAAGAACTCTACCTGTCTTTTGGACGGATTGTTTAATTGTATCACGATCAATTGGCCATATTGACCGGAGATCGATCAGTTCTACAGAAATACCCTTTGCTTTGGCCATTACCATAGCCTTTTGAACTTCTCTAATCATTGCTCCATAAGCAATCACCGTAACTTGATTACCTTCATTTATTACACGAGCTTTACCTATTGGGATACTGTACATTTCTTCGGGAACTTCTTGTTTGATGGCGCGATAGATTCGTTTGGGTTCGAGGTAAACAACAGGATCAGGATCTTCGATTGCTGATATAAGGAGCCCCTTGGCATCATAAGGTGTAGATGGAATAACCACCTTTAGACCAGGTGTATGGCCGAAATACGCTTCCGGACTTTCGGAATGGTGTTCCAAAGCGTTGATACCCCCACCATAAGGGATACGAATTACCATTGGTACTGAAAACTTACCTCTTGTCCGGTTTCTAAACCTGGCTATGTGAGATATGATTTGATTCATCCCAGGATATACAAAACCATCAAATTGCATCTCAATTACAGGCTTCATTCCACTGATTGCCATACCCAAGGCTGTTCCTGCAATACCCGATTCTGCCAGAGGACTATCAAAAACCCTGGATACTCCATGCTTTTGCTGCAATCCTTCAGTAACCCGGAAAACACCGCCTTCGACACCTACATCCTCTCCATAAACAACCACACCGGAATCTTTGGATAGCATCAAATCAAGAGCTTCATTGATTGCCTGAACCATATTCATGACTTTCATTTTTGACCTCCTGAAGTTTGATAGTTCCGGTATTTGTTTAATTGTCTGCTTAGCTCATCTGGCATGGATTCATACATATACGAAAACACATCCTCCAATTTGTAGTCCTTGAAGTTTTCTGCCTTATCAAACTCTGCATCGATTTTAGCTTTGTAACTAGCAATAAGACTGTCTTCATCCGAAGGATTCCACAAGTCATTCTTTATCAAATATGTTTTAAGTCTATGCAGGGGATCTTTTTGATCCCAGCTATCTTCTTCTTCTTTTGTCCTATACTTTGTGGGATCATCAGATGTTGTATGAGCTCCTTTCCTATAAGTTTGAGCCTCGATTAGAAAGGGTTTGCTATCCGAAATCGCAAATTCTCGAGCATAAGATAGAGCATCATGCATTGCAAAGAAGTCATTTCCATCCACCAGAATAGATGAAACGTCATAGGCAATCCCTTTGACTGCAAGGTTGATCGATCGCGTTTGCATTTTCAGAGGTACAGAAATCGCAAATTGGTTGTTTTGTACTACAAACACTACTGGTACATCCCAAACAGCTGCAAAGTTCAAAGCTTCATGAAAATCGCCTTCTGATGTCCCACCATCTCCTACAAAACCGAACGTAACAGCATTCTCTTTTCTATACTTCATCGCATATCCGATCCCAACAGCATGTAAAAGCTGTGATGCTATAGGAACTGATACCGGTAACATCCTCTTTGCATTGATAAATTTCGAGGCTTCTTCATTTCCTTTGAAATATAGGAATATCTCCCATAGGGACACGCCTTTTGCAAGCCATGCTCCCAGTTCTCTGAATGCTGGGACCAACCAGTCCTCTTGTCTTATGACCTTTCCAGCAGCGATATGAATGGCTTCCTGCCCCAGATTTGGTGGATAAGTAAACATCCTGCCTTGCCTTTGATAGCTTACTGCCATGTTATCAGCAGTTCGTTCAAACAAAAGATCTTTGTAGGCTTGTACAATCTCATCATTATCCAACGAAGATTTCCAATTTTTCAGAATCACATTCCCCTCGTTATCTAGTACCTGGTACATTTTGTTTTCTAAAGGATTGTATTTAGTTAGTACTTTTTTATCTATCATCATCTAACTCCTTATTGTTTTGCATCTCCTATCAAAAGAATATGCTATTACAAGCCAAAAGCAAATACGAAATTTTATCGCTCGTTTAAATTTTATTTTGAATCCCGATTTCGGAGTGTCGTAGTAACAACTCGTAAACAATTGTCATCCATTGTTCACATGGTGTCAACCTGGTGGTCAAGCGTATATCAAGCCTATATCAAGCCTATATCAAGCGTATTCACGAATACGCTTGATATAGGCTTGATATAGGCTTGATATATGGCATACTACAAATTTGGTTTAAGTTCAATTTTTCGAGAATGAATTGCTGTGCAAAAAAGTTTTGACCGACTAACAGAGTAATTATTTGAGAGAAAATCTGTTCTTAGACCTAATCATTAAAACAAACCAAATGAGCCGATAATTCAAAGTTTACTATCCGTGTAATTGTAGAATAATCCGATCAATTTCCTGCTTGACATATATACTCAACTGCTCACGATGGCATTGGAATGTTTTAAATTGCTATAGGAGTATAAATGAAGTATGCTGGATTTCTTGCCCTGATTCTCATCATTGTGATTCCACTTCAAGCAGGATCAGTGAATCAAAGTAGTCCTGAAGAGCATTTAAATACATTTCTGCGGATCCGTGGAGACAGTTCTGGTGATGAAGTAGTCTTTCACTGGACAGGAATGGTTTATAGCTTTATCCAGGGTGAAAGACGGCGGGAACTCTTTGAATTTGAGGGGTTTAACGTGGCAAAGACTGTTGTAAAGGAAGGAGGATTCGAGTTGTTAACTCGGGAAGCGGCTTTTTTCAAAGATCCTCGAACCGGAGAAATTCTGGAAAGCTGGAGAAATCCCTTTACTGAAATCGACGTACCGGTAGTTCATATCTGGAACGACCCCGTCAATCAGGATATCACTTTCCCAGCAGAATTTTTGCCATACATTCATAGAATGCTTCCAGCTGAAGATCTGGGAGAGCAGATAGTTTTTTATATGGATATCTTTCCCTTTTATCCCAGCCCCCTGCCGAGACGGGAATTCACGGAATTTTCCCAAAGCGATCTATACCAGGCAGCGGAGTTCTTTCAGTTTTTTGTCAGTAAAAGCGATATCGCCAACAAAGGATTAAAGACAATTCCTGTAAACATATCATGGAATAGAATAAGTCCTTGGATGCCTTTCATGAGAATGGGTGATAGAGAAGGCCAATTGATTTTCGTTTGTCGAGGACGAAAACTTCAAAACGGATGGACTGATATGCCAGAAACGATAAAATCATACGTTCAAAGACACAATCCCCAGTTCAAAAATGCACCGGTCGAATATAGTGAACCCAATGAAACGAGCTGGACCTATTTTCGCAAGCTTATTGAACAAGGATTGATAAAGTAGATGTATTCAGACCCAAACTATAAGGAGTTTATTATGAAAAAGAATCTGATCTTACTTGTTATTTTTGCTGCTATTACACTTTTATCAGCACAAGCGTTTAACCCATGGCCAGGGTTAAGGCACAGTGCAGCAGATGCATCCGGAAACATGCACTTTCGTTTCGAAACAATCCCCGGCGATTTTAGCAGTTACGATATGTATTATAGCACAGATGGAGCAGCTTGGGTTCAAGCGAACATTACAGACTATTCTGATCTCACCAAAACAGCATCTATACCATATACTTATGGAACAGAACTAAGGTACCGGATGAGAGCAACCAGTTCATTTATGGATGAAACCTTTATATATATGAATCCAGCTTTTTTAACTTCAGATTCGTTTCCTCCTGCTCTAAATCAAATGGCACTAATCAATAGTGACCCAGTAGGAGATTTTATCGATGCAGATGCGCCAGCTCTGGATTTGACTGCTACACATATAGCTGTCTCAGATACAAAGATTTATACTGCTCTATCCAATGTAAGTGGCGCATTTCCCACCTACATTTCTGTCTCATCATACAATTTCTATATGAGTACAATTGTTAACCCAGAGAGTGTAACAGCCGATTCAGTCATGTATGCAATGGTATATTCGTTTAACATTCCTGGCGTCATATCTTCCGGTTTATACAAGGTTGGAATTGATTCGGAGCAAATGCCAGTTTTCAGCAGATTGGGCAATATCCAATCTCAAGTTTCAGGAGGAAAGCTATATTTGGCATGTAATATCAGTGATTTGACAAATGATCCAAGCTTTGGCACATGGCCTAATGCCTCCAACTTGTTACTAAGCACAGCTGTTACCATGAGAATAGATATCGACTTCGCAACGTTAACACCGTCATTTTTAGTAGGCGATTACAGTGATCCTGCATTTTTAGATTTTGTGAATTATAGTTACGAGCATGTAATGAATAGCTTACCTCAGATTGAGATTACAAACGTGGTGGCAAACTCTACTGGATACGTGTTTAATATCGAATATCAAGATGAGAATGAAGATTTTCCTTTGGCTTCTCTGATCTCGCTGGACAATGGGAATGTAGTATCGTTTCAAGCATTGAGTTATGACTACTCTACACCAGTTTCGTATACTGCTTTTATACCAGTATCCGAAACATGGCTGGATGCCACAATCTCTTTCAGTGATAATATGATTGATTTCGTCAATCTTCCAATTTCTTCCACGAGCAATAGCGATCCGAGTTTTGTTCCGGTGAAAATTACTTGCCAAATACCCAATCCTCTTCGGAATGGTATAAATCATACTATCAAACTGAGCGGCTTAAAAACAGCACCATTGGATGTAAGCGTGTTCAATCTTAAAGGACAGAAAGTCGGAACAGTGTTTGAAGGCAGCAACGGCGATACAAATTTGAATCTTAATTTTTCCGGAAAACCCGGTGGTCGTGAACTCGGAAGCGGAATGTATTTTTTAAAAGTAACAAATGGAAATAGAAGCACAACAAAGAAATTCGTACTGATCAGGTAAAAGGTATTTATGTTTATAGACCATGCAAAGATAACCATCAAAGCAGGCGATGGGGGAGATGGAGTAGTCAGTTTCCGCAGAGAAAAGTTTATCCCAAAAGGTGGACCAGACGGCGGTGATGGTGGTAAAGGTGGCGACATAATAGCCATCGGAGATACTAATGTCAATACGCTGTTGGATTACAAATACAGCAGATTATTCAAAGCTGATAATGGGAAACCTGGTAGTGGAGCCAAAAAGAGTGGTGTCAGTGGAAAAAACACCTACTTGCGCTTGCCTTTGGGAACAGAAATCTATCGTATTGATGATGGCAAGAGATTGAAGCTTTGTGAGGTCACACATCATCAGGAAGAAATAGTGATTTCGCGTGGTGGCAGAGGCGGAAAAGGTAACTCCAATTTTGCAAATTCAATCAATCAAGCACCGAGGCATGCTACCCCAGGCAAAAAAACAGAAACGATGGAAATCGAATTGGTTCTCAAACTTATGGCAGATGTAGGATTGGTGGGATTTCCAAACGCTGGGAAATCAACTCTGCTTAGCGTTTTATCTGCAGCGCGACCAAAGATAGCAGATTATGAATTCACTACGTTAGAACCCATGCTCGGAGTAGTGGGAGTAAGTGATTATCAATCATTTGTAATGGCAGATATTCCTGGTATCATTGAAGGAGCCCATATGGGCAAGGGATTGGGTACTCAGTTTTTACAGCATATACAGCGAACGAGTGTATTGCTTTTTCTGATCGATATCAGCACCCCCGATCCTTTGGTAGCATATCAGACTTTGAGAGCAGAGCTGCATATGTATGACACATTCATGGACAAGAAGCCTCACTTGATTGCAATAAGTAAATTGGATTCCATCCCTGAAGAAGATCAAGATTTAGAGATTTTAAGCATTCGACAGTTGTTTCAAGACGTTTTAAATGAGGAAATAGTAAGCATATCTTCAGTAAGCGGACAAAACTTGAACGATCTTAAATACCGCCTTTACGATATCCTGAAACAAGCATGATTAACGAATCTAAGTATAAAGCCTGGCTATGCTTGAAGACCGCCCCAGAAGTCGGATTCAAAACAGCTCAAAAATTGATCGAGATTTATGGCGATCCATTGAGCTTCGTTGGAAATCCGGGGCATGAGATTTACAGAGCTAAAGAATTAAGCGACAAAGCAAAAAACTATCTTGTTAATGGCTGCATCCCAGATAGCTATAATCAGATCGTCAAACTAATTGATCATTACGACATACACTATCTGGTGATAACTGATGATGACTATCCAGACTCTCTACGGGAAATATATTCACCGCCTTTGATTATTTACTATCGTGGAGATTTCCTCGATTGCTTAGAATCGGTGCGACTGGGAGTGGTCGGTACGCGAAAACCAAGCGCTTATGGCAGGGAAATGACCAGAAAGCTACTTCAACCAATATCTGACAAATCAGTATGTATCATAAGTGGTTTGGCAATGGGAATTGACACAATATCACATCAAACTGCATTAGCTGGTAGAAGTAAAACTATTGCTGTTTTGGCAAGTGGAGTAGAAAGTATTTATCCTCCAATCAACCGTGATTTGGCACTGAAAATAATCGAAAATGGGGCTTTGATTTCAGAATATGAACCTGGATCAAAGATGGAAAAGTGGAATTTCCCAGCCAGAAACCGAATAATATCTGCACTGTCTCAAGCTGTTATGATAGTGGAGGGTTCAATTACAAGTGGAGCTCTACTTACAGCTAAGTTTGCCTTAGAGCAAAATAGGGATATACTTGCATTACCTGGCAATATTAATATTACAAATGCGCAAGGTCCGAATCATCTCATCAAAAATGGGGCTGCAATTATTACCTGTACTGAAGACATTATGAGAATTCTCGGTATCGATGAGCAGAAGGACGAACAAATTGACCTGTTCCCCATTCTATCAGAAACAGAACAACAAATCTACCAGTTGATTAAGAAAGAACAGAGATTAGTCAGTTTTGATGAATTGGTGTTAATAACTGGATGTAGCTTCGGAAAACTATCCATTGCTCTTTTAAACCTCGAATTGAAAGGAATGATAGCTAAATCAAGTGGTAATTCATATATTATTTTATAAAGGTTGAGATATGACAAACTCGATTGAATATCAAATTGTAAAAAATGCAGACATCCCTGAAATACTGGCTTTGTACAGATTAGCCGGTTGGTGGAGTGCTATAGATCAAGCCGATGATATGAGATTGATTTCAGGAATAATAAAGAACTCCTTCTGCTTTGTTACCGCAAAGGACAAGGGAAAAATTATCGGGATCGGGCGTAGTATTAGCGATGGAATCAGCGATGCATATATTCAGGATGTTACAGTACATCCCGATTATCGTGGTAGGGGAATCGGGAAAGGTATAATCAACACAATACTCGTTTTTCTCAAGGCAAACAGCTTGCAATGGATAGGCTTGATCAGTGAACCTGGATATGAGACATTTTATCAAGCTCTTGGATTTGAAGTCATGCCAAAATATACCCCGTTCCTATACAAGCAGTAGTTTATGATTTCCTTAAAATCGTTGACAACGGCTGAGATTCCTTTGTTAAAAGAGTATCTGAGTAGATTTCCTCGCGAGTCCTGTGACTATTCAATATGTAATCTGATGACTTGGGGCAGGCTATATAACGACCAGTATACTATCTGGCAAGGTAATCTCGTTGTATTCAATCCCAAGTACCAGGCAATTTGTTTCCCTATTGGTAATAGCTTTAAACCTCGTGATTTAGTAGAATTGATTCAGATGTTTAGAATTGATTACCCACAAGCAGAACTTATCTTGATCCCTCATGATTATATTGAAAACCATCCTGAAACCATACTATTGTTGGATATCAGCACATCAGATGGATGGTCTGATTACGTTTACAAAACTGAAAAGCTTGTTATGCTGAGTGGAAAGAAGCTGGCGAAAAAGAAAAATCTGATCTCCCAGTTTATACGTAACTATCCAGATTACAAGATATTACCGATTACTGCTGAGCGTAGAGACGTGATAGTTTCGTTTACAGAAAAGTGGAAGAGACAACGAGATGCAGAAGGGATATACCTTCAAAGTGAGATCAAAGCTTTAACAAATGCAATGGATATGTGGAACGATATTCCCATCGATGGAATACTGATATGTTTACACAATCGTATAGTAGCTTTCTCTATTTTTAGTGAACAGACAACAAACATGGCTACGATACACTTTGAGAAGTTTGACCCGGATAAAAAGGGCTCTGCTCAAATGATTAATTTCGAAGCGGCAAAGTATCTACTTCCGCGATATGAATGGATAAACAGAGAACAGGACATGGCTTTGGAAGGATTGAGGCAGGCAAAACGATCTTATTTACCAGATAGGATGATTGATTTTTATACCGCTACATTAAAAAAATAATTGATTCCCTTCCACCTTTTTTTTTGTTATCCTGACTTTACATGGCTCTTACTAATCTGAACCCTACTTGCGGATAACCGCGTGAAGGTTCTCCCCTATCTCTATATAGAATATTAATGTTTCTACCCTCTCCATTGAGAATACTGCCTCCCCGAATTGATTTGTGACTACCAGTCTCGGGGCCTGTAGGATTGACAAAAGTAGATAGGTTTCGGATATAATTGGCGTCATACCAATCCCAGCACCATTCTGCAACATTCCCGCTCATATCGTGGAGCCCAAAGTCATTTGGTTTCTTTTTTCCTACTTCCCGTGTTTTGTTTGCACTATTGTCTTTGTACCAGGCAACATCATCCAGAATTTCAGAACCGCTAAAGTTATACAGTTTTCCGGCTTTCGCTGCCATTTCCCACTCTGCTTCAGTAGGTAGTCTATACCCATTTGCCCTAAAATCGCATGTAACTACTCTTGAAGCTCCCAATCCTCGAATCCGATAACATGGGCTGAGTCCTTCCGATTCACTTAATCCATTAGCATATAATACAGCATCAAACCAACTGATGTTTTCGACTGGTAGATTATCACCTCTTTGGCTAACATTAGCTGGCTTCATAAACCTGTTCCATTCTGCTTGAGTCACTTCGAACTTGCTGATGTAAAATCCAGAAATCGAAACATTGTGATGCAAGTTTTCCTTCAAACGACCAAATCCAAATGTGTTTGATTCGATGTAGACCATATACTCTGGAATAGATGTTTTTCTGGAACCAATATCTGAAACTGGTCTGATTTGGGAGACAGGAGGAACTGCTCTCCGTTGATCGTATACTGCATCACTGGGGCTGTGATCAAGACCCCGTGCTCTGAAATCTCCATATCCAGTGGCGCTAACACTGCTTTCTCGTACTGCTTGATCGGCTATTTCGATGGGTTCAACCATTGTGGTATCAATTTCAGAATGAAATCCTGTAATTTTGAACTGAACGTCATCTTCGGAAAACAGGACGCTATAGATATTTGTAGATAGAAGCAACACAATAACAATCAGAATAAGAGCTGAAACAAACCAAAACCATGGATCAAATCGCTTGATTCTGGATATGGGCTCTACAGTATTTAACTCCAAAGACATCGTCGGACTCTCTTTTTCAGTATATATTGAATCATCACTTATTGGAGGGAGTCCATCAAATGCTTTTTTCAATGTCTTAACACTTTTATAACGATGTGAAGTGTTTCTATGTAGACATTCTGCTAATACCTTATTCAACGACATACTAACGCCATTGATGTATGTAAACTTATTCTGTCTTAACCTGGCAGAACTGTATACTGTATTGTAAAATCCAGTTTTACATAGCAACTGGACGAGAATCACTCCTATTGTAAATACATCTTCCCGCTCATCAATATCCGCCTCGTAGGATACCCCGGAAAGCAGGATCGTTAGCTCATCCTGACTATTAAGAAGAATCCCTACAAGATTAAGCTCATTTATAGACAAGCCATGTGTGTTTAAAATAACCGACGCATCAATTAGTTGTCCGGCAATCTTGCGAACAAAGTCTTCGCTCAATCTTTCTGGATTATGTTGTCTAATGTGTGCCAATGAAACACCTTGAACATATTTTGCTACCATATATCTTGGCGTGCTCTTCTGGTTCACTTCGACAATCTGGGGAATAAATGGTTCGTTCAGTTTATTAACTTTCGACAGTCTATCGTGTAATATGAATAACTTTTCTACCCGGTCAAAGAATACGTTGTGAAAAATCTTCAGCAATAGCAACTCGTTACTATCGGCCTTTTTGACAATATACTTAATTCCTTCCGCATCTTTATTTAGCAGACTTATGATCACATAATCATGAAATACATCGCCTTCCCCTAATAGTGTATAAGGTATTTCTACATCATGAATGTGTTGATTAGCCAACTCTTGCTTATCAACTTCGGGTGGATTGGGGTTGCTAAGCACAGGAACTTGATGCCCACAATTGGGGCAAAATTTAGCTCCAGATGGTATTTGAATTCCGCATTCAGTACAAAAAGTCATTAGATTCCTTAATATATATCAGATAAAGATATCATACTTTAGAGATGGAAATCCATACATTCTTTCCATTGATATCTAACTCTGACAATAACGTTGAATCCTCGGGAGCTTTAATCAATGAATCTGCCATCGTCTCGGTCACAATATACTGGTAGTGTTGAGAAACAGCAGCATCAATATCCTTATCCCCTTGGTATAGAACACTGATTCTATCCATGATATCAAACCCAAGTTCTTTGCGAGTAAACTGGATTTTATTTACCAGTTCTCTTGCATATCCTTCCCTAAGAAGTTCTGGATTCATTGTCTTATCAAGAGCAACAAAAATATCTTTCAATGAAGCAAAGACTAAGCCTTCACGGGGTATTATATGAACAACAACATCATCCGGGGTTAATTTGATCTCTATTTCATTCAGACAAAAAGTATACTCGCCTTGGTTATTAAAAGACACTAATACATCCCGTCCTTTCAGTTGGGGAAGGTAGGATGCTATATCTTTCATCATTTTACCATACTTTGGCCCCATCACTTTGAAATCTGGCTTTAACTCGTATTGAACAAAGTCGGCATCTTCACTCACATACTCAATCTGATGGATATTCACTTCCTCCTGAACAAGCTCAAACATTTTTTCTAATGTGCCCTTCAGTTTCGCAGGAACATACATTTTGCTAAGTGGCTGACGGATCTTTATCTGACAATCATTTCTGGCTGCTCTACCAAGCGATACCACATCAATAACTGTCTGCATTTCTGCTTCGAGTTCTGTGTCTATCCATTTTTCATTTGATACGGGATAATTAGTAAGGTGAACACTCTCACTACCAGTGAGATTAATAAATATCTCCTCGGATAAATATGGTATAAATGGAGCCATCAATTTTGATAACTCAACCATTACCTGATATATGGTCAGATAAGCATCAATTTTATCTTGATCCAGTTCCATTGACCAAAATCTACGCCGACTGCGTCGGACAAACCAATTAGACACTTCATCTATTACAAAGGCCTGGATGGCTCGGACAGATTTCGTGAACTCATACTGCAGAGCCCACTGACTAACATCTCGAATCAATGTATGAAGACGAGAAACAATCCATCTATCTATCTCAGTCGACTTGTCCCAACTCAGTTGATATCTTGATGCGTCAAAATTATCTATATTTGCGTATGTTACGTAAAATGAAAAGACGTTCTTAAGTGTTCCGATAAACTTTCCAAGGATCTCTCTAACACCGTCAACATCGAATCGAGTAGGTACCCAAGGTGGACTAACTTCTAATAGATACCATCTGATTGCATCAGCTCCGTAATTTTGCATCAGCTCCAAAGGATCTACTGTATTTCCTTTGGATTTACTCATTTTCTGCCCGTTCTTATCTAAGATAAGGTCATTTACTAAGCAGCTCTTATATGATGAAACTCCTTTAAGCAGAGTTGATATTGTTAACATTGAATAAAACCAGCCCCGTGTCTGGTCTATACCTTCAGAAATAAAGTCAGCTGGAAATAGCTCTTTTTCAAATATATTCTCATTCTCAAACGGATAATGCCACTGAGCAAAAGGCATGGCTCCCGAATCGAACCAGCAGTCGATAACTTCAGGAGTACGGCGCATGTTATCGCCACATTTCTCGCATGCAAGTACCACTTCGTCAATATAAGGTCTATGAAGCTCTATAGAGTCTGGAACTTTCTCCCCAGTACTAAGGCGTCCCTTCTTGATTAACTCCCTAATTGACCCGATTGATTCTTGATGCTGGCAAGAATCACATACCCATATGTTTAAGGGAGTTCCCCAAAACCTATCTCGAGATAATGCCCAGTCGACGTTGTTTTCCAGCCATTCCCCAAAACGCTTCTCCCCTACAAAACCAGGATACCATTTTATTTTTTTGTTATTCTCGATAAGTTGATCTCGGAATTGTGTTGTACGGATATACCAGCTTTCACGTGCATAGTATATGAGGGGATTATCACAGCGCCAACAATGAGGATAGCTATGCTTCACTTGTTCGCGACGATAAAGATTTCCCTTATCTTTGAGATGACGAATAATGTCTTTATCTGCATTTTTGACAAACTGACCTGCCCAGAGTTCTACATCAGCAATGAACTTTCCTTCACTATCTACTGGTTGGATAAATGGTAAGTCGTATTTCATTCCCAAGCTATAATCATCCTGTCCAAATGCTGGTGCAGTGTGAACTATCCCTGTTCCATCGCTCATACTTACGTAATCAGCCAGACCGATAAACCATGCTTTTTTCTCAGAGGGGATGTATTGAAATAGGGGCTCATATTCCTTGAACTCCAAGCTTTTTCCCAGAAACTCATCAATGATGGAGTAGTCCCCATCCAATACTGACAAGCGTTCTTTTGCCAGGACAAGAACCTCTTCATGATGGTGTACTTTGACATAGATATCATCGGGATTGACGGCAAGGGCTACATTTGATATCAGTGTCCAAGGTGTCGTAGTCCATGCCAGATAAAATGTATTATCTTCACTCGTTGCTTTGAATTTGACAAAGACCGAAGGATCTTCCACATCCTTATATCCTTGGGCAACTTCATGTGACGATAGAGGTGTTCCACAACTAGGACAATATGGTACTATCTTATGTCCTTTGTATATTAAATCCCTCTGGAAAAAATCGTTTAAAATCCACCATACTGATTCTATATAATTGTTGTCGAGAGTGATGTAGGGATTGTCCAGATCGATCCAATAACCCATCAAGGTGGTCATTTCTCTCCATAGTTTTTCATAACTAAACACAGATTCACGACACTTCTTGCAAAACTCCTCAATCCCGTATTCTTCGATCCCTTTTTTATCCTCAAGACCCAGAATCTTCTCGACTTCAATTTCTACGGGTAAGCCATGGGTATCCCAACCTGCTTTACGCTTCACTTGGTAACCATTCATTGTTTTCAAACGACAAACCGTGTCTTTTAAGGTACGCGCCATTACATGATGAATTCCTGGTTTACCATTGGCAGTAGGAGGACCTTCATAAAAAACAAACTGCGGTTTCCCTTCGCGAAAACTCACACTTTTTTGTGCTAAATCGTGATCTGCCCAGTATTTTCTAAGGCGCTCTTCAAGATGAGCGGGGCTTTCCTTTAAATCTATTGTCTTATACATATCGTTGGATTGCACTCTCCGTATTAGATTTTCTTTGCGCGACCAGTACGTTTTTGTCCTGGTACAAAGTTTGGTTTGACTGGTCCTTTCATGCTTTTCAAGTCATGGGTATGAGTCCGTTCTGGTTCATGATGAGTCTCTTCGATCTCTTTTTCATCGAAGAGTTCACTAAAATGAGCTTTTAAGTCATCGTGCTGGCTCACATACTGCTTCCACTCTTCCATTGCTGCATCCATATCAATGCAGCGAGTACATAACACAAGCATGTTTTGATCTGTAATACCTATCCAACCACGATCGTAACAACTGTCGCATCTTTTCTTTCTGCGATGTTGTATAGCTATCTTCTGTGCTACTTCAAGATGATGATCTTCGAGTTTATACATCTTTAACTCCTTTACCAATTAGGGGATAAAAGGACTTCATATCAGCTTTTCGGACTGACAATCCTCTTCAGTGCTCCATTCTTTTGTTATTGGCTATTCTGTAAAAGGTTTTTTTGCATAGACTACACAATAAAGCCAAAATTCCAAACCTTGTTTTTCAGCCATTAGTACAGCTGACACCTAGTTAAAAGCACTATCCTTTTTTGGGTCTCCCTTTAAACTTCGGCTTTTCAACAGGGTCTGGACTTAGTTCTTCAATCGGGTTATCTTCAGTTTCAATGGTTTTTTCTACTGAATAAAAAACCGGTTCGCTAATCACTGTTTTCTTCATCTCCACTTTTACTACTGGTGTTAATTTGTGGGTAACGATGAAGAGGTTTTTGCTACGGGAAAGAGCAAGTTTTTCTTCTGCAGACATTGATTCGATATCAGACTGGGCAACGATTTTTTCGATCATACCAGTCTCAATATCAACAATCTGGATAAAGGGTTGCTTCTCTGCCATGAAATATACCTCCATTGTATATTTATCAGGAAATCTCGTACATACATCAACTACAAAATCGAGATACTCACTAGAATGTTGTTTGTTCCAAACTCTAAACGAACGACACTTCCCGATACGCGGACAAACCGCGCACAAAGATGGAGATACTTGACGGTAGCTCTTTAGTTCGCACGTGTAGAGATTAGATTTTTTCATGAGGTTACGAATAGTGTAATTGCGCTATTTGTCAAGCTTTATCGAGTTATCAATCTCTTGCTCATGCAACTCTTGCACTGTCGAATACCATATGTCCAATATTTTACCTTGCAAAATGGTTCTTCTATATTACATTATAGATGAAAAGATAAGAATCAAACATAGGAGATTAAAATGCCTGTCTTAGACGATAAAACTAAAAATGAAGTTAGTAAGATACTTGCTCCAATGGTCAAACCCGTTACCTTAAAGCTATTTACACAACCTTTTGAATGTGGGTATTGCAAAGATACACATGAGCTACTGGATGAGTTGAGTAGTTTGAACAAACTATTATCTACCGAAATCTATCAGTTCGACAAAGATTTGGAATCTACAAAATTGTTCTCTATCGACAAGATACCAGCTATTGCTGTTGTGGGAGAGAAAGATTATGGAATACGATTCTATGGAATACCTGCCGGATACGAGTTTTCTTCGTTACTAAATTCGATACTAATGGTATCAACCGACGTTGTGAAGCTGATGCCAGAAACAAAGAAATGGCTGGATAATCTAACAAAACTTGTACACTTACAGGTCTTCGTCACACCAACATGCCCCTATTGCCCTCCGGCAGTAATGTTAGCTCACAAACTGGCATATTATAGCGACTATGTAAGAGCAGACATGGTAGAGATATCAGAGTTTCCTCATCTGGCCAACAAATACAGCGTTCAAGGAGTTCCAAAAACCACGATAAATCAAAACTGGTACGTAGAGGGTTCTGTGCCTGAGAACGTCTTGATCGAAAAGATCAAAGAGGCTTTGTAAAGATTGTGTTTGAATTCAATATCAGTATTGATAATATAGTAGATCCAACCGAGTTATATGATCTGATCATTATCGGTGGAGGACCTGCTGGTCTCACCGCAGGACTTTACGCTGCAAGATACAAGCTAAGAACACTGCTTATTGAGAAAGCGGCTGTTAGTGGAGGCCAGCTTACTTCCACAGAATGGGTAGAGAATTATCCTGGATTCCCAGAGCCAGTATTGGGGAAGAAGCTTGCAAGTGATATGGAAACACAAGCCAAAAGCTTTGGATTATTAACTATTACAGAATCCGTCAATACTGTGGATTTGGACTCACGTATAAAAACTGTGACAACCGATTATAATACTTGGCATGCTAAAGCGATATTGATTGCCACTGGCTCATCGTCCAGAAAACTAGGTCTAAAGGGAGAAGCTGAGTTTTCTGGAAAGGGCGTGTCCTATTGTGCTACTTGTGATGGTCCACTTTATCCCGACAAAGATATTGTAGTCGTAGGTGGGGGAAATTCTGCTTTTGAAGAATCATTATTCTTGGCAAAATATGCTCGGAAGGTTACAATCCTTAACCGCAGCGATAATATCAAAGCAGATCCAATCATAAAAGAAAGAGTGTTTGCTGATCAAAAGATAGAGATTCTGACTAATACATTTTTGAAGAGTATTGAATTCTCTGTTCCCGGGGATAAGCATCTCCTGATTCACAATTCTATTACGGACAAGACCACAAAACTACCCACTGAAGGACTTTTTATCTTCATTGGACACATCCCAAATACTGATTTGTTCAAAGATAAACTTGATCTTGAAAACGGTTATATAATTGCAGATAAGCATCACCAAACAAGTCAGCGTGGTGTTTGGGCTGCTGGAGATGTTCAGGCAAAAGCCCTTAGACAAGTGGCAACAGCAGTGGGTGATGGTGCTTGTGCTGCTCATTGGATTTATAAATACATTGAAAATTGGGATAATCAGGAGTCCTGAATGCCAGAGCTGCCGGAAGTTCAAACTGTCGTAAACGGATTACAGGATTGGCTTGTTGACAGACAGATTCTAAATCTGGAATGCCATTATAATGGAACCGTACGTTTTTCGCCAGCATCCTCGGAAAGCTCCCTACCTGCCAAAGTTACAAGTGTTGAACGTCGAGGTAAGTACATTATTATTAATCTTGAAAGCTTACACAGTATCATTGTTCATCTTCGTATGACCGGTAAACTGGTCCAGGACACATCAGAAAACATCGAAAGCAACGACATAAACATAATCCATCAGAGAGCTTGTTTTATACTCTCACACAAGAAACTTCTGAGGTTTATTGATCCCCGCACTTTTGGTAAGATAATCCTGTGCAGAACAGATGAAATAGAATCGTACATACCCAAACTGGGTGTCGAACCTCTTACTGACGACTTTACTCCGAACTATCTACGTAGTGCTCTTTTGAACAAAAGGGCACCAATCAAAAACACTCTTCTGGATCAGAGGATCGTTGCCGGTCTGGGCAATATTTACGTCTGTGAAATCTTGTATAGATCCGGCATTAAGCCAGACAAACAATCAAATCAACTTACGATGAGTACCCTTAGAAAAATCGTAAGTAACACCAAAGAAGTACTGAGCGAAGCAATTCAATATAATGGAACAAGCATATCAGACTACAGAAGGATAGATGACAAGACCGGAGAGTTCCAGAACTATCTCAGGGTTTACCAAAAGATATATTGTCCATTGGGACATTCAATCCAAAACATTAGACTGGCCGGTAGATCAAGTTTTTATTGCCCTATTTGTCAGAAGATTTAGCTTGCTTAAAACAAAACACATAATATCATGTATTAAAGAAATAATATTCTGGAGAATGTGATGAAAGCAATCAAATTGAGAGATAACATTTATTGGGTTGGAGGAATTGATTGGGATTTAAGGAATTTTCATGGGTATCTTACTCAAAGAGGCTCGACATACAATGCTTATCTGATTATTGATGAAAAGATTACACTGATAGACAACGTCAAACATTATCTGTATGATGAGATGATCAACCGGATCAGCGAGATTATTGACCCCTCCAAAATCGATGTACTGATTCAAAATCATGTTGAAATGGATCATTCTGGCGGTATGCCAGCTCTATTGAATTTAATACCAAATGCCACAATTTATACAAACAGTGCCGGTATCAAAGGATTGAAACAGCACTACAAAAAGGATTGGAACTTTGTAGAAGTAAAAACAGGCGATACCATAAATATTGGAAAACGAAATCTCGCATTTGTTACGACTCCGATGGTACACTGGCCAGATAATCAAGTGACATACTGTCCAGAAGAGAAAATTCTATTCTCCAATGATGCGTTTGGACAACATATAGCATCATCAGAAAGACTGGCAACTGAGTATCCCTTTAATATTGTAATGGAAGAGGCAAAAAAGTACTATGCCAATATAGTCCTGCCATACTCCAAAATGGTACAAAAAGTCCTGGATCAGGTAGCCACACTGGATATCGAAATGATTTGTCCAAGCCACGGATTAATCTGGACGGATCATATTCCCCAGATTTTGGAAGCTTACAAGAATTGGGCATATAATGTGTCAGATCGTAAGTCTGCCCTGATTATTTATGATTCAATGTGGCATTCGACCGAGAAATTAGCCTATGCAATTCAGAATGCATTTGAGAACTTAGGGATACATACAAAGATGCTCAATCTTCAATTTAACCATATTTCAGACATTATGACTGATGTGATTGGCTCAAAGTATATCTGCGTTGGATCCCCTACATTGAATAGCTCAATTTTACCTACGGTAGCCGCCTTTATCTATTATCTAAAGGGCTTGTCTCCAAAGGATAGAATTGGTATGGCATTTGGATCCTATGGATGGGGTGGCCAGAGTATCCCAATTTTGGAAAACCTTTTGGGGGATGCCAAAGAATGTGGATTTGAAATGCTCGAATCCATCAAGATTCAGTACATCCCCAGTGATGAAACGTTGAGGGAAGTGACCGATAAAGTTCAAACAAACATAATGAAGACAATGGAGGAAAAATGATTAGTAAAAAACTGCAAAATGCGATCAATGCACAGATAAACCGTGAGTTATTCTCTGAATACCTTTATCTTTCCATGAGTGCATGGTTCGCTCAGGAGAGCCTTGATGGCTTTGCCAATTGGATGGGTGTTCAAGCTCAGGAAGAACATTTTCACGCGATGAAATTCTTCAATTACCTAATTGAACGAGGCGGAAAAGTCATTCTGGACAAAATAGAAAAGCCAGATAACAATTTCAAAAGTGCAGTAAAAGCATTTGAGATGACTTTGGCTCATGAGCAGTTCATAACAAAAAACATCAATGATTTGATGGACATTGCAATCAAAGAAAATGATCATGCTGCCAAAAGCTTTTTACAGTGGTATGTCGATGAACAAGTAGAAGAGGAATCGACTGCAGACAAGCTTCTGAGCCAGTTAAAAATGATTGGAGATAGAATCGAAGGTGTGTTGATGCTCGATAGGGAGTTGGCACAAAGAGTATTTACGCCTCCCGTTGCTGAGTAAAGAAATAACCACGAGTATTAATCCTGGGTGTTGAATCATCAGCACCCAGGATATTTTGTATCCCTCAGATGATTGGACTATTGTGAAAACCCAGATTAATTGATGAGCAAGACAGATAACATGTAGAAAAGATATCTTTTTTCTCGTGAGTGTCTGTTAGGTTTACTTCTGTGTCATACATTGTTCTTAGTATTATCAGTTCTGTGTTGATCGGCAATATGCTGATGCTGTTTCATCGCTTCAAGAAAAGCGACATCGTCGTAATTTTCCTTGGTAATTACTTCGTTGCCTCGCTGTTTAGCCTGCTAAACTCTAAGAAGCCAATCACTGCCATAAACATTTTGGAGCTGTCATTCGCTGCTTTTGCTGGATTCCTGTTTCTTTACAATTTTTATGTATATCACAAAAATATCCAGCTTAATGGACTCTCCTTAAGTGTCGGAGCTATGAGAATGGCTGTCGTTATACCAATAATAATATCGTTAATTGTTTTTTCTGATCCTATTAGCTTGACGAGTGGAATCGGTATTTTCGTTATCTTAATCTCATTCTGGTTAATGAAAGAGAGACATCAGCTTCATAATGTAGTTTGGATTACACTTTTATTAATAATTACCGGAACAACAGATACAAGCCTGAAGATCATCTCGGTTTATGGCACAATGAACAAAAACCTCTACCTCTTCTTCCTTTTTACTGCATCCTTCGTTTTTACCTTGGTTTGGATTTCGATCCAAAGACGCAAGGTAAACTGGGAAAGTATTTTGATGGGTTTTGGACTTGGAATCCCAAATCAGCTCTCATCTCAGTTCTTCTTAAAAGGGTTGGAATCTGTGCCTGCCAGTATAGCCTATCCACTGGTTGCTTCAGGGATTGTATTCGCGAGTATCGTATGTGACTCAGTGTTTTGGAAACGCACATTTTCGTCTAAACAGCGAGTAGCTTTTGCTATGCTGATTATCGGCATAATCTTGCTCAATCTCAATGGTTCGATGTAGATTGGGATGAGACTCTATGATCAGGCAAAATCTTGTTGACAATTTTTTAGATACGATTACATGGATAAAAAAAGGCATGGTTTACTATAAACCTAAGGAGTAAAATAAGATGAGAAAATTCTTTTGTTTGCTTGTTATTCTATCAAGTGTAGCATTGTTTCTGGGAGCAGCAACTCTGGAAGAGACGATTCAAAGTTTATCAGGTGATGCAGCAAAGAGCTACGTGCGTCCCATAGTTACCGGTTTTGGCAACAATATGAATGGTGGTTGGTATCACAAGGCTCCAAAGGCAAAATTCCTTAAATTGGATCTGGAGCTTGGAGTAGTTTTGATGGGCAGCCCATTCAAATCCTCGGATGAGACATTTAACGTAACCGGAAACTTCAATTTTAACCGTGAACAAGCTGAGATACTAACTCAGGATATTACAAACCTACCAGCAGATCAGTATGAAGCCTTGGTTCAGCAGCTTATGAATATGAATTTTCAAGTCGAAGTCTTTGGCCCTACCATTACTGGTAAAACATATGATGAACTAAATCCTGCTGAAACTGCCATCAATATCAATTTTGAAGAGAGGAATATCGAGTATTCATACGGAGACCAGACATTTACGCAACCAATATCGACGAATAATATTATAATCCCCGTCGGTGGTCTCCTGGAAGACTTGCCAATCTTGCCCCTATTCGTTCCTCAGCTAAGTATTGGAACTATAGTAGGAACTCAGTTCTCTCTCCGTTTACTTCCCGAAACAGAGACTACAAAAGAAATTGGAAAGGTGAAGTATCTCGGTTTTGGTATTCAGCACAACCCTGCCTATTGGATCCCTATTCCAATCCCGGTCGATGTCGCTATGTCTTTTTTCACACAGAAGCTCGAAATTGGTTCTTTGGTAGAGGCCAATGCCAGTACCTATGGCCTTAATGTGTCAAAAACGTTTGGCATGAAGTTAGCCAGTGTAACTCCTTATGCAGGATTTGCTTTTGAATCGTCGAAAATGACCTTCAAATATGATTATGTACTTGATACACCACAAATAGGAGATCCTATCATCAACAAGATCAAATTTGATATCGAAGGTAAGAATTCATCTCGTTTAACTGCTGGGTTGAGTTTTCGCTTAGCTTTACTAAACTTGAACGTCGATTATAACATCGCTGAGTATCCATCGATTACAGCAGGCGCGATGTTG
Source organism: uncultured Candidatus Cloacimonadota bacterium (assembly GCA_964634275.1). GTDB lineage: Bacteria > Cloacimonadota > Cloacimonadia > Cloacimonadales > Cloacimonadaceae > CAZZCS01. The sequence goes on along the minus strand of CAZWIS010000006.1, from coordinate 72,921 downwards.
AATTTCAGCTGGTAAACAAATAGTATAATTATTACATTTGGGTTCGTCATTTATCGACGAACCCTTTTTTGTGAGTTCAATGAATAAGAACGTTGCACATGTCTTCCCGTAAAGCAAACTGGGTGTTTTCAGCCAATTGAGCGCACATAAACTGTAATCTGTACCCATCTAACTCCCTCATAGTTTGGAGCTCTACCCCACACCCCTTTTGTCCAGCAGTTGTTTATCCTAAAAGGTGTCTTGATCAAGCTCCCTCTTGCTAAAGTGAAGCATAAAAATACTTTTCAATGAATTTCATCTGTCTACATAGTCGTGCCAATATATAGTCTTTATCTCACCTATATCAAGTGTATCTGTGAATACGCTTGATATACGCTTGATATAGGCTTGATATACGCTTGACTACAAGGTTGACACAGGGTAAATATTTGTTGACAATGGGTCCTAAAAATGGTGTCAATAAGCAATCGCCGGGTGGGGGAACATCCGGCGATTGATGGTACGGTTAACCGTTTATGTGTCTGATAGTTGTGCATTCACAAGCACGTTTTCATGTGATCTATTCTTTTAATGATCAATCCAAGGCTTTTAGAAAAGCTGGAATATCGGTTCGCATTGGATTGTATTTACTCGCTTTTCCCTGTTCTTTGATTTGCTCATTGTTGTTGTTTTCTTTAGGTTGGTTGAGTTCTAAGCGCCCAAAAATCTCTTCAATTTCATCCGTGTTTTTTGGTGTGAATGTGATATTCCTAATCGGTTCACTGGGAAATGAAATCACATTTACAGATTCCTGATCGTCTCTTTGAAGCCCTGTGGCTATAAGAGTGACGGATATCTTTCCTGACATTTTGTCATCAAAGAGTAAACCCATAATGATATTTGCGGCAGACCCTGTTTCGGAAACGATAACATTTGAAATTTCGTCAAATTCCGCCATTGTAATATCATGCCCGGCGGTAATATTGATCAGCATGGATTGGCATCCCGAAAGATTTATATCACTTAGCAGAGGATTGTTTATTGCTGCTCTGGCTGCATGTATGGCTCTATTTTCTCCTTCTGCCACTCCGATACCCATATGTGCATAGCCCATATTTTGCATCACAGTTCGTACATCGGCGAAATCCACATTTATATATCCGGGAATGTTGATTATGTCGGATACAGCTTTTGCTGCTTCGTACAAGACATTATCTGCTCTATGGAAAGCATCCAGTAAAGAAAGATTTGAAAAGATTTCCTTTAGCTTTTCATTTGGAATAATGATCATCGTATCCACAAACTCGCGCAGATTCTTAATCCCGTCTTCGGCGTTTTGTTTGCGTTTTGCCCCTTCAGAGGCAAAAGGTGTGCTAACGATACCCAGAGTCAGGATACCCAGTTCACGTGCAATTTTGGCAATTACCGGAGCAGCACCAGTACCGGTACCTCCTCCCATACCTGCAGCGATAAAAACCATATCAGCTCCCTCTATATGGGATTTGATCTCGTCCTTGGATTCTTCTGCAGACATTTTTCCTGTCTCTGGATTGGCACCTGTTCCAAGCCCTTTGGTGAGTTTCTTGCCCAATTGGATTTTCATCTTTGCTTTGGATTTGATGATGTCCGAGTTATCAGTATTAGCTGCGATGAATTCCACTCCTACGAGCCCATTCTCGATCATGGTGTTAACAGCATTTCCCCCTGCTCCACCCACGCCAATTACCTTGATGTTGGTTCCGATTTGATTTGGTTTTTCGTCAAATTCAATCATCATTCCCCCTGTTCTTTATATTTCTTTTATTAGATTCATGAGTTTATCCAGAATTTTGATGTTTTTCATCTTTGGAATTGTGAATTGATTACCTTTTGCCTGAAAGTCCCTTTCCCTGATGCTGTATAATAGACCCAGAACAGTTGAATATGCAGGGTCTTCCAGTCGTGAGATAAGCCCAGTAATGTTTGATAAATCTGGTGACGATATCTTTACATTCATGTTAAAGGCTTCGGATACTACTTTGTCTATCCCTGTCAAATTGGCAGTACCACCGCTAAGGACAATACCGGCTGTGATTAGTTCTGGTTTATATCTGGAAATTGATACTTGATAGCAGTTGGAGAGAATATCCTCCAATCTTCTTTGTATAATCTGGCTGATCAGTAGCTGAGATTTTTGCTGAGAAGCTCTACCGCTGATACCTTCGATTTCAATACCAAGCTCGGGTGAAGCGTTGCTGGAATCAGCCATACCATACTGAGTCTTTATATATTCTGCATTTGAAGGAGTAGTTTTGAGCCCAATAGCCAGATCACTGGTGATATCATTACCAGCTGTGGGAACTACAAATACCTGGCGGAGAACACCTTTATTGTACAAAGCAATATCACAGGTTCCACCTCCAATATCGACTGAGATACAACCCATCCGTTTTTCATCATCACTCAAAACAGCTTTTCCGACAGCAACATGATTTAGAATAAAATCTTCTTGTGCAATCTGATAACCTGCCAGTTCGATTGCTTTACTAAGATTTCTCAAAGAATTTTGCTCCACAAAAATGTTGTAGACATTTGCATGTAGCTGGAACCCATTCATGTTTACTGGATTGACGATATCATCCATGCTGTCTATGCTATAGCTTTGGGGTATTCCATGCAATATACAAAGACTGTCAAAACCCTTCAATAGACTAATGCTCTTATTTTTGGCATCGGCTATCACCTGATCTATATGCTCCTCAAGTATTTCACCTGGTTTGTTTTGCTCATCCTTTGGGATCGAGATTCTGCCATCACCGTAATTGTCGCTGATATATTTGCCTGTAATATTTGCAACAAGATTTTGTGCTTTGACATCAGCCATTTTTTCTGCTTCGGATATCGCTGCTTTAATGCAGATAGAGAGAGCTTGGATGTCTTTGACAGTACCACTTTCTATGCCTTTAGAAAGAACTTCTCCGATTCCTTTTATCTCGAACCTTTGATCGCTACCATAAACTGCAATCAAGACACGGATCATCGTAGAACCAATATCAAGAGCTGTAATAATGGAATTTTTCATATTACTTTCCTGCCTTTACAACGACCTGGTTTTTAAATCTCAGATCAATAGTGGTATTCCTGTTAATATTGCCGTTATCCTGTACAAACATGTATCGATTGAGTTGCGATATCAAGTCATCATCGCTTGGGATTAGTCTGGTACCATATTTGGCATCAATAATGTACACAATATCATCTACTATAAAGTACTCGGAAATCTGCGCCAAAAATTCGGGTACATGATTTCCTATCTCTTTGTGAATCGATAAAACTTTATTGATGTATGGTTTTTCAAGTTTTGAACCCAGTTCCAGATGTTCTGCACTGATAAAGGTATTCAGTATTGGTAAATCCTCATTGTAGTATGGACTTAGCTTTTCCATAACAACCCCGTCGCTGTCGATCGGGTAGAGATCACCTTCCAAGCTTTTCACATACAAAAACCCGCTCCTCTCTTGAACTTCAATTCTCAATGTATGCAACAGGCTTTTTCTTATCCGGACACTTTTTACTCTGGATATGCTTAGAATATCTTTTTGGATCTCCTTTGAGGGTATGGACAGGAGATTCATGTTCAGGTATTTGGCAACAATATCGTGGATCATCTCTGTCGGAACAGACTGGTTATTTGTAACGACAATTTTTTGGAGATTAAACCATGAAACATGCAAAAGAGCGTGATAAATACCTACACTAATGGCTATTGTAAAGACTAGTGCTATTACAAAATAGACCATATACCGGCTGTTACCCCTTCTCTTTCGCTCGCTTTGCGGCACTCGTTTACTCCTTTATATTCATATAGTTACACGTATAGTCCACAATTTTACCATTATCTATTTAGGACTCTAATTTACTATTATTTTTAGGTTTAGCGTTTGTGTCAATGCTTTTTTGCAACACATCCAGAATTTCTTCTCCATAGCGCCAAATGTTTCCCGCACCCATAGTTATTAGAATATCATCTGGTTGGAGTAATTTGACAGTATCTGCTACAATTTCATCGTTGTTTTCCAATAGGTGAACACTGTGATGTCCTGATTGAATTGCTGCATCTGATATGAGCTTGGCATCCACCCCTGGAATTGGAGCTTCTCTGGCAGGATAAATCGGTGCCATGATCAACAGGTCACAAGCAAAAAAAGCTCTGCCAAATTCTTGCGATAGATCCTTCGTTCTGGAATATAAGTGAGGTTGGAAGAGTACCACGATTCTACGATGAGTACTTTCTCTAAAGCCTTCCAGAGTAGCCATTATCTCTGTTGGATGATGAGCGTAGTCGTCATAGATTGTAATCCCTACCGCATCCCCTTTGTGCTCAAAGCGTCTGTAAACCCCACTGTACTCAGCAAGGCCAGACTTGATCTTTTCAAAGGGCAGATCCAGTTCCAGACCCATTCCTACTGCCAGTAACGAATTTAGTATGTTGTGCCTACCTGTTACCTTCATGCTAATGCGTCCTAATTTGTACCCTTTGTAAAGCACATCGTATTCTGCTTTAAAGTTCTTCATGCAAATATTTACGGCTTGAATATCAGCTTGTCTGGAAAACCCATACGTAACGATTTTTTTGTTGATCTCTGGTAATATTGCCTGAACTCCAGAATCATCCAAGCAAGCGATAACACAGCCAAAGAAAGGAACTTTGTTTGCATATTCTATGAAAGCTTTTTTTATATCATCCAGATTTCGATAACAATCCAAATGATCGGTATCTACATTGGTAATACCTGCGATTATCGGAGTAAGGCTCAGGAATGAATGATCATACTCATCGGCTTCTACAATTATATACTTACCACTTCCCATTACATTATTCGATCCGAAGTTTTTTACTTTGCCACCAACGATTATTGTAGGATCAAGTCCTGCTGCTTCCAATATCATGCCAGCCATAGAAGTGGTAGTGGTCTTTCCATGTGTACCGGAAATCCCTATACTAAAACTCATCCTGGTAATTTCAGCTAACATCTCAGCTCTTCTGATCACTGGTATCTTGAGGGCTTTAGCGGCAGCAATTTCAGGATTATCATCTTTGACAGCTGATGATTTGACAACGACATCTACATCTTGCACCAATTTGGGATCGTGACCTTCTACAATTCTGATCCCTCTCGCTTCAAGATGATTTGTCAGATCGCTTTTTTTCATGTCCGAACCACTGATTTCAAGGCCTTGATTCAAAAGAAACTCAGCAATACCAGACATTCCAATACCGCCAATACCGACAAAATGTATTCTTTTTGTTCTACCTAACATCTATCACTCCCTGGGTTTGTTATCCTTCGGTTTCACCAAAACCAATATATTTGCACATATAATCAGCAATGCTGTTGACTGCATTATTTACCGGAAGAGCTTCCAGCTTCTTCTTGATTTGGGAATAGTTGTCCGAAATGTACTCTATTCTTGAGATAAGGTTATCAACGTTTAAATCTTTTTGAAGAATATGATCTGCTACACCTTTTTTTTTCTGTTCTATTGCATTGTAGTATTGGTGATTCTCAGCTGAAGTCTCCAAAGGGACTAAAATAGCAGGAAGCTTGGTGGCTTCCAGTTCTGCAATGGTCATTGCACCGGCTCTTGTGATCGCGATGTATGAATTTTGATAGAATGCCGGTAGCGTGGTGCTGAAGTCAAAGATATAAATCCCCTTGACTCCTTTGAATTTTGCAGAGTACTCATCGAAACTGTTCACTCCAGTCTGCCATATCAATTCGAAACCCATACTTAATAGTTTACTACTTGAATCTTCTATAACCCTATTAATTGCTACAGATCCCTGACTGCCACCGACAACCAGAATCTTGGGAGAATCCTTTGACAAGTTATATGATTCTGCATGGAACTCGCTTGTTTTACATACATTGTCCATAATTGGAATTCCCACATGCAAGACCCTGTCTACACTCAAGTGCCTCTTGCTGGCATCAAAGGCAGTGAATACTATACTCGTATATCTTGATAGAAGTCGTGTTGTCAGTCCTGGATAGCTGTTACTCTCATGAAAAAATAACGGTACTTTGCATATTATTGCAGCGATCGCCACAGGTCCTGATACAAAGCCTCCAGTACAAAACACCAGATCAGCTTTAAAGTTCCGAATATACATTATAGCTTTGATAACACTGATAGCAAGATATACGGGGAACATCAAGTGTACCAATGTCAACTTCCGATATAGTTTTTGTACTCTGATATAACGAATCGGGTATCCTGCAGCCTTACATAGCTTTTGTTCCAGACTATTTTGATTACCGATAAAACATATTGAGAAACCACGATCTCGTAGTTCATTCGCTACAGCAAGGGCAGGAGTTATATGCCCACCAGTTCCACCGGCACCAAACACGATTCTCATACATATTTCCTTTTGGCACTTATATTCAGAATTACACCCACGGACGCTGAATCGGTTAACAAAGCAGAACCACTATAACTGATGAACGGCAATGTATTTCCGGTCGAGGGTAATATAGACATAGCAACGCCAGTATTTACGAGAGCGTTCAGAAATATATTCATAGCCAAGCCCGCGCATAGAAACTTTAGATAATTACTCTCCTGACTCTGAGCCACGATAAAAGCTTTGAAAAACAAAAAGCAATGCAAACCAAAGATAAACAAAGCCCCTAGGAACCCAAATTCTTCTCCTACTATTGTATAAACATAATCTGTACGAGCTTCAGGGAGATAAAAATGCTTTGCCCTTCCTCTTGCAGGGCCTGTACCAAACAGTCCCCCACTACTGAGAGCAGTTAGACTCTCACGTATCTGGTAGTCTTGGTGTGGAGCAAGTTTGACATTGGGATCTCTGATAAATAGTGAATACTTACGAAAGATATCGATACGACCACTGCGATACTCCGCACCCATCTTCAGGATTAATATTCCTGCTGCCATTCCTACAACAAGAATAAAGATCATTATTCGTTTTCTTAGACCTGCATAACATAGCATACCGATCAGAGTAGCTCCACCAATTATCAATGTACTAAGGTGTCTTTGAAGTATTATCAGGATAAATGTGACAATTGTGATCCCGATCATAAATCTGAAACGATCTATAAAAAGCACAAGTTTTGATTCGCGAAGCTCGTCCAATCTTTCATCCATGATCTTTGCAAACAAAAAAACAAGAGCTATTCTGGCCATAAAACTCGGCTGGAAACTGACAAATCCTAAACTCAGCTGTCTGGTGGCACCCTTGACAGTAGTACCTTTGATTAGAACGAAAACCAGTATTCCCAGAGTCAGATACATAAACATAGGTATGAACGGTTTTAGCTTCACCATATCGAAATAGTTCAGGATGGTTAAAACCGTGACAAGTGAAACACCAAAATATAAAAGGTGTTTGTAGAAGTAACTCATGGAGCTGTACACCGAACAAATATCAAGCATGATCAATAGACCACTCAAGGATAGAGCTATATATGCAATTAGTATGCTGGAACTAAAACTCGTAATATATCCTTGGGATTTATTCTTTTTCATATTCCTCAGCCAATTTGTCCACGACAGAGATGAATGTCTCGCCTCTGTGTTCAAAATTGTTAAACTTGTCGAAGCTGGCACAACCTGGAGAGAGTACAATTACATCACCAGCAAGCGAATCTTCAAAGGCGCACCTTATGCACTCTTCAAAGTCGTTTATGATTACTAGTGGTAGTTTTCCAAGCCATGCCTGTCGCATTTTATCTGCTGTTGCACCTGTAATATAGACCTTCAGGGCATGATCTTTTAGTAAATCTGCAATCACTCCAAAATCCTCACCTTTATCTGAACCACCCATGATAATTCTAAAAGGCCTCTCAAATGACAGTAATGCAAATTTGACAGAATCCATATTCGTTGCTTTGGAATCGTTGTAAAAGGATACTCCATTTATGGTTCTTACAAACTCCAAGCGGTGTTTTAGTGGTTTGAATCCCTTGATAGCCTCCAAAACACGATCAGTATCTTTAATAAGCGTATCTACAGCAAGTACTGCTGAGGCAGCATTTAAGTAGTTATGAGGTCCTTTGCATCCAAGGTCATAGATCGATAGTTTTGCTCCAGTTTCAAAATGAATAAATACATCACTCATCCAGGCATCTAGTTTACCTGTTTGTTTATGCTCAGAGCTAAAGTACTTCTTGGTTGAAGTTATCCTGTCCTCTCTCATAAGAGTTTGTGGATCATCAAAGCAGAGTATTGCCGAATCATCTGGACTTTGGTTTGAAAACATTTTAAGCTTTGAACTGGCATAGTGCTCAAATGATTGATATCTATATAGATGATCAGGAGTAATGTTTGTAAGAACACCTACATCTGGCCTAAAAGTGTCTATTAAATCGAGCTGAAAGCTACTGATCTCCAAAACAATGTACTGAATCCCCATCTCGTTTATAGGGTAACCACAAAAAGCATCTCCAATATTACCCGCAAGAATTGTATTGTATCCGAGATTTTTGAGAATATGGTAAATCAGACTGGCAGTTGTACTCTTCCCATTAGAACCGGTAACAGCGATAATTTTACTATCAGGAGCTTTTATCTGATATCCGAATTCAATCTCACTAATCATGGGAATTCCCTTTTTGATCCCTTCAGTAATTATTGTGACATTTAGTGGTATACCAGGGCTAATAATCCACTCATCACATTCCAGTAGCTTTTCTGTATGTCCTCCAAACTCACAGCTAAAATCTTCGAGCAGCCTGTCGCTATCGGGGACTTTCTCAGCTGGCAATAGCTCACTCAAAAAAGCTTTGCCTCCCATCTCCTTGATCTTATACGCAGCAGCAATACCACTCCGTGCCATACCTAATATACCATAACACTTGTTCATTGAAAACATCAATTTATCCTTTTATCGTAATTTTAAAGTACTGAGACCGATCGCTACCAACAATATGGCTACTATCCAGAAGCGAATCACGATCTTTACCTCATGTAATCCTTTTAGCTCGTAATGATGATGTATTGGAGCACATAAGAAAACTCTTCTACCTGCCCCGTACTTCTTCTTTGTCCATTTGAACCAGCTTCGTTGTGTTATGACTGATATTGCTTCAGTCACAAATACAAGTCCAATTATCATAAAGAATATCTGCTCCTTTAGTAAAACCGATATCACTGCCAGTATACCCCCCAGAGTCAAAGATCCCGTATCCCCCATGAAAACTTGAGCAGGATAGGAATTGAACCACAAAAATCCTATTAGCGTCCCCACCAATGCTGATATGAAAACAGTCAACTCGCCAGCATTGTATATGTATTCCAGATTCAAGTAATCTGCTACTATGAAGTTTCCCTTGATATAAGACATTACTCCAAGCCCTAATGATGCAATTGCGAGAGTTCCAGCTGCTAAACCATCGAGCCCATCTGTCAGATTGACTGCATTTGAAGTACCGACGATCATAAAGACCACGAAAGGAATGAATGCCCAACCCAAATCCAGAAACATGTTCTTTATAAATGGAATTTGAAGATATGTTACATTGTCTGTTTCTGAACTATTGTATAGAATCGCAAAGGTTAGAATTACAGATATTCCAATCTGCCCCCACAATTTGTACTTGGGGATTAAACCCGTCTTGAGTTTAACAAAGTTTTTAAGGTAATCATCCAAAAAGCCAAAAACACCCAACCAAATAGTAGTAAGATACATCATGATGATAGCACCATTTGTGAGATTATTCCAAAGGAGTGATGATAATAACAGAGAAACCAGAATAATCAACCCTCCCATAGTGGGCGTGCCTTGCTTGATCCGGTGTCTCTCCGGTACATCTTCTGCGATTGTTTCAATGGCTGATTTTGACTTTAGGATTTTGATAATAGCGGGGCCTGCTATCAACGAGAATATAAGAGAAGTTATAAATGCTCCGATAGATCTGAATGTTACATATCGGAACACATTAAATACTATGCTATACTTTGCCAATGGAAACAACAAATGAAACAGCATCTATACCCCTCCCTTCCGTAATACTGGAAGCAATTTTTCCAAGTGAATACCATGAGAACCCTTGATTAGGATCAATGCATTTGATGGTATACCGTTTATTCGATTACTAACGATTAGATTGTCTACATTCGAAAAGTGTACTTGATCAAGATCAGTACCATCTGGGTGGTAGTAGATGGAATTATCACCCACTGTAATAAGAAAGTCACAACTCATGTCCCTAAGGGCTGCTCCAATCATCTGATGATACATAATGCTGTCTTGTCCAAGTTCCAGCATATCTCCCAGAATAGCTATATGTGGCCTATCTGGTGTAGCAGCACACCAGTATTCAATCGCCTTTAACATAGATACAGGGTTAGCATTGTAACAGTCTATAATGAGCCGCTGATCAGAAACGTCCTCGATCTGCATTCTATGTGAATCTGGCAATGGAGATTGGAGTGCTTCTTTTATAGCGCTCGGATTTACTCCTTGAACAAGTCCAACTACAATAGCAAAAGCGGCATTGTAAGCAAAGTATGGAATATCACTACTAATACTATACTGGTTCTCATTTAATCTAAACTGGCATGTACCATTGGAACAAACAACATCATGTATGCGATAATCAGCAGTTTCTGAAAATCCGATTGATACCCCCTGGTGAATATACTTGTCGAACCTCGAATCATCTGCGGGATACAATTTTTGGTTTAGAGGCCTTTCGAACAGGGAACTTTTTTCTATGAACACCCCATCTTCGTCACCAAAGAACTCCAAGTGTGATGGCCCAATATTGAGAATGATCCCACAATCCGGAAAACAGATATCACTCAAAGATGCTATCTCTCCAAAGTGATTTGTTCCCAGTTCCAACACTGCATACCTATGTTCGGGACGAATATTCATGATTGTTTTACATAGACCAATGATATTATTTTCGTTCCGTTCGCTTTTTAGCGTAGGCGCTACCCTTGAAAGAATATTATACAACATCTCTTTGCATGTGGTTTTTCCGGTACTTCCTGTAATCCCTATCTTGTATGGAGAAAACATCAGTAAGTACTTTCGGCAAATCATACCAAGACTCAACAGGCTATTTCCTACTACACCATAGTTTTGGGATGCAAAAGGTTCCTCTCCTATAGATGCATTATCAGGATCTCCCAACACATCTGAGATATAATCGTGTCCATCATAACGTTCACCTTTGACTGCAATGTATAAGGAACCGGAAGTAATTGATCTGGAATCCAGAGAAATCTTCCGATAAAACCGCGTCTGATACTCATCTGGGGTCTTGAATTGATTATCGAAGAGTATATTCAGCAGCAGAGGATCGATTGGAAGTATCAACTCACCATTATCGTTACTGGGAGTTAGTACATCTACATTCTTCAGATATTCTCTTGCTACATCACGATCATCAAAGTGATGCCTTACTCCCTTTATTTCCTGGTAGGTTTCATGACCCTTTCCACAGATTACTACAATATCTCCGGGACAAGCGAGCCGGAGTATCGAATGTATTGCTTCTTTTCTATCTCTGATAATCCACCAGGGCAACCAGATACTTGTATCCTGAATAATATCACTTACAATTTTACACGGGCTTTCAGACCTGGGATTGTCGTCACTTATTATTACTGCATCACTATGTTGCATGGCGATCTTCAACATCATAGGTCTCTTACCAGTATCTCTATCTCCCCCTGCTCCGAATAAGCATAGAATCCGGTTATGAGGAAGAGAAGCAAGAGCTTTCAATACGTTTTCAATTGCCTCGGGAGTATGGGCATAATCAACAAAGACCCCTATCCCTCGCGAGTTTTCTAAGGCTTCCAATCTTCCGGCAGGTGCAGTTAGGCTTGGAATAAGTTCTATCACTTCCTGTTCCTTGATTCCCATCAGCATCATTAATGAAGCAGCTATAGCAACATTATGGATGTTGAAGTGACCTATCAAAGGAGTTTTTATGTGATGAATCATTAAATTGCATACCAAGGAAAACCTACTATGGTCGATATTGTATTCTGTGTCCTGGATGATGAAATCACCTCTGTTCTCTGAGATTGAGTATACACTGTTACCATTAGGATACAGTCTGTTGTAAAAGTCCAAGCCATAGGTGTCGTCTGTATTGATCAGAGACACACAGCCAGGATTATCTTTGAATAGCCGAAACTTGGCATCCGAATACTCTTGCATATCTTTGTGAAAGTCCAAATGATCTCTACTAATATTCGTGAATAAGCAGTAATTAAAACCTATTCCGTAAACCCTTTCCAGCGCAAGCGCATGTGAAGAGACCTCCATTACAACGTGGGTCACACCTCTTTGATTCATCTTGAGAAATATCTGGTTTAGTTCTACAATGTCTGGAGTAGTGTGCGCTGTCTCATAGTGATCTTCATCAATTGTATAGCCCAAAGTCCCTATCAACCCACATTTATATCCCAATGTCTTCAACGCATTGAATAGCAGGTGTGTTACAGTAGTCTTTCCGTTTGTACCGGTCACACCGATCAGGATGAACTTGGAGCTGGGATTTTCAAATCTCATATTTACAGCCAATGCTGCAGCTTTACGCGAATCTGTTACCCGGATGGATGATATATCCAGCTTTAGATCTTCCTCATGGATAATCAATGAAGCTCCCTTCCCGATTGCGTCATCAATAAACCTATGCCCATCCGTGTTAAACCCCTTGATACAAACAAAAGCGTCTCCAGCTTTTATCATCCGGTTGTCTGTTTGTATTTCATGATTAAACTCAGCCATGGCTACATCCGATGAGATGAATATCCCATGTGACCGTAGAACATCAAAATACTCTTCCAATATCATATGGAAGCCTCCAAAGTGCATGTTGCACCTGGTATAATCCGTGACCCGGGTAATATTGATTGACTGCGAACTATTCCCATTCCATTTATCTTTACATTTACTTGTTTCTGAGCAGCGTATTGCATCGCTTTTCTTACTGTGAGACCGATAAGATTTGGCATAGTGCCAGAATCTACTATCGGTAGTTTTTTATCCAGACTCTTTCCAATTTTAACCGTAATCGGATGGTTTTTATCTACTGAAACACCGGGTTTGGGGAATTGATCTATGACGACTGATGCAGAATCTGGTCCATCAACTTTGTAAAGGAAGCCATATTGATTCAGCATTGTCTCGGCTCTGTACAACGACTGGCCGACCAAGTCCGGCATTTTTAAGGTATTTTGCATCAAGCGTTCATTAAATGGGAGAATCTTGTTATCCGGCATAAACAAGATATTCTCCACTATCTTTTTAAAGGTTGGAGCTGCACTCATGCTACCGTAATGGTATCCTCCGGCTGGTTCATCATAGAGAACGACTATCACAAGTTCTGGCTTTTCAACCGGGAAGAAACCAACAAACACCGAAGTATACTTGTCACCTGCATATCCATGCATTCCTTCAAGCTTCTTTTGGGCAGTTCCTGTTTTCCCTCCCAAAGTCATATAGCTAAGTTTTAGATTCCTGCCAGTTCCACTATCAATAACACTTTGTAAATATGATCTAAGCGTGTCTGTAGCAGCTCTCGTGGATGTTTGCCTCATAAATGTGGGTTCAAATTGCTCGATGACATTCCCTTCATCGTCACGATAGGATTCGATGACATAGGGTTTCATCAACCTTCCGCCATTTGCTACAGCGCAGTATGCTCCTGCAAGTTGAACAGCGGTTACAGATATAGCCTGTCCAAACGAAATCGAATGTCGGGAATATCCATCCCAGTTTTCTAACTTTGCCAGGATTCCACTTGACTCACCAAAAATGCCCAATCCTGTCCTCTGTCCAAAGCCAAGTGATATCAGCTTTTCATACAGTTTGGGTGATCCTATCCGATCGGCGATTTTGGCAATTCCAACGTTGCTGGATTTGGCTATGATCTCTCTGGGTGTCAAAGGTCCGTAATGATGAGTATCTGTAATCCTTCGACGCCCTACTTGCATAGCCCCACTTGGAATACGCTCCGTTGGGCTTACCAATTTGTTTTCAAGGGCAGGCAGTATAGTTAAAGGCTTCATGGTAGAACCCGGTTCAAACATAAAACTTACTGGAATGTTAGGCTTTGTCCGAACAATACTCGGATCCTCGAACTGGTCAGTTCTTGAGATACCTGCCATTGCTACGATCTTGCCGGTGTTTGGCTCCATTACTACTGCGGCAGCATTCTTTGCATCATATGCTTCCAATCCATTTGACAGTGCTTCTTCTACGACTTCCTGGATCTTTGAATCGATTGTAAGCCATACATTATAACCATTAGCAGGCTTCTTTTCTTTCAGATTTGGATAGGGTACTCTTTCATTATTTGCATCCCGTACAATCTCCCGCCACCCATATTCGCCGGAGAGGGCTTTGTCACAACTTGCTTCTATACCACAAATCCCAGACAGCTTGTATATAGATTGAGTACTGCTTTGAGCCGTTGCATCCGAATGTTCTCGAACAGAACCCAATACTCTGGCAGCAAGCCTATCTTTTGAGTATATTCGCCGCATATAACTGAAGTTATGTATCAATCCACCGATTTTTTGTTCCCTAAATGCCCGAATCAAATTATCTAATTCTGATTCTTTGATCCGGTTACTGATTTGTATGGACGACAAACTTTTGCCAAGACTCAATCTCCGAAGAACAAACTCGGATGATAAAGAAGTATTTTGAACAAATATCTCACTAACTCTTTGGTATGCTTCTTCAAGGCTAATCGTATTGTTTTTTGCCCATTTGTCAATTTGGCTTCTATCTACATCCACCTGGTAAAAACTGATTGTACTGATTAACAGATCCCCATTGGAATCCAGAATTGCCCCTCTCTTGGGGATTAATATTTCTTTTTCTGGTACGTAGCGAATTCTTCTATAGCCTGATAATTCCAAAGGATCCAGAATCTGGATGCTGAACAGATATGCCATCCAGATTATTGACACTACAATAAACAAACCTACCAAAAATAGAAATCGAGATTTCATCCCTTAGTCCGGTATTATGCTTATTGTTTTGGCTTCTGCTCTTGATGCTATCAGGTCTATTATACAATAGTTACTCTTGTCCTGTTTTGTCGAAGGTTCATGAATGTAGATGATACTTCCCTTCTGCGACTCGGATATAAAGTTGTTCAGCTCAACTGTAACCAAACTGGCAATATGCCTACCAGATCTCAAATCATCATGCTCTACTAATAGTTCTGTGTTGATATTGCTCTCTGCATTGAGCGTTTTTTCAAGGGTGGACATCTCTTTTGTGAAGTGTACGATCTTGTTACCATTATAGTAATGGAAAAATATTGCCAATAGCATTACGATTGACACGATTATAAATTTTCCTTTCACATTTCCTCCCTAATTCTTTCTGCTGCCCGCAATTTGGCACTACGAGCCCTGCTATTATTTTTAATCTCTTCTTCTTCAGCAATGATTGGTCTGCTTGTTAAAACCTTTAGTTTTGATGTTTTGTTACAAACACATTTCATAATCTTTGCAGGACAATCACAACCTTGGGCAGCACTTCGAAAAGCTTGTTTTACAATTCGATCTTCCAGGCTGTGATACGACATCACAACAATCCTGGCTCCAGGCTCGAGGATGTTAATCGTATCTTCCAAGGTTGACTGCAACACGTCTAATTCTCTATTTAGATATATCCTGATTGCCTGGAATATTCGCGCCTTCGATTTTGTCCGTTCTTGGGGACTTCCTTTGATTACCGAGTCTATGATCATCGTTAATTGCTTAGTCGTCTGTATTTCATTCTCCAGGCGTGCTTTATCAATCGCTTGCGCAATCTTTTTTGCTGCCAGTTCTTCGCCATATTCTTTAAATATCCTGTGTAAATCCGAGCTCGAGAGACTATTGATGATATCATACGCTGTAGTTTGTAGTCGACGATCCATTCTCATGTCCAAATCTGAGTTGCCATCAAAGCTAAAACCACGAGTCTTGTCGTCTATCTGATGTGATGAAACCCCCAAATCAAACAAAACACCGGATATTCTATTGACTTTCCTCAATGATAGTTGTGTCCGAATTTCACTGAAGTTACTGTGAATAAGCTCCACTCTGTCTTGATATTCAGCTAAAACTTCTTTTGCATATTCCAGGGCCTCTGCATCCTGATCAAAGCAATACAACCTAATGTTTGGATTTACCTTCAACATCAGGAGGCTATGTCCTCCACCACCCAAGGTAGCATCTACAAAGATTCCTCCTCGTTGGATATTCAGGTAGTGCAAGCATTGCTCTGGCATGACAGAGGTATGAAACTGGCTCATAATTGGTAATCTTCCGCAGTAAAGGTATTTCTATGGTGTTCTAACTTCTGTCTTCTAACTTCCTGGTAAACCTCAGGATTCCAAAGTGAGATGAAATGACCCTCACCTTTAATAACAACGCTATCGGTTATATTTACTTCGCGCAACAGATGTTCCTGGATTCGAACTCGTCCCGGACCTTCCAATTCCTGCTCTGTCATCGCAAATGCAATCAATTGTGATCTAAGGGATCTGCTTTTGTCATCTCCCTCTTTCAACCGGGAAAGTGTATTGATCCAACAATCGAGCGGGTAAATTGCAATAGTGTTATCAGGCCCCAGCGTTACAATAACAGAACGATTGGCTTCGGTTGAAAACTTCTTTTTGAAGCTTGCGGGAATGATAACCCTTTGCTTGTTGACTGAGTTCTCAAAGATACCTAAAAATTCACCGGACATTACGACAACCTTCTTTTTCCTTTTCGTACATATTCATAGCTCTGCCTTTACTATAAAGGCTTTCTTCTTGAGCTTCATTTATCACAATATGAGTTTTTTTGAGTTTATGTGAGTTTCTATGGTGCTTATATGACATTACGTTTCTGTTGTCAAGACTTTATTGCATTTTCTATTTGATTTACTCATGTTATTCGATACAGATGCTGTTATGTTACTGTTATACCGGTAGTTAGTCTTGATAGAATTAAACCTATAGCTTGGCTCCGCATACTACTTAGGAGGGCTGGCGCAATACTATTGTAAATGTGCAAAGTCTTCCATCATGCAAAGACTATTACATAATTTGTGTATGGGACAGCGCTTAATAAGCAAACAGGGGGTGAGTGGGGTATAGATGGCTGTATTCTTTTTCACACGGATACACTATAAGCATACTAATTTGCTTTACATGAAGACCCGTTCAACTTACTAAGCAGTTAATTTTCAAGTGTCATACAGCCGGGATGTAAGAATTCGGTTTGTAGTGTATTGAAGATAATGGGTTAGAACTTACGAAACGAAGATATATAATGAAAGAACCCTCCTTTGCAAGCAAAAAGAGGGTTACATAAAACAAATGTACAAGTAAAGAACTTATTGAGAATCAAGCCATTTTTGTGCTTTTTTTTGGATTTGCTTCTTTTGTCTGGTGCTTAATCTTGATGCTGTAAGATCACGACCTTCTTTTGCATTTTCAAGACCATTCGCTGCGGCAATCAAGAACCAGAAGTATGCTTCCTTATAATCCCTTACAGATCCATCTGCTTCACTATAAAGTATTCCAAGGCTGTTCTGTGCTTGTGCTAATCCCTGGTTGGCTGCCAATTTGTACCACTTGATAGCTTCTTTTTTGTCTTCTATCACACCTTCGCCCTTGGAGTACATATATCCCAGATTATACTGTGCCCAATTTAGTCCTTTTTCAGCAGCCTGGTGGAATAGTCTGAAGGCTTCCCTTTTATCTTTATAAACACCTTCGCCGGTAGAATATAGATATCCAAGGTTGTACTGAGCTTTTTCATGACCCTGAGCAGCTGCTAATCCATACCACTTGGCAGCTTCTTGATAATTCTGCTCTACTCCATGGCCAGTGCAATACAGATAACCCAAGTTATACTGAGCCCAGACCAATCCTTGTTCCGCTGCTCCTCTAAACAATCTGGCAGCCTCTGATTTGTCCTGGGGAACACCATCTCCATTCGAGTATAGATAACCCAAGTCGTATTGAGCCCAGGCAAGACCTTGCCCGGCAGACAAATGCAACAATCTGATTGCTTCTGGTTTATCTGTAGCTACGCCTTCTCCTTTCATATAGAGGTTCGCAAGATTATACTGAGCTTTTGCATGACCCTTTTCAGCTGCTTGATTATACCATTTGGCTGCTTCAGACTTGTTTGTTAGATTCGGTTCCCCGTTGTCATAATAATCACCTACGAGAAACTCCGCTTCTGCCTCTCCCAAATTTGCCCTTTCCATCAAAAGAGGATTTATAGCTGTATGCAACAACATAGTTGTCATAAAGATTATGATAATCAATAGAAAAGCCTGTTTCATCGAAACCTCCAATACAATACCCCACAAATCTATCCCTTGCCATTTTTTCGTCAAGACAAAAACAAACCTGAATCCATATCACAACGATGCAGCTTGTGATTATTTTCCACAAATCATCAATTATATGATCTTTGTTTTGGCAATGTTGAATTAATTCGGCATGAGTCTTATTTGATTGATAATCAGAACCTGCTGATTTGATAGGGATTACATAATCAATCGTAGTCCTTACATCAACATCATTGGATCAATATCAACAAAAGATGAGATTGAATGTGGAAGTTTTGTGTTTTCTTTTACAAACCTGATGGCGGTTGACATTATTTCTGGATCCTTCGCTTTGATGATCATGTGATACCTGTACAAAGAATTAACTTTGGCGTTTGGTGCTTCAGAAGGTCCGAGAACGAATAACTCTGGGATCGGATAAATGCTTTGAAGCTTGATCGATATATGACGGAGTTTTTCGATAAACGGTTCCAACAAAACCCGCTTGGAGCCGGAATACACAATCCTCGCCAATCGATAGTATGGGGGATAATACAATCTCTTTCGATAGCTCATTTCTTCAGCAGCAAAGCCTTCATAATCTTGAGAACATGCATGTTGAATAGCGTAATGCTCTGTATTATAAGATTGGATCATTACTTTTCCCGGTTCAACCCCTCTGCCGGATCTTCCCGCCACCTGTGTCAAAAGCTGAAAAGTACGTTCAGCAGCTCTGAAATCTGGTACATTCAAGCTAATATCTGCTGATATCACACCAACTAGTGTAACGCCTGGAAAATCAAGCCCTTTGGAAATCATTTGCGTACCCAGCAGGACATCCACTTCCCTTGTTTTCATCCGTTCATACATGATCTTGTACATATCTTTCTTCGAGGCGGAATCAGAGTCTATCCGAAGTACCTTTGCCTGGGGAAAGTATATATTTAGCAGTTGTTCCACTTTTTGAGTACCGGCAGCTCCATAACCAAAGCTGAATCCCCCGCACTGTGGACAACGTCTTGGAACAGGAATAGCGTTCCCACAATAGTGGCAATTCAGTTCTTCCCTATCTCTATGATAGTACATACTGATTTCGCAATTGTTACATTTGAGCAGTTCCCCACATTTGAGACATTGCACAAAGGAGGAAAAGCCTCGCCTGTTTTGAAAAAGAATCACTTGCTGCTTGCGCGATAATACTTCCAGTATTGCTTCTCTCATATATTCGGAGATCAAGTCCCTCTCTTCTTCGTCTCGCATGTTTATCAGCTCCACTTCTGGCAAAGCGTATGATAGAGGTCTATTGCGGATGGTATGCAAACGGTAATTTCCAGACAAAGCATTACGCCATGATTCGAGAGATGGAGTTGCAGACCCCAGTATTATCTGAGCACCGCTCATCTTTGCCCTTACAACCGCTACATCCCTTCCATTATAACGTGGAGTCTGATCCTGCTTATAACTCTGCTCGTGTTCTTCATCGACAATGATCAGCCCAATATCTGGAAGTGGTACAAATATCGCACTTCTGGCACCAATAACGATACGGCATTTTCGTTCCAGAATTCTTTTCCATTGCTCGTATCTTTCCCGCTCCGACAATTGGCTGTGCATTATGGCAAGATTATCTCCAAAAATACTGAAAAAGCGCTCTACCATTTGTGGTGTGAGAGCGATTTCTGGAATCAAAAAAATCACCCCTTTGCCATCAGAAACATACTTCCTCATGATCTCAATGTATATTTCAGTCTTCCCACTTCCTGTGATGCCATACAACAGATGCCTGTTGTGTTTTGCATAATCGGTTAGAATTTCCGTAACAACATTGCTTTGTTCAACACTCAAGCTGATATGTTTTGGAGTAAGGTACTCCGGAACGAACATCATTCGCGTATCCACTTTCTTTGGGAAAATTCGAATCAGTTCTTTCTTTGCCAGACTTTTGAGAACCGAGTATGATACAACACTGCTAATATCGGACATGGGCATTGGTAGTTTTGTGTTTTGGATAAGTTGATACGCTTCACGTTGTTTTTCAGGAAGAGATAATGGATCGACATCAAACTTGAGCATTTCGATATAGTTTTTGGTTTGTGGTTTGACTTTGTGTTTATAGTTACGTTTTACTTCAATGTAGTTATATGCTTCGGCCTCCTCGATCATGCGGTAGAGTGGCTCGTTTTTGAAATTCTTACGAATATCCTTGATGATAAGCCATTCTGCAGTTTGCAATAGCTTTCTCAGTTTCGCAAAGCGTACATCAACCTCTGCATCACCATGAATCCACTTCAAACTGCTATTGATTTCTGGTATCATTATGGATGGAATCATTGCAAAAAGGGCTTTGGCGACTGAACATTGATAGTATCTGGAAATCCATACACCCAGCTTGTATAGCTCATCAGACAGGATCGGCGTGTCGTCCATCACTTCAATTATACTTTTGTATTTAATTATTGATCCATCCGATACCTCTGCCTTCTCTCCACTAATACCGACCATTTCCTTACCATTAAAGCTCACTCGGACTCTACAACCCGGCAATAACTGGGTCTCTGAAATATAGACGTATTCCTGCTCTGTGTGAACAGGGACATGGATGACATAGTAGTTTTTCATCAGCTCCGAGTCTTGTTATATTGCCATTTTGTCAATCGAAATCACATGAATATTGAATTGTTTATCTACACATTGCTTTCAAGCATATCTTAGGTATATCAAGCCTATATCAAGCGTATTTGTGAATACACTTGATATAGGCTTGATATAGGCTTGATATACGCTTGACTACAAAGTTGACACCATGTCAACAGGATTCCGGTACAATATAAATTGTGATGAAGCTATGCGGGTGACAAACAAAAAAAATAGCTTTACAGAATAATCAAACTAATTTGAGTGTAGATTCGATGAGGAATGAGGTGATCATTTCTTGGATAGTGACAAGGAAAAGCAATGAAAAAAATTCTACTTATGTTTTTTGCCCTGTTGTGTATAGGGCTTTTTGCTCAGCGAACCGATCTGAATACAGCGTCGCTGACGGAATTGATGCAGTTGCCGATATCACGGCAGCAAGCACGAGATATTTATGAATATCGCGAGTATGTCGGTTACTTCAAAAATATCTTTGAGCTCCGTTCCATTGCTTCAATTGATCAGGAAACTCTTGTTCGTTTGAGGCCTTTAGTCGTAGTGTCGATCTATCTGGAAACAGATGATGCTGCATTGCGTAGAGCGGAGATTCGGGATTTGCTGGAGCGTTTGGATTCCAACGAAGGAGCATCCGAAGGAATGGCGGACATCTGGGAAGATTATTTGATGACCCCACAAAACATAAACAAGATGAGTTTTGATGATTTGATCAGTTTACCAAATGTTTCCCCAGTTGATGCTGTAGCCGTTCTTCGTCGAGTTGCAAGGGGGGATACCATAGCCGATATGAGAGACCTCAGAAATACTATGGGCTTATCCTATTATGGTTATTCAAATTTGCGAAACTATGTTTATTACAAAGAACCACCAGTTAAGAACCGCCTCTTTTACGATGCCCAGATAACCTACCAAACCAGGTACTTTGAAGAAGGTTCGAGGGATATCTTGAGAGAGCCTATGGTACGTGATGATTATAATACCGGTACAGAAGCTCCAAGAGAGAGGACTACTTCCTATTGGGGATATTTCAATCTCGATCGCATAGATCCTGATATCTATATGAAAATACGCATGCGATATGGAAACAATATCAAAGCCGGTTTTATGAACAACAGCCCCAAAGGTGAATCGTCATTGGACGAACAAAATGCAAGAGAGATTCTTGCGGATTCCAAGTATTTTGTAGGATATGAAGAGAATGGATTCAACGATTGGAAAAACACAAATCTAAAAATATACTTGGGAAACTACAGGGCCACATTTGGTGAGGGTTTGGTGATGGAAAACACCGATTTCTACAGCGCCCGTAAAACCGGATATGGCTTTAGTAAGAGAATCCTGGGAATTACTCCTGATTTGTCCAGAACTCAATTGCATGCCTTAAAGGGTGCTGCGATGGAAGTATCGAACCCCTATTTTGGCTTATCTCTATTTGTCTCACAGGATGACAAGGATGCTCTGGTGTATAAAAATCCTGATGGATCCTATGCCCTGCGTGATGACTATGGTAACGACGTTTTTGTCGATCAGTACGGATCACACTATTATATCGACCCTGATACTGGTGGTAGTGTTTACAATTATACCAACGGAACCAGCGTTTACGGAAAAAAGAAAGTCTTTTCTTATATCAATTCCACTATCAGATTTGAGAATGATGAGCTTGAAGCCGCAGAAGCTTTTTTCAACCAAGAGCTTGCCGCCGGTAATCCATATACCACAGGATATCTGAACCTTGTCCCCAGAAAGAATATAATGAACGAAAAACTATGGGGTACACATATCCAAATCTCACCATTTATTGGGACAAAGCTAGGTTTTACGACATATACTGCTCTGTATGAAAATGCTCATTTTATCGTGCCCAAATGGGATGAACTGCCATCGACGATTATCCGCAGTTCATATCATTATACTACTGGCAATGTGATCAAGATGAATGACACAGAAATCACCAACATGTATAGCACGCAGACTGATAAGTACCTCAGAGATTACCGTCGTGTTATCGGCTTTGATGCACATACCGTGCTGGGAAATACATCAGTACAGGGTGAATATGCTGAACTGAGTGTAAATGGAGAAGATCACAAGCTTGGCGACGATCCCAAAGCATACTTGGTCAGTGCATATACCCAGTATGAAAACCTATATTTTCTTACTTTATTCCGACACTATGATCTCGGGTTTGACAATCCATACAGTAATGCATTTTCAGAGCATGAAAAACTGGATGACACTATCTTTGACAAATATGCTTATTCGTTGACCAATCCACTAATCTCCGACGTTTTCCAGAATAGCTCCCAAGCTCAAGCAGAACGAGGAGTCTATTTTGAGACGAGATATCGTTTCAACAACTACCTTACAGTTGGTAGAAGCTATTTGGATCTGTTTGAAAGATTAAGTGATCAAAGACGTACTGCCAGATTTCAAAGTGAACTGGAGTTTCGTCCACTATTCCAGTTAGCTCTGAGGCTAAGATTCAAGAGCCAGATCAATCGTTATGATGATTTTGCCGAGAGAGGTGTCTCCAAAACTAATGAATACACCATATCAACCAGAACCTTCCTTTCAGCAAGAGACTTTTTGGAATTTGAGTATAGATACAATACTGTTCTGATGCCCCCATACAATTCTCTCACATACCCTGCGCAAACAGGTCCAAACAACATTATTGGTGCCACTTCCCTGTTGGTTGGAGACTATATTGGCGTAAACTATACCCACAACTTTAGTTCCAATTTAAAACTTCAGGGATCATTCATATACTGGTTTGGACATGGGATCTCGCATTGGGACTGGGAAGATATGGAAATCGACTTCATGGGCGAAAAAGGTAGCAAAGTATGGATCGCTCTACACAGTCGTGTATCAAAAAACATGTATATGTCAGTTAAGCTCCGTAACAAAACTTATCAAACCAAAGAGCTAAGACTTCGTGATACCGCCAGCAATAGCTACAATGTTCCTTCCTCTGGCGATAACTATTTCAGAAGAGTAGAAAATTCTGAAAACACTATCCGTTTAACCCTTGATTATCGATTCTAACATGGAGGTAACATGTTATCAAATAAATCTTTGAAAAATGCAGTTTTAGTGGTAATTCTAATCGGATGCTGGGCTACAATATCCGCTTGGTCTGTTACAGATAATTATTTTGGGAACCGATATGGCGCTTTTGATCCTCGTGGATTTGCTATGGGAAGTGCCAGTACATACAATGACGTAAGCCCTTTCTCTATTGCTAATAACCCTGCAAATATCAGTGTTATGAAAAAATCTCTTGGGGCACAGGTTAGCATGAATTTCACCCGTAATGAGGATAACCGTTCCATTCCCATGTATAATAGCTTTGATGCCTATATCGATGATTCGGTGTATAGCTCCAATATCAATGCATACGACGATTACTCATTTGCAATATTCGGTATGGTAAGAGATATTGGCAGAAACGCAGGATTGGGATTCTATAATAGACCTTTACTCAGTTTTGATGCTGACTACAAAGAACAGATCAGAACTAATTACGGTACGGTTAATGACACATATCCAGAACTAATTGCACTCAATCAAATCAATAATAAAGGTACACTCCAACAAAAAGGACTGGTACTGAGTATGGGTTACGAATTGTCTGACTATTCAGCAATTAACTTTGGATTTGATTATTCCTTACTGGACGGAGAAATAGAATCCGAGAAGAGCATAAGGTGGACTCCCCGTGCCAGAGAAATTGTTGCTGAGACAAATGCAGCATATTTGCTCCCAGACTATGTCGAATCAAGTTCTATAAAGCTTGAAGGTTATCAGACAAAGTTTGGAACAACATTGAGTCTTAGCAAACGACTTGGAGTTGGATTCGTTTATATCCCCAAAACTACTCTCACCCGTAAAGGTAACTTCATCACTTATAAAGAGACGAGCAATACAGCTGACTCGCTCTATTCAGAGAATGCAATTGATGAAGATTATATCCTTCCCACAGAAATGAGAATCGGGATAAGCTATAGGCCCCAAAACATCATGCGGACTTGGTTCAACATTGATCTGGAACAGGTAATGTGGTCTGATATAAACAAATACTTTGATGACGTAATCAATATCTATGTTGGTGTAGAACATCATGTCGAAAATAGATTCCCCCTCAGATTGGGTTTCCAATCTGTCCAATCCTGGCTTTTTAACATCGAAGAAAGTGTGATTGACGATACGCCGGTATCGGTGTATGTCACAAGAAAAGTAATCACTCCGATGATTACCGGAGGTTCCAGTATTGATTTGTACAAAGGCATCAAACTTGATTTCGGATTAGGATATGCCTGGCGCGAGTATGAAGCTCTCGACATGTTTGGAGATTCCTATTATAATGATAGGACTCATACTGGACACAGTAGCAGTATTTTGTGGCGCAATTCTCAAAACCTCAGCTTTGCAAACCGCGGTTGGGAAAATCCGGATAAAATTCGGGAGAGTTTCATAACACTATCAACTGGACTAACATTTACATGGTAATAATATGAAAAAGTATCAGATACTAATCCTGGCTTTGTTGGTATTGACTGGGGTAGCTCTTGCCAATGATCTACGGCTCGACATCATGTTTACCAATGATGTTCATGGTGGAATCGATAGATCATCTGCCACCTTTATCAATCCAAACTTTCCACCTCAGCTTGGGGGTGGAGGATCAGCCGCTACACTCATCAAGTATATTCGTTCCTATGCCTCCAAAACGAGAAGTAACCTACTTTTGGATGCTGGAGATTTCTTTCAGGGACGACCTGTAGGAACTGTCACCAATGGCAAAGCTGTAATTGAGTACATGAATGCCATTGGTTATGATGCCCTCACAATCGGAAACCATGAATATGATATTGACGAAGATACGCTGGTCGAAACTCTGGAAATGGCAAACTTCCCAATACTTACAAGTAACGTCATCATGAAGAAGACTAACGAAATTCCATATTATGCTCAGCCCTACACCATCGTGGACAGACTCGGTTTGAAAATAGGGATATTGGGAGTAACCACTACCGATACGGAAAAAATGAGTTTTCCTGAAAATATCAAGAATGTTAGATTCATCAATGAAAAAGAGACGACTGCCAGGTATGTCAGGATTCTTCGTGAACAGGAGAAAGTGGATATCGTAATTCTCCTGGCTCATGCAGGATTACCTTATGATCCGGAAGTAGGATATCTGAACCGTTACGATACGAAAGGAAATCCCAAATTCGAAACGAGAGTGGGAAGTTGGGGATACGATACACAGGAACTTGCACGGGAAGTAGAGGGCATAGATCTAATCGTTGGTGGTCATATGCACAAAGGCTTTGCAGAACCATGGATAGATCCTGTGACCCATACCATGGTCGTACAAGGATATGCCTATGGTAGTGGAGTAGGGTGGATTACTCTTACTATTGATCCCGCTACCAAATCAATAACTGGATATGAGAAAGCTGCTGTAAGGGAAGGTGTTTTAGTTACACTTTTTGAAGACCAATTTATCCCAGATCAGGAGATTGGTAGCAAAATAGCCGAACAGGTTGCAATCGCTGAAGCAGGGATGGATGAAGTCATAGGTAGTACTTCGGTTTATTTGTCACGAGTCAATGTAGATGCCCAATCACTGATGGGAAATACGGTGGCTGACGCTATGCGCTTTCATACCGGAGCAGACTTTGCCTTTATTAATCTGGGTGGTATTCGATCCGATATTAAAATGGGACCTGTTACATATCGAAATGTGTTTGATGTCATGCCCTTTGACAATCTTGTGATTAGCTTTTATTGTACCGGGGAGTTCTTGAAGAGAATAATTGAAACACGTGTTGCTGATACAAGAGCGGGGTTAATCGTATCTGGAGTAAAAGTAGTATACAATCGGAAAAGAAAGAATTTTGATCGAGTCTCCGAGCTTTACATAGGCGGAAAACCTTGGGATCCAAACAAGATTTACAAAGTCACTACAACTGATTTCTTAATGCAAGGAAATGCTGGGCTTACACTGCTGACACAAGTTCCAGAGAGTGACATCATCTATCATCAGATTAATCTACGAGATTCGATAGTACATTATTTTAAGCAGAACAGCCCAATCAGAACCAAATTGGATGATAGATGGAAGCGAGATGACAATTCCCAAAAAATGCCGGAATTGGAACGATACTCAAATCTATAATCAATGAAGATTTGTTAAATTAGAAAGATCCTGCCCCAGGGCGGGATCTTTTTTTACGGTACACTATTAAAACCAGATATTGTGGATAAACATAAGCAAAGTATTATCTGGGACTCCAGTAATACAATAAACCCCTTCATGAGAAGGGGTTATATCGCTATTCCTAACTAAATTACTATTAAGGTGTCTACCACATTTCTATAGCTTTTTTGGGACATTTGCCCACACATACTTCACAGCCAATGCAAAGGTCTTCGTTGATAGTATGCAATTGTTTTACTTCTCCACTAATAGCAGATACAGAACAGTTCTTTGCACAAATTGTACAGCCAATACACTTGTCCTTAATAATCTTTGCCTTTTTCCTGGTCCCTGAGAGTAGATCAAGGATAGCCTTGGTAGGACATACTGTGGCACATAATCCGCAATTTATACAAAGGCTATAGTCAATTGATGCAAGGTTATCTGTCACTGTGATCGCATTAACAGGACACTTTTTGGCGCATATCCCACAACCGATGCATGGATGAGTACTACCACAATTTGATTTCGCAATTGGCCCCTTATCCTTCGAAGAGCACTTAATGTAAACGTTACGATGTGCTGGTACCAGACTGATAAGCTTTCTTGGGCATGCTTTGACGCAAGCTCCACAGGCAGTACACTTGATGGGATCTATGCACCGCATTCCGTATTGATCTACTGTTATAGCACCGAAGGGACAGCTTGCCACACAATCGTTGTATCCTACGCAACCCCAGCTACATGTATTCGGTCCATCAGCTATATTAACCGCTGACTTGCATGACTCAATGCCTTGGTAGGCATACTTCCAATTGGTGTTGTCACTGCCACCCGAACTGCAATGAATCACTGCTATCTTTCGATCTGTAGCTACTGCATCAGTTCCCATGATCTTTGCAATCGTAGCAGCCAGCGAAGCTCCACCAGGAGCACATTTATTGACTGCCTCTCCCCCATGCACTATGGCGTCGGCATAACCAGCACAACCAGGCATTCCACAAGCCCCGCAATTTGCTCCGGGTAATGCTGCACTTATTTGTTCAACACGGGGATCCACATGAACCTCGAAAACTTTTGATGCTATCGCAAGAATGATACCAAATACTAAACCCAACCCGCCGATGACAATTATCGGAGCTCCAATGATATCCAGAAAGGAAGTCGATGTCTCCATTAGAATCAGAACTGATGAAATCATTATCATTGTCGCCACTCCTTAAATCTTGAAGCCCATAAAACCATAGAATGCCAAAGCCATGATACCTGCCAGTATTAAACCAATAGGCATTCCTTTCATACTTTTGGGCAATTCGGCAAATTCCAAGCGTTCTCTAATACCTGCCATAGCAAGTAATACTACTGTAAAACCTACGCCGGAAAAAAAACCATTTAGAATCGAATCCAAAAAAGTATAAGCGATAGTATGATCTGTAGCCCGAACAGCCTTGGTATTCAGAATAGCAACACCAAGAACTGCGCAGTTAGTCGTAATCAAAGGCAGATATACTCCAAGGGATTTATACAGAGCAGGAGCATTCTTTTGGATAACCATCTCCACGAATTGAACCAAGGCAGCTATGGTCAGGATAAAGCTGATGGTTTGTAAATACCCAAGTCCATACGGCATCAGTAGATACTTGCGAATCAAGAACGTGATAGCAGATGCCAGGGTCATCACAAATATCACTGCCATGCCCATTCCAAAGGCTGAATCAAGCTTTTTCGAGACTCCAAGGTATGGGCATAAACCAAGGAAGCGAGCCAGGACGAAGTTTTGGATAAAAATGGCTGTCATCGCCATTACAAATAATTCACCGATATATCCCATCTTACTTCCTCTCTTTTAGCATGTTAATCAGAGCCATTAGAAATCCCAACGTTATAAATGCACCCGGGGCAAGAATAGCAACCAGCATTGGATCATAGCTTTTGGGCATAACGCTCATCTTTAACCATGTCCCTGCTCCTAATACTTCTCGAAACGTTGCTACTATCATCAAAGACAAAGTGAAGCCAGCACCCATTCCGATTGCATCGCCAAGCGAGTTGAAAACGTTGTTTTTACTGGCAAAAGCCTCGGCTCTACCAAGGATTATGCAGTTGACCACAATCAACGGAATAAAAAGCCCCAGATTCTTGTGCAATGCTGGCACATAAGCAGCCATCACCATATCAACAATAGTAACAAACGAAGCAATTATTACGATATATACTGGTATTCTTATTTTGGGAGGAGTGATCCCTTTTACCATTGATACAATCATATTTGAACACATAAGTACAAAGGTAGCTGCCACACCCATACCAATAGCATTATCGACTGAGGTAGAAACAGCCAGTGCAGGACACATCCCCAATACTAATACAAAAATGGGATTGTCTTTTATTATTCCTTTAGTAATTTCTGATATAAATCTCATTTTTGCTCCCCTTCCCGATCTGCAATGCTCCTTTTTAGGATGAGGATTTGCTCCTTGATAGAATTGGTTATCGCTCGAGTTGTAATCGTAGCACCAGCCAGCGAACGAATACTTCCACCATCTTTATCAACTGCTAAATCCGTATCATACATGCCTTTGAATAGATCTGAAAAACTCGATAACAGACAATTTGCTCCCAAGCCGGGAGTTTCATTCTGATCTATGACTTTGATGTTTAAAATTCGGAATGAGCTATCCAATCCGACCATAGTCTGAATCGGTCCGCTATATCCGTTTTTAATAGCTATGAAGCTATATCCCCGCAGTTCTCCGCTTTCTTTATCTGTTGCGATAAAGTATGTAAAACCCTCTGGAGTTAGAACTTCCTCAAAACTGGATCCGGGGATCAGAGCTTCGCGTGTGTTTATTTCTTCTTTTGCTTTCCGTTCTGCTATTATAGGTTCTGTAAGGCTATTGATATAGGCTAATAGTCCCGCGGCAATTGCACATATAATCAGAAGAATGAATCCAAGCTTTAGATAGTACATCATTTCTTCACCTCCCCAAATGCCTTGGGCATGGTCAAGCGATCGATAAGAGGAGTCATCACATTCATGAATAGAATCGAGTATGATACTCCTTCAGGATATCCTCCCACCAATCTGATCACAATAGTCAAGATACCGCAACCCAGAGCAAACACAATCCTGCCATTCTTGGTAAGAGGCGTTGTCGAATAATCCGTAGCCATAAAGAAAGCCCCGAGCATCAGACCACCACTGAAGATATGAAAAAATGGCAAGAGAAGGGAATATTGAGCCCCTTTTATTCCAGCAAAGAGAAAGCTGAGTACAAAAACTGAACCAATGTAGTATAGAGGAATCCTCCATTCAATAATGTTCTTGTACAAAAGATAAGCTGCTCCCAACAGAAGTGCAAAAGCAGATACTTCTCCAATACACCCTCCTATATTACCCCAAAAGAGTGACTTGAGCGTATCCAAACTTATCAGGCTATTAAAAATGTTGATTGCAATACCGGTGCTCTCACTGGCACTTGATCCTAGGGAACTGACAAATGAGGTATCACGAAGTGCTTTTGCGACCCCCAAGGGAGTTGCAGAGGTTATTAAGCTGTATGCTTTGGGAGCAATCTGTTGAAAATTAGCTGCCACCATTTCCGGGTTGATACCACTCATCGTTGCTTTTGCAGGAACCCATCCACCTGTCATCAGAGTAGGCCAGGATGCCAATAAAAAGGCTCTTCCCAAGAGAGCAGGATTTACCGGATTATTGCCTAATCCACCAAAAACTTGTTTACCTATTACTATGGCAAAAACCGAACCCATAACAGGAAGCCACCAGGGAGAATTAGCATGAATATTATAAGCCAGGAGCATACCAGTAAGAAATGCCGAGCCATCAGCAACAGCTATCGGTACCTTGCGAAACTTCTGTACCAAAGCCTCTGTTAATACTGCAGAAAAAGCACCAATCATTGTAAGCATCAAAGCCCTGAAACCCCAAAAATAAACTGCAAAAACCAATGCAGGACTAAGAGCTAATATTACATTCCACATAATCATCGAGACTGATGTTTTATCGTGTAAATGCGGAGCTGGAGAGACCAAATATTTACCTTTCATTCCTTATTCCCCTTTACTTTTTTGCTCTCTGAAGTTCAGTCAACTTGATCTTACCAGTATCAATCCATTGCACCAGACGGATCTGAGAAGGACAAACATAAGCGCAACTGCCACATTTCATACAATCAACCAACCCCGCTCTTTCAGCCAATTCATAGTTTTTGGCCTTTACAGCAGCTGCTATCATGCTGGGTATCAGATTCATCGGACAGACATCTACACATCTAGCACAGCGTAAGCAAGTGTGCTCATCCATAGTTTTGGCTTCATGAAGGTTAAACAATACCAAACCAGAGCTGCCTTTGGTCATCGGTGCATCAAGATTTGGAATTGCAAATCCCATCATAGGTCCACCCGATATTGCTTTGCCGATCTCTGAACTGAGTCCACCACTGTGATCCAACAATACTGAATATGGAGTTCCAATTCTTGCAGAATAGTTCTTCGGAGTTTTGACCACCGATCCAGTAATGGTGATAATTCTTTCTATTAAAGGTTTTTTGTACCGAACTGCCTCGTAAACAGCAACCGCTGTTCCCACATTTTGGACTACAACTCCCACAGCCATCGGAAGTCCTCCTTTTGAAGGGACTCTTCTGCCTGTTGTAGCAAAAATCAGTTGCTTCTCCGCTCCTTGCGGATACTGCATCATTAACCCCGTAATCTCCAGATCCGAATCATTAGCAGTAAGGTTTTGCATAAGAGAAATTGCATCCGGTTTATTTGCTTCGATACCGATGATACCCCTCTTTGCCCCTACTACCTTCATTATAATCCGTAAGCCCTTAATGATATCCTCTGCTCTTTCCAGCATCAATCTATAATCTGAAGTTAAATAGGGTTCACACTCTACTCCATTCAGGATCACTGTATCGATTGGTTTATCGCTAGGTGGTGAAAGCTTTACGTGCGTTGGAAATCCTGCTCCGCCCATCCCGCAAATACCTGCTGCAGAAATCCTTGCCTTGATCTCATCAACCGGAAGACTTTGATAATCACTATCATCAATCAATTCAATCCATCTGTCCTGTCGATCACTAGTAATTTCGATAGCCAATTGCTTCGTACCAACCGGATGGGCAAATTTGTCTATTTTCGTCACTTTTCCACTGACACTTGCATGCTGAGATATTGAAACAAAACCCGAAGCTTCTGCAATAACCTGCCCTGTTAAAACCTCGTCCCCAACGGCCACTATTGGTGTTGAGGGAGATCCTATGTGTTGGGATAAAGGGATGATTACTTTTTCTGGTGGTGGAAGCTTCTCAATTGGTACATCTTTGGAATAATGCTTAAAATCATGAGGGTGAACACCCCCAGGAAATGTTTTGAACCTCATTAACACTCCCAATCAGCTCGAGAGGTAGTTATTCGAGCCTTTATTTTTTTTGCCATGAAATGAAAGACCCCCAATCCGGCAAGTGTTTTTTTGCTGAAATTAATCTTGACAGATTATATGCATGTATAAGCATGTATTCATATAAGCGAGGTATTGTATGAATGACTGCCTGTGTAAATTGGTATCGAAAGATACAATTGATAAAATAGAAGTGGAAATGCCAACTTCAATGGAAATGGATCGATTGAGTGAATTCTTCAAAGTATTTGGTGATTCAAGTAGACTAAAGATAATATACTACCTGTCAAAATTGGAGTTATGTGTTGCGGATTTAGCTACACTCGTAAAAATGCAACAGCCTGCCGTTTCGCAGCAGCTAAAAACCCTTCGCCTATCACGTCTTGTTAAATTCCGCAAAGAAGGCCAGATAGTATATTACTCATTAAATGATGAGCATGTTTCTCAGTTGTTCCAGATAGCTCTTGACCATATAAAGGAGATGTGAACCATGCAAATCGAAGAATACACAATAGAAAACTTGAATTGTGCCAGCTGTGCTGCAAAAATAGTGGATTCCATATCTGCTTTACCTGAAGTAAAGTCAGCAAATCTGGATTTTGTTTCCAAGAAACTACTCGTACAATACAGTAGTATTAGCTCAAAAGCATTGATTCGTTTAAATCAAGTAGCGGAAAGTGTCGAACCCGGAACAAAGATTTTGGATATCAGTTCTCCCACAACCAATAAGGCCTTTGAGACTAGATGGCCAATGATCGGCTTGGGGCTGAGTATATTTATTGTTGCCAGCGTTTTTGAGACTCATCTACAGACACCCCTATTTCTTGCAGCCTATGTTCTGTGTGGTTTCAGAGTAGCCTTGAGCGCGATTAGAAAGTTATTCAAAGCCAGAGTCTTCGATGAACACTTTCTAATGACTATTGCGACGATTGGTGCAGTATACCTAAACCAATACATGGAAGCAATACTCGTAATGGTGTTGTACGAAATAGGACAGCATCTCGAGGGATTATCAGTTAACAAATCACGAAAATCCCTGAAAAACATACTCGCCATCCAGACTGAGTATGCTCACATTATTACAGATGATGGAATCATAGACCATAAGCTGTCATTAGTAAGTATTGGAGATATCATCCGTATTATGCCTGGTGAAAGAATTCCATTGGATGGGATAGTTACGAAAGGGGAATCCAGTTTGGATGGTTCTTCACTGACTGGTGAATCAGACCCGATCTTTGCTTCTCGGGATACCTTGGTATATGGAGGATTTATCAATGGTGGTGGCCTATTGGAGGTCAAAGTCCAAAAAACTGAGGCAGACAGTACTGTGTCCAGAATAATGATGCTGATTGAAAACGCAGGAAAAAGAAAATCTCAAACCGAACAGTTTATAACGAAGTTTGCCAAGGTATATACTCCAATTGTTGTGATGATGGCTTTGTTGCTATTTGTCATCCCTGTAGCTTTTGGAGCGAGTATCAGTGTATGGTTACCCAGAGCACTGATTTTTTTGATAGTGTCCTGTCCATGTGCATTGGTGATTTCGATCCCTCTTACATATTATATTGGAATCGGGATAGCCGCCAAAAAAGGGATTATATTCAAAGGCAGTATATATTTGGACAACCTTCGTAGAGTGAAAACACTCGTTTTTGATAAAACTGGCACGTTAACTGATGGAAATCTTAGCATCGCAGAGGTATTAAGCTCCCCAGATACTGACGAAGAGACTCTGAAAGCTGTATTATTCATTTGTGAATCAAATTCCAATCACCCATTGGCTGCAGCGATCAAGAAAACGTGGAATTATGATGTTGATCCAAGACTGATAACCCATAGTAATGAACTGCCTGGAAAAGGCATAGAGATGATCTACGCTAATGATAGGCTTGTATGTGGGACATCAGATTATCTTGGAAGTATCGGAATCATTACTCTGGATCCTCACAATGATCAGACTCTGATACATGTGGCAAAAAACGGACAATATCTTGGTTATGTGGGGTTTGTCGATCAAATCAAGCCGGGGATTGAACAAGCAGTCAAGTTTCTCCGGAAGTTTGGAGTCAAACATTTTTCGATGCTTTCTGGAGATCGCCTATCTAAAGCACAGCATATTGCAAGAATAATTGGCTTGGACAGTTATTATGCCAACCTCTTACCAGAAAACAAGATAGAAAAGCTCGAAACTCTGATGCAAGATCAATTACCGATGACAGCCTATGTAGGTGATGGATTAAACGATGCTCCAGCACTTATAAGATCTGATATTGGAATAGCAATGGGTGAAATTGGCAATCAGGCCTCGATCGAAAATGCCGATGTTGTTCTATTGAACGACAAAGCAGAGCAACTCACAAATGCCTTCCAGATTTCCAGGAAAACTCATCTCATTGCTTCCCAAAATATAGCCATTGCTCTTGGGATAAAGGTATTGGTCATGATTCTTGGTGCTTTCGGACTCAGTAGTCTGTGGGAAGCTGTCATTGCCGATGTAGGTGTGACACTGATAGCAATCGTCAATGCTATGCGTCTGGCTCGTACCCGATAATGAACCGCTGCTTGACAAAAAGAGTACGACTAATTTCCTGCACTTTGATAAACGTTTGTTTATATGGAGTAAATATATGTCTATAAAGATTAATTTGCCGGATGGCTCGATCAAAAGTTTTGAGACAGAGATCTCTGTCTATGATATTGCCAAAGAAATCAGTCCCCGCCTAGCAGATGCTGCTATTTGCACTGAAGTAAATAGCAAACTTGTCGATATGAACTACATAGTGACTGAAGATAGCTCTATCCTCTTCCACACATTTAGCTCAAGCATCGGAAAAGAAGTCTATTGGCACAGCACTTCGCATTTGATGGCTCAGGCAGTAAAGCAGCTTTTTCCCGATGTTAAGGTCACTATCGGCCCCGCAATTGAAAACGGATTTTACTATGATTTTGATCGGGCAGATTCATTTTCTGATGAGGATTTGTCTGCAATTGAAGAACACATGAAAGAACTGATTAAAGCTGATCTCCCCTACAATCGAAAGGAAATCACAAAGGCGGAAGCAATCAGCATTTTCCATAGTATGAACGAAGATTACAAGATCGAAATACTGCAGGATATACCGGATTCGGACATTATCTCCACCTATCAACAGGGTGATTTTGTAGATCTTTGCCGAGGGCCACATTTAGCTTCAACCGGTAAAATCAAAGCTGTAAAGCTACTCCGTAGCTCCGGTGCTTACTGGCGTGGAGACGAAAACAACAAAATGCTGAAACGCATCTATGGTATCAGTTTTCCCTCAAACAAAGAAATGAACGAATTTATCCTCTTTTTGGAAGAGGCGAAGAAACGAGACCATCGTAAGATCGGAAAAGATCTGGATCTGTTTTCTATCAATGACGAAGTAGGTCCCGGATTGGTTTTGTGGCATCCCAACGGTGCGATGATCAGACACTTGATAGAGCAATATTGGAAAGAAGAGCATATTCGAAATGACTACAAACTGGTATATACCCCACACATAGGAAGGTCTAATCTCTGGGAAACCAGCGGGCATCTTGGATTTTACAAAGAAAGCATGTATGCTGGCATGGAGATCGAAGGTCAGGATTATTACATCAAGCCAATGAACTGTCCATTCCACCTGAGTATATACAATTCGAGTCTGCGCAGCTATCGCGAGTTACCATTGAAATTGGCAGAATTGGGCACAGTCTACCGTTATGAACGTTCTGGTGTTTTACATGGATTGATGCGAGTTCGTGGCTTTACTCAAGATGACGCTCATATTATTTGTACGCCAGACCAATTGAATGAAGAGGTCGAGAAACTAATTGTTTTTTCGATGAATGTGCTGAAACACTTTGGTTTCACAGAGTTCAAAATATACCTTTCGACTATGCCGGAAAAAGCAGTCGGTGAAAAGGAAGATTGGGATGTAGCTACCGAGAGTCTGCGCAATGCCCTGACCAAGCTTGATTTGGAATTTGATGTCGATCATGGTGGAGGCGCTTTTTATGGACCAAAGATCGATATCAAAATCAAAGATGCCTTGGGAAGACAATGGCAATGCACTACTATCCAGTTCGATTTTAATCTGCCATCACGATTCGATATGACTTATGTGGGTGCAGACAACTCTGCTCATAGACCCTATGTAATCCATCGAGCTGTGTTGGGATCAGTTGAACGGTTTTTCGGGACACTGATTGAGTACCATGCTGGCAATCTGCCCCTGTGGTTATGCCCCACACAGGTCATGATTCTACCCATTACCGATGCTCAGATTGATTATGCAAAGAAGCTAAAAGAAAGAATGCTAATGCTGGGTCTGCGGACAGAAATTGATACCAGAAGTGAAAAGATCGGGTACAAGATCCGCGAAACAGAAATGCGCAAGATCCCATATATGTGCATTGTTGGCAAAAAAGAAGCTGAGACAGGAGATTTGACATTACGTCGTCATACAATCGGTGATCTTGGCTCTATGAGTTTTGATGCAGCCATCAAAAAAATACACGAAGAGCTATGAGCATTATAAAAGATAGTGTCGTACACGAATTGACCCTGGAAGCAAAAGCAATCCTTCAGGTTGCTGAGCAGATAGACAGTAGCGAACTTGACAAAGCATTTTCATTCCTTTGTTCATGCTCTGGAAAAGTGGTTCTGACAGGTATCGGAAAAACAGGTATCATAGCCAGAAAGATCTCAGCCACGTTGGCAAGCACTGGTACCAGTTCTATTTTTCTACATGCGGCGGAGGGGATTCATGGCGATTTGGGTATGTTGGGACCGGCTGATGTAGTTATTGCAGTATCAAATAGTGGCAATAACCAGGAACTACTGTCCATCATTCCCTTTATCAAATTCCTGAAAGTTCCGCTCATTGCTCTGACTGGTAACCTGGAATCGCAGCTGGCATTGGTTTCTGATGCTGTTATAAATTGCTCTGTTCCAAAGGAATATGAGCCATTTGGTGTTGTCCCTACTTCTAGCACTACCGTTGCTTTAGCAGTTGGTGATGCTCTGGCAATTGCTCTTCTGCGCCATAAAGATTTCAAAGAAGAAGATTTTGCCCGATTCCATCCAGGGGGTACTATTGGCAAAAAGCTTTTACTGCGAGTGTCCGATCTCATGCACAGCGGTTGTGATTTACCATTGGTATCAGAGCTTGAGAATATGAGCAATGTAATCATCGAAATCACTTCCAAAAAGCTTGGCTGTACTGCTGTAATAGACAATGTGGGAATTCTGACCGGTATGATCACGGACGGAGATCTGAGACGGCAATTAATAGAAAAAGGTAACAAAATACTCAGTTGTAGCGCCAGAGAATGTATGACCACAAATCCTAAACATACCACACCGGAAGAACTTGCAGTTAACGTGTTGAACATGATGGAGAGTCACAAAATCACAATGCTACCAGTCGTAGATAGTTTGAGCAAGCCTGTTGGAATGCTACACATGCATGATTTGATTCAAGCTGGAGTTGTTTGAGATACATAAGCCAAACTCCCGATTAGAATGAATCAATCCAAAACCGTAAGTAGTACTCTATATACATGCCAGTCATCATATACAAAAAGGTTGCCAAGCCATCAGTTGCCGGCAATGCCCGTTACTATCCAGGTTGTTCATTATCGTTTCTAAGATCAAATGAGTTCATATACAGCTTTGCCTACTCCGGCGTAACAATAAATCATCTCAATATCAAGCCTATATCAAGTGTATTCGTGAATACGCTTGATATAGGCTTGATATAGGCTTGATATACGCTTGACTACTTAGTTGACATGTCCGATCATACGTTGATAATGATGGCTTCAGTGACTTACTGTCACCGAAGCCTATCATTTGAATATTAGAGGTTTTCTATTTGTTTAAGCGGTTTCGGAGCAGTTGCGGGTGTAATTCCTTCGGCTGTTATGTATCCCAATACCGGACTGCCAATGGGTTCAATGTCTTCGTTTTCACGATAAAACTCCACTTTTATCCTGATCGGATCTTCTCCAGTAAACAAAATATCTTTGCCTTCAGAATCAGTATTGAATGGATTTTCATAGAGCCAGGCTAAACCTATGGCTGCACTACCATTTTCTTCATTAACGTTTTTCCGTTTTGATCCAATGTACGACCTTTGATCAAGAGAGAGGTTGGGAGAGTTTATACTGGAAGTCACACTACCCAATCTTTTCCCATCCTTGTATACTCCACGATGAGATACTATACCTTCTGAAACAATGATGGTAAGCTTCTTTTTGCATCCCTTGTTAACCTGTTCCATAATTGCGAGTTTACCAATAAAGTCTTGCTTCGTCAAGTCGATGGCTGCTTCAAACAACGGTGAATTAACTGGATTGTGCTCAGGATCGTATTCTTGACCCATAAGTGGTAAACCAAAAGCTCCGGCGGATATTCTATTTTCATCTCTACCCCCGAGACCTACAAGAAGTCCACCCATCTCGATAGCTTTTTCAACTATAACTTTAAAATCAGCCTCTCCCCTTGATGCTGGAATGTAAAGCTCCCAACCCCAACGATTTGTGTATCCTGTTCGACTGATATAGTATTGACACCCATCAATTTCAAACTCGTTAAAGGTAAAGAAGTTCATGTTCTTATCTGGATTTGATCTGTTTTTAAGGACTCGATCACCATAAACTTCTTTGATCAATTTGAATGATAGTGGACCTTGGACATCAATCTTAACTAATTGGTCTGAAATATCTTCACAGTGTACTTCTTCTTCACTTTGTTTATGAGCCATAATCCTGTCTGAATCGGAAATGACTTCAACTTCCTCACCATCAACCAAACCTTTACCAGTCAAATCATGTCCCGCATTAATCACCATTATGAATTCTGTATCAGATACTTTCATGATTATCATGTCGTCCTGAACCCCACCAATTTCATTGAGCAACAAGGTATATTTGCATTGTCCAATCTTCATATCAAGGATGTTTGCGCCTACTGTCCTATGCAGCAGAGAGGCTGAGTCTTTGCCCCAGAACTTGATCTGTGCCATATGATCAATATTATATATTGCTACCTTGTTCACCGCGAGGGCTTCTTCCATGATAGAAGTCGTGTAATTAACTGCCATCATGTACTGTCCAAAATTACTTCGTTTTATGGATTGAACTTCAATACCCTTTTTTTTGTTTAGTAAAGATGCGTACCAATTGTCTTCTAAATCAGAGAGGATAGTTTTTCTCGGTTGTGATGGAAATGCTAATCCGTAGTGATACATCATAACTCCTATTATAGTATTATTTTTCGCCCCAGCTTGTGTATCCTAAGGATTTTGTAAAGACTTTTTATATGAATTATCGATTATGCGGTTGCACTATCCTTTTCAATTACAGCTTGCCATCTGGTAACAAGTTCTGTTCGAATGCTCTTTAACTTCCTGTGAGCAACTGCCCAGTCTGAATAATGATAGTATTCTTTTATCTGAAGGGGATCACCACTTCTCAGACGAATTGTAAAAGCAAGAATGCTCTTATCTATCGAATCGGGATCAATACCCAAATCACGAATTGGCGAGATGTCTCTAACCCGCTGAAGATCAATTTCAATTCCATCGGATAACTTATACTTCATAAGAACCTCTAATCTAAACATTGTGCAAAAGATCAACATGATAGATATCGTGTCAATGGCATTGTCTGCCATGATAGTCTGTTATGTTGATAATTTTCATCACTAGATTGTCGGTATTGTTTGAGTTGTTAGCTATCTACATATTTGACATGTGTTTTCGTGATAATTGTGAATTGCCTTTTTCATCAATAAATCTTAACTGAAGTACAATTTAAAGAAAAATATACTGAATCAAACAATAGTGTATCATCCCGAAGCCTTAGCTTCGGGATGATAATCTTTCACTTAGTTTTGATATAGTATTTTCCCTGTTATTGGTTTAGAGTCCAGTTTTACCCGATACAAATACATCCCCGTATTTACTGGTGAACCATTTTGATCACTGCCATTCCAGTTCAGTTCGACTTGACCATGTGCATCAGTATTTGATTTTATGTTCTTTACCAACTGGCCTTTAAGATTGAAGATATCAATCTGAACGGGAAGGTTGGCTTTGCTTCTCACACTGAATACTGCGTTTGCACTGAATGGGTTCGGATATACAGAAAGACTTTGATTGATCGGTTGAACCAGATCATCGTTGGATACTCCAACACCAATGGTAACGACATTCGATGGTATGGATACAGACATTGGATTGCTGAATAATGAACAAACCCAATATTCATTCCATCCTGTAGGGACATATGTATCCGTAAATGTCGTGGTATTTGGATTAGCTATCGATTGGATAACAAGATTGTTTCGATATACGCGATATCCGATAAAGGCTCTTCCACCAAAATGCTGAGGACGCTCCCAGTTAAGAACGACTGTATCTGGTGGCAAAAGTTCTCCAGTAAGATTCTGAGGAGGTGGAAGTTCTTCGATAGGAGCAGTGTTCGTACTGAGAACTGGAGATCCCGGCATACCATGGCTATCTTTTGGAGTGATTTGCACAGCCAGTTGCCATCCCATGTCTTCTTCAACCGTTCTATAAACTGCAGAAGTAGCATTGGCTATTGGATTTGGGGTATTATTTATCATCCGCATCCATTGAAACATTGTTTCTCCTTCGTTGTCTCCGTCAGCGTCAGAATAGGCATAAGATGCAGATAAATCCTGATAAACTACAGGAGGTCCACTGATGTATATATCACTAACAACAGG
The DNA here is from genome assembly GCA_964634275.1 of uncultured Candidatus Cloacimonadota bacterium. GTDB lineage: Bacteria > Cloacimonadota > Cloacimonadia > Cloacimonadales > Cloacimonadaceae > CAZZCS01. The sequence goes on along the minus strand of CAZWIS010000006.1, from coordinate 31,580 downwards.
AGCTGTATTCAAAAATCCCAAACCACTAACCGGTAAAATAATCTGATTGTGTTGGTTCAGGTTACTATTAATAGTCATATTTGCAGAATACATTTGTGCTGCCGTAGGAGTAAATATAACATTAACAGTGGCAGACTGGAAACCTGGAATGCTGAAGTTTGGATTTGAAACAGTATAGGCGGGATTATTAATACTTATTGTCCCGGCAGCGGTGGCACTAACAAAGTTGTATATGGTAATCGGGATAGTTTGGCTTCCTGTAATATAAGTATCAGGAAACTCAATCTCAGTATGTGACAATGGATACGCTCCGACTAATCCAGGTAGGGTATACTTGTTAGCCTGGAGTATTTCTTTGGTAGTGTTGTTCTGCAAGAATATCACCAATTCACCATGAGCGAGTGACCATGCTGTATTCCATGTAAAGGAAAGTGGTATAGTAGTACTCTCACCGGTACCAAGAGTAACAGGTGTTCCGTTTTGATTTGGAACCATTAATCTAACGACGTTGTTTAAGTGGTTTTGCCCCTGCCAATTTACGTAAATCTCCGATTCTGTCAGAACAGCATGTAAAACAACGTTTGTGTTAGTATCTGCTTCTGGTTTTGCCACTTCGACGTTAATATCAAAATTATTGCCGTTCATGACACCAGAAGCGGTTAAAGAGTACCTTGATGCTATCCCCATTCTTTGGTTGACCTTGGGAAGATAGCTTGGATACAACGATTGAGTATTGCTTCCTCCCACTGATGGATTACCTCCATCAAACATGGCTGTAGGAAAGCTTGTTATCCCATAATATGTATTCCTGGCATTAGAATAGACGTTTGCGTAGGGATCACCATTATGGTTTTTAATCACTGCAACTGGATGTCCGTTAGAAACCAAATCATCCGCCCCCATGGCTGCTCCCGGGCAATAGGGACACCAAGTCCCAGTACCAATCTCAACTACCACCATGTTTCGTGGTAAAGCCATTAAAATAGCTACGAGTGCCAGCATCGTCAGGGTTATCAGCATAGCTTTTTTCATAAACATCTCCTCGTTTTTGTTTTTAGGTTTCGTGAAACACTATCAACTATAAATAGAGTATAAGCAATTCAGATTCCCAAACAAATGATTTTTTAAAAAAAAGAGGGTATGGATTCAAAGTCCATACCCTCGTATATCATCGTCTAAATGTCTGTTAGATGATTCCTTGATCCATCATTGCATTTGCAACTTTAAGGAAACCGGCAATGTTTGCGCCTTTGACGTAATTTACATACCCTGTGGAATCGGTTCCATTCTTTCGACAAGCCTCGTGAATATCTTTCATGATCTGATGCAAGCGAGCATCGACTTCTTCACGTGTCCAATTCAAGCGCATGCTATTCTGAGTCATTTCCAATCCTGAAGTAGCCACACCACCTGCATTTGCAGCTTTGCCAGGAGCAAAGAGAATCTTTGCAGCTAAGAATTCTTCAACAGCATCAGGAGTACAAGGCATGTTTGCTCCTTCGCTGATACAGATACAGCCGTTTTTGATCAATTCTTTGGCATCGTCGATAAACAGCTCATTTTGGGTAGCACAAGGCATGGCTACATCAACGGCTACTTCCCATGGGCGTTTGTTTGCAAAGAACTTTGATTTGGGGAATACATCAGCATAATCACATACGCGATCGTTGTTTGATGCTCTAAGCTCAAGCATGTATGCTATCTTTTCAGCATCAAGACCTTCTTCATCATAGATGTATCCATCAGGTCCGGAGAGAGTAACCACTTTGCCACCAAGCTCGGTGATCTTTTGAGCAGCGCCCCAAGCGACATTGCCAAATCCAGATAGTGCTACTCTCTTACCTTCAAAAGTCATTCCTTTGGTTTTTAGCATTTCTTCGGCAAAATATACAGCCCCAAATCCTGTGGCTTCTGGACGGATGAGACTTCCACCCCAGTTTAAACCCTTTCCAGTCAGTACACCGGTAAACTCGTTTTTAAGTTTGCGATACATTCCGAACATATAACCGATCTCTCTTCCGCCTACACCGATGTCACCAGCAGGAACGTCTGTATTAGGACCTATATGACGGAAAAGTTCAGCCATAAATGATTGGCAAAAACGCATTATTTCAGCATCGGATTTACCTTTGGCATCAAAGTCTGATCCACCTTTTCCACCACCCATTGGAAGTGTAGTCAGGCTGTTTTTGAAGATCTGTTCGAATCCTAAAAACTTCAGAATTGAGAGATTGACACTCGGGTGAAAACGTATTCCACCCTTGTAAGGTCCGATAGCGCTATTGAATTCTACTCTGTAACCACGGTTGACATGAACTTCACCTTTGTCATCCATCCACGGAACACGGAAAAGGATTGTACGTTCAGGTTCTACTATACGTTCAAGGATATTACCTTTTACAAAGCGGGGATTGTTTATGTAAACATCCCAAATCGTTTCGACAACTTCTTTGACTGCTTGTAAGAACTCAGGCTGACCCGGATTCTTTGCTTCGACCTTTGCCATGAAATCATGAATGGTCATGTCATTCCTCCATAGGTTTCTTTTTTTGTTCAAGAATTAAATATTCGATTTAATGTCAAGTATTTCCGTTTAGTAACTTGGCAACCTTAGGTGCGCGTAATCTGTGCCCGACAGGAAAACCCGATCCCAATAGTGGACGGAGGTAAAACTTGAACTCGTCGGTCACTCCATTGCCTGCTTCGTTTATATACTCATTTGGCATATGACGTGTTTTCCCAGCAATATCAGAGAGCTTTTCTATCTGATAATTTACTGAATAGAATCCCGTTCTTTGAATGGATATTGAACCATCCAAATTGTACCATATTGCATAATGTGCGGCACGTTCGCCGACCTCTCTTGCTTCTCGTTGATCTATATCAGACACACAGCCCATAAAAGACCTTTGCAAGTATCCAAAAGTATCCGACCTTACCCTCTTAATCTTGAGTTTTTCCCGAACAAGATCAGCCAGCAAATCTCCCAGCATACCTGTACCAGAGAGCTGAACATTGCCATGAGCATCATGCTCGATGTTTTTTGTCATCTTGGTAATAATCGGCACATTGTTGCCGTCTATTATTCCTTCTGAGACCGCAATCACACAGCGTCCGTACTTATTGTACATTTTATAGACATCATCGATAAACTTATCTCTATGAAAGGCTCTTTCGGGCATATATATCAAGTGTGGACCATCATCGGGATATTTCTGAGCGAGTGCAGACGCTGCCGTCAAGAATCCTGCGTGCCGTCCCATCACTACTCCTATGTATACTCCTGGTAAAGCGCGATTGTCAAGATTAATGCCGGTAAAAGCAGAAGCTACAAATCTGGCAGCTGATCCATAACCGGGAGTATGATCGTTGCGAACCAGATCATTGTCTATTGTTTTCGGAATATGTATGGCTCTAAACTCATAGTCTGCCAACATTGCCTGTTCATTTACTATACGAACTGTATCCGAAGAGTCATTACCACCTATGTAAAAAAAGTAGCGTACATCGTGTGCTTTAAGCACCTTGAAGATTTCTTTGCAATAAGCTATATCTGGTTTATCACGTGTGGATAATAATGCTGAAGAAGGAGTATCTGCTACTTGTTCCAGATTGTGTGTGGTTTCCTGTGTAAGATCCACAAATTCTTCATTCACAATCCCCTGAACTCCTCCTACTGCTCCATAAACTCTGGTTACCTGTGAAAACTTTCTTGACTCCAGTGTAACACCGACCAATGATTGATTTATCACCGCAGTAGGACCACCTCCCTGAGCAACAACCACTTTACCTTCGAGTTTCATAACAAAACCTCCATCATTTATCTTTGATTATTAATCTTTAGAACCATGCGCAGATGGTTAGGATTAATATGTTTCGAAAGTTGTAAAGAGAAAAATACTGGCATCAGTGTTGTAAACTTCTACAATCTGAGACCATTGTTTAGTCTGGGATAGTAGCAAAGCTATATCCAATAATGGTAGTTAGTGTATATATATTAGCTTTCAGAACCCTCAAGTTGTGCATGTTACGTCAATTTTCTTTTATTGATCCGTATAAATCAGTCTATAAGATCAGCTTCTTAGAAGATAAACAAAAAGTGAGGCCGGTAGCATAAACCTACCAGCCTGTAGATTAATCTTGATTAGTTTACAAAACCGACAACAGCCACGATTTTATAGAATCTTCGGGTGCCATCGTAATTATCGTTATATGTAGGTTGAGTAGTAGAACCCAAAAAGGTTGCTGGGACCATATCAAAATCTGGAGTATCACTAGCGAATACACGATATTCCCAGATCACCATTGGGTCTCCATTTGTATCATTGGTCACTTCCTGCCAATTTATGGTGTACGTATTTGAGTTTTTAGTGATCAATATCTGATTTGGTTTTTGCGGTTGAAGATCGTCTCCATGGTTATTATAATCAATTACGATTGTTCTCTCGTATGAGCTTTCTGAATCATCGTACCGTGCGACTACTATGTACTCACTCCAACCATCATACGATGCCGGTAGCATTATAGATACTTCATCCGTATCTTGAAGTATCGCCCATGGTTGAGTTCCTTTTTTCTCATAAATCCTGTAAGAACTCATTTGCGGATCCAAAACTGGATCCCACTTTATTCTCAGATCGTTTTGTTCTACAATCCATGTTACATTTGCAGGCACAGGGAGATATTGCAAATGTGGATTTGCGTTGGTAATAGAACCACCTACTTGCACATCTACAATTTGCTCGCTAGACTTGTGACCATCTAACAGGGCAGATAATGTGTAGTGACCTGTTGGCAAGTCAAATCGAAATGATCCATCCATTGCGACTTTCCTGGTATAATTACCCACAGATACAAAGACATTCTGATTTGAAGATACCTGACCATCGATAAGCAGGCTCCCAATCACACTTCCAGTTGCTGCACTTGCTGTAGCTGATGAGATTTCTACATCGTCAATAAACCAACCTTCTCTTACTACTGTACCGTCTGTCTTGAATAACCATTTGAATCTAACCTGTTGATTGGCATAAGATGACAGGGTAAATGTGGCCAATGTCCACTGGTTTAGGGTACCATGATATCCGGGCCCACCCAAGGCAGGTAAGGAATTATGAGGATACCCTCCGTCCGGATGAATTATTGTCCAGTTTGCTCCATTATCTGTTGATATCAGCACCTGCCCACCATCGTAGTTATTCTCGATGTTAAACCTATGTCTGAAAGTCAACAGACTTGTAGAAGATACTTGCATAGATGGAGACACAAGCTCATAGACTGCAAGATTATCATAATTTATATTTAAACCTGTTCCCCATACTTTCGTCCCACTATAAGCACCAGCATATGTGGAAGTGCCCCACTCCCAACCTATTGATTGATTGGTGGTAGCTGTGAATCCTCCATTTGTGGTTTCAAAATCATAAAGATACGATACTTCACCGATAAATAGCCTAACTTGAGATGTCGATGGTTCACCGTTTGAGCTGGTGATGGTCAGATTTAATAAAACCTCAGTGCCAATAGGGGTCGATGGCAACACGCTTATACCCACTCTCTTTTGGTATTTTTTGTGAACGGGTATTTCATCTACTAAAACACTTGTTGTGCTCAGAGCTATGTATGGGCTGTTCTCGGCAAGAGCCACTTGAACGTTTTGAGCCGCAACATTTGATTCATTATACAAATTGAGAATCAACTCACCACTTTCACCAGGGTCCAAAACATAATTACCATTCCCCAGGACATCGACTATCGTCCATGAGCTAAGTACTACCGTTGCTTTTTGAACAAATACTTGATGAACTGAACTCCATGTTCCCGAAGTAGAGGTGATTGCGACGTTTAAACTGGCTGTATAGTGATTTGGACAGTTCTCTGCCACCACAATTGTATAGTACTGATTGGAATATGCAGTGCCAAGACCTTCAATGCTGGGAAATCCGGAACTATGAGACAATACTGTAATGTAAGGATCTGAACTACTAATAGTTGCCTGGACGTTGGTAGCATCAGTTAATCCCAGATTATTCAGTTTCATCGCAAGATTCACTGTTTCACCCGGTTCTATTAACTCATTTCCATTCTGATCATATATGACCAATCTATCCATGTATAATGATGCATTCTGGGAGATAAAAGGCTTTGTAGTAATGAAGAGAGCAGATTCATGAGTAAGCGGTTTTGCAGCTGTAGGATATTGATTTGCATAGGTATATTCCAATCCGACAGCACCGTTATGATCTTTAATACCGATAGTCGCAAAGTTTCCATGAGGATAGCCGGCCCCTGAACCAAGATCAATGTTGTTGAACAGTTTATACTGTAGCTTTATCTGTCCATCACCAGTTTGGGTAGGATAGTATTCAGGACTGTATAGAATTGCCTGGAATGTTTCGGGTGTAATCCTATCATATCCACTGATCACATTGTACCATTCCACTACATAATAATGCTGTACTGCATCATAATATGTATAAACACCTGAACCCGTGTTAAGCTGTAGGTCGTCCCAAAAAACTGCAATCATAGGATTAGCTCCACCAGGACCAGGTAATCTGCCATTTCTCCAATCAGAATTATTGGTGACTCCCATCGCAATGAATCCATTTGACGAAATCGTTATCTGATTGTAGCTTCTACCATAAAAAGTAAACGGGAATGGTAAATCGACTGTTTGCAAGGATGCTGCCCCTACTTGATCTCCTTCATTGTTTGTTGCACCAGGATCTGTCAGATTCAAAATAGTTCCTAGTCCACCTTCAGATGGCGCTATACCTACCCAGTCATATACAGGACACTGTGGATAACCCGTGTCTCCTTCATCAAAGATGAAATATCCATACAAGTCCTGTCCAAGCGGATCTGTTACACTGCTTTCACCTATAGTAATACTAAACGGTAAAGATTGTGAGTATCCGCTATTGTTATACAGGTTTACGCTCATGGGTATGACCATTCCGACAACTGCCATAGGACGAACGATTATCTCGAAAGGTATAGCGTTTGACACAACGCTTTCACCGCTAATATTCCCATAATAATATGGTGCGGAACTGGATACCATCAAAATATCTTCGGACACCAACTCAGCATATACATTATTAACAGGTGTAGAGCTCATGTTTTCCAAAGCAAGAGTAAGATTCTTTGTTTCTCCTGGGTATATGATATTAGCATCAGAACCAACATAGCTATATTCAGAAATCACAAGAGCTCCAGCTCTGACAATAACAGGAATATTGACAAACCAGTTTTGTATTGTTCCACCACCTCTGGCTGTAAAGCTGACAAGGTAATTATCCGGACAATTCGGAGACACAGTAAACCGTGCAGCAGTATTATTTAGCACGGAAGCTCCGGGAGCAATGTTTGAAAAGCTCAATCTTGCAGCATTTACAGTGATATACGGATCGTTGCAAAACAACTCTCCGCTAGCACTCGTTATGTGAGAACCGGAAGTGTTTTTTAGATAGAATTTAAACTCGATCGTTTCTCCAGCGTTGACTATCTGATTGTTATTACCAGAGGAGTTTCCGTTGTTGTCATCATCAATTACACAGCCGTCATAAACCAATCCACCTGTGGAATTGATGCTAATCTCAAGCACTGATGGTTTAAAATCGTCTTTGCTGACCATAAGAGTCAAAGGGCTGGTTATATTTGTCGGTATCGTTAGTACGGCTATCCCGTTGGCATTTGTCCTACTTATTACTTGGAGTCCACTACTATTGGTCAGCGTCACGATTCCATTTGATACAAGTTCATGGGCTGAATTTCTCACGATTACCTCTATTGAACCGGTTCCAGTTACAATTGAAGATGGATATTCTACTTCGAATGTGTCTGGAATACCAACATATACTGGTACTGTGGGATCACCCATAAGGTTGCATATTTGCGCAAAGAATACTGATCTCTCTGCATGACTTACGCCATAGACACTATGCAGATATAGCTTCGCAAGCAGTAATGGCTCTCCCATATTTCTCATTTCAGCGGGATAAAGTCCATGAAAGATGCCAACATTCAAGCAGTTGTTCAATGAAGTATGGGTTTGTACAGTAGCCATACCTATTGCTGTTATTGCACCCTTTGGACTTGCGGGAGTTCCTGCTCTGATGATATCCTCCGTCTTTGAGGAACTTGCAAACGAACCTGTACCACAGGTAATGATAACTGCATTAAATAGCTTATTCCCGTTATACAAGTTATCTACGCTTGATGAAACCCATCCACTCATCCCCAAGTATCCACGGAAATTAAAAATTGATACTCCTTGAGATAATACAGAGTTCATAGTCGTTGCACTCGGACTGTTCTGATAAAGCTCTGTATAAGTATAAGCAGGATTTACAGCCTCAGATACCTCGTGAATATATTGATTTATATATATCGTTGAAATCCCTGATGTAGCAGTATCCCCTACCAATAACATTCGGTTCAACCAATCAGCGCTGTTTACATTTATGTTCTTTTCTATCGTCAAGACTTTGGACACATAAGTCGACATTTCCGTAGAACTCGAAACAGAAATTCTCCCGATGAACACATCTCCCAAGAGGTCATTTCCGGCAAGATGAGTATAAGGATAATCACCTTCAGCACTGGAGTAATAATGGGTAGCTACTCCTATGGTACCGCTTACATCTCCAACCAGAATGATATAATCTGGCCTATCTGTCCAGGTATCATAAGCATTCTGGATGTAAGTTTTGATAGCTGTAGAGCTTGTTCCTGTGACAGCTGTACTGGCGCTGTAAACCTTGTAACCCCTCTGCTTTTTTAGTTCGATTAGTTCGTTTAACTTCGCTACAAAGACCGCATCGGTATAATTTGCATGAATGATAAGAATTACAGGGTCTTGTGTAGGAGTCATTCTTCCTTGAACAAAGCTATCATAGTTGAGAATCAAGCTGCGATAAATCCTTTCAAAACTACTGCTATACTGGGTCGGAGCATTCATCTCATTAACCGATGGAAGGTTGTTAAAACTAAGCCGGATATCTATACTTTCATTTACAATCAACTGTCTGGTGTTTTTATTATACTGAAAAGGATATACGTTTATTGTAACAATTCTCATGTCTCTTATAATAGTCGGTTCACTAACAACTACCCGGTTTTCAGGATATAGGGAATTACCATCAAAGCGGTTGTTCAAATACCTGGATACTGTGTTGTGGGTACTTAAAGTGAATGAATTTTCAAATCTCATCTGTGAGTCAACTACTCTAAAATCAACTCCACCACTATAGGGTATAGCAATGCTCGTTGTTAAGATTGGAAGAGTTTCCTCATCTTCTATGAAGAGATAGGGAGCCTCATCAATTTTTACTTGCTTGGTGACGATACCGTCTCTTTGAGTTTCTTCGATTCTCCAGGTCGGTATTTCAAACCTGATATCAATGGAATTTGAACTTTGTTGATTGATAGAAAAAGAGGAGCTAAGAATCGGGCCAACGGCGTATCCGAATCCTGGAATAATTGCAAGCAACAATGCAACTGCAACAAGTAACAGACTTGGTTTCATATATTTACCTCAATTAGAATTTAGAGTGTACTTTTGAAATGCAATAACTGGTGCAAAATGCAACAATTCCATTATCCGGTAAGGCTGTCATACGAATTGCTGGGCATGTAATTGTCTGCTACGATAAAAGATAGTCGATTAGTTCAATTGAACCAATTTTTGTGCCTTATGTTCGCCATAATACAAGTACCATGGCACATTCATACTAGCAAGCTTCATATAGTTGATGATATGATACCATCTCGGTCTGCACTTATCTGATCATGCTGATAAATATCGTAATGCTCACTGGTCATTTCACTCTTAAGTTAGCTAGCAATATATTGAAAACAGAATAGTAATTAGTTCTTTCTACACAGTATCTTGGAGATTGGGTACAACTAACCCTCTAGCTTATGGTCATAATACGGGGTGATACCTGGCAATAACTCCCTGAAACTCCACCAGATCACAGCCATAAGTCTAAGAGAAAGATTAATTAGGCATATAGAACGATAGCCTTTTGATACTACACAGTGCTACTACTGAAAACTACTTTTTACTAATGGCATCAACAGGACAACCGGTAAAATCCGAATCATTACCATCCTCACAAATACCGCATCCGATACATAGCTCTTCGTCGATTTTGGCTACTCCACCTTCCATCTTTATAGCCTCTACAGGGCAATTGATAACACATAAATTACAACTAATACACCGATCTTGTTTTACGGTATATTTAGCTGTCTTCTTGGGTTGTTCGGTGTTTTTGGGAGAATCATTGGACCCGCTTTTTTTAGGCTCGTTTACTTTGTTTGCATCCGAGATCTGACTATCCTCTTTTAAGATTGAGCCCAGAACCACAGTATCTACATCAGTTGCTTGTACAAGTTGTTCTATGCTCGATACTCTCAATGAGCGTTTACTATTAAACAAAAGCATTATCTGCATCGCAAGAATGCTAAACAGTAAAAGAATGAAAATGATCCTAAGAATCTTATCCATTATCTTTACAACTCCCAAAGGCTTTTCTGGGACATACATCGGCACATTGATTGCAGTGAATACAATTTACATCCTCCACGATCTCACTTTCCAGAATGTTCAAGTTCATCGGGCAACAACCTACGCAGAATCCACAATCGTTACATTGCTCCAGATTGCGTAATATCTTGATTCTCTTTATTTTAAATAGCTTACCTAATGATTGGAATAGATTGAGAAGTGCTCCATAAGGGCATAAAAACCTGCACCAAACACGGCTGATAAAGAAAGCCCCGATAAATATTGGTAGTACAACCGCCAAACCCTGCCATCTGATGCTTGAGATCTGCGATAAAATCATTATCGGACAATACTTCATATAAAGATACGCCAAACCTGCAAGCACCAATATAGCGGTAATAAGTAATACTATGTACTTGAGCCTTCCCAGTTTTTTTTCCATGTAAAATGGTAGGCGGTTAGATGAGTACTTTTTCTTGCGGTCAAATCTATGAATCGCTTCCTGTAATGTACCAAGTGGACACACATAACCGCAAAACTTCCTCCCCCAAAAAATCGCACTAATACAGATAGCAAATCCCATAATAATAGCTACAGCAAAAAAAGCCTGGGCGATCCGAATAAACCCCATTTTGTTAAGCCCAAAACAAACAATCGCATAGGGACAAAAAGAATGGGCAGAATACCTTGCTCCTATTGTTATCAGATAAAATGCAATAGCGGCTATGGCTAAAAAAGCAAGCTGGCATAACAAACGAAGAATGTTTTTATTTTTTGATCTCATAATACTTCAAGGTCTGAGTTTTGGGGTGTTGCTCTTTGATTCGAGCTCACGTCTTTTTTCAGGAGAAGGAGGTTGATAAAATGTATTAGAAGTACTCTTCCCTACCATATTGGGATCTTCTTCCTTTACATCTTCGTCAATAGGTTTTAACACAGGTTGATAGGCTTGACGGGAACGGGATTGCCCGACAAAATCATCATCGTTAAAGAATGGTTTCTCTCTTGTTTCATCAAATCTGTCGGGATCCCTGCTGAAACCAAAATCGCGTGTTTCCTGCTCTTTTTTGTCGATAAAATAAAACACCGTAATCAAGATTATCATCACAAGAATCAGAACACAACCGTGACGAACCGAACCGTTTTCATTTAGAATGGAGCAATATGTTTTCATTGGAACTCCTTAGCGACCCAAAAAAGTTGCCAGTATCTCTTTCCTCTGAGAGTGGTTCTTAGTACATATTGAAGGGTTATAATCGCGATAGAGTAACTCATGATATACATCACGATGTTCTTGCCTGAACACGCCTATGTAAATGTTATCTTTGTCTTTGGCAAGAGCTATGGCATTTTGATCATTCGAGGGGATAACTTCCATTTGCTTTACTTTTTGATTGTAAAGCAGATAGGTGTTATTGTAGCTCACACATGGTTGTAAAACCTCCACAATTGAAAAACCTTTGTGCCTGATTGCATTAATGAATATGTTTGTGGCATGCTCTGGTCTTGCTGAATATGTCCTGGCAACAAAAGTAGCACCAGCTTCCATTAAGAGACTTACTACGGAAAACGGTTGTTCAATATTGCCATTGGGTGTGGATAGACCTTTGTAGCCCTGATTGGATAGTGGGGAAGCCTGTCCTGTCGTGAGTCCGTAAGTCCCATTGTTGTGCAGAATCAGAGTTACATCAGCGTTTCTTTTTGCCGCAAACAGCGTATGTTCCAAACCCTCTCCCAGAGAATCTCCGTCTCCACCAAAACTAACAACATTCAAGCCCGGATTGGCAAGCTTGATCCCTTGTGCTGTAGCTAACGCCCTTCCATGCAGCGAGTAAAATCCTGAGATGTTTATATAGTCAAAGATCTTTCCATGACACCCAATTCCACATGTGATAACTATGCTTGTGAGTGGTACTCCATTGTCTTCAAGATTGATTAATGCCTTCTTTAACGAATTCAGGATACCAAAGTTTCCACAACCGGTACACCATGTATTCTCTTTTACAGTGTCCAGATTACGCATTAAAAGCCCCCTTCAATAGTCCAGCGAGTTCCATAGGATCAAATGGTCTGCCATCGTACTTCAAGATCAGATCTTTGAGGTGGATGCCAAGCTTCTGCTTCAGCAAGGAAGCAAAAGAACCTGTGGAATTGTGTTCGACGACGACTATTTCTTTGCCCCAAAATCGTTGTAATTCTTCGATCGGGAATGGCTCAAGATATATCGGAGCTACTATAAGTATGGGAAAATCCAGATGTTTCGCGGCTTCTCGAAGTTCCAAAACCGTGGAACCATAGGCAAAAACGATTCTATCACTATCTCCATACGTTCTTATTCTTTCGTATCGTTTTGTGGCTTCTATCATGGTGGTGGATTTCCGGTTTCGTTTATTTTTCATTTCAACCATTTTGTCAGCCCTATCAGTACGAAGCCCACTGCTAAGGTGTTCGTGTGAGTTCCATTTGATCACTGCTTCAGAAGCGGGAAATGTCAGAGACGATACCCCATCGTCATTGAGGTTGTATCTGTCGTACTCGTCCAGACTCAAATCGTATGCTTTGGCAACTGTCATAACAGTGTTCTCTGGTTCCAATAAGACACTCTTCATGCACTCTGAAAGATGTTTTTCTGTTAGTAAAATTGTAGGGGTCTGCAACTCCCATGCTAATGACAATAACTCTGAAGCCAGGCTAAAAGCTCTTTCATGTGAATCAGGACTTGCTACAATCCGTGCAAACTCACCATGACCTTGATGAATAGCAAAGTTTAAATCTTCCTGAGCTGTATAAGTTGATACTCCTGTTGCTGGTCCAGGGCGACTGGACAGGATACATAAAAGTGGTACTTCTGCCATTCCTGCCATGGAAAATGCTTCTTGCATTAGTGCAAAGCCTCCCCCACTACTACCAACGGCTGATTTGACTCCTGCAAAAGAGGAGCCGATAGCCATGTTTACAGCTGCCAGTTCACTCTCTGCGTGAATAGCGTAAACATTGAGGTCTGCTTGTCTTGATGCCAAAAAATGCAAAATTGAAGAAGCGGGGGTCATTGGATATCCATAGTAAACATCCAAACCAGAAGTCCAAGCTCCCAAAGCAATAAGTTGATTACCCGAGAGGAAGTTCTGCTTCAATAATTTCTCATTCTTTTCGATGTTTAGCTTCAAATCTGGGATAAGGCGGAATATCTCAATGGCAAAGGCAATGTTTCTTTCGGCATCCCTTCTGTAATACTTTGTGATTGTTGTAGCGAGTTGTTCAACGCTCATACCTGCAAGGGCACAGAATATTGTTACAGCAGTTACACTAACGTTTCCTGCAGTTCCCAAAACCCGTTTCAAAGTGCTTGTCATCGGAAGGCCAATACCAATATCGAGTGAACTCTCATCACTATTATAAAAGAGGATACCCCTATCCTTGAGTTTGTATCTATGCTCATCTATGCTTCGTTGATCAAAGCAAATGATTATGTCTGCATGGCTGTATGTGCTGAATACTTCTTCCAAGTCTGATGTCACAACGGAATAGTTATGACCGCCTTTTATCAAGCTTTGGTAATCATCCATCTGAAATGTATATCTTCCTTCTGAACATAAAACCTCAGCTATGACTTGGGCAGATTTCTTCACGCCCTCTCCGGCTTTTCCACCAATCAATATTGTAAACTGATTATCCAAACTAATCTCCAATCCTTTCGTGCAAACATGGTCGCACAACCGATATATTTCGTCAATTAAAAATCAAAAACGGGTCGGGGAAAAACCCAACCCGTTTGTTAACATAACTATTCTATTCAACAGAACCAGTAGTTTTTTATCCTGCTAATCTTCAGTCCAGTTCCGAGTAGAGAGGGAAATGGTTTGTAAGTTCCCTTACTTCGTTTTTAAGTCCAGCCAGATACTCGTCATTATCATGATTTTCTCTTACCCGTTTGATAAAATCTGCGATTGTTTGCATCTGTGGTTCTTTCATTCCCCTGGTTGTAACTGATGGTGTTCCCAATCTGATTCCAGAAGCAACAAATGGCGATCTTGTATCAAAAGGTACTGTATTTTTGTTTGCTGTGATACCTGCGAGATCCAGTGACTCCTCCATCTTTTTGCCTGATGGTCCACCTTCTTCTTCTGTTCCAAGATTCAATAGCATCAGGTGAGTATCTGTTCCTCCGGAAACAAGTTGGAACCCATTTCGAGAGAGGCTATCAGCCAGAGCTTTGGCATTGTTTACTACCTGAGCTTGATAAGCCTTGAATTCTGGTTGCAAAGCTTCAAAGAAAGCTACAGCTTTTGCTGCGATAGCATGCATCAAGGGACCTCCCTGAATACCTGGAAAAACTTTGGCATCAATATCTTTGGCGTATTGGTCTTTGCATAAAATGAGTCCAGAACGGGGACCACGTAGTGTTTTATGCGTAGTTGTCGTTACAACATCTGCATAGGGAACTGGATTCTGGTGTATTCCTGCAGCTACAAGACCAGCGATATGAGCCATATCGACCATAAATTTGGCACCTACTTCGTCTGCAATTTCCCTAAAAATGGTAAAATCTATTTTGCGAGGGTATGCTGATGCACCAGTCAGGATCATCTTGGGTTTGTGTTCATGCGCCAATCTGCGGATTTCGTCGTAATCGAATTGTTCTGTTTCCCTGTTTACATTGTAATGGATAATGTTATAGAGCTGACCAGAAAAACTGAGCGGATGGCCATGCGTAAGATGTCCCCCATGTGACAATTCAAGAGATAAAACTGTATCTCCAGGATTTACCAAGGCAAAATATGCTGCCATATTAGCTTGCGAACCAGCATGAGGCTGGACATTGGCATGTTCGGCTCCAAAAAGCTGCTTTGCACGTTCAATTGCCAGTTTTTCGACTTCATCAATATATTCACAACCACCATAGTATCTACCGTACAGGTTGTAGTTTATCTGACCTGTCTTTTTGCTCCATCGATAAGGATAACCTTCGGCATATTTGTTTGTAAGAGTGGATCCCTGGGCTTCCATGACAGCCAGAGAAGTAAAGTTTTCGGATGCGATCAACTCGAGGTTTTCTCTCTGTCTGATCAGTTCTGCATTCATGGCGTGATATAGCTCTGGATCATATTGTTTGATGTGTTTCATTGTTTCCTCACATATATTTTATTTTGTCTATTCTATTTTGATGTCTGCCACCTTCAAAGTCAGTTCCAAACCAGATCCTGACCATTTCAATGGCATAGGGTACCGCAATAAATCTACCTGGCAATACAATGATATTGGCGTCATTGTGCATTCTGGAGAGTCGTGCATAATCAGAATTCGTACAAAGCGCTGCTCTAATACCGGGTACTTTGTTTGCAGTGATACTCATACCAATCCCACTTCCACATATTAGTATACCTTTACTGCAAGTTCCTTCTGATACAGCCATAGCTGCTGGTTTACCAGTGTCCGGATAATCCATTGATTCCATATCAAAAGTACCAAAATCGATAAACTCATACTCTGGCAAAGCTGACTTGATTGATTCTTTTAGCTCAAAACCGGCATGATCAGATGCTATTGCAATCTTCATAACTCACCACTCATCAAACAAGATAGGGCTATACAATAATACTTGGATTCGGCACTTTCACTCCGAGACATGACTATCACAGGTTTTGTAGTCCCCTGTATTAATCCAGCCAATTCTCCTCCGGAAAAAAGCATCAACCCTTTGTAAAAACTATTGGCAGATTCTATATTTGGAAAGATCAAGACATCGGCATCGCCACCTATCGGAGTTTGCACTCCTTTCAGCTCCATGCTTTGTGGATCACACGCCAGAAAGATATCAAGAGGACCATCAATGATGCACTGAGATAATTGACCCCTATCCGCCATCTTTGACAACAAAGCGTAGTCCATTGTAGACTGAAATGCAGAGCTTACTTTTTCGGTAGCTGAGATCAAAGCAACCTTGGGCTTTTCGATGCCAAACTTATGAGCCATACTGATAGAATACTGTATCATTGCTTTTTTTTGTTCAAGATCCGGATATGGTATCACTGCAGTATCGGATACAAATAGTAGCTTATGATACTTTGGCAGTTGTAATGCACATACATAACTCATGATAGACTTTGGTGGGAGCAATCCAAACTGCTTGTCCAATACGGCTTTGAGAAATTTATCGGTACCCACCAGTCCCTTCATCAAAACATCGGCTTCTGAATCGTGAACCATGCGAACAGCCGTCTTTGTAGCTGTTAACTGATCATCAATATCTATGATTCGGAACCTGTTGAAGTCAATACCTTCTTCCTCACAAACAGATATGATCTTTGCTTTGTCTCCTATCAGAATAGTCTCTATAATATCTTCTGATACCGCACGGGACAACGCACCTATGGTATTTTGATCCTCTCCGCATGCCACGGCGATTTTGGTTTTACGGCCTGATTGGCGTACAAAAACACTTAGTTCTTCAAGTGACTTTATTGGTCGTTTCATAAAACCCTATGCAAGCATCGCTGCCAGAGCAATTGAGTATAGCTTGGTTTTCTCACTATCGCCCCGTGAAGATAAGACTGCTGGAACACGTGCTCCCATTACTATGGCACATAGCTCAGATTTCATCAACTTGGTCATCGTTTTGTAGAATGTATTACCAGCTTCGATATTTGGAAAGAGAATGCAATCCGCATCCCCACACACTTCACTATGAACTCCCTTGATCTCCGCACTTTCTTTGTCTACTATCAGGTCAAAGCCCAATGGACCATCTACGATAGCACCTGATATCTGACCCCTTTGAGCCATTTTTGAAATAATCGCTGCGTCATAGCAGGATGGAATCTTTGGTAATGTTTGTTCGGAAGCTGCAAGTAAACCTACTTTTGGTTTCTCTATACCGAGAAAGTGGGCGGTTTTGATCAGATAGTTGGTTATCGCTATCTTCTGATTCAAATCTGGAAGAGGAATTATTGCTACATCGCCTACAATTAAAAGTTTGTGGTAGGTCGTAGGTTCTACGACAGTCACATGGCTAAGTACAGAGCCTGGATTCATCAACCCGTTTTCTTTGTTGAGGATAGCTCTCATATATTTATCAGTACTGAGTAGTCCTTTCATTAAGAAGTCGCCTTCACCGTTATTGATGAGAGTAACTGCTTTTACTGCTGCTTTGGTTTCTACAGGTTCGTGAACAATTTTAAAAGCTGAAGGATCTATGTTTTGAGATTTGCAAACATCAATTATGATGTTCTCATCACCTACCAGTATGGCATCAATGATGCCCATATTAATCCCTTCATAAGCAGCTAATACTGTGTGAGAATCGTTAGCACATGCTGCAACGAGACGCTTTTTGGGACGGTTCTTTAGACTATCGAACATTTGGTCAAGTTTTGTTATCGGCATTTAGACTCCTAGTATATTTTCTTATCGATTACTTAAACTTCCTGCAAGTATGGTGTTTTATAACAAACAAATAGCTCCATGAGTGAGATAACTCGTACCAAAGGCAAAACTAGATTTCGCTATATGTATTTATTTACTTTTCCTTCTACGAGTCCTTGGATTTCCTTCATTCTGGATTCTGTTTCAGCTTCAAAACGAACCACGAGAACGGGGGTTGTATTCGAAGCTCTGACCAATCCCCACCCATCGGGAAAAGTAATCCTCGCACCGTCAATGTCGTTTACGTCATAACCTTCATCGATGAATTCCTTGCATACCTTTGCTACCACATCAAACTTACGGTTGTCGTCGCACTTGATATGCATCTCGGGAGTATTGTACATTTTGGGTTGATCGGCAAGAAAAGAGCTTACAGGCTTTAGAGTATGGGACATGATTTCAACAAATCTCGCACTTACGTAGATAGCATCATCAAAACCCAGATAGCGATCTGCTAAAAATACATGTCCAGACATTTCGCCAGCGAAATCTACTCCGACTTCCTTCATTTTCATTTTGATGTTTGCATGACCAGTTTTGTACATCATCGGGACACCACCGTGTTTTCTGATGTCATCATAAAGGTTCTTTGAGCATTTAACATCGGCAATAATGGTTTTACCTGCATTTGTCTTCAGATAATCACGGGCAAGAATGTTTAGAATCTGGTCTCCAAAAAGCATTTTCCCTTTTTCGTCTACGACACCAATTCTATCGGAATCACCATCCAATCCAATCCCCACTTCATACTCAGAAGCTACAACTGCTCTACTTAAATCTACCATGTTTTTTTCGACTGTGGGATCGGGGTGATGATTTGGGAATGTTCCATCAGGTTCGCAATACATCTCAATAACTTCACAGCCAAGTCTACGCAGTACTTCTGGCAAGTATGGACCACCCATTCCGTTGCCACCGTCCACTATGACCTTTACTTCACGATCAAGCTTGATGTTCTGAACAATATAGTTTATATACTCTTCTGCGATGTTATCGTACTGAGTTTTGGAACCCATACCCGAAGTAAACTCTCCCTTCTCTATAATACCCAGAACTTTTTGAAGTTCATCTGCATAAACCGAGGCAAGACCGAGATTCAGTTTTACCCCATTGTATTGAGAGGGATTATGGCTTGCGGTGATCATAGCACCTGCGTCACTCTGTAACTTCCAGATCGAAAAATACAAAATCGGTGTAGCAGTAACTCCGACATCAATAACATCACAACCACACTCCATCAATCCTTTGCAAAACTCATCCATGAAGCCCTGTGTGCTCAACCTCGCATCTCCACCTATAACTACTGATTTTGCATCAAGTTTACGAAGATAGGTTCCAAATCCTTTACCAATAAGGTACATGGATTCCGAGGTCAGGTCTTCGCCTACAACTCCGCGAATGTCATATTGTCTGAATATCTGGGGGTTTATCATATCACACCTCTATTTTTAAATTTAAGAATTCTACCAATACTGGTTTAATGCTTTGTAGTGCCAAAGCTCTGTGAGAACAGCTGTTCTTCTCTTCATCATTCATCTCGGCATATGTTTTGCCGTGTGAAGACACTTCAAAAATTGGATCATATCCAAATCCACCATTCCCGCGTTTTATACGTGTTATGGTTCCTTTGACGCTCCCTTCATGAACTGCTACGATACCGTCTGGTAAAGAAAGAGCTATAGCCGTTCGGAATTCTGCTTCTCTGGCATCTTGAAATTCCATCAATCGGAGCACTTTGTTTTGGTTGTCTTCATAGCTGCAGTGTTCTCCAGCATATCGTGCCGCAAAGACACCTGGTTCTCCATTCAGGGCATGGATGAATAGTCCAGTGTCATCAGCTAAAGTCAAGATTCCAGAGCGTTGAGCAACCTCCAAAGCCTTTTTCATGGCATTGCCACAGATCGTATCCCTATCTTCGTTTACAGGCTCTATATCTGGAAAATCGTCCATGGATAAAATATTAATGTCAAAGTCTCTCAATACTGCTGTGATCTCTTTTATCTTATCCTTGTTATGAGAGGCAATCAATAGAGATTTTTGTCCTTTTAGAATCACTTATTGAGCCACTTTTTAATTTTTGACAGGATATTCCGATCCAGAAATTGATCAGCTGCTGCACTAATCTTTTTGAGTAAATCCAGAATATCACCTTCACCACTCCAGTTGTCGAGGAGGATCTTTCGATCAATCTCATTCAGTACCATGTTGAGTCCTAAAACTATCAAAACCAAATCATCAATGTATCCGATCACAGGGATGAAATCCGGTATGATATCAATCGGAAGCATAACATAAGCGATTATCCCGCCTATCAGCACCTTTTTCTTTGCAGGAACACGCTTCTCAGTTGCAAGACGACAAATCAATATGAATAGGTCTGGCAGGGCAAAAAGATACTCACCCAGCTTTCCACCAATAGCTCCACCCTTTTTACCAGTCCAATCCTTTGCTTTTTGCCTAAGATCTTCATAAAACTTAAGCTTTGGTTTGTCAATGTCTATGATCTTTTCTCTGAGCGTCTCTTGCTCTTCCTTAGGCATTTCACGGCCGTTCTTTACATCTTCTGTCATAATTCCTCCCCATGCACTTATTCCAAGCTACATTTTTAAGTCAATATAATAATTCGTCAAGAGCTTTGTTAATCGTCACTTTCAATAAACCATGTTAGAAGGGGGAGTCACTACTCACAAAATCATACCCATTAGATTTCATGATTCGTTTTGTTAAATCTACAGACAGGCATAAGCGTCGAAAATTTTCCTTGTCTTATTCTTTGATCTTGAGATGATGGGACAAAGATGATTTTAAGGGGATTAATATGGATTTATCCAAGCGTGCAATTGAGGTTCAAGCCTCACCAATCAGAAAACTTATGCCCCATGCTATAGCAGCGAAACAAAAGGGTTTGAAAGTATATCACCTGAATATTGGACAACCGGATATCGAGACACCACGCGAAATGATCAAAGTATATCATGAATTCTCAGAATCCGTACTGGCATACGGCCCATCACAAGGTTTGGACGTCTATCGTCATAGTCTGGTCAGTTATTATGCAAAACATAATATTGTCGTAAATGATACAGACATCATTGTGACGACTGCAGGCTCTGAAGCAATCACTTTTGCCTTACTCGTTACTTGTAACGAAGGTGACGAGGTAATCGTTCCTGAACCGTTTTATACAAACTACAATGGTTTTGCCACAATGGCTTCAGTATATATCCGCCCTCTTACTACCTTTGCCGAGAACGGATTTATGCTGCCAGATGACGATACTATTGAAAAGCTGATCAATTCCAAAACGAAAGCTATTATGCTATGTAATCCAGGAAATCCCACCGGAACAGTTTACAGCAAGGAAGATATTCACAGGATTGCAGCTATAGCCAAAAAACATAATCTATATCTGATCTCGGACGAAGTGTATCGCGAGTTCATATATGACGGAGCTACTCATACCAGTATAATGGATATCCCGGATTTTGAACAAAATGCCATCATGGTCGATAGTGTTTCAAAGCGCTACAGTGCATGTGGAGCAAGAATTGGGTGCATAGTATCAAAGAATAATGAACTGATGAATGCAGTTCTCAAATTTGCCCAGGCCAGATTGTGTCCTCCCACGATAGATCAATTAGCTGCGAATGCCTGTGTATACCTTGATGATTGTTACATCTCAAACATCCAGCAGGAATATCAAAAGCGCAGGGATCTTGTTTACAATGAAGTCATAACAATACCAGGGGTAGTATGTACCAAGCCTCAGGGAGCTTTTTACATTGTGGCAAAGCTTCCCATAGAGGATGCCGAGGACTTTGTGATCTGGCTTCTGAATGAATATAGCGTTGATGGAGAGACCGTCATGTGCGCTCCAGCAGAAGGATTTTATGCGACTCCCGGCTTGGGAAGGGATGAACTTCGAATAGCCTATATATTGAATGAAAATGATCTCAAGAAAGCAATGCACATTTTCAAGACAGGTTTTGAAGCATATCAGAAAGCCCATTAGATTATGATACATAGCTTTGCAGAAAGGCTTTTTTTCAAAAACATACTTCAGGGATTGATTCATAATCTGAATACACCTTTGAACTTGATTTTGGGGTACAGCCAACACTTACAAAAGAAATTTCCTGAGCTTGATCTCGCTCCAAAAATCCTGGCAGCAGGCATGCAAATGGACGATATTCTGCAAAGTACATACAGGATCGTTATGGGAATTTTGGAGGCTGAGACCCAGATTATTGGTTTGAATGTATGGCTCAGAGATGAGCTCGTTTATTTACAAAACGATCTGGCCACAAAGCATCAATGCATCATTAATATGATTGAGTCCGAGAATACGATAAAGACATCTGTACCGGTAAACCTCCTTTGTTACAGTATCGAGACCTCCGTTCAGATGTTTATCGACCAGGCTATTACCAGACCTCTGAACATCACATTGCAAGCTGGAGTTGATAAACAAGTTCCAATCATTGATATCATAATACAGCAGATTGATGAACATATAGAACATATTTTGAATACGACGATCGAAACCCTCAACCACACCCAAAGTCTGATAACACAGATATCACAGAAAAGATCCCAATACCTCCAGTTTGAAGCAAAGTTCCAGGATGCCTCTTTTGGCATCCGCATCAAGGTAGTACCGATATGAAAGATACTGTTAGTCGCTTTATCCTTGTTGTCGATGACAGCCTGGAAACCCTTGAGATATTCTCTATCCAACTTGGCGGTCAATATACTGTACACGCTGTTGCCACGCTTCGTGAAGGGAGAAAACTTCTTGAGCAAATCAGATTCGATATCGCAATCATTGATTTGATCCTTCCGGGAGAAAATGGACTGGACCTGATTCAGGAAATCAAACAGAACTATCCCTATACTGCAGTAATAGCCATCAGTGGACAAGCTACTATCGAATCAGCTGTGACTGCTATGAAACTCGGAGCAAATGAATTTATCGTCAAACCAATACGAAATTTGGATTTGATCAATCTTCAGGTCGAAAAAATCCTCCAAACACAGTGGCTCATCGAAGAAAACCAGCGCCTTAATGAACTGATTCAGAAAGATATAGAGACCGATCTAATAATCGGTCACAGCCTATCGATCCAAAACATCCTCCAAAAAGTAAAAAAAATCGCGAAGCTTGATACCCTTGTACTTATGACTGGTGAAACTGGAGTTGGTAAGAGTGTTTTTGCCGAGTTGATTCATCGAAACAGTCATCGAAAGCATCGCAAGTTTGTAGCAGTAAACTGTGGAAGCCTAACAGAAACACTCCTGGAAAGTCTGCTTTTTGGTCACAAAAAGGGAGCATTTACCGATGCCTGGAGAGATAAAATAGGCTATTTTCAAGAGGCAAATGGGGGTACCCTTTTCCTCGATGAAATTACAGAGACTTCCCTCTCTTTTCAGGTGAAGTTGCTGAAAGTGCTGGAAACAGGTTCTTTCCGTCTGGTCGGTGGTGATTCTGATATTCATACTGATGTACGCATTATTGCCGCTACAAACAAAGAAGTTCTGGAGGCTGTCCGCAAAGGTGTGTTTCGTGAAGACCTGTACTATCGGCTAAATGTGATAAATCTCCATATAACACCTCTACGAGAGCGAAAGGACGACATAAAGCTTCTCACAAATGCTTTTGTAAAAGAGTTTTGCGACAAATATGGCAAAGCCCACCTTACTATTTCTCCCGGAGTAATGTCCATACTACTGAATTATACTTGGAAGGGTAATGTCCGGGAGCTAAGAAATGCGATCGAACATGCTGTCATCCTCGCTGAGCATTCCATAATGCAGCCGGATGATCTTCCCGAGGGTTTAATCCCAAAGGCAAGCAGCATCGGTAGTTCGTATATCGAGACGAATGTCACCTGGCATCAAGCAAAAACAGATTTCGAACGCGGATATATCCAGGCAATCCTTGCCAATACCAACGGAAATCTTAGTGCAGCAGCAAAACTATCTGGCATTCCCAGAGAAAACCTATACAAGAAATGTAAGAACCTCTCAATCGATTACTCAAAATACCGAGGTGATGAGTATGATAATTCGAGTGATTGAAGAACTGTATTGATTTCGAACATTTAGTTAGAATGATAATTAATACTAAGGATACATGGTGATAATATGAAAACGAAGTGGAAGATCTCACCCTACCTTTACGTTTTACCGGCGTTTTTATTACTCTTTGCATTTAGGCTGACCCCTATAGTCATGTCTTTTGTAATCAGTTTTTTCAAATGGACTATTGTCGGAACCGGTGAATTTATTGGGTTTCAAAACTATCAGACGATGCTATCGGATCAAAAATTCTGGCAGTCACTTACAAACACTCTGTGGTTAGTAGTCTTCGTGGTTCCAGCCAGCATTGTATTTTCTTTGTTTTTTGCAGTTTTACTAAATCAAATCAAGGCTTTGAAAAGTCTGTTCAGGATCGTGTACTTTATGCCATTCGTGACATCGCTGGTTGCTGTGTCCATTGTTTGGAAAATCATTTTTAACGAGCAAACAGGATTGGCTAATACGTTTTTGAGCTGGATAGGCATGTCCCCTCAGGGTTGGCTATCAGAAGCACGTGGTATATTTGAAATCTTTTTTTCAGGGTTCGGGATCGAAATACCAAAGTGGATGGCGGGACCTTCACAAGCCTTGTTTGCAATTATCATCATGACTATCTGGAAAGGACTGGGATACAATACCATTATCTACCTTGCCGGATTACAGAACATTCCCAAAGACTATTATGAGGCAGCAGAAATTGATGGCGCAGGGAAAATGAAACAATTCTGGCGGATTACACTGCCACTTGTATCCCCCACAACATACTATGTCCTGATGATGACGACCATCGTTACATTCCAGGCTTTTGCACAAGTCTATTTGATGACCGACAAGGGTGGCCCCTCCGGCACGACAAACCTCATAGTATACTACATCTATCAAAAAGGGTTTGATGCTCAGGAAATGGGCTATGCCAGTGCTGTGGCATTGGTGTTGTTTATCATTATTTTGGGGCTGACCCTGGCACAAAAGAAACTTGAAAAACACGTGAATTATTGAGGTGAAGCATGCAGGAAACTATTAGAAAATCACTCATCTATACTGTATTGATAATCTGCGGGCTAACCATGATCGTACCATTTATATGGATGATTACTACTTCTCTGATGTCTCAGTCGGAGTTTAATAAACATGATTCCGTATTCATACCTAAAGAGACCTATTATGTATGGGAAAAAGATGGGGTGCAAAAGCGGATCTTACTTGTGATGGAAAAAGAGGAAACCAGTATCATACATTTGTTGAATAATGACCTCAAGATTATCGACGAATATGTAGAAGTACCCAAAAATGAGGTTTCCGAGATCCGAAAAGTCCCAAGTATCCGTTGGGAAAACTACATCAAGGCGTTCAAGAAAGTACCGTTTGCCACATATTTTGCCAATACAATTTTTGTCTCCTTTATGTCTCTTATAGGAGTACTTATTACATCGATGCTGGCAGCGTATGCTTTTGGTAGAATGGAGTTTAGAGGCAAGGACTTTTTGTTTTACCTCTTTATCAGTATGATGATGGTGCCCGAGCCAATCTATCTGATATCTTCGTATGTTATGCTGGATAAGATCAACTGGCTGGACACATATCAAGCTCTGATCGTTCCATGGTGGGTCAATATATTCACTATATTCCTGTTCAGGCAGCATTTCAAATCTTTGCCAAAGGAATTGTTTGATGCCGCTTCAATCGATGGTTGTTCCACATTTGGCATGTTGTGGAGGATTATTCTACCTCTCTCAAAACCGATCATTGCCACAGCCTCAATATTCTCTTTGATCGGTTCCTGGAATAGCTTTATGTGGCCATTGGTAATGACAAACAGACCGTCACTTCGGGTTTTGCAAGTGGGATTGAGCTATTTCAATCAAGAAGCCTCGACACAGACTACATTATTGATGGCAGCGTCCACATTTAGCATCGTTCCTATCCTTATCCTATTCTTCTTAGCACAAAAACAGATAATCGCCAGTGCCGCTAAGACCGGCATGAAAGACTAAATGGAGTAATAATGGCAATAAAAGACAAACACGATATCAAAAAGATCAAATCCATGGCAAATAAAAGACAGGGTACAGAATCAACCAATGAGCCTGATTTGTACAAAGTCCCAGAACAAACCATGGTTCTGGCTGACCCCATGCTCAAACCCCAAAAGATAGTGGATCCAAGAACTAATCAGATTGTGGCTTGGATAGTCTTTCTCAGTACTTTACTCGTTTATGTGCTTACCCAAGCCAGGACAATGTCCTTTTGGGATTCTGGTGAGTATGCTACATGCATCAGTATTTTGGGTGTTCCCCACCCTCCGGGAAATCCGTTTTACATCGTATTTGGCAGAGCCTTTGTAGCTATTTTTGGCTTTTTGGCTTCTCATGCAGTATTGTCTGCTTTTATCTCTGGACTCAGTTCTGCTTTGGCAGTAATGTTTACCTACCTGATCACGGTCAAGCTTGTAAGCATGCTTCAGGTAAAGAAATACGAAGCCATATTTGCAGGGGTGATCGCTGCACTGTTCACAGCTTATTCATTTACGTTTTGGATGAATGCTATTGAGGCGGAAGTATACTCCGGTCTTGTCTTTTTTGTAAATATCATCTTCTGGCTAACCCTTGTTTGGGTTGAAAAGTCGGATGACTTCTCTCATCAAAACCTGTTTCTACTGATAGTATATCTCTTTTTTGTGGGGTTTTGTGTTCATCAAACTGCTCTTCAGATTGCTCCGGCGGTACTCTTCATCGCCATGTATCCGATCATAGCGCAAAGTATAAGGAGAAGTAACTTTTGGATCAAGGTATTCGCCTATTCATTTATCCTTTTGATTGGATATCTAATTTTCGGTTCCATCGGTGCAAATGCTGGAATCGATGAATTCGATAAATGGGCTTTTGCCGTAATCGCCACTGCTATTATTTTCTTTGAACTGCATGACATAATCGATCGCAGAGTATGGATGCTCGCATTTAGCCTCGTCTTGCTGGGACTGTCATCACATTTGTATCTGATGATCAGGGCAGCGGAAAGACCCTTTATCAACGAAGGCCATCCCAGCACACTGAAAATGTTCTCCGATTATGTTCTGCGGAAGCAGTATGGAAATACGTCTTTCTTCGTTCGGAGAGGTGCGTTTTTTAGCGATCAATTGAGTTATCATTTCCTGAGATATTTTGGCATGCAGTGGTTCAACACAGAGATGCTATCACCATTATTAAAAATCCCGGAATCAATAATTCATACTATCGCCAATATGATCATTGCCTCGTTGGGTGTAATCGGTGGCTATTTTCATTATAAGAAAAACAAGCATAGCTTTGCTTATTATGTCTCAATCTTGTTGTTCACAACCATCGTAATGGTTTTCATTATGAATCTGTCTGATGCCGAAGTAAGAGATAGGGACTACTTCTTTGTAGTCGCATACAATATGTGGGCAATATGGCTGGGAATAGGTTCGTTGGCTATCATCCAATACTTCCGTGCCAGAACCGTCAAGATAGCTATGATCGTTATCTTATCTGCTCTCCCGGTCATAAATCTTGTATCCCAATACCGGATTCATGATCGTTCAAAGGAATTCATTGCCCTCGATTATGGGTTGAATTTCCTGAACTCTTTGGAGGAAAATGCCATCATCTTCACAAATGGTGACAACGATACATTCCCCTTATGGTATGCTCAGGCTGTGTATGATCCACATTCAAGTGAACACGTCCATCCTGCCAGATATGTATATCCCACTCCTCAAAGTGAAGCAGCAATTGCTTCCGCAATGGAGTTTAAAAACAAATACCTCAAAGGTATCCGCAAGGATGTATCCGTTGCCAATCTATCCTTGCTCAATACTCCATGGTATTTGAAACAACTTCGTGACAAAGAGGGAATCATTCTAAATTGGGACGACGATCAGATTGATCGCCTCAATATAGTACAAGGACCTATGAATATCAGGTTTGCAGCCGGACAGCAAAATCCTGAAATGGCTTTCAACATTGCTTTCGACCAGACACCAAAATGGCGTAAAGCCGAAAACTTCTATCGAGTATCTGATATCGCTGTAATCCAGATCATCAAAGAAAACTTTGGCAAACGCCCTATTTATTTCGCTGTCACATGCGAGAGCTTCATTGGTTTTGATGATTATCTGAGCAACGAAGGCATGGTATCCAGAATCGTACATACAAAATCCACAGATCAAATTGATATCGATCGTCTTCTGGACAATATCACAAAGATATTCCAGTATCGCTCTATTGATGACGAAAGAGTACACAAAGACGGCAATATGCAGAGACTGATCATGAACTATGGCTCTGGTTTTGTCCGTGCAGCTACCCATTACGCAGATCTGGGTGATTATGATGCCGCTCTGCCATTGATCGATCGTGCCCGTGTATTCATTGATACCGAACTGAAACTGACTGATTTCTATGTCCGATATTATACTGGTACAGAACAATGGGACAAGCTGAACGATTTCATCAAAAAAGAGATCTTCCCCCATAAAGACGGCTGGAGAATCTATTTCAGCTTTATCCTTGCTTATATGCTGGATGCACATCCGGAAGATGCGCTTCCCTACATAAGGCTGGGATTGACCACATATCCGGATAACTATTACTTTGCCGAATTCGCTGTTCGATATGCAGTAGAATTTGACAAGCAAACGGAGATCAAAACACTATTTGACGAGGTACTTCCTTTGATTAAGTATGATCTCAGAGATTTCTACGGAAGGCTGTATACCATGAAAAAGGACGAGTTGTAAGAAGCCAGGTATTGGATTCCTGGTATAATATTCGTTGAGAGCATCGGTGATACCGATGCTCTCTTTTATGATCTTATGTATTCAGCATCACTCATTAATGCCTACTGCGTATCATCGGCATATCACGCCTATATCAAGTGTATTCGTGAATACGCTTGATATAGGCTTGATATAGGCTTGATATACGCTTGACTACAAGGTTGACACCATGTAAACATGTTGATCAGGGGTGTCCTAAAAATGACTATTTAGATATTTATCTCCAAGTATTCCTCTTAATGTATTCTCCCAATCACCACGATTCTGAACGGATTGACTACATCGGACACGCATTTGCTGATATTCAATTGGAGAAGTGTTAAAGAAATCAATTGCATTGCCTATAGTCTGAGACCAGCTGTTTGATGATTGCGATCTACAAACAAAACCTATGTCATGTTCTGCGATAATTTCCTGCGGTCCACCCTGATTCGAGACAATAACTGGTAGTCCACATGCCAGAGCCTCAAGAATAACCATTCCAAAGGTATCGGTAACACTTGGAAAGACAAAGAAATCCGCAGCGTTATAAAGCTCTGCCAGTTGATATCTGGGCATAGCACCGGTGAAAACAACTCTGGGATAATTACTCAGGAGAGCCTTCATTTCTCCTAGATAGGGTCCACTGCCTGCGATTATAAGGTTTATTACTGGATTGCGTTTGACAATATCGACGTAGGCAGAAGCCAGAATGTCCAATGACTTGTCCTGTGATACCCTTCCGGCATACATGAGGGTAATGCCTCCGCTTAGAATTGCCTTGTCCTCTATCCATTTTTTCGGATTTACATAGGGATAAAACCTATCAAGTTCTATACCGCGGTTCAACAATCCCATCTTTGGTACTGAGATACCTCTATCCTCAAGGATATACTGATATTGACTGGTTGGAGTACGAATTTCATTCATCTGGTTATAAAACCATTTTTCAAACTCCATTACCATTCTATGAACTGATTCATCAGCTACAAGGTGAGATACCTCGCCATAGAAATCAGTATGATAGATCCCAATGGCTGGTATACTGGAGAGTTTTGCTGCCAGTAACCCCAACATGCCTACCGGACCTGGAGTAGATATTATTACTTGATCGGGCCTATATTCATTGATGAGCTTAAGACTTTTCAAAATGGAAGGTATCTTCATTCGATATGTTTCATAGAATGGCAATGGGAAAACATACATAAATGGAAGATTTAGAATATTCTCCGGTAAGTCACTTTTAATTTCACTATCTTCAAGTGAACAGACAAGACGCATATCCCAATCGTACTTCATAGCAACAGACCCCATCTGCTTTAATGTTGCAGACACTCCGTTTAGATCCGTAATCGTATCAGAGAACCACAAGCTTCTTCTCTTTCTGTTTTCGGATAGCACCCGGTGCTTCATCTTCATTTCTTCTATTAGTACTACGCTGCTATGCATATGCTTCAAAGAACTCAAAAACGGCAGCAAGAGAAACACCCCTGGCAAAGTACTACTAATATTCCTTAAAAGTTTCACTACATTTAACTGCTTGAGGTCATACTCGAATGAGTTTAGAAAAATTCTAAAAAATGCATCTGAGATTTCTGAGGTATGCTGATAAACCAAATCCAGTTTATCTTCAATGTTTTTTTCCTGGCTACCATGCAAAATTTGGAGCATTTGGGCAAAGCGGAGTCGAATTTCATCGCCCTGACGCTCGGCATAGCCTTTCATAGAGCTAATCTTGAATCTCTGCCGGAAGCCAAGTTTCTGGTTCTCGAAGAGCATTCCACTAAAATTATCCAGCAGCGATTTCTTGTTGTGTTTGTCGTAGGCTTCCTTTGAAAAATCGATTGCTATCTTGTAGATAGTAAACGCAAGGCTTTGATAGTCGTTGTGTCTGCCATGAGCTGAAGCTTTCTTGTTTTGAATATTTTGAAGAAATTCTGTAACTGAGTTTGCTGTTACTTCTGTGTAAGTCTTTCCTAAAAACAATCCTCCATGATCGTCTGAACCGGCTGTATAACCCTTTATCCAGGATTGGTCACTAAATGGTTCTATCCCATGACGATTGTAAAGTTCATCGATTATTGATGGATTCAACGACTTTAAAATCTCCTGCCAGCCAAGATTTCCGTTCCTATTCCGCCCACCATTGATCCCTTCAAATACGTCAAAGAGTAGAATCAACTTTTCCAAATGCGAGACTTGAAGTTTGCCATTCACAGAATATGAGGCATGAGCAACACTATGAAAAATATCTTCTTGTTTCAGATAGTCTCTTAGTTCATATATGTCTTTGCGAAGATGATTAATTATCTCAAACTGAATACTACTGATTCCATAAATTAACAGGTGTATTTTACACTTGTCTTCGGGAAAATAGGTGGTAGACTCCAAACCGATAAAGGTATCATTGGGATGTTTTTCATTTAGTAATAATGCACCATCTATGCGATTATGATCGGTAATAGTTACATAGTCCATGCCTAATCGCTTGGCTTCATTATAAATGAATAATGGATCTGTATAGGATTCTTTTGCTCCAATTTTCTGTAAAAACCATTCGCTAGGATGCTCGGAATAGATCGAATGGCAATGTAGATCTGCTCTTTTTTGCACACATATCTCCAATGATAATCAATATTACCTGATTATACCAGAATTGTGTGAGGATTTGATTAGGCTTGTATGAAGATAGCTTCACATATCAAAAAATAACCACTCGCCTCATGTTATTAACCCAAATAATGCAGTAGGATATTGCCAGTCCTTTTTTATCAACTGTTTTCC
>CAZWIS010000005.1:0-106072 GCA_964634275.1 uncultured Candidatus Cloacimonadota bacterium | reverse complement strand
GGAAAACAGTTGATAAAAAAGGACTGGCAATATCCTACTGCATTATTTGGGATTATATCTCCATAACAGATAAAGACCGTTGAACGTTTCTTCCTATTAAGTAAATTGGCTTGTCGATATGATTTATAGCATTAGATTCATCAATATCAAGTATGTATCACACCCTTATCAAGTGTATTTGTGAATACGCTTGATATAGGCTTGATATACGCTTGATATAGGCTTGACTACTAAGTTGACAGTAGCGTAGGATTCCGATCCTACAGGTACTAATTGTGTTGACAATGGAATAAAAAACGTAGCTTCGGAAAGCTACGCTACTCGGTAGCGTAGGATTCCGATCCTGCAGAATCGACAGTAGCGTAGGATTCCGATCCTACAGATAGAGATTTGGATAGAGACCTTGGGTATTGTAGGATGTGACTATATCTACTTTTCTTCCAGGATAAGGATACCATCCCAAGTGGAAGGCGGATTTTGGATCAGGAACTCACATCGGTGGGACATCGTAGCTGAGGCATGGTCATTGATGGGATTGTTGGACAAGGAGGCAAATATCCTGCCTGCTGCTTCCCAATCTCCCTTACGATAAAGCTCCAGAGCATTTGCGTAATCGCCAATCCAGGAATAATCATACTCTGTTGCTCTTGATTGCTCGCAGAGCAATTCATATATCCGGGTAGGCTCTTCTTTGCCTTTGACGCGTAAATAATCCAGCTCCCGGCACAGCATCAAATCCTTGACAAGTAAAAAAGTCGATTCACTGATTATGATGTTGGTTTTAAATACCTTGTTGACCCCCTCGAGCCGGGCAGCAAGATTGACGGTATCTCCAATCGATGTATATTCCATTCTGCGTTCGGAGCCGATGTTTCCAGCTACCAGCATCCCCGAATTGATCCCCAATCTGGTATTCAAATGAAACGCCTGTGAAGGGCTGAGGTTTTCCATGTCTTTGAAAGCGAGGGAATAATCGCGGTGTGCCAGAGCAGCTCTGCAGGCAAGAACCGCATGATCTTCTCGCGGGATAGGAGCTCCAAAAACAGCCATCAAGCCATCGCCAGTATATTTGTCCAAGAGACCTTCGTGATCCAGAATAGAATTTGTAAACGTACTGAAGTATTCGTTTAGATAGCTCACCAATTGTTTTGGCGTTTGCTTTTCGGAAAAGCCGGTAAAATTGTAGATATCCGAAAACATGACACTGCAGTGAAGCTCTTCCCCACCCATCTGAACCAACTCCGGATTCTCAACAATACGATTCACCAAATCTGGATGCAGATAGCGATTGAATATTTGCCTTAGCTCCTTTTTGTGTTTTCCTTCCATGATGTAACTAAGGGTGAGTATGGATATCCAACTGAGGAACAGGGTTATTACAGACGAGCTAAGCTCGACCACAATCCTCATCCTGGCAAAGAGTACTATACTAAGGGAGATCAGAAGGGCAAAAATGAGCATCACTAAAAACGGAGAAATCGAATCTTTTGTCCTGCTGACTGCCAGGATCACCATAAGCGAGATCATGTACAGAATAAGAAAGTTCATTGCTGGAGGCAGAAAACGGACAAAATCCTTGTTTAGAAGATTGCTCAGCATGGTAGCCCAAGTTTCCATTCCAGGCATACCCCATGTGTAGGGAGAAGACTTGAGATCCATCAATCCAGAGGCTACCGCACCTATAATAACATACTTCCCGGTGAATCTTTCAAGCGGAATGACTGGTTCGCTACCATATAGATGAAGGACTGCCGAATGCAATATTGAGCTAAATGAGATATACTCAAATACTCCACCAGCTCCACCTTTGCCATACCAATTCAGATACATCTCCGCTTTTCCGACAACTGGAAGACTCTCGATATCAATACTGAGCCCCGGCTCTGCACCATCTCTTGTAAACAGATAGGCAGCGTACCCCAGACTTGGATACAAATCGCCATTCAAATCATAGACATATGGCACCTTGCGGATTACAGAATCCTCTGCATTAAGAAGATTGATCCCCGCTACAGACAAAGCGCCTGCTTCAAACTCCGGAATGGGGCTATTTGTGCCACGCCACTTACTGATGTCCAAACCTGTGAAGGGTTGAGCGGGAAGACTGTGACGTTTCAGGCTTGCAGGTACTGCTGTGGAATCCATTGAAAGTGATTGACTAAGGAGGACAATCCCGCTATTATTGATAGCTTCGGCAAAATGCGAATCGGATTGAAATGAACTGATATCTCCCCTGTCAAAATCTTGCTCATCAAAGAAGATATCAAAGAGAACGGCGCGTGCACCAGCTTCGGCAAAATATTCAGCCACAATAGCATAAAACTCCCTGGGCCAAGGCCAGCCTTGGTTCAGGGAGATAGCATATTTCAACGAAGCATCATCAATGGCGATCATTACGATGTTTGAATCCGCCCGGTCGGGAATCGGTGCGATCCTAAAACGGTAATCCACCATTTTAGATTCGATTTCCCGAACAAACTCAAACTTTCCGATTTGATAGCAAATCGATGTCAGTATCAAAGCCATCATCATCAGGATCCAGATCCTTTTGTAGCGTTTGGAGAACCAGACGATGATGCCGGATGTTTTCATGGGTTATTTAGTCTTTTTCTTTAGATGCTCGTAAAGTTCCATAATTTTTTCTTCAGGCAGTTCTTCATCAAAGTGGCTGCCTTCCTCTTCTGCAGATAGGGCGAAAGCCGTTTCGAGAGCTTTACGGGCTGCTTTGTACTGCTTCAACTCATTGAGAGCAAAAGCATACCATACATAGGCATCATAATGTTCTTTGTTTGTCTCGATGGATTGTTCAAGAGCTTTGGCTGCTGCTTTGAAATCCTTCATTTTGTATAAGGCTTCACCTTTGTGACGCCAGGCACAAGACCAGTTCGGAAATTCTTTGTTCAGATCGTCGTAGATCTTGATTGCTTCTGGGTATTTATCCATGCTGAGGTATAGGTTTGCCAGTGAAAAACGCTCTCCGGAAGAGAGTTTCACGACGTTATCCAAGGCTTTTTCCATTACCCGTTTTGCTTCTATATTGGCAATATAGGCAAGTGTCAGCTTCCAGCGCATTGTTTCAGCATCTTTGGTGTCTTGTTCAGCGATATACTCAATTGCGGATTTAAATGTTTCCACGCTTTGATTTTGCATGTATTCACTAATTGGATTTGCCTGGGCAAAAGCAAGGCAGATTGTGGCTATCGCAACGGCGATTAATATAACTTTTTTCATACGTTTTCCTCTTCTATATCAGTTGTCTTATGTATCGTTCAGGCATTGGCTCGAGAAATCATTATCTGCATGAAACCTATCCCATCCATTCAGTCTTGAGAAACTTTGTTCACAAATCCAGGCAATGATCTGAGTCACTTCAATCTGGTACAGACGTCCTGTTCTACTTTTGTGGCGAGGGTCTCTACTGCTTTGATCAGACTTTCTGATCTGGAACTAATATCCTCGATAAAGCTAACAGTTTTGACGCTCTGAATATTGATCAGAATGTTATAATAAGCCGCTTTTGCTGCTGAAAGGGCGGTAAGAGCTGCTACTCCGGCATCGGACAATGCGTTTATGTTTCCAACTTTGGAGACCATTTCAGCCAATTCAACAGCTTTCAGCGAAAGCTCCAAAGTTTCAAAGGGAACAAGTATGGCTTTTTGAGTGCTCTCTTCGAGCTTCATGTCACGAAGAGCAATCTCTTCTTCTGTCTTTTTTGGCATCCGCATGGCATCCATCATTGCATAGAAAGCATCCGTATCTTTGTCAATACAATGGATAGCTTGTTCCTTGATCCACTGCCCAACAGGCGCATATTCCAATACCTGAGTCTGGACATTCTCATAGCCTTTTTTATCAAGGGTGAGATTTGAAACCATGGCACTCAAGGCTCCGGACATAGCCAGACACAAAGCTGCTACGCTACCACCACCAGGGGCTGGTGCATCAGTTGATAATAAATCACAGAAGTCTGTTACCTTCAGATTTACCAGATTATCAGTTCGTGCTATAGCATATTCGATGATTTTCTTGTCGAGTTCAAAAGGTGCCAGTTCAGCCAATCCCATGGATTGAACTGCTGTTTCCAGGATCATCTTTTCAGGAATACCGGTGCTTTCATTCATCAGGTTCAGATAGTATTTTCCAGATTCAAGCAGGGCAGCCTTTGGGATCAATCCTACCAGCTCACTTCCGGTAACCTGGACACCTATCTCCTTTGCAAGCTCACGGACTTTTTCCAATACAAGATGAGCTGGAGTAACTTTATAGTTTGTGAGGTTAATACTGATCTGAGCCCTATTGTAACTATCAATATACCAGCCAACAGCTTTACAGTTTTGGAACAGCCCGGGGATCATTACCTTGTTTCCCTTTTCATCTTTTACCAGCTTTCCTGCTGCGTCTCTTTTGGGCTTTCCACTTTCACGTATTGTCAGAGCCAGTTCATGGGCTTTCTTTTTGTCTCTGGTATTCAAGTTTATATTGTATGCAATCAGGAACTCACGTGCACTAATTGCTGTGGCTCCGCTTTTTGCATTGAACTCATGGGGACCAAAATCAGGCTTCCAATATGGATCCTTTGCTTTTTCAGGCAGTGCTTCATATTCACCCGAACGAACTGTGGCCAGATTTCTCCATTCCTCTTTTGTAGCTGCATTTTCATATAGATAAACAGGTATGCCGAGCTCCGTTCCGACCCTTTGTCCCAGCTTTCTTGCATAGGCTGCACATTCTTCCATTGTCATATCTGATATTGGTATAAACGGACATACGTCGGTAGCACCCATCCGTGGATGTTCACCGTGATGTTTTGACATATCTATCAGTTCGGCAGCCTTTTTGATAGCTTGAAAAGCTGCTTCTACGACACAATCAGGATCGCCAGCCATTGTAAAAACGGTTCTATTGGTATCGGCTCCGGGATCGACATCGAGCAGCACTACTCCAGTAACTGATCTGATGGATGCAGCTATGGCATCGAGAATTATGTGGTCTCTGCCTTCACTAAAGTTTGGCACGCATTCCATTAGCTTCATGAATCACCTCTTACTTTGTGTATTTTTACTTTGATAATCTTTTTGTCTGTAGCTTGGATAATCTGCAATCTAAAAGGTTTGATGTGGATGATTTGTCCCTGGTGGGGGATTCTTTCCAAACGATCAAGAACTAATCCTGCCAGAGTTTCGTAATCACCTTCCGGTAAGTTTATATCATATTCATCTATCAGGCGGTCTATTTCTACATCCGCTTGGCAAAGCCATGTATTTGGCGCTACCAGTACTACGTCGTTTGAATCGTCTTCAATGTCATACTCGTCTTC
Source organism: uncultured Candidatus Cloacimonadota bacterium (assembly GCA_964634275.1). Taxonomy (GTDB): domain Bacteria; phylum Cloacimonadota; class Cloacimonadia; order Cloacimonadales; family Cloacimonadaceae; genus CAZZCS01. The sequence goes on along the minus strand of CAZWIS010000005.1, from coordinate 100,755 downwards.
AATATCGCCAACTATCTCTTCAAGAATATCTTCGATAGTTACGATACCAGCCGTGCCTCCATAAGCATCGACAATAATAGCCATACTGCGGGATTTGAGCTGCATCTCTTTGAGCAATACATCCAAATCCATGTTTTCCGGTGCAAAAAAAGGTTCGTGAACTATTTGTCCAGCAGTAATATCCGGCGGACAATCCTTTTTGAGTATGTCATAAATGATCAGCACACCAATTATATCATCTATGTTCTGGCGATATACTGGATACCTTGTATATCCCTCTGCTCTTGCCAGCTCCAGTATATCATGCAAAGTGGCTGTTTCCGGAATGGCTACGATATCAGTCCTGGGGACCATCACATTTCTGGCATCCTGATCGCTAAACTCAAGCGCGTCCTCGATCATTTCTATCTGAGGTTCACTCATTACGTCTTCCGTGGCTTGAGACAACAAAAAGGTAAGATCGTCCCTGGTAAGATAGTTGAAATGATTTGCTTCTTCGAGACGTAATATTCTCCGCATTGCCCTGTTTATCAGAGACACAATTGCGACAAAAGGCTTTAGGATAAAGTAAAAAAACCGTATTAATGGGAAGAAAAATGGAACCAGAGTGTCTGCGTTGTCCCTGAAAATCGACTTTGGCATAATCTCTCCAAAGAGGAGGACGATTGTGCCAATCAACAAAGCTGTGTAGTTTGCGTGTAAATAGGGTGATTGGATACTGCTTACCAAAAAAGTCGATATTGATGCGAGGATTACATTCGCAATATTGTTCCCGATCAATGTCGTCCCTAACATCCTATCCGGATTTCGAATGTGCTCCAAGAGCTGGGCTTTTGCCTTGTTACGCTTTGCCTCTTGCTCCAAGGCAATCATATTAATCGAAATCAAGCCAGTTTCAAAACCGGAAAAGAGGAACGAAAAAGCCAGGAACACGATGAGGATTATCAATGTCCACAGGATTAAAACCAAAGTCATTTATGCATTCACCTTTTCATTTCTCCATGCTATTCGCAGGGAATCAATTACTTCATCTATCTCGCCTGCCAGAAATCCATCCAAATTGTAGCTTGTCAAGTTAATTCTATGATCAGTCATTCTGGACTGTGGAAAATTATAGGTACGAATCTTTGCGGATCGGTCTCCCGTACTTACTTGGGCTTTCCTATTAGATGCTATTTCCTGTTCCTGCTTGCTGATTTCCAGATCCAGCAATCTTGCCATTAGTACTTTCAGGGCTTTTGCCTTGTTCTTGATCTGAGACTTCTCATCCTGGCATGTAACTACAATATTGGTCGGAACATGGGTTATCCGTACGGCAGAATCTGTGGTGTTGACACTCTGCCCACCATGTCCTGAACTCCGATAGACATCAATCCTCAGATCCGATTCCGGTACATCAATATCAATTTCATCTGCTTCAGGAAGCACTGCAACACTAACTGCAGAAGTATGAATTCTTCCTCCAGATTCTGTAACCGGGATGCGTTGTACTCTATGAACCCCGCTTTCAAAGCGCATCAAACCATATACACCTTCCCCATTCAGCTGAAAAACTATCTCTTTAAAACCACCGAGTTCTGTCGGGTTACTATCCAAGATCTGCAGTTTCCAACCCTTTTTTTCGGCGTAATAGGAATACATTCGAAACAGGGATTGGACAAACAGAGCTGCTTCTTCACCACCCGTCCCGGCTCTAATCTCTACTATCGCATTCTTGCTATCATTTGGATCGCTGGGAATTAAAAGATCACGCAGTTTTACATCGCATTCATCAAGCTTTTCTTCCAGTACCGTTAGCTCCTCTTTTGCCATGGCACTCATCTCAGGATCGCTATCAGAGCTAATTATATGTTTTACATCCTCGATTTGGGTTTCTATGCATTTGTATTCATGCCAGGTATCATGAATCTCACTGAGTTCTTTGAATCTTCTCATGATTAGGCGGAAGTTTCTGGCGTCACTGATTTCAGATGGATCTGCTACTCTTCCCTTGAGCTCTTCCAGTTCTTCATCCAAGGCATTCAGCTTGTCTCTTGGGATCATGATTCGTTTCCTATTATCTTTACATTGTATTCACTGATATCCATATCCAATGCTGATTTCATGGCAACCAATGCGGTCTCAACCATATGATCGTCTGGTGCTTGGGTAGTAATCTTTTGTAGAGCCATACCAGGAATTGTCATCATCTTTACCAATGGGTGATTGATGTTACGGCCACTAAACTTTAGTACTTCATAGGAAATCCCTGATATTATCGGTAACATTAGAAAATGGTAACCCAATCGCAGCAAAACCGGTACCGGAGCTTTGAGTATAAAAGCAGAAACCAGAGTATCGGTGATCGAAAAAACCAGGATTGCTACAAGTAACACGAAAAACATAAAACTAGTTCCACATCTTGGATGTATTGTTGTCATGCTTTGGATTTTTTCGATATCCAGATCCAAGCTACGTTCGTATGCATTCACGTTTTTGTGCTCGGCTCCGTGATATTGGAATACTCTTTTGACGTCTTTCATGAGACTGATTAGCCATACATAAAGGACAAAGAATACGATCCTGATCATGCCAGCGATCAGGTTGAAGTAGAAGTCCGTTTTGGAAAGCTGCAACCAATCGGACAGCTTGTAGGGTAACAAACCAAACAGTATAAAAGCAAGCCCAAAGGCAAATCCGTAGCTGAGAATGTCTCCCGCGAGTTGCTTGGTCTTTGATGCTTTTTTTATCTCTTTGCCTTTGGCTTTTTCTTCCTCAATCAGATCCCGTTCAAAACGGTTTGCGGAGAATGTAAGAGTCTTGATCCCAATAATCAGCATTTCAATTAAAGATACAAATCCTCGAATGATTGGGACTGCAAATAGCTTATTCTTTTGAGTCATACTGATGAAAGCTTCTTTTTTCAGTTCGATGCTGCCATCTTTTCTACGGATTGCTGTGGCTAATGCCTGTGGACCGCGCATCATCACACCTTCGATGACAGCTTGTCCACCTACAGCTATTTCTTTTTTGTTACTCATGATAAATCCTTGTGGTGTCCAAAAGTTCCCTCCTTGTCCTATTATACAAAAACGCCATTTCCAACTTCCTGATCCAATGTGGAGGAAATGGCAAATGGCGTAAGAAAACCGGAAAAGCTCTATTGTTCGCTTTTTAGATTGTACTTCTTGTTGAATTTTTCTACACGGCCAGCAGTATCTAATAACTTTTGCTTACCAGTATAAAAAGGATGGCAGGCATTGCAAATCTCTACTGCCATGTCGCCTTTGGTGGATTTCGTCTCAAAGACGTTACCACAGGCACAACGTACCGTTGCTTTTGGATATTTTGGATGTATTCCCTGTTTCATCTATATCTCCTATGAGTATTTACACTTAACTGATGGTCAAAGAAATTTGAGTGGCATTAGCTGTCAAGCACAAGTTTGTTTAAACAGATCAACAAGGCTACCTACGAGAAAACTTGAACACATCAGCAGTATATCCCAAATTTAAGTATGTATTGACGCGCTTGTCTTCAGATAAAGAAAGCATAAAGCGCATTGGACCCGCTATGGAGTTGATACCAATACTTGCATATAACGCGCCAAACATATTCTGATTGGGAGTCCAGATATCACTGCTGGCATGATTCAACCCTTGTACTCCAATGTCTATAAAAGTTGCCTTTGGAACTTTGTAGCGAAACCCGATAGTGTATACCTTGTAGAAAGGTGCGCTTATCTCATACTTCTGATGCCCCAGAAATCCATCCGAACCCCCAAAATAGAAAGGATCAAATGCCAAATCATCACTCTTGCTGAAATTGGCTCCATAATCAAAACCCAACCTCAAACACAAGCTTTTACTAAAGGGCATATAAGACTCTGCATTTAGTGTAAACTTTCCGTATATGTCATCATGCTGTAATACATTACGAGAGAAACTAAGTTTTGAAATACCACTCGAACCCTCCATTGGAAAATAATAGTCATCCGTACTTTCATGGTATATTTTGATCCCCAAACCCGTTACAGTGTTTCTTTGCCCCAGGGGATCTGTTTCTGATATCTTGCGGGATAACTTGTTGCTGTAGTGATAGGAATATCCTTCCAGAGATGCAAGCTTATTAGCAAAGAAACCCAAACCAGCTGTTAAACCAGTTTCCAGAGAGCCGATACTATTCGTTTTATAATGATCTTCGTAAATGTAGAGTGTTTTCTCGTTTAAATAAGTAAACAGGCGGTAATATATCCCCCACAGCTCTCCGAAGTTTTTTACAAAATCAACGTTAACTTCATTCTTCCCGCCAACTTTTGCTTCGACCAACAGCTTCGAGTTCTTTCCGAAATAGTTATTCATCGCCAAAACAACTCCTGCTGCCAAATCATCTTCAGAAGTATAGGTGATGTTTGTCGCGAGGTGTTTTCGCTCCCGTTCCTTTAAATAGACTATTAAATGCCACTGGCCATCTTCGAGTACAATGATCGGATAGATGTAATGAAACAATTGGAGATTCCACGCACTCCTACACATTTGCACCAATCTGCTTTTTGAATAGGTCCCATCAATTTCGACCCCCATGTATTCTTTTACTTTAGCCCTATTGATATAATGGTTTCCCACAACCGAAAACTTCGAAATCTTGACTGAATACATCGGTTCTACTTTTTTGGGTCTGTTTTGATAACTGGGGTTCCTATTCAACCTGTCGCGTAGTTCGATGATTTCTGCAATACGGCTTCTGGCATAAGCTTCGCCCGCATCAATTATGATCTTGATACTACCAAAACTTGATGCTTCAAATCCGTCCAAATACGGTTCGAGATGAAAGTCACTAAGAGCCATAGACTCATTAACATTTTTAGTAATACCAATGTTCAAAGACTGGTCAAACACTTGAAAGAGGTTGTTTATCCTGCTGGCTTCCCGAAGATCAGAATTTGTCTTCATCGAAATCACAAAGTCAGCTCCCATTTCGATAACCTGTTCCACCGGCATATTCTGTGATATTCCACCATCAATATAGAGAGAGTCGTTTAGTTCGAATGGCTTCATAATACTGGGAATTGACATAGACGCCTTTACTGCCTGCATCAGTGACCCATTATGGAATACTTTCATTGATCCACTGAGCAGATTTGTAGCCACACAAGTGAATGGAATCGGCAAATCGGCAAAGTGCTCGATATTTGAAGTGGATGCAAAGAGCCTGAATAATTCCAGATTGATGTTGTTTGCAGTAAATACGCTTTGTGGAAGCTGTGGTTTCCAGTTTTCATCAAGCTCAAACAAAAGATTGCCATACGGAGTCCATCTTTTTTGCCCAACGTGTAGATCCTTTCTCTCGAATCCGTCTGCAAAGATACTCTGCCAATCCACAAGGAGAGAAAGATCTTCGATATCCTGTGCGCTATAGCCCATCGCATATAGTGCCCCTACGACAGCTCCTATACTCGTTCCTGATATATAGTCCGGATAAATACCATACTCTTCGAGAACCTTCAAAACACCAATCTGGGCAAAACCCCGTGCTCCTCCACCACTAAGGGCATACCCGATTTTTGTGGCTCCAAGTGGAAAGGTTAGCGTCGTCAATATCAATATCAATGACGCTAAAATGAACTTTTTCATTTGTGTTGTTAAAACTGATTCTGATCCGGATCCAGTGGTTCGGGTTCTGCTTCTTTCACTTTCGTTTCCGTTTCATCGATTCGAAATTCAAGCCTGCCAAAAACAGCAGTCGCTTCAATTCTTACTTTGCTATCGGATTTGCCAAATCTTTCCGTACGCTCATTTGAAATAATCGACACATTGCTTTTGTCCGGTAATATACAAGCACCAAACACTGAGGTAGTTTCTATGCTGACTCCAATATCTGGAGGCAGGTAAACCAGAGCACTACCAAAAACTGCTGATATCTCGATATCTTTTGAGTCTTTTGTAATGTCTCGCAGGTCAATCACGTCCGAAGCGAACACAACTGTATAATCTTTTGTGTTACCAGTTTCCGAATAGCTATGAATACCACGGTGCCGAGAACTCTTTGAGCTGTACCCGCTAAAGAGAATCTTCAACCCAAACAAAATAATGATTATCGCAATAAATATCTTTACGACTGGGAAGTTAATATTAAAACCACGCATGATGATTGATGCTCCGATCAATATCAAAAGCACTCCCCAAAATAAGTTGCCAAAGAAAATACTCATCTTCACGTTTTTCTCCTCTTATAATATTGCCGTATCCCAAAGTGATTGAAGCTCCGGCACTGTCAAGTCTATATCGTTATTTATCTTTAACTTACTATCATCGGTTACTCTTCCCAGTTCCATCCATGGATAGCCTGACTCATTTAAAATCTGATATACTTGTTCGAGATTTGATTGCCTTGTACTGATCACGACCCTTCCATGTGACTCTCCAAAGTAGGCAAAGTCATGCCTGCCTTTTACCTTGAATGACCCTTCGAATCCCAAGCCATGGTCTTTGTTGAAACATGATTCAGCTATGCAAACTGCCAAACCTCCGTCGGAGCAGTCATGCGCAGATTCTATAAGTCTCTCATCAGCAAGCTTACAAAGCAGGTTCTGCAAGCGCAGTTCATCATCCAGATTCACGACTGGTGGGTTGCCATCAATAATTCCAAATATTGTCTTGAGATACTCAGAACCACCAATCTCAGACGCTTCATTCCCCAGTAGTATTACTATATCACCTGCATTTTGAAAGAATTGAGTTACAGCTTTTGAATAATCATCCATCAAACCAAGCATCCCGATCACTGGAGTAGGATATATGGCTCCTAGAGGGTTTTCGTTATAAAATGATACATTCCCTCCAGTCACAGGAGTCCCAAAAAATCTACAAGCATCCCCCATACCTCTGATAACTTCCGAAAATGTCCAATATACTTCCGGTTTGTAGGGATTGCCAAAGTTCAGGCAATTCGTTACAGCTATTGGTCTTGCCCCACTGCATGCTACATTTCTGGCAGCTTCTGCCACAGCTGCTTTAGCTCCCTCATACGGATTCAGATAACAGTATCTGCCATTGCAGTCAGTAGATAGGGCTATGGCTTTTTTGGTGTCTTTGATGCAAACTACAGCCGCATCAGATCCCGGCTCTACCAGACTACTGATCTGTACCATATGATCGTATTGCCTATAGACGTTTTTCTTTGATGCAATATTTGGAGCTTTAATGAGTTTTACCAGGGCATTGTTGTAGCTTTCGGGTTCAGATACAGACAAAGGACTGAAAGCCTTCACCGAAGCAATATAATCCGGTTCTCTTATTTCCCTCTCGTATACTGGTGCACTACCCCCCAAGACCAGAGTGTCAGCCGGAATTTCTGCTACTTCCTCTTCCCCGTCATACACTCTTAGCATCTTATCTGCAGTTACTTTACCAATAATAACGGCATCGAGGTCCCATTTATGAAACACCTCTTGGATAGCCTCAAAATTAGCTGGCTCAACGATCAAAAGCATCCTCTCCTGAGATTCTGATAGCATTATCTCGTAAGCAGACATTCCAGATTCACGTTGTGGGACTTTTCGGACATCGATCTCAATTCCTACTTCTCCCTTACCTGCCATCTCCGAACTCGAACAGGTAAGTCCAGCCGCACCCATATCCTGGATAGCTACTACCAATCCTTTTTGGATAACTTCAAGGGTAGCCTCCAGAAGCAGTTTTTCCAAAAATGGATCACCGACCTGAACAGCCGTCCGCTTTTCTTCGGATTCCTCACTCAATTCGATCGAAGCAAAGGTAGCCCCGTGGATTCCATCTCTGCCTGTCTTTGATCCCACGTAAACCACATAGTTACCGATCCCCCTGGCAGCTGACTTTGCCAGATGCTCATGCTTTAACAGCCCTGCAGCCATGGCATTGACCAATGGATTACCTTCGTAACTATCCTCAAAATATATCTCCCCCCCGACAGTAGGAACTCCGAAGCAATTACCATAGTCAGCAATACCATCTACGACTCCTGCCATCAAATGACGCACCATAGGGTTTTTGGGGTTTCCAAAACGTAGAGAATTCAGAACCGCTATCGGCTTTGCCCCCATTGTAAAAATGTCCCGCAGGATCCCGCCAACTCCTGTTGCAGCTCCATGGTAAGGTTCCACAGCAGAGGGATGATTGTGGCTCTCAATTTTGAATGAAATCGCCAGTCCGTCTCCAATATCGACTACTCCAGCATTTTCATCACCAGCCTTGGCAAGCATGTAATCTCCGTCTCTTGGGAGAGTTTTTAACAATTTGATAGAATTTTTGTAGCTGGCATGCTCAGACCACATAACGCTGAAAATGCCTAATTCTACCCATGTGGGTTTTCTTCCCAATATCTGCAGGATCAGTTCAAATTCGTCGTTGGATATTCCATGCTCTTCCAAAAGTATGGGGCTAAAGTCAAGCTCGGTCATTATTGTTCCTTTGTTCGTATAGTTTTGTTTTTGATCTTTTCAATCAGTCGTTTTATTCTGTCTTCGATTATTTCATAAGTAATCTCGTAAGATTCCAAATTCGATCCATAGGGATCCTCAATGTCTCCGGATTCGCCAACAATCTCATTAAGCGTAAATATCTTGTTACTGGCATTTGGAGCTTGCTGTCTCAGATAGTCTCTTTGTCTTTGTTCCATGGTCAAAATCAACCAACTGCTGCTTACCAGTTCTGGTGTAATTTGTTGTGAAATATGTAGCTGTGCTTCTGTGATACCATGCGCCAATAGAAGCTGTAAGGAATTCACTGATATCATTGAACCACCGCTCATTAATCCCGATGAGTCCCCAATGTATGGAAGCTTTTCCTTGCTGATATAGTGGCTAAACAGATATTCGGCGATCGGAGAACGACAAATGTTTGCTGTGCATACGAACATCACCAAAGGAATCTCAAAGGATTTCTGTATTCCAAAGAACGGAATCGATCCCTCTCTTAGGCACTTGATCGCTGTATTCGAACCGCTATGAGTAGCGGCAGTGATAAACTCAATCACGGTCGAAGGCTCGGCTTGGGGAGACAGATGCTTTGGATTGGGTACAATTGCCATATCGAACCATGTCTCGTAGTTTTTCTGAATTCGTTTGTAGTCATTTTCTGCAGGTAAGCCACTGATATTTATGCTGGTACTAATTATCGGCTCGCCGATCATCTCTATCATTGCCCTTAGCATTGGATCCCCAGGAACCCGAAAAGCGACCTTGCCATTTATCGAAAGATGAGAGAACATCGGATCTGAACACTCGAATACAACTGTCAGATTCCCTGGCCAATACTGCTCCAGGATTGGTTGCAACCGATCAGGAACTGAGATGTCTGCCTCTTCAAACCATTGATAATCTGCCACCAGCACGATCAAACCATTGTTATCATCCCGTTTCTTTAGCTTTTTGATCTTATTTATCGTTTCAATTTCTGAAATCCTGCATCCGATACCAAACATATTCCCTGTATAGTGCAGTATGGTGTGATGCGGCATCAGTTCTTTGCTGATGATCTTATGGAGTTTTACAACACTCGGTTCAGTATATGACTTCAATTCTTTCTCCCTATTAATTCCTTACTCCAAATATTGAAGAGGATTGACTGCTTTGCCATCCCGACGAAGTTCAAATCTTAATGACGGTTGAGTGGCAGATCCAGACATTCCTGATTTGGCTATCACCTGTCCCTTTGTTACCTTGCTTCCCTTGTTAACCAGAAGATCGCTATTGTAGGCATAGACAGAAAAAAAGCCGTTCTTATGATCAATTATAATCAGTTTCCCTTGTCCCCCATAACGGTCGGAAAATACTACTTCTCCTGCATCCACTGCCTTGACACTGGTTCCTTCCGGAACAGCTATATCAATTCCGTTGTTTACTATACTGGTGCCATAGCTTCTGGTTTCTTCTCCAAAACTACGGATCACCGGTCCTTTTACTGGCCATGGAATCCGAATCGAGCTAAACTTGTAGGTAGCAGGCTCTTTTCCAGAAGCAATTGTCAATCTGGTAATCAACGTTTCCAAAGCTGCAGCATCAGCTCTGAGCTTTTCTATTTGGGCTTGTAGTTCTCTTTGTTCCTGTGTCAGTTTCCTGTCTTCAGCCTGTAGATTTCTGATTCTCCGATCGTAGCTAATGCTCTTTGTCTTTTGCGTTCGCAAATTCCTGGAAATCATACCAAACTCACGGCGACGAGCTTCGTAATCATGCACAAGCATGACTTTGAAACCACCCAATATATCAATATTACGTTTGATGTTTCGGATCATGTCGGTTAGCAAATGTTGATCTGCCCGCAAAGTCGCACTGGGTGACGCAGTTTTATCGATCCGAATCTGTTGGATCAGACCCCGATTTACCTGAACTTCCAATCGTGACAGATTGCTATTTACATTTTCAAGCCGTCTATTGACCGCCGAAATGGAATCTCTCACAACTGCCTCTGAATATGACAGCTTACGAACATCTTCATCAGTAGCACGCTTCAAGGTTGAAGTTTGATTCAGCTCTGATTGTGTTTGTTTTTTTTTGGACTCCGTTTGTTTTGCTTTTTGCTGTGCACTCTCCAGTTGTTGCTCCAGTTGCCTTAACTGCCTTTTCTTCTCTTCGATTTCATCAGAAAACAGGCTCACCGCAATCAGTAGCAAAATAGTGACTAAGAGTATCTTTGGCATTGTTATCCTTTTGACATTCTTTCTCGGTAACACAATGCTTTCAAACCCTTTTATATGTCAAATCAAAAATCAACAATATCCATGAACTGCATCTAAGCCATTACTCTGTATCGACCTGATTTACACAAGCTATCCATGTCTGCCACAATAATACTTGATCCTGACATTGAAAAAGAATAGTTAACACAATCAATAAAAGCGTAGTATTACTTGACCACTTCACCAAATGCATAATAGTGGCTACAAGAATGCGTTTGAGGTAGTGTAAATGACTTTTAGACAAAGAGATCTCCTTGATAATGAGATCATGGACAAATTCAAACAAGCTATGAAAGTAATGGTGAACAACCCGTCTAAGATTCCCTTTTATATAAAAGCAATCAGCAATCAGAACAAAGCACTAAAACTTCGTAATCAACATGCCGAGAGAGGATTGGAAGTTCCTCCAATCCTGATATTTAGTATTACAAGCAGATGCAACTTAAACTGTGTCGGTTGTTATTCAAAGATCCTTCACAACTCCGATGATGCAGAGTTAAGCATGGAAAGATACGATTCTATCTTCCAAGAGGCAGAGGAATTAGGCATTTCGGTTATCTTATTGGCTGGCGGAGAACCATTGGTTCGCAAAGAGATTCTATCGTGTGCCGCAAGTCATGATTCGATTCTCTTTCCAGTTTTTACAAACGGAATGCTCATAGATAGCGAATATGCAGATTTCTTTGCAAAAAACCCAAATTTGGTTCCGGTCCTCAGCCTTGAAGGTGGTCATAGCGAAACTGACCAACGCAGAGGCGAAGGAGTTTATCAACAGGTTAAGACAGTATCAAGATTGTTTAATGACAGAAATACACTATGGGGCAGTTCGATTACCTTGAACTCAGAAAGCTTTGATATGGTACTTTCAAATGATTACGTATTGGAACTCATTAATAGTGGCTGTAAGCTCCTATTCTATGTCGAGTATGTCCCCGTTCAAGCAAACAGCGAACATTTGGTACTCAGCGATGAACAGAAATCATCATTCTGTGCGAGAATAGAAGAACTCCGCACAAATTTCCCGGCTATGTTCATCCCATTACCAGGAGATGAAAACTACTATGATGGCTGTCTGGCTGCCGGAAGAGGATTTTTGCATATCAATCCCTCTGGGAAAGTCGAGCCGTGTCCTTTTGCCCCGTTTTCAGACGTCAATCTCCGTTTCAACAGTATTCGGGAAGCGCTGTCTTCCAAGCTATTACAAACGATACGTGAGAACCATTCTCTGCTCTCTGAAGGAAAGGGGGGCTGCGCTCTTTGGGCAAACAAGGATTTCGTTCAGTCGCTATTATTTTCAGATAACTAAATCAAATAGTTTCAATGGGTTCGGGATCACATAAACTCCGTGGGATCGGGATCCTACGCTACCTGTCAATTCTGTAGGATCGGAATCCTACGCTACCTGTCAACACTGTCTCGTTGGTGTCAACTTAGTAGTCAAGCCTATATCAAGCCTATATCAAGCCTATATCAAGCGTATTCACAGATACACTTGATATAGGTGTGATATCCACTAGATATAGGGTTGAGTAGTGGAGGATTCCGATCCTCCGAAAACCGAAAATTCAGTTGACAGATACTCACACCATTTATATCTGGCCAATGATGAGAAGTAAATGAAGAAGCTGTTGATAATCACTGACTTATATCCAAATAAATACAACCAGGTTGCAGGTGTATTCGTGATGCACCAAGCCATCGAGCTTCGTAACTACTTCGATGTTAGGGTAATATCTTCCAGCTTTTCGTATCCTTATGAAGTTAACACACTGATGAGTGATGGTATAGAGCTTACTTCTGTATATTTTCCTATCTGGAAGAAGTACTTTTTATCTTCCATAATCGCTTATCGCACATTTGCCTTACCTGTGATAAAAAAGCTTTGCCGTTCATGGCAGCCGGACTATATCCATGTTCATGATTGCAGGCACGTTCCTGAGTTGTTTCAACTGAATAATTATTTATCGAGTCATAATATCCCAAGATTTCTGAGCCTTCATAATATCAAGACCCATCCCACAAACTTAGGAGGCAATCTTCTGAGTGCTTTTTATAATGTTCTATTGAGCAAAGCATTATCAGGATGGAACCATGTTTTTTGTGTGAATGACAATCTAAGAAATTGGGTATTACCATACACTACACCAAAAAGAATCAGCGTAATCGGTAATGCAATCCACCCCACGTCGGAAATGGGCGGTATAGATTTGTCACAGTTTCAGAAATGGTTGATGCCTCAAACATTCAAAGTAATAGCCGCAGGAAATTTGGTGGTTACAAAAGGATATGATCTATTACTCCAAGCCGTACACAAGCTGATATCGACTGGTATGAGCATCCAGTTATTAATCATCGGTGCGGGTGAGGATGAGAACAGACTACGGAAGATAATCGAAAGCTTGAATCTGAGTGACATCGTGATGATGCCGGGAAGCTTTGATAACGCGTCCCTAAGACAGCTCTACCCACTTTTTGATGCTTTTATCCTACCCAGCTACAGTGAGACTTTTGGCATTGTATATCTTGAAGCAATGTACGCAGGTATTGCCACTGTAGGAGTAAAAGGCCAGGGAATCGATGGAGTTATTACAGATCGAGAAACGGGGTTTTTATTGGCTCCGAAGAGTATTGATGCAATTGTAGAGCTTATCATATACCTGGAACAAAACCCCGAGCAAGTGAAAATAGTGGCAAAACGAGGAGCCGAACTGGTACGAATGGACTATATGCTCCCAAAACTTATCAAGCAAATGGTTGGGATATATGATAGATAAACGCGTCTTGATGATTGTGAACGAATTCCCGCCAACAGGCGAAAGTGGCGTCCAACGTCCATTGAAGTTTGTAAAATATCTGACATTAGCGGGATGGAAAACATTTGTGGTAACTCCCAAAAACCCTCCAAAAGCCGTTCTCGACCATAGCTTGCTTCAGGACATTCCAGATTCTGCAGAGATATACAAAACACATAGTCTCGGAATTTCCGCAAAAAAACTCGGACAAGTGGAGGATTTTCGCCAGGAACTACTATTGAAACCACAAGGTTTCAAAGCACTTTTGTGGAAGATAATAAAACTACCAAACGATCTGCTAATGCCTCTTGACAAACAAATTGGTTGGGTACCGTTTGCATTGTTCAAGGCTATTCAGCTGATCAACAAACACAAACTCCGAAATGTCTATATCACAGCTTTTCCGTTCTCAGCTTTCCTGATTGGTATAGCTCTGAAACGTATTTACAAGGATAAGATATTCTGGGTGGCAGACTATCGGGATGCATGGCAGTTTGCTCCATGCCTTAAAACAGATGTACTCAAATTCCGTAAAAGAATTATCGATCAGGTGGACGATCGGGTAATCAAATCCTGTGATTGTGCAGTGTTTGTCACAGACTTCATTAAGGACAATTACGTAGCAAAGCATCCCAATTTCAGTAGCAAATTCCATGTCATTACGAATGGCTATGATGAGGATGATTTCGAAGGAGTTTTTCCTCACAAATTCGATAAGTACACCTTGTTGTTCATGGGCAAGATACATCAACGAATGGCAAAAGGACTGATCGCATTGTTAGATGCTATTGCAACGAGTTCATTGATTGATACTCAATTCCTCCATATCGGCACTACTTGTCAGGAGATTAAAGAAACTATCCAACAATCAAAGTATAGTTTCTTTAGTTATGAAGGATACAAATTGCACAAAGAAGCGCTTGAGTATGCTGCAGGAGCAGACATAAACATCATAATGATGAATGATGATCAAGAAGCGGAAGGTGTTTATACAGGGAAACTATTTGAATTGATCAGACTCGGGAAACCAATTCTGTTTGTTGGACCCAAAACTACCATCATTCGGGATGTAATTGAGCCAAGTAATTTGGGACTGTGTGCATACGTTGGTGATGTAGAAGACATTATCGACAAACTAAGGAAATTGATAAACAAATCAATAAACGCTAAGTCCGATTCTGCTGCGATTACAAAGTTTTCCAGAGCAACCCTGACGCAGCAGCTAATTGACTTGTTTACAACTAAACAGAACGTGTAACAATGATAGACTCAAGGGATGTATCATGATAACTTTATTTTGGATTAGTGTGTCCATATTGGCATATCATATGTTTGGGTATGGGGCTATTCTGTTTGTAATAACAAAGGCCTTTAGAACAAGCAAGGAACCGGAGATACATATTGGGGATGATCTATTACCTACTATTACAGTAGTTTGTGCTGCATTCAATGAAGAAGCCGTTATTGGTGAAAAGATTGAGTCTTTTCTGGCTTTGGACTATCCCCATGAAAAAATCCAGCTCTTGATAATATCAGACGATTCCACCGACCAAACAAACGATATTGTTCAGAAATACAGCGATCGCAGGGTAGAGCTTGTAATCCAGAAACCCCGACGGGGAAAGCAATCAGCACACAATCTGGTAAGAGAAAGATTAGAGAGTGACTTCATCCTGTCTACAGATGCCAATTCCATGTTTGAGCCCCAAGCAGTGAGGTATCTGGTCTCGACTATGCTATCAAATCCAAAGATCGGAATTGTTTCAGGTAGGTTGTGCCTGACAAAATCCGGGAGCAAAGAATCTGGAGAGGGTCTGTACTGGAAATATGAATCATACTTGAAAGAGCTGGATAACGATTTCTATTCGATAATTGGGTCAAATGGATCTATATACTTGATTCGCCGAGATCTTTTTAACGAAATAGATCCATCCTCTGTGGATGATTTTGAACGAACTTTGAGTACTCTCAAAACCGGATACCTGGCAAAATATCAGAAGCAGGCAGTAGTAAGTGAGGAGGTGACGACCTCAGCAAACCAGGAAATAAACCGTAAGATCCGAATAATCAGTAGGGAATGGTTTGTACTTGGTAACAATAGCGAACTCTTGAACTGCTTCAAGTATCCGCAAATTAGCTTTATGCTATTCTCGCATAAGATCCTGAGATGGCTATTTTTCGCTCCTGCGATTGCGATTTTTATCTCGACGATGGCTTTGTCCTCGAAACCCTTTTTCAAAGTTCTATTCATCCTCCAAGCAATTGGTTATACTATTGGTATTATTGAACTGATGGCACAGAGAAAGAAAAAGCATATTCCAGGTTCTGGACTACCGGCTTATATCACAGCTATGGTATATGCATCAATGGTCTCGTTTTTAAACTTGCTGCGAAATAAAAACTCCGCTATATGGAACCCACAACGCTGAGGAGAACACAATGAATATTTTGGTGACAGGTAGCAATGGCTTTGTCGGAAGCAAACTGATGTATGAACTGGAAGCAATAGGGCATATTGTAGTTGGTATCGATATTTCCCATCATTGCGATGATACACCACATCCATACACAAAGATTGGCGACATTCGGGAAATTACAGACCTCACTCGAATTCATAATGCTTTTGAAAAACAATACTCCACCAAAATAGATTTGGTAATCCATTGTGCTGCAGCCAAGCATGACTTTGGTGTTTCCGAGGATGAATACTACAGCCATAATAAATATGGAACCAAGGTGCTTTTGGACTATGTAAACGCTCAAAAGATCCAAAAAATGATGTATTTCAGTACCGTGGGAGTGTATGGACATCCTTCCGAATGTACCGATGAATCTGGAGTGTATAATCCAGATCATCCATACGGAGCTTCAAAACTGGAAGGAGAACTTCTGTGTCTCCAATGGCAAAAAGAAGACACCGACCATCAGCTTGTAATCTTGCGTCCGACCGTGATCTATGGAGCATATAACTATGCCAATATGTACAAAATGATCGATATGATGCATAAGAAACCATGGGTCAGGATTGGAAGTGGAGACTATATAAAATCCATCGTTTCAAGAGCAAACGTAATTGATATGACGCTCTTTGCTCTTTCGAAGATAAAGCCAGGTATTTTGGATTACAACTGTGTGGACAAGCCATACATCACGATTAGTAAATTAATGGAAATAATCGCTACCAATCCATCATTCAAGATCCCTCGTTTTACTATTCCAGTATCTGTAGCGGTGTTTATCGGAAGGATTTTTGACATACCTGCAAAGCTGCTAAAGATAGATCTACCTGTCAATAGTGACAGGATGAAGAAACTGGCTACACCTACGTATTTTCTATCGGAAAAGATCAGACAGGATGGCTACATACAAAGATTCAGCATTGAAGAAGAGATATCAAAGATGGCTGTCTGGTATATGAGCCTCCAAAAATAAGCTATAGATCTTCTCATACACCTTTTCAGGTCGAAGCTGGCTAAGGCACTCTCCCTTACATTTGAGAGTAGGTTTCTGTACGCAAGGAGCGCAAGCAATCTCATTCCGAATTACAAATGAATCATCCGAAAAAGCTGCTGTATGTCTTTCATCTCCAGGACCAAAGATTGTCAGAGTTTTAATCCCAAAGCACGATGCCACATGCCCTAAACCAGAATCTGTGTTTATAAACAAAGTACATTGTGATATTAATGCAGCCACATGTGATAACTGCTGACCTGAGACCAGATGGGTTGACGTTTGAGCACTTATATTCTCACCTACATCCTGTTCATCAGGACCTGCAAAGATTACGATTTCGTATCCCGAATGCTGTTTCAAAAGCTTAATCAGATCGACAAAATGTTGCTGAGGCCATCTCCGGTACTTATTCTTTGCCATACACCCAGGATGGATACCAAGCAGTTTTGTATCACTCAAGGCATGTTCATTCAAGTAACTCCGAGCCCAAGACTTATCATCATCATGCAGAAAAAATTGAGGGTAGAAATTGTATCCAATCCTGTTTTGCATAACTGCTGAGTATTCTGGCAATACGAGTATCTTACCAAATATCTGATAATTGTTATAAGTTCGACTTTCATTATCGTCGATTTTATGATAAAGTGATAGTCCAGGTAGCCTAAATCTCTTATACTCTCCGATTTTGTATTTTGCTGGGATTAGCAACATGAAGAGCCAAGCCTTCCAATGTGTCACACCAGATGAACAAAAGACGGCAAAAAGCTGTTTGTTCCGAAGCTTCCGGATTGCTGTGATCAAAGAAGTAGCTCGCCAATTCGAAAAATCAATATCTTGTGTGTAGGGAGCAAGTTTTATGGGTGAGGCAGATACCTTTTGAAAGCACAAAAAAGAAAGCTTATATTGGGGATACAGTTTGTTCACAAGCCCTAAAACTGGTGTGAGTAAAATCATATCTCCCAAGCCCCAAGTATGAATGATTTGAATCTCATTGATAGCTGCATTTATTGGTGCTTTATTCTTTTTCATAACTTATTGATATCCTGATTTCTGATTATTGGACACCAAATGTGAAACCAGTATCATGTCAAACAATTCCTCAAATATATGGCCATTGATTCATATGTGAAGAACGTTGATAAATCGTGGTATGGGTAGCGCTCCATACAACAAGTGTGGTGGGTTGGTATTGATGACAGTTTCTATGCTCTAATACAGGCTGCTAACAAACTGATATACTTTTCTGGAAGACACGTACAACGGCATTTCATTGTAACTAACTATGTATAGGGCAAAGATTCAAAACAAAATCCTTTACAAAATGCACAGATTCATATCGTTTGAACGCAAATGAGTATTATATGTTCCGTTTTAAAGGATAGTATGTAATGTATTTTGGTACTCACAAAGGAGATATGATGAAGGAAGTCCGAATTGGTTTAATTGGTTGTGGAAGAATAGCAAAGAATCATTTTGAGGCGGTAGCTCAAATACCTGAAGCCTCCTTTGTGGCGGTAGCAGATATTATCGAAGAAAAAGCAAAAGTAGCTTCTGAACAATACAATGTTCCCAGATTTTATCGAGATTACAATGATATGCTCCAAAAGGAAGAATTGGATATCGTTAGTATTTGCACTCCCAGTGGGACACATCCATCTATTGGAATTGATGTCGCTAAGAAAAACATCCATGTCTTAACGGAAAAGCCAATGTCGATAAATATCGAAGCTGCAGACAAATTGATCCAAGCTTGCGACAAGAATGGTGTGTCTCTTTTTGTTGTAAAACAAAATCGACTTAATAGCACCATGCAGCTTTTAAAGAAAGCAATTGATAAAAGCCGTTTTGGCAGAATATATCTGGCACAGTCCAACGTATTCTGGCAACGCCCTCAAGCATATTATGATGCTGAAAAATGGCGCGGAACCTGGGAATTTGATGGTGGAGCATTTATGAATCAAGCCAGCCATTATGTCGATGCTCTTTACTGGCTTTTGGGAAATGTGGATTCTGTCGTAGCCACAACAGCTACAATGGCAAGAAGAATCGAGGCAGAGGATACAGGATGCGCCATACTTCAATTTCGTAGCGGAATAATAGCCACTCTCAATGTAACTATGCTGACATATCCCAAGAACTTCGAAGGTTCGATCACTATCATCGGAGAGAAGGGAACCGTAAAGATCGGAGGCGTAGCAGTCAATAAAATCGAGAAGTGGGATTTTGAGGACTATGATGATGATGATAGAATCGCTCTGGATGCAAACTATCAGCCTCCAAACGTATATGGCTTTGGTCACAATCCCTATTATAGGAATGTAGTAGATGTCTTACTTGGCATAGCGACACCCTCAACTGATGGACGTGACGGAAGAAAATCCGTGGAGATTATTCAAGCTATCTATCAATCGGCAAAACTCGGTAAACGGATAAACTTGCCTCTATAAAGACTTCTGTATCAAACCCAAGGATCGCCATATAAACAAGTTCAGGCAATCACTTTGGATAACAGATTCGAGCTTTTTAAGTTAAAAAGAATTCAGTGCACAAGAGCCAAGCAAGGGCATTTTCTTGTGCACTGAATTCACTCATGCTAATATACAGCCCTGATTAGAATTTTGTGGCTTGACTCCTGCTATGATACAGCGCTTCAATCCTTTTGGTCAGTACTCCGCTTGCACTGATTACTTCATTAGAAAGCCTATCAGTCTTGACTTTCGAGAGATCAAAGATGTCAGCTTTATAGCTTTCCAATCCCTTCAGAAGCTTTTCGGCCATCTCATTCCAGTAGTTGATTTCAGCAGTGTTTGGATGAATCCACCCAAGTTCATAAAACAGTTTTAACAGTTGATTCATCAGGTTGGATTGGCGAGGATTGCTATACTTGCAGATCAAACCATTGTTTGCGAGAGCCGTCCCATTTATCTCTAAGTAAGTAGGTAGGGGTAGGATAAGATCGACGTTATCATTACCCTCGAAATGAGTCAATAGAGCAATACTAAATCTCGCATCCTTTACTTTTGAAGGAATCCTTCCGTAACCAAGAACAAAGTCATTAGCCGTACAAAGACTTCGGTCTGCTTTAACAGCGAGCATGCCAAGATAGTTTGAATAATCGCTGGTTTGCATAAGATTTTTCGTCTCAGGATCGATAGCATTTGCTAAAGCCCAAATATCGTAAATCTCTTTTTCGGAAAGACTGTTAATATTATAGATAAATAGCTGATTTGAATTAGTCTTCAAATGCGAAAGGTTGCTGTATAGATCATCTGCAAACCGATCAAATCCAGACTCGGGATGATTAACAAGGACTAACCTTTTGCCCTCTCTTTGCTTAAGGCGTAGGATTGTCCTAAGAGTATGGCTGATCTTTCCGACGACTACCAATTCCTGATATTCATTTAGTTTTTGATATGCAATGCTCGTCGGACTCACGTCGATGTAGTTATCACTGAATAGACTATAAAGGTCTCCTGAAGAGTACTTTGCCGATATTGTATCTGCTACTTGTTTCATCAGCAACATCTCTTCTATTGTGATATTGGGAGATATCTCAATCCGCTTGCTATTGCATTTACTCAATCTATCATTTATCAGTTCTGATGCTTCTTGCCAGGTAATTACTTGCCACTTCCCATTTTGTCTGTGCATAGGAGATGTTACACGATCACTATCTGCCAGGGTTTGCCATCCGAAGCGTCCCTTGTAACAAAGATTATGTCGATTAAAACCAATTTCCTCATCATCATTGGGAGTAGTGATTCGGCATATTTCCGTGGTTTGTGTTTCAGCTTTTACAGTACAACCGGTTCCACAAAGACCACAGTTTTGGATGGTCTCCATTTTTGGCAGCGGGTTGAGTTTGTAATACAGATTGCGTTCTGTAAGCGCTCCCACTGGACATACGTTGATACACTTTCCACAGCTTTCGCAACTACTTTGAGTCAATGATTCACCAAACTGAGGTGCAACTACCGTAGGAAACCCGCGATAAATATATCCCAGAACAGCAGCTCCTTGAATTTCAGCACAGGTTCGGATACATCTGCCGCAGTTTATGCACTTGTTTTGATCCCGAACGATAAATGGATGGCTATAATCGATAGGATGTTTTCCGATAGACCCAACAAAACGTTGTGAATCTACATTATAATCCGTGCAATACTGCCTGAGAAAACATGTTTCATTCACCAAACATCCACATTCCAGACACCGTTCTGCCTCTGCTCTGGCATCACTTTCCTTAAAACCAAGCTCTACTTCAGAAAAGCTGCTACAGGCAATAGGAATGTCCAACTCCGGCATGTGAAAACGCTGGATTTTGTCATAAGCTTTGTATTCATCGGCTGATACATCATCGACTTTCATCCCTTTTTTTGCATCGAATCTGATTTCGTCAGTCTTCATTGGTATTCCAGAGAGAAAGGAATCTATCATCTTTGCAGCAACTCTACCATCTGCAATAGCTTCGATAGCAGTAGCAGCTCCACGTCGGAAATCTCCCCCCGCAAATACGTTTTTTAGGCCTGTGTACATGGTGTCTTCGTTTACAATTGCAGTCTGCCAACGGCTAAGCGGAAGGATGCTTTCTCCGATGTAATTCTTTTGATCTGCAAATGCTTCCACATCCGGTACTTGGGAAATTGCAGCAATAATCGAATCAAACTGTTCGGTAAAATACTCTCCCGTAGGTTCGGGTCTTCTTCTTCCACTGGAATCAGGTTCTCCAAGACGCATTGTCTCAATTTTGACTGATTGGAGCTTATTATCTTCACCACTATACTCTACAGGATTGCAAAGATAATGGAAGTGAACTCCTTCCTTTTCTGCAGCTTCTATTTCAAAATCATCTGCGGGCATTTCTTCCCTTGTTCTGCGATATATGATACTAACATCTGCTCCCAGGCGCAGAGTAGTTCTAGCACAATCTATAGCCGTATTCCCGCCACCTACCACAGCTACTTTTTTCCCAATGGGTGGGGTCTTTCCCATGGCATGTTCTTTGAGAAAATCTACTCCCAGATAGCATCCATCCAAATCACTACCTTTTACAGGCATGGGGACAGCCTTTTGAGCACCAATTGCCAGATATATAGCATCAAAACTTGCACTTAGGTCATTCAGGAACAAGTCCTTACCCAACTCTTTGCCATACTCGATCTTCATTCCATTGGCACACATAAGATCTATCTCTTTGTCCAATACGGCTTTTGGTAATCGGTATTCTGGAATGCCATAGCGAAGCCATCCACCAGCAGATGGAGCAGCTTCATAAACAGTTACATCATAGCCATTGGTACTGAGGTAATACCCACATGTCAATCCAGATGGACCGGCTCCAATTATTGCCACACGCATTGCTTTATCAGGTTGTTTTTCAGGAATGTAATTCCAATAATCTTCCGAATCCATATCCGCAGCATATCGTTTCAATTGCCTGATAGCAACGGGTTCTTCCACTAATTGCCGACGACACTCTTTCTCGCAAAAGGCGGGACATACCCTTCCGATCGACAGAGGCATAGGTAATGTGTCCTTGATTACTTTTACTGCTTCGTGGTATTGTCCATTGGCGATCAATGAAACATAAGCCTGGATGTCCACATGATCAGGACAGGCTATCTTGCACGGAGCTTCACAATCAGCATAGTGATTCGATACCAGTAGCTCCAGAGCCATCTTGCGGGCGCTACGAATCTCTTCAGAATCGGTTTTTATGTCCATACCACTACTGATGGTAGTTCCACATGATGTAACAAATCCGCGTCTGCCAGCTACTTCGACGGCACAGACCCAGCATGATCCATAAGGTTTGAGCTCTTCATCGTGACAAAGGGTGGGGATGGAAATCCCATGTTGCCTCGCCAGTTCGAGGATCGTAATCCCTGCTTCTGCTTCTACTGATTTTCCGTTTAAAATCACTTCTATTTTTTTCATTTCCAATCACCCCTTCTGGATCGCATTAAACTTACAAGTATTAAAGCAAGCACCACATTTTATGCATTTATTCTGGTCTATTTCATGCACTTGTTTTACAGAGCCAGATATACAATTTACCGGACACTTTCTGCTACAAGCAGTACACCCAATACACTTTTCGGAGATGATACTATATGTAACAAGCGAATTGCATACCCCTGCCGGACAACGCTTTTCCACTATGTGTGCCAGATACTCATCCTTGAAATAGCGCAGAGTTGTCAGTACCGGATTTGGCGCTGTCTGTCCTAACCCACACAATGATCCTTTGATAATATTTGTAGCAAGCTGCTCCAGCTTTTCAATATCAGCCAATTCCCCTTTGCCTTCTGTAATCCTGTCAAGAATCTCCAGCATCCTACGAGTTCCTATTCTGCAAAAAGTACATTTACCACAGGATTCGTTTTGTGTAAAATTAAGAAAAAACCTTGCGACATCGACCATACAAGTTCCCTGATCCATCACAACCATACCGCCAGAACCCATGATTGCACCTGTTTTGGTAATCGAATCATAATCCACGATCGTGTCGAGTAAAGCTTCAGGTATACAACCACCAGAGGGACCGCCCAATTGAACAGCCTTGAAGGGTAACTCTGTCTTCATACCCCCGCCGACCTTGTAGATCACGTCCCGGATTGTAATTCCCATCGGGACTTCGATCAAGCCGCTATTCTTGATTTTACCTGCAAGGGCAAAGACCTTGGTTCCGCTTGATTTTTCAGTTCCATATTGCTTGAAAGCAGCAGCACCGTTTTGTACTATCCATGAAATATTAGCCCAAGTTTCGACATTGTTTATATTCGTCGGCTTTCCCCATAAACCGGATTCTGCTGGGAACGGAGGACGGATCGATGGCATACCTCGTTTGCCTTCAATGGAAGCCATTAGAGCGGTTTCTTCTCCACAGACAAATGCTCCAGCTCCTTCTTTGATGTGAAGATCAAAGCAAAACTCTGTTCCCAGAATATTGTTTCCCAAATATCCTTTTGCTTGAGCTGCATCTATTGCGACTTTGAGGTGTTTAATCGCAAGAGGATATTCAGCCCGGCAATAGATGTATCCTTCATCAGCTCCCATTGCAAAGGCTCCGATTGCCATTCCTTCCAGAATACTATGTGGATCCCCTTCAAGCACGCTACGATCCATAAAAGCACCTGGATCACCTTCATCGGCATTGCAGATTACATACTTCTTCTCACTTTGGGCATTATAGGCAAAAGTCCATTTTAACCCAGTGGAAAATCCCGCTCCACCTCTACCACGGAGACCTGAATCTTTGATAGTATTGATGATCTCTAATTTGTCCATCCCGAGTGACTGTCTGAGAGCTTGATATCCTCCTCGGGTTTCATAATCTTCTATGGATTCAGGATTTATCACACCACAATTTCGCAGGACTATCCTTTTTTGATTTGCCAATAATTCATTATGTATCCCAGATTGCTTTTCAGCCAAAATCACATTATAATCGATTGACGCTCCATTTATGTAATTATCCAATAGAGCCGTCACAGAATCAGCTTCTACCTTGCCACAAGTAATGGAACCTGTGTCCAAGCCTGAAAACTCAACTATCGGCTCTTCAAAACACATTCCGATACATGCCGTTTTTTCTAAGGTGACCAGAATCTTCGAGTCTTTGATATACTCTTCGAGCTTCTGGTATACGTCTCTTGCTCCAGCAGCGAGTCCACAGCTTCCGACCCCAACCTTTACAGTAATTACACTCATTTTGTCTCTCCCACAAAAGCAAACTTATCCAAGATTGACGGAATGGATTCTGGAGTAAGTTTTCCAAATGTTTGGTCATCAATCATGATCACTGGTGCCAAGCTACAACAACCCAGACACGCAACCTCCATCAAAGTAAAGTTCATATCATCGGTGGTTTCCTCCCCATCCGGTAAACAGAGTTTATCTTTGAGAGCAGAGAGGATTCCATTAGCTCCCGATACATGACAGGCAGTACCCTTGCATATTCTGATGACATGTTTACCTTGTGGCTTTAAGCGAAACATCGAATAAAATGTAGCTACTCCGTAAATCTCGGCTGGAGGAATATTCATTTGATCTGCGATGTATTGCATCGTGTTTCTTGAGAGAAATCCTTCAATGTTCTGCACATCCTGCAACATTGGAATCATTGCGCCCTTTTTCCCGCGGTACTTTGATATCACGGCATCGAGCTGACTATTGATACTTTGCATAGCTGTTCCTCGTTCCATATATTTATTACACACACATAATATCAGGTTCGTGATTGGTTACACACTTGGGGCACATGAAAAGGGTTTTGTAGAATTGTCAAATAGATTTTGTTGGAGTATCATAACATACCCTATATTAGGCCATTGAACCTTTCTTTCTATATAGTAAGTCGATGTGATTTCAGCCAATCTGAGTATACAAATATAGCTATCTATACCCATCCACCGCCCATATTGTCTGGGGCGCTGCCCCATGCCCCGATTAATCGATGGTCTTTTGATGTGTTTTCAGCCAAATTGAGCGCACAAAAAAAAGCAGAGGTGATAACAACCACCTCTGCTCTCGTTTCATGAGTAATCTACTATTACTTTATCAATACTACTTTTCGAGTTTTTTCATAGGAACCTGCACACATTCTAAGATAATATGTTCCGGTTGCCAGGCGACGACCAGAATTATCGGTTCCGTTCCAGTTTAAGTTGTAGATTCCCGGTTGTTTTTGGCCAGAGAATATGTTTGCAACAATCTGTCCTTTGATATTATAAGCATCAATTTGTACTGAAGAAGGCTCTGCAATATCAAATGCTATATATAGAATCGGATTGAAGGGATTGGGGTATGGGTTCTTGAAGCTTGTGACAAGCGGTACAACCTGGTTGTTAGTATTGTCAAAACTAATCTCTACCATAGAAGGACCATAAAATGCTGTGGCACCATCTATATCTGTAATCTGCAACCAATAATAATAAGTACCTTCAGAGGGTATCTCACGATCAGTATATATATATGAAGCCTGATTGGATGTATTGGTAGCGGCAATCATCGGACTTATTACTTCGGCTACACTCAAGTCGAGCTCATTGGCTCTCAGGATATAAAAACCATTAACTCCCGTTTCGGATTGAGTCAACCAATTCAGTCGCACTACATCGGAAGCAAGTAGAATAGCTGTAAATGAAGCTAGCTCTACAGGAAGTGTTCCCGTTGCTCCTGCTTCATTGTATGTCGAGTAATTTCCTGTTGCATAAGACTCAACCTCAAGTGTTATCACTCTAGGAGGTCCCGGATCGAAGGATGTAACCTTTAGTGGCTCTGCTCCAAACCAAGAAACGAACAAAGGATAATCATATACTCCCCAATCATATCCGTTGTCATCATCTTCATCCCATGTAAAGATGAACTGCTTATCACCAGTGCAAGAACCAGTAATAGTCCATTGCAACCCAACTATGGCATCTCCCTTGGCTTTTCTGAGTGGACCGGATGTGATACTCGCATTGACTAAGTATCCATCATCATTGGCAGGAACGTTGATTCTATTCGTTGCGTCCTGGTATCCATCTGTTTGATATGTTCCGGTTGCGAAGGAAATTGTTCCTCCATTGTAAACTGTCTTCCCATCTATTGTCAGCGTCTTACCATTTACATTCAAGTTTCCACTCGACAATGTCATATTGCCATCAATTGTAACGTTTCCACCAAGTATTACTCCATTTGCTCGATTGATCTGTAATCCTCCCAGTGTAATAGCTGGTAAAGAAAGCAATGAGGCAGTTCCACTTACAATTACTATAGATGCATTTGAACCATTTAAGGTACCACTTCCAGATAGATTACCAGTTAGAGTCAGAGTGTTTGATCCGATTGACAAAGTCCCGGCAGTCATAGTCAGTGTACCACCAATGCTCAATCCGGCACTCATGGTAATAACCTGAGCATTTCTATTTATTGTGAGATCATTCAGAACAAGAGCTGGGAGCGTCATAGCCCCACCAGTTCCAGAAATTACTATATTCGAGTTGCTTCCAGCAACCAAACTACCGGACGTAATGCTTAGACCTCCATTGAGCGTCAGAGTGTTAGTCCCAATTGATAATGCTCCGTTTGATAGTGTTAGTAGATTGCCAATGGATAAGTTGTTATTCATGGAAATAACCTTGTTTGACCTATTCACCGTAAGGTTATTGAGCCCATTAGAAATCGTTGGTAAAGTTAAATTGTCCCCTGATCCGCTTATGAGCATATTTGATGTTACCCCACCGGTCAAAGTACCAGATCCACTAATTTCTCCATTGACAGTAATATTATTAGCCCCAATTGTTAATGCTCCTGACAACAAGGATAATGTCCCATTCACGGTTAGATCCGCACTCATGGTCACCCCATTGGGGCGATTATTTGTAAGATTATTCAGAGTTAGGCTAGGAATCGTCATATTCGAGCCTATACCACCGACAAAGAGATTTGATGTAGCACCTCCACTCATACTGCCACCATTCAGATTCAATGACCCATTCAAGGTTAAGGTGTTTCCCCCGATGGATAGTGTCCCAGAGGTAAGCTTGAGTTCACCAATTACGGTAAGATTACCAGCGAGAGATGCTCCATTTGCCCTGTTCAACTCCAAATTATTCAAACTAAGTGAAGGGAGGCTTAGATTGGCAGCAGCACCCCCAATAATCAGATTTGAAGTTTCTCCTCCAGTCAAAGTTCCACTACCGGAATATCCATCTGATAACGTCAGAGTATTAGCTCCAATGTTCAACACGCCATTATTGGTCAAATAACCACTGATATTCTTTGAGGCGTTAAGATTCAAGCCTACACTATTCGAATTTAACACGTTTTTATCAAATGATGAAGGCCATTCAGCGCCAACTGTCTGTAGAACCGTTCCGCTGTATTCAAGGCTGGAATCATTAGCGTATGTCAGAGCAAAAGTGGATAAGTTCAAAGCACCGGCTTTCATAATGAGCTTGTCGTTTATGTTCAGATTGCGTGAAAGTGTCACTCCACCATTATTGCTTACTGTGAAGTTTTTGATTAGTGTTCCAGAATTTGGCCAGCTTGCGAATCCTGTTGAAGGTGCTCCTTCTGTCCCACTAATCGTAACCTGTGCCAAGCTGGAACTATATATCTCGTTAAGGCTTGAGGGTCCCTTGGCAGTGCTGTAATAAAATCTTCTACCTGCCCCGTTGGCATCTGTTGAGATCAATCCTCCAGACCAAGTAAATGTTTGTGTTCCCGATCCATCGAAATAGACTCCAGTAGCCCCACCTGCGACTGTTTGGGTCCTAGTCAGCAATCCTTTGTTAACCGTCAGATCTCCTTTCAGGATTAGTCTACCTGAATTGGTGCTGTTCGCAGCATACCCATTCAGATTTACAGTACCGGTGGTAGTTTCTGTAGAGCAGATCAACATATCACCTTCCACAACAACAGAATGAATTCTATTTGATGTATTACGGTTTGTAACTTCGAATATTCCGCCCAAAACACATAAATCGCCTTTTATGATCGTAGTTCTATTTGCGCTTGCCCAGTTAGCAATAAAACGCCCTCCCGTCATCCTGAAATCACCGGAAAACTCTGTATTATCAGCTGTTGTGTATAACATTGCATAACCAGTGTTCTCAATAATGATTTGTCTGGCGTCTATACTTGGCAGAGACCATGATGACACTTGATCGGCATTGTCAAACTTAACAATTCCAAACTCCTGATCCAGACCTTCAACTACTGAATCACTTTGTATGATCAATACAGCTTCCTCGTGCCATGCTATGGGAGGGATTGTCTCACCATCAACTGAGTGTATGTACGTCCCACCAGAACCTACCAAGATTGATGGCTCTTCCGAAACATCCATGCTAGCAGAATTATTTGTGAAAGTCCCATTAATTGTCAGATCATCCCCATCACCATCCGCAATTGTAAAAACTACATCTTCTGACAGGATCAGTGATGCTCCGGATTCAATGGTTAATTGGTCTATGGTCAATTCATCGTCTATGGTAACTTCTGTACCGTCGCTTATTGTTATCAACCCATCGTCACTATCTGGAGATGAATCTGCTGCGACCCATTCTGTAACGTTCCAGTATTCCCAAATAGTTTCATCGCTCCAGCTACCAGAAGCTACACTCCTGTAGTTACTTTGTGCAAAGCCCACCGAAACCAGCCAAAGCAGACCAATAATTAGTAAAACTGCTCTCATCTTTTTCATGGATTCCTCCCATGCCTTGTTAATTTATAATTTGATCTTGATCAATTATCCAAAATCGATCATAGCTACTCACGTATATGGAACTCACATCTGAGTACAGCAACAATTTAAACGACTGCAAGTGTATGTCAAGTATAAATTTAAGGCATTATATCGCATGTGCATTTTGTTGAATGTTATCTACGACACTTTAAGGGATCAATATAAATAGGTTGCCTATTTATGCGATATAATCAAGTAAATCTCTGTGCCCATAGAATCTTTCCACTATGTCGATGGCCGTATTTTCCAAACAGATTCTGATCGTTTTTAGCAGTGTTGTGATAAATGCAATGTATCTTCATAAACGTGATGTGTTGACCATTATCAACGTGTATGTTTTATTCTTCCACATGCTGTAAGCCCTTATTGTTGATGGTACTATTCAGTCCAAAAGTTGGTTCGAGTATCAGAACAAAACATAGAGTACCATATGAACAAGCATCATCATTTCAATCATGCTTATCAACCCATGTTTGAGGTATATCTCATGTATATCAAGTGAATTCGTGAATACGCTTGATATAGGCTTGATATAGGCTTGATATACGCTTGACTACTAAGTTGACAGTAGCGTAGGATTCCGATGATGATAGTAGCGTAGGATTCCGATCCTACGTTAACAATGGTTTCCCATGCATTGTAGTAGTAGACCCCCTTTTCTGTGGGTTACCCATCTGCATAGATTTCATTATCCAATTAGTTCCCCGCAAGTTGTATCCATGCTGAATACACGAAGACCTTAATAGCCATCAGCTGTTGTAGCCGAGCATGTTGTTCGGAAAAATTCGGGTCGATTAATTTACCAGATTGATTTTATACTTGCGTCTGATCAAAATGATCAATCCAATGATAATCACTATCCACCAGAAGAAACGTTTCACCTTCGGCTCCTTGTGCTTTATATCGTCTGCATCCAAGTGTGGATTTATGTAGCCATAGGTCAAGAACTTTATTGTCAGTGATGCGAATAATCGCAATTACTATGCTGAATTACAAAAATAAATGCTCTTGCATGTAATTATGCTCTTTTTATTGATATTAGGAATATAAATTGCATCAAATTTCACTTGAGAGGATGGAGCTATGAAATACTTAATTCTTGCATTTTTAGTGGTGTTGCCCCTGTTCGTGGGAGCTACTACAGTCTTGAATATCCAGCAAGTATCAGCCACCATAGTGGAATATAACTATTGGATGAGAATCATGGATTCGGATAGTACCCTTTGTTTTTATGATATATCCAGTAATACCTTGCAGAATCGACAGGTCAAAATGAGGCGTCTTCATGCGAACGGTTTACTGGAGGAAGAGCAGGTTATATACAGCTTTAGTGAAGGACCGATAAACTTTTATTCTTCAGATTTTCGCATAGTAGAGAACACATTGTACCTGTTGTTTTCGAGTACATACGATATTTACTTGCTCGTAATCAACGGTAGCCAGGTGCAATCCTATACTATACCTTTTGATTCATATAGTTACACACTGCTGATTTACCGGTACCTTTTCATGGACAACAAATTGTTTTTTTTGTCTTATGACCCATTCGATACAGATAAGCTATGGTGCTGGGACTATTATAATAATGAACTCACCTTTATGTATAGCTGCGATCCGGAAGCAATGCATTGCAGCATATCACCACTCAGTCAGGGCAGGATATTACTATCGCAAACTTCCCAATGGTCCAACAGCCCCCCACCGCCGATTATCTTTGATAGTGAGTTTAACCCCACCGTAATCAACGCGCCTCATGGAAGAATCTCCGTCACTTACTGCTTTGATGATGATAATTATTACGCCAATTGGTCTGATGAATATGGGAATAATTACGAAGGAATAATCACCCTGAATGGGACAGAAATTACAGAGCATATATGGCTCTCAACAAGTATGTATGATCCATGGGGTGATGGCTGGTATTTTGGTTACCGTTTACCGGGGAACCGTTTTACTGCTCGATATAGCTTCGATGGAATGTATAGTTCATACTCATACTATCGTATCTTTCAATATTATGGTAATGGGCAATTTGCCATATATACAGGCTTTCCCCAAATCGATGATTTTCCGTATCCGGCGAGAAATGTAGTAAAAATACGCAATAATCTCTTATCATTGCATCCAAATGAAGGACAATTATATTTTCGTCTCGCTGATTTGGATACTGAAGAGTGGGCAGTGGTACAAAACAATCCATGGCAAAGTCCGACAGGTGAGTTATCCGATTATTACTTCATTTTGAATAGTAACTCCTATATCTTCGTAGCCAAAAGTTATAGCTCAACCTCACACATATATTACTGTCTGAAATTGGATGTATCGGTATCCATAGATGATCCTCAAGCTCCAGACCCAGCTTTCAAGGCCTGGCCAAATCCCTTTGGGGACAAACTGACTCTGGAATATAAGAACAATATTCCGGGAAATGTGTCTGTAAAGGTCTACAACATGCGGGGACAACTCGTGAAAAGTATCTATGAAGGCAGTAAATCAGCAAACGACCTAATCTTGAATTGGGATGGAAAGGACGAGAGTGGGAATGCCATTGCCACAGGGGTGTATTTTATCCGCAGTGAAAGCTGTGGAAAAACCGAAACCCGTAAAATAATGCGTGTCAAGTGATATGATAATGCTTTCATCATAATCATAGAAAGAGCTTCACAAAAAAACTTCGTATGATCACTTACTGGTAAGTCTATTAATGTACTATATCAAATTCGTGAATAAACGAAGAATATGCCTCAAGGCTCGGTACTTCTCCAGATATATAATATAGCAGAATACTACTATCACATATTTAAGACCGTTGAACGTTTCTTCCTGTATAACAAATTGGTGGGTTTTCTTCCAATTTAAGCGTATGAAAACAGTCTTCTATACCCACCCACCACTCTTATAGTCTATTTGTATTTTAATATTTTGCGCAGTTTAGACTCTCCCCCAGATGAAACACGGATAAAGTACACCCCACTGGGGACTGTTTGCCCTCTTTCGTCTTGCCCATTCCATAGGAAATCCGACTTTCCTGGAGCTAAAACTCCGTCAAAGATCTTCCTCACTTTTTGACCCCTAAGGTTGTAGATACATATATCCAACTTCTTGTTATCGTGAACCTTGCAGGTAAACCAAGTGCTGTCATGGAAGGGATTAGGGTTGTTTACACTTAGTTCAAACATGGATGAAACAGACGTATGATCGTGGGTTGAACTATTGGGAGTTGACACCTTTTGGAGTAATAAACTTCCATTTGTTGTAGAACTTGGCGTAACTGCCCCTATGATCAGTAAAACGTCATTGTATCTTGAGGTCGAAAGATTACCACTATAAATATACTGCTCAAAAATTACATTTGTATCTGTCGTAATTAAATCTCCCTGAAGATCGATTAGGTAGTATTTTATTCCAGATTGCTGTTTAGTAACCAGTAACGCAGTTCCATCCGACAAGCCTTCCAGACAGTAAACCTCCGAGCCTGGATAATGAGGTACGGGAACAATCGGTGTAATGGTATCAGTGTACATGCTCCCGGTAATAGTGAAACGCCGCAGATGGTATCCATAGACACTTGCGTGACCAGTGACAAAATAGTCATCTCCCACTCCAGGATCGTAGCCGTAAAAGGCCAGAGCATACGGATCTCCCTCATCGAGATCCACCACACCAGGCTCTGGAACCATAAGTTCGCCAGTAGGGCTTACAAGCTGTTGGATATGATAGATAGACCAATATTCAAATGAAGGGTGTATTTCATAATTTTCGTGCCACCTGCAGTAAAGGTTTTCACCTTGTTGCATGAATGTGTACGCTCCCATCTGATATGGATTACTTCGCTGTGAAATCTGTTTACCCCAAGCATCAAATCCTGGAGCAGGATCCCCATCTGCATTTATCTTGAGTACAAAGAGCTGACCAAGCGGTGAAAAATTCCAGGCAAGATAGCTGCCAACAACTGAAAAGTACTGCGTTCCAGATGTGGGATATTGCGGATGGGGCGCTACCAGTTGCTTACCCCCGTTTGGCCAAACTTGTTCTCCATTTACAATTTTCTGTCCCCAAATCCTATAGATTCCTAAGTCCTGTTTTGGATAGACAGTGATGAAAGCTCCATCCAAGTAGATCACTGTGGCATGATTACCAATCCCGGATAAACTGATTGGTTCTACTCCCCATAATGGTTGAGCATCAACTGAGAACAATTGTGCCCGATACATGCCTGCGACACTGTCAAACCAGGATATAAAGATTTCTCCCTCGGGAGTAACGCAAACGCTGGGGGGAGATATAGGATCGTTGTAATTGATACAGCTTGAGGATATCTGCACTCCCTCAGAGTTGAACCTTAGGGAACCGTCCGCTAATACTATCTGCATCCGAATCTGATACATTCCCATGTTGTTCTCTCTCTGAAGCCATACTACTATAGCATCATCACCTAAGCTTTTTACGATTGCCTTAGTGCATTGAGTGTTGGGCGCACTAAATACTACTACCGGATCAGGCCACGCTAAACTAGCAGGAAGACATAAAATCACTAACCATAGCAACAGCCCGACAATCAATACTTTCATGTTTTCTCCTAATCCATCTTCTCAGATTAGAATGGAGTATGATCAAAAATAGTCAAGAAGAATTTGTAGTATGTCAGTAAAACTTGGTCATCGGAGATAAAGAGAAGAGATTCACAACTGCTTCCACTTCAACTACTTAATCCGTAGCTACCTGAGTATTTAGAAGAAAGATCTTGACAAAAAAACAGGTCGGCTGTATTAGTACACCAATACACTAATGCAGCATGACACTGTGTTATGTAAGAGGTTATTATGAAGATATTTAAGGATGACACTCCGATCTACTTGCAGCTTCGAAAGCAAATCGAAGAGTCCATATTGATCGGAGCAATCACTGCCGAAGGTGCTGTCCCTTCTTTGCGACAAATGGCAAAAGACTATGGGATCAATCCTCTGACGGTTTCCAGTGCTATCAGTGCTTTGGTTGATGAAGGAATCCTGTATCGCAAACGTGGTATCGGAGTTTTTGTCAGTCCCGGCGCAAGAGAGAAGATTATCAAAACCCGCAGTTCAGCATTTCTGGAGGAGACCCTGGAGCCTGTCCTGAGATCTGCAAAGCAATTGGAGATACCCAAACAACAAATTTTGGAAAGGCTAAATGCCTTGTATGGAGAGAAATCATGATTACATTTCTGGATCAAAGAATCCCTACTCCAGATGCTTATTCTGTTCAAAGCATGAGTAAGTATTATGGAAAGTTTCGTGCCCTGGACGATGTAAACCTGTTGTTGCCAGAAGGTAAAATCGTAGGGTTATTGGGCAAAAACGGAGCTGGTAAATCGACCCTTATGCGCTGTATGCTCGGTTTTTTGTCTCATGACGGTATCGTGTGTTTGGATGGCAAAGAGATCAAACATCGTGATCATCACATCTTTGATAAGGTGGGGTTTATTCCTGATGTAAGTGGATTGGATGAGCGGTTAACCGTTCAACAAACCTTGAACTACATCAGAGGAATCAATCCACGCTGGAACAGTGATATTGCAGGGAAGCTGTTATCCATCAGTTCGCTACCACCGGACAAAAAGGTCGGTAAGCTATCCAAAGGCATGAGGACAAAGCTCTATTTGCTAATCACTCTATCGCTTGACGTAAAATTTCTGCTATTGGACGAACCGACGTTGGGGCTTGATATTGCGTTTCGAAAGGAATTCTTTAATACCATCCTTGGGGAGTTTTTTGATGAGACGAAAACCATTTTGATCTCCACTCATCAAGTAGAAGAAGTCGAGGATATCCTTCAGGAGATCATTTTTATTGATAATGGTAGGATTATCTTGCATGAGGAAGTCGAATCCTTGAAGACAAGATTACGCGTGGTTACTGTCACTCAGGACAGGCAAGATGAGCTACTGAAATATCGTCCCAAAATGACCAGCAAGACATTGGGCTTTGTCAGCGCTATATTGGATTCATCGATAGATATTGATGGAGCCACCTATACCAGAGCTACGCTGGCAGACATCTTTTTGGCTACAGTAGGAGGTAGTAATGAAACAGTTTAAAGCATTACTCACCAAAGAATGGCAAACTCATAGAAAAGCTTTGATGTTACCAGTATGGTTTACTATAGCTGTATATGCGATCGCCCTCTTGGGTTATATCATAAACTTGCTTCGGACAGGTAATGTGTGGATTGAAGTAACATTACCCGAAGCTGATATGATTGGTGCAAATGTGCAGATGATCACTTGGGTTGCAAGCTATATATCGTTTACCGTATTGGGTTTCATCAGCTTGTTTACTGGAATGTCACTGGCAGACGCATTGCTAAATGGAGATTATCGTAAGAAATGTGAAATACTGCATCTCTCCCAGCCAGTTTCATTACAGAAAATACTGTGTTCAAAGTTTCTGTTTGTAACTATCGGGGCATTGTTGATTTTGTTATTGTTATCGCTGTTTAATGCATCGGTGATCACAATAGGAGCTGCAATTCTGACGAAGAACGGCACGGGATTTGGATATTTAGGGGCTATCCAGGGATTCATGCATTTCAGCTTTACTTATCTCTTTGCCGTATCACTGCTTTGGTTTTTTGCTGCAGTATTCAAAAATCGCAGTGGATTGAATTTGATTATCTTCTTCGTTGCCATAGAAGTCGCCACACAACTTTTGAACAAGCTCTATGGTTGGACAATTCCATCTCTGCTTTCATATCTGATGCGTTTACTATTTTCGAATATGGAGATTAACACGTGTCAATTGAGCAATCCCAATATGATGAAAAGGATTATTGAGCAAGGATGGAGTGTGATCCTAAGTGTCGACAACCTGATGAAGTCGATTTATAGTGTTTTCTTCCTGATTGGATCGTACTTCATATACAAAAGACGGGAAATCGCATAGCCTGCCATAAACTAATGCGTCAGTAACACAAACTGGTAAACTTGGGCGCTGATATACTCCCCAACAAACTTCTGGCTCCAGGACGGCAGAATAATCTGCCGTCCTTTTTCGTTGACAATTCGACTGAGCCACAAAAGCTAAATCTTTTCTAAAAAGTCAGTCGGAATATTTGGAAATGGAGTATCGTCATGAGACAAGACATATCGAATCTATTTGACAAACTACAAGTAGTTCAGTTGGCTACCTGTGATGATGGACAGCCACACGTACGACCAGTGACGCTAATATGCTATATGAACCGTTTCTTTATTGCAACCGGGGCAAATGATGCCAAATCTGCAGAAATCTCACAAAATCCCAAAGTTGAGCTTTGTATGATGCTTCCGAAGGATAATTATACCGGAACCCTTAGGCTGGAAGGCACTATGCAACAAATAGACGATTTGAAGTTTAAGAAAGATGTGGCAGATTGGGCTGCATTTATCTATGATCACTGGAAAGACACAAGTGATCCGGGGTTCAGGCTCTATGAAGTGTACTTTGGAAAAGTCCAGTACATCAAGCCGGGTGAAATGCTGGCTGAAACCTTTGCTTGGTAAACAACCTCAGTAACCATGGCGGGGAAAGCATATCAAAATTGTGGACAGAATGTAGGGATGTAATTATTGATTCCTTTTCCATGCTATGATCGTTATAAATAAGGGAGATATAGATGTTTCAATACAGTTTTGGAAGCGATAATCACAGTGGAGTCCACTCCAGCGTACTAAAAGCTCTTTGTGAAGTCAACCCTGGCTATTGCTTTGGTTATGGTGATGACCCAATAACCGAAGTAGTAAAGGCAAGGCTGGCAGAGCTCTTTGGGGGAGGCTGTGATGTTTATCTGGTGATGACGGGCACGGGAGCAAATGTTGTAGCATTACAGGCTTTGATGAATTCTTTTCATTCGGTTCTTTGTGCAAACAGCGCTCATATCAATGTAGACGAATGCGGAGCCATTCAAAAGTTTACTCAAAGCAGACTGGTAGTGATAAACACAGTAGACGGCAAATTGAGCCCAAATCTATTGGATCCCTATATGCTGGGAAGAGGTGATCAGCATCATTCTCAAAAGAGGATTATCTCAATCTCCCAGAGCACTGAATATGGCACTCTCTACAGTTTGGAAGAGCTAAGGGATCTGGCTAATTTTGCTCATCAACACTCTATGTATTTGCATATAGATGGAGCTCGACTGGCAAATGCGGCTGCAGCTTTGAACTGTAGCCTTGAAGCAATGACAAAAGAAATTGGAGCAGATATTATTAGCTTTGGAGGAACGAAAAACGGACTGATGTTTGGAGAAGCTATTATTAGTTTCGTTCCGGAGCTTACAAAGGACATCATATACTATCGCAAACAAGCTGCTCAGTTATATTCCAAAATGCGCTACATCTCTGCCCAGTATAATGCCTATCTTGCTGATGATTTGTGGAAGACGAATGCCTCGAATGCAAATGCTATGGCAAGATTACTCGCAGAAAAGCTATCATCTATACCTGAGATTCATCTCACTCAGCCAACTCTTGTAAATTCAGTTTTCGCAATATTTCCCCCTCTGATATGTGCCAAACTCCAGGAGAAGTATATGTATTATACTTGGAACGAAGCATTAAATGAGATCAGGCTTATGTGCAGTTTTGACACCAAAGAAGAAAGTATAGAAGCCCTCATAAGGGATATCCGGCTATTGATATCAGAACCTGGAAGCAATCTGGAACCAAATCGAAGATTAGTTGAGTAATAACCAAGGTCATCACAAATTCAATTATCAGCAAAAAATCACTTGCCCAAATTGATAGCTTACATATGTTTGAATTGTGTCTGTATTAGTTTTTGAGACTTTGTCCTCCAAGCTAATAAAGCAATGTTTTTGTGTGTTATATATGTGCATGTTACGAACCTAATGGGTTCAATGATATAGTTTCCATAGGAGGAACGATGAAAAATATCTTAATTTTACTGGCCTTTATACTAATGATCGGTAGCATTTCAGCTCAGACCATTATGTATTATTGGAACTTCAATAATAATGTACCCGCAGAGAATACCAGTTGGGCTCAACCAATTGCATCAAACGTTGGTGCCGGCAATATAACATATTCTCTGACAGAAGTGTTTTCCTTCGCAGGAACAACAATTAACGGAGTTGATGGCGAAGTAAATGGTGGTAGCCTTGCTCCTCGGGGAGGATTGGATAACGTCAATAATGGGGCATACATTCAGATCTCGGCTCCCACAGTAGGTTTTGATAACATCTTGTTCTCGTACCCCACACGAAGAACTTCCACAGGATTCACCACACACGAGATAAGCTATACATTGAATGGAAATGACTGGGTACAAATTGAGACAGTAAGTCTCGTAGGTTATGCAAACAACTGGGTCGCTTCTCAGATGGTAAATATTGATTTTACCGGAATCACCGGTGTAGGCGACAATGCAAATTTTGCCATCCGGATATACTTTGATGGTTGCACTTCCGCCACAGGAAACAATAGAATAGATAATATCAAGATCATCGGTTCTGCCTCCGGAGGAGTAGCTGCACCGACATTCAATCCACCCGCTGGCTCTTATGACAGTCCTATTAATGTGAACATAGTTTGTGCCACACCTGGGGCTTCAATATACTATACATTGGATGGAAGCAATCCTACAGACGGATCAGCTTTGTATAGCACTCCTATACCCATATCTACATCCACGACTATCAAAGCAAAAGCCTATGCTACTGGACTAAGCCCCAGCCCGATTTCCACTGCCAACTATGCCTTTTCCGCAGTCGTAGCAAACCTTACTGAACTCTGGGCTCAGCCCGTTGGTACACCGGCTGTTTTTACTGTTAGCGGCGAAGTAATTGTAACGTTCCAACAGAGTTTTAGGAATCAAAAGTATGTTCAGGACGCCGGAAGAGCGATTTTGATTGATGATCCAAGTGGCATAATGGGTGCATCATACTCTTTGTATGACGGAATAACAGGCATTACAGGTACACTGGCATACTATACAGGGATGTTGCAGTTTACACCTACGACTTATCCCGGACCGCCTACTTCATCCGGAAATCAGGTAACACCTATTGTTACTACGATATCCAATTTGAATGATAATTTCCCCACTATGCAAAGCAAGCTTGTCAAGATAAACGACGTCAGCATCAGTAACCCAACTGGTAATTTTGCCAATGGCGCGGATTATACGCTAATTGATACTACAGGACAAATTATCCTGCGGACTCAGTTCTATGATGTTGATTTTATTGGAACACCTGTTCCGACCGGTTCTTTCAACCTTACTGCCATATGTATTCAGTACAATACGACTCACCAGGTAGTTCCCCGTTTTCTCGTAGATTTTGAGGAAACAGGGCCAAGTGTCGCAGCTCCCGTTTTTAATCCCCCAGCCGGAAACTATTACCAACCTGTGAACGTTAGTATGACCACATCAACTACTGGAGCAACAATCTATTATACCACTGACGGCAGCAACCCTACCACCTCTTCTTCTGTTTACAGTACCCCGGTTACTATCAGTGCAACAACAACGCTGAAAGCTATCGCACATTTAACTGGACAACCCAGTTCTCCAGTAACGACTGCGTTATATAGTTTTCCCGTATCTGTATCAAACATTACAAACCTGAGAAACCAAACTCCTGGCACGAATATATATATACTCTCGGGGGAAGCGATTCTGACTTTCAAGCAAAACTTCAGGAATCAGAAATACGTTCAGGATAATGGTGCAGCAATATTGGTTGACGATCCCGCAGGGATTATAACAATAAACTACAATATCGGAGATGGCATTACTGGATTGTCTGGCACTCTATCCAACGTCGAAAATATGCTACGCTTTACTCCTACGTATAACCCTGGAGCACCTACTTCGACAGGTAATAATGTCCAGCCACTGGTAGTACCAATTCAAAGCTTCCTAAACAACTTCGTAAGCTATGAAGCGAGACTGATCAAGATTGAGGATGTTTTCTTTGATACTACAGCTCCGTTGTTTGATACCGCCACGATATATCCCCTGAATGATGCTTTCAGCCCGGTTCAGATCAACTTTAGAACCAGTTTTCCTGCTGTCGATTATCTCAATACGGCAATTCCACAGCTCCCTGGTCATATTATAGGGATAGCTAATGCAAATACTTCCGGAAGTTTCATTACTTCCAGAAGCCTGAATGACATTACTACTGTCCAGCTTGAAGCTCCCAGCTATCTCAATGCCTCTCTGGTTGATAATGTTGTCACATTACAATGGGGTTTTGCCGATGCGCCTTGGGGGCTTACAGGATTCAGAATATACAGAAATGATGTGCAGATCGGGTCAATATTAGCTAATCCACCATACCAGTTTGTACACACTATCCAGAGCGCAGGACTTTATGCCTTCACAGTTCGGGCAGTATACTATAATGAATACTTATCCGACCTCTCCCCAATAGCAGAAGTGAGCACATCATCAACTCCTGAAAATGATGTGAGCATAGTGACAGCCCTCAAATCGAATTACCCAAACCCCTTCAATCCCAGTACAACGATATATTACAGCATTCAAGAAGCTGGTGATGTCCAGATCGGGATATACAACAGCAAGGGGCAACTTGTAAAAACATTGGTTAATGCCAGCAAGGCAAGTGGTAGTTATAGCGTCGTTTGGACAGGAAAGGATGAACTCGGAAATCCAGTATCAAGCGGAGTATATTATTACAAAATGATATCTGGAAAATACAGTAATACTCGTAAGATGTTGCTGCTCAAATAGTATTATCATGATACCTCCGTGGGTTTTCCTGCGGAGGTATCTCTTTTTTTGGGAGAAAAGCATGACCGGCATAAAGCGGATTGGGTTGTTCCTCGTTACGAATTTGCTCGTAGTAATCGTTATTAGCATCATAACATCGTTCATAGGATTGGATAGCCAGAGCTATATGGGGCTACTGATTCTATGTACAATGTTTGGATTGACCGGCTCCTTTATATCCTTGTGGATGAGTAAATTCATTGCAAAAAAAGCATATAGAATCCAGTTAATAGACCCCAACAAAGCCAGCGGAAAGGAGCTGTTTCTCTTCAACGCCATCGAAAACATGGCACAGAACATGAATGTAATAACACCCGAAATCGGAGTCTACCAAGCTCAGGAAGCAAACGCTTTTGCTACGGGACCTTCTCAGGATAATTCGCTCGTAGCATTTTCCAGTGGCATTATAAACAATCTAAATGAAGATGAGCTGGCTGCAGTGCTTGCGCATGAGATGTCCCATATCAAAAATGGAGATATGGTCACAATGACTCTACTGGTGGGTATTGTTAATACCTTCGTGATGTTTTTTGCCCGGATACTGGCAATAATGCTTAGCTCGAAGTTAGGTAATAGAAAAAGAGGCGGGATGGGTTTTATAGGCAATTGGATACTGATTGTTTTGTTTGAGAACATTCTGATGCTATTGGCATATATCCCGATTTGCTCTTATTCCCGGTGGAGAGAGTATAGAGCAGACAGAGGCTCTGCAGAATTGACACAGCCCTCTCATATGATCAATGCTCTGGAAAAGATTGATCG
Source organism: uncultured Candidatus Cloacimonadota bacterium (assembly GCA_964634275.1). Taxonomy (GTDB): domain Bacteria; phylum Cloacimonadota; class Cloacimonadia; order Cloacimonadales; family Cloacimonadaceae; genus CAZZCS01. The sequence goes on along the minus strand of CAZWIS010000005.1, from coordinate 59,044 downwards.
TTTGTACTATCCTGATCAGAAAAAGGACTCTTTTGCCCTGGCAAAAATAAACAACCGTCACAGGGCGTCTTTGTACTCCACGCATCCTCCTATTTCCGACAGAATCAAGCGGCTTAGCGAGATAACATATTGATAAATCGGATCAATTTTACCCTCAGAACAAAGCTATGAAATTACAGATCGAAACTGTCGGAATAAATGGCTACGGGATCGCAAGAGCCGAAGGAAGGACAATCTTTGTACCCTATGCCCTTCCACAAGATGTTGTAGAAGCTACGATCACTCATTCGCGCAAGGATATTGCCTTTGCCTCTATTGATTCATATATAAAGCAATCCGAATATTCTATAAAACCGAATTGTGAAGCCTTTGGGCATGAATCACGCTGTGGAGGTTGTGATTGGCTAAACTGCTCTTATGATGCGCAATTGAAGTTCAAAACCCAATTGATCAGAGATGTCTTTTTACCATTGAAACTTGCTGACTCCCGACTGATCAGAGATATCATCCCATCACCTATCCAAAGACATTACCGAAACAAGGTGTTTCTTCCTGTTTCTTCATTGAATAATCATATCTGTTATGGAATCTATGAGCGGTTTTCGCATCGAGTCGTTCCCCATGAATCATGCATACTCCAGCATCCGATTATTGATCAGATATGCCAGAAGATAATCCAAATTTGTCGCAAATCCGGTATTGAAGCCTATGATGAAAAGAGCCAAACAGGCTGCCTGAGACATATCGGGATCCGAACAAACCATGATGGAAGCGAAATAATAGCTGTTCTGGTGACAAAATCAATGAAATTACCTTTCTCGAAGCTCTTTGTAAAGGAACTTGTTTCATCTTTTCCAATTCTGACCGGGATTGTCCAGAATGTACAGAGAAAAGCGACTAATGTGATCCTTGGTGTTGAAGATAAACTGCTATGGGGCAAGGATTCAATCCAGGATCAAATTGGTAATATCCATTACCGAATCCACTATCGCAGTTTTTTTCAGATAAACAACGCCTGCACTAAGCTTCTTTATGACTATATCAAAGGTAAGGTTACTCCGGGTGCAAGACTCATAGATGCCTATTGTGGGATAGGTACTATCGGACTTTATGTGGCAGATGCTGCAGGTTCCGTTTTGGGAATGGATGAAGTGGATGAAGCGATTGGCGATGCAAGGGAAAATGCCGGGTTAAATGGAATCTCGAATGCAAAGTTTATCTGTGCCAAAACTCAGGAATATCTTCAACAGAACACTCTGATGGGATATGACACTCTCATTTTTGATCCTCCCCGTAAAGGGCTCGAAGCCAGTATCATTGATACTGTCTGTGACAGCGCAATAGAACAGATAATATATGTCAGCTGCAATCCAATGACTCTTGCAAGGGATTTGAAGCTCTTTCGGGACAGGGGGTTTCAAATATCATCAATCCAACCGTTTGACATGTTTCCACAAACCTGGCACATTGAAACAGTCGCTACCCTAACTCGCTAATCCCCATGAAACATATATACGTTATTCTGATGCTTGCATTCCTGTTATCATTCGGTAGCTGTAACGTCAGCAATCCTGAAGCAATTCATAAAAATGATATTCGCAACATCTTGTATGATATCAGTATTGCTTATAATGAAAAAGATCATTTACGCATCATGAATAATGTGCATCAAGATTATTTACACGACGGAAAATGGGACTATGACCTCCGAGAATACTGGAGAAGCCAAATGGCGATTTATAGTCTGCTGAGCATCTCAAGCATAAACATTAGCCTGGATGATTATCTCGCTACTGCCAGCTTTATTATCAAGTTTGAAGATGCATCAGGAAGCCAGGAATTCTATGCCCCATCCCAGTTTGGTTACTGCTCATACTTCCTGTATGAACAGGGCAAATGGCAGTTGATAGGCAATCAAAGGTACTGATAGCATAAATCTTACATCACAAAGATGCCACTCAAAAAACAAAGACATACTTGATAAGGTATCCATATGATCCAAGTAACTAAGTAATTATCCGATCAGTTTTTCTATTGTATCCTTACACAGGCTTTCGGACTTTTGAGCTGAGTCGCTTTCGACATAAACTCTGATGATGGGTTCTGTACCCGATTTACGAATGTGAATCCAGAACTTGTCGCCGATTATCTTGATCCCATCCTGCATATCAAGAGTATAGGAACTGAATAACTGCGGTACTCTCTGCATGATTCCATCAAGCTTGGCAGGATCCACAATAATCTTGTCTTTGGCAAAATAGTATTTGGGAAGGCTATCCACGATATGTGAGACACTTGTTTTCCATTCTGCGAGGAGAGCGAGGATGATTGCCATTCCAGCCAGAGCATCCCTTGTATAATGTACTTCTGGGCAGATTATTCCACCATTACCCTCACCACCGATAGGGCTCAAAATCTCCTGCATTTTCTTACCGACATTGATTTCTCCGACTTTTGTCCGGTGAACAGCTACCCCATAACGGGCAGCAATATCATCTGTCAGCATAGAGGTAGATAGGTTTACTACGATATCACCCTGCTTTTTGGAAAGAATGAATAACTCGGATAATACTACGCTAAGCTCTTCTCCGATACATTGCCCTTTGTCGGAAACGATCGAAAGTCTGTCAACGTCTGGATCCGTGGCAAATCCAATATCAGCTTTATGGGCCGATACTGCTTCTTCGAGTTGGGTAAGATTATGGTTCAATGGTTCTGCTGGATGGGCAAAGATACCGGTGGGCTCAGAATTGATCTCTATTACTTCACAGCTAAGTTGTTTCAGAAGTTTTGGAGATACCAGCCCGCCTGCCCCATTGACAGAATCGATCACAACCCTGAACTTTCTGTCCCTGATACTTGCAAGGTTTAGATATGGAATGTTCAGAACTTTGTCTATGTGCCGGTCAATAGCTTGATCATCAATGCTGTAGCTACCGATATTGCTCCAATCTGCCCATTCGATTTCCTCTTCGATGCTACCCAAAAAGAGTTCGGCTCTTTGCGGAGAAAGAAACATCCCATCCTTATCCACAAATTTCATCGCATTCCATTCGGGAGGGTTGTGAGAAGCAGTAATTGATATACCCCCAGATGCCTTGTGATGTTTTACCGATAACAATACCGTAGGCGTAGAGACGATTCCTATGTCTATTACGTTGCAACCTACACTCATCAACGCAGATGTGATGGCATGAAGCATTGCAGGACCCGTAGTACGGGAGTCTCTACCTACTACAATCGTTCCTCGATTGCAGAAAATACCAAAACGGGCAGCGAATTTTTGGGCTATAAAAGGAGAAAGGGTATCTCCAAAGATACCCCTGACTCCGCTAACGCTTGTCATTAACTTGCTCATGTTTCTATATTAATATCCGTATTTACTTCTATTGTCTACTATTTTTGCTTCTTTGCGCATCGCATCATACCAACGGTTCCAAGCCTGGTCTTCCAAACGCTTACGAATTGTACCCTGTTGATCTGCATTTGCGGTAAACTCTTCCATGTTCGGGACTACCCTGTTTTCGGCATATACGATAAAGGAACCTTCATTGGTATGGAACAGCCCAGAGGTTTCGCCTGTCTTCATATTCAATACGATCTCGGTAAACTCTTTGGATAATCCAACTCCAGGTATCTGGGATCCTTCCTTGTGCCTTTGGATATCTATTACTTTCCAACCTTCACGTTCGGCATGGTCAAAGTACAGCTCCGGACTTACTTTCTTGGCAAATGCCTCAGCTTCCGGCTTGATGGCTTCGATCTTATTCTTTTTCTCGAGCTCAAACTTTATTCTCAAGCGCACTTTTTCAAAGTCGTCATAATACACTTTCTCGTTGGCAGTAAGCTGTCCCACGATTACTCTTCCCTGCTGATCATGGACGGCATCAGATACGCGTTTTACGCGGCTTTTGCGCATAAATTCCACCAATGTGGGGATATTACCCAATCCGGGGATGAATTCACTTTTGTGCTCGACCATATCTGTATCTTTAACTTCGAGTTCCAAAGCTTTGGCTGCTTCTTCGATACCTTTGCGACGTATAAGTCTACGTGAGTTTTTCGCCTTTGCCAGGATCTCATCTTTTGTCTCTGCTGAGGCTTCCACCTTCATCAAAATGTGGCTTGCACGAACTCTATACTCATCTGGGTTGCTATTAGCGATCGAATCCACTCTGACGATATGCCATCCAAAGCTGGTACGGAAAGGCTCTGATATATCTCCTGGTTTGAGAGAGAATGCTACTTGCTCAAATTCCGGGACCATCTGTCCTTTGCCAAATTCGCCCAATGATCCGCCATTGTTCTTGGAACCGGGATCTTCGGAATATTCAAAAGCAAGACCCGCAAAGCTTGTTCCGGATACTGCTTGTTTATGAACATCGTCTATGGCAGTTTTGACTGTTTGGTAATCCTTATCGCTGGGGGTAGTTTCAAACACCAAGTATTGCATCCGGGATCCAGGTCCTTTTTTGTACTCGGTATCTTTTACTTTTTCGTAATGAGCACGGATTTCCTCGTCTGTGATATTGGGCTGGGCAACTTTGTTGTAATCAAACCAAATTGCCTTGCCATTAAACTGATTGTTTTCTTTGAGGTATTCTACTTTCAAGCTGTCCAAGGTAATACCAGCTTGGGCTACAATCTTTTCCTGCAGCCTCTTACGGGGCAAATAGGAACGCACGTAGTTTTCCATAGCCACATAAAATTCTGGGTTTGTCTTCAGAATGTTTATATATTTTGCTTTATCAAAAATCCCATTTGTCTGGAAAGATTCGTTTTGCATCAATTCATTGGGTGGATTGTTTTGCATCTCGGTAATGATATCGTTGTCGTTGATCTTGATTCTGTGTTTCTTGATCTGCTGATCCCACAAGATCTCACTAACCAGTTCCTGCCATGCCTGTTGCTCGATCGACTTCCGGGTATTTTCGTCAATTTCCTGACCCTGAAGCTGCTCAGCGTAGCGGCTGTAGTATTCTTGCAGTTTTGCTTGATACATCTCAAAGGTGATCTTTTTTCCGTTCACTTTTCCCAGATACGGTTTCGGGATAAAGACTTCTGTGAATCCCACAGCCGTCATACCAAGGATAAAGACCGCCGCGATTATATAAATAATCACTTTCTGTTTCTTTCTCAGATTTTCGAGCATTATATTCCTCCACTAAGGTACAAATTCACTTTGTGATAGGTCAAGATTTAGAAGTGATGTTTTTTTACAAGCTTTTTTTTATCATCATTGGCTATATGCACTTGCAATAGCTTCTTAATCCTGTTCTATTACGCTAAGGTATGGACGAATAACACCTGCCCTGATTCTGGTATGCGGATCAAGATAAACTATTTTACCTTGCAAGCCTCCAAACAAACCCGCATAAACCTGCGAGCCCTGCATTTTACCAAATCCCCCGAGGATCAACAGGGAGTAGGGCAAACTCTCGTTGCCAGTGTTGATCAATCCAGGTTCCTTTCCCAAGAATTCTACCAAATCACTTTCTGCCAAAGTATTGACAATCAGCGCTTTGATCTTTAATCCCGCCAGTGACTTCATGACTCTACTATCGATTTCGAAGGCACAAAAGACTACCTTGTCTGCCAGATCCAGTTGATACTGGTCATCTTTTGCATGCAGGATTTCAAGGACACCATGAGTCTCCTGTCCAAAGCCTATGGAACCATAGACGCTCTTTGCCTGATATTCGATTGTTACAGAGTGGTTCGGTTCTACTTTGATCACCCTACCTTGAACGTGGGACAAATAGTTTGTTGCTTCTTTTTCGTATTTGATGGTTACAGTCCCAGTCGTCGAATCTATTGCTTTGATGTTCCCAGTCGCAGGGACACGAACAATAGCAGGTACACTTGAATTCTTTGTAGGAGTCATCCTTCGTGCCAGAAGTTCGCCCTTGTAAACAAAGTCACCTACTTCTTTCTTCATGTATGTCATCATCTTTTTCGGAGGCACACTGAGAGGATCAGCGACGTTTATAGTAACGGCTTTGGTAGCATAATCCTGGATTTCAGAGAGGACTAATAATCCGGTTTTGTCATTGATAAATTCTATTCTACCCCTTACCGGACTTTCAAATGTACCACTACGGATCCGATACTCTTTGCATAATCGGGGATCAACATGGAGGATAACGTCATTTACTTCAATTTCCTGGCCTACCCGAACTGTGATAGCATCACTCAGAAGCTCAGTCGGAATACTGCTCATGTTTACATAAGCGTTTACCACATACAGCCTGGGAGGATTGTGCTTATTGAGAGCAACGATTTCATCAGGACTTACTTTCTGGTTTACCACTACCAAAGTCTCTCCTTTGTATGGGAGGCGAACCGTTTTCTGATGTAGTTTCCGGGTCAGGGCAGGGAGTTCCGTTGCGGATTTGTATTCCAGAGGCTCTTTATCCTGTATATAAAGCCCCAGCTTGTCATTTATTTCCAATAGATGGTGCGTTTTTTTTTCGCGAGTGTCTATTACAAGCGGTAGGTCAGAGGTAAGTTCATATTCTTTGAAGTTCTTATGGAAATGGACATCTTTTACAGCTTTTAGCTTAATCTGTCTGTCACTCTCTGGCTTCTGAAAGTAGTAGAACGACTGAGACATTATATCGTGATGAGTGCTGATTCCATTTTCAATAACTTCCACCTGCATTAGTTTGTAGCTTTTTTTCTTTTGTTTATACAGGGGAGAAATATGCAGAGCCAATCTTTCCACACAGTCCTGTAACAGTACCTGACGTGCAATATCACCATCAATCCCGGATAGTACACCCAAGTGAGGAGTTATAAAGTGTTTATCAATCCATACTTCAGTGATCCCTTTTGGCTGGATACCATCAATCAACATCATCATCGCCTGGTTCGATGTTGAGTGGGAAAATACTCCTCCAGCTCCCAATACAACATCAATATCACTGGGATAAAATCTGAATGTGGCATCATAAGCCTCATAACAGAACTGAAGCTCAAACTTCTCTCTGGAAGCAAGCTTCAGGTTATCCAATAACCCGATTTTTGCAGTATTATAGTGCATCTCTCTGTGTTGGTGCAGAGATAGTCTCAGAGCTTCTTTTGCCAGGCTATGTTCGATCCATTGTTCTTTATCCCGTTTTGGGATCGAGGTGGGATTTAAAGTTTTATTCCCAATATAATTGCGAACTTCAGCTTCACTGATGTAGTCTGGCAACCAATCCATGATGTGGGATAAACCTGCTTCTTTCAATACATTCAAGGAGCTATAGCTCATTCCCAGATTTGCGCTTACTGTCCTTTGATAGTGGCTGTTTATATAGGAAAATACATCTGTCGTAGCACCTCCAATATCAAAGGCAAAGATGTTTCTGGCTTCGTCAATGGTCAGGTTTTGTATTGAGTTCATCACTCCCAGAGGAGTCGGCAATATGTCCGATACGACCAATTTCTTTAGCTCTTTATATCCAGGTGCATGTTCCATGACATTTTCCATGAACAGCTTTTGGATCAAGTCCTGAGTTGGTTTCAGGTTTTCAGTTTGAAGTGATGGACGTAGATTTGGCATTATATGCAAATCAAAGCTTTCGCTGACGATTCGCTTGATCAGTTCTTCTGCAGCAACATTACCTGCATAGATCATTGGTAATTTGGTATCAGAATCATACTTTGGCTGTGGATTGGCAATCCTGATGATTTCAGCCAAACGCAGTACCCCGCTGATTGCTCCATAATCCGTCCCACCACATAGAAGGATCATATCCGGATGCAACTTTTGCATGGCAAGCATTTGTTCGATATTATTCCGGTTATCATCGATTGCAAAGGTATCCAGAATCACTCCACCTGCTCCATACGATGCCCTCTTTGCGCTACTGGCAGAATCAGCCAGAGTAAGACCAATCACCAGTATCTGCAAGCCACCGCCAGCACTGCTGGTGCATAAAAGCTGAGTATTTGTATTCAAAGAAAGGTTGTCAACTGAGCTGTCTTTTGCCAGAATTTTTGTCCCAGTATTTGTTTCGAGTGACTTAATTGCCTGGAGGAGACCTATCTTGACATCATTCATCGGCTGCTCCACCGTAGTGGGATATTTATCCATCCCTGCTAAAGTCCACTTATCGCCATTTCGTAAAAGCAATACAGATTTTGTAGTGGTGCTGCCAACATCCACGATACAAATTTGATCTGTGTTTTCCATACACTCCCCCTTTGTTTGGTTCAGTAGTTAAAGAAAAACCAGCGCATTTGATTTATTAAATCTACATGTGTCAAGAGTTTTCGCTTATTCATCAAACCACAATGTGAGGATCCAATGCAAAAAACAGCGAAACGTGTCCTTTTGTAAGGCAATTCAGTCTGTTTTCAGCCTGTCTGGACGTTCAAAATCAGCCATCGATAATCTTCCACCACCCTATTTAAAACAGGAGCTGCCCCATACCCCAATTATGCGATACTATTTTGGATGCCTATTAATAACGTGTATCATACCTATATCAAGTGTATTTGTGAATACGCTTGATATAGGCTTGATATAGGCTTGATATACGCTTGACTACTAAGTTGACACCTACAAGTTCAAGTGTCCAATTCTACTGTTCACGGTTATGATATCCTGAGCCTAACTTGATATTTTACTGTATGTTACTTGAGCTATGAGAACCTCGAAGCAGGAATCTCTATTTCGTTGCGATTACTATGATCCCGTTTCCGCTGTGATTTGTTCGACTGATGTCAAGATACATCATTACTGCAGCAGCGGGATAGATCATTAGATAATAAAACGGCAGGAAAACCAGCGTGACTTTGGATCGGGATAATGAAGACAGTGGAAATTTCATCAGCAATTTCCAGGCAAGTGCTCCCCAAAATCCGTATGAGTAATAGCTTTGGAGGATTTTGAATCCGCATTGGATCAATTTCTCTTCCAGTTCAATTTTATTGTATCCGGGACGGACGTGTTCAGAAGTGAATCTGGCGGCTTCATCGAGGTCTGAGGGGGTTGATATGATCAATTTTGCATTAGGGTTCATTGCCGTATGGAAGTTTTGTAGTGTACTCATATCGTCTTCTATATGCTCAAGAATATCTATGGCACATACGAGATCATACTTCTGGCGTGGAGTATATGTCTGCAGATCTGCCTGTGTGAAAGAAAAGCGGGAAGCAAAATCCGGGCTGAGAGCATTATCGTAGGATTCCAGGTAAGTAGTTTTTAGATCCACCGCATGTACAATTGCTTTTGGATATTGACTCAAGGCAAAATCCGCATACTGGCAAAAACCTGCTCCAGCATCGTAAAAACGAAATGCAGAGTTCTTTGAAAAGTATTTTCGGATGCTTTGCTTTACGTACTTTTGCCTGAGAAGCAAGAGATCCAGAGCAAAAAACAAGACTTTTCTGAGAAGTGGAAAAATTCCAATTACATTGGATAGTTTATCTTTGATGGGGTCATACTGCATTGTACTTACCTTGATCTTCAATTTATTCATTGACAGTCTGTGAACCTCTGGAAAAAAGTCAATGATTAAAAAGTCCCTGATAATCCCAGATATGATAGTAAAAAAAATAGATGACATCAAGCGCATCAATTTACATCTGCATACCAATGTTTCAGATGGAGCGCTTTCGCCCACCCAAGTAGTTAAACGTGCCAAACAAGTCGGATTGGATCTGATCTCCATTACCGATCATGATACTGTCGATGCATACCACAAGTTGCCGACGGATTGTTTGCCATTACGTATTTTACCTGGCTTGGAGGTCAGTTCCCAGCATGAAGGGAACGACGTCCATATTCTGGCTTATACCTGTGATATAACCAATAGCAGCCTGCTTGAAATGACAGAAATGTATCTGGTCGGCAGGCGCGAAAGAGCAGTAAAGATGATATCCAAACTGGCAGAAATGGAAGTGGATATCAAGCTCGAAGACGTGGTGGCAGTTTCCGGAAGCAGGGAATTGATCGTCCGTCCACACATCGCCCAGGTATTGGTAAGCAAAGGCTATTGCTCGCACAAAAATGAAGCTTTTGACAAATACATCGGCAATGGAAAGCCCGCCCATGTAGCAAAACCGGAAATCCTGGCAAAAGATGTGATCAAGGTCATCCACAAAGCAGGAGGACTGGCTATCGTAGCTCATCCGGGAAAACTCTCCAACCTACGCAATGTGTTTGAATTGATCCAGATGGGTTTGGATGGCATCGAGGTATGGCATCCGGATCATTATCAATTCCAGATTGACGAATTCACAAATATCGCCTTGAAGAACAATCTATTCATGACTGGGGGTAGCGATTTTCATGGTGAGCAAGACATGCTGAATCTCTTTGATGCTGCTAATGTCAGCGAAATCGTTTTGGAAAGCGTCAACAATCTCTGGAGAGAATATCAATGCCGGATCAAGTAAACAGCTCTGGTGCTGATATACCCCAGCAGTTTCGCTTTCCACCGTTTGTCCGAATTCTGATGATCCTGTTTGGTGGCATTACTGGCGTGTATTCACTTTACTTTCTGGTTCATCATGTCTCCGCTGAGACTCCGATTTTCTTCAAGCTATTACCGACAATGATACTCTTTATATGTTTGGATACGATATTCAGACACCTGACTGCCCTGAACAAAGTACTCTTTACTGAGGAAAACCTTGTACTGAAATCAATTATCAAGAAGCCGTTGATAATCCCGTATGCGAAGATCGAAAACCTGATCCTCAAGAAAAAGATCACAGTTTATCTGCAGATTTATTATTATGACGAATCCGGAGCTAATAAAATGTATCAGACCAATGCCTCCTTTCCAAAAATGATTTCGATACTGCTCAAGATATACGATCTGGCTCCAAATCTCAAACTCGATGATAAGTTCAAAGACGCTTTGGAATATATCCGAATAAAAGAACAAATGAAGAGTGAAACAAGCAAAGATGGGAACTGACTTTGATAGATTGATCGACCGTCGTGGAAGTGGATGCTTCAAATACGATGCCTTGAAGATGATGTACCAACGGGATGACATACTTTCACTTTGGGTAGCAGACATGGATTTTGCCGTGTCACCGCAGATATTGGATGCTCTTTCCAATAGACTAAGGCATCCGGTATTTGGATATAACCTCAGAATGAAGGAGTTCTACGACGCTGCCATATTCTGGGCCCAGAAGCGGTACAATTGGAGCATTCAAAAAGAGTGGATGATCTGCCCTCCTGGAGTCGTCCCTGCTATAAACCTTGCAGTGCTTGCCTATACTGAACCTGGGGATAAAGTGCTGATCCAGCCTCCTGTTTATCAGCCTTTCTTTGATGCAGTCACAGCACACAAACGGCAATTGCTGACCAATCCCCTCATCTTGTGCGAAGACCTTTTTGTAATAGATTATGACGATCTGGAAGCCAAGCTGAAAGAGGCGAAACTATTCATCTTTTGCAGTCCCCATAATCCGGTTGGCAGAGTCTGGACAGAAGATGAGTTGCTAAAGATTGGGAGATTGTGCAGAAAGCACGGTGTCAAGATCGTTTCCGATGATATCCATGCTGATTTGCTCTACCCCCCCTTCAAGCATATCCCGATCGCCTCATTGGAAGATTTTGGTGACTTTACGATTACCTGTATTTCTCCCAGCAAGTCGTTTAATATCGCAGGTCTTGGGACTGCTATCACTATCGCATCCGATCCCGAACTAAAAAAACCGCTGAATGATCTGAATATGGATTTGCACCTATATTTGGGTAATAGCTTTGGTATATCCGCTTTGATTGCCGCATACACTCTCTCCGAGACTTGGCTGGAAGAGCTTCTTGTGTATCTGCAAAAAAATCGAGACTACGTCCACAATACTATCAAGTCCCGTATGCCGATGCTGAAAACAGTCCTTCCAGAGAGTACATTTCTTACTTGGATTGATTTTGGAGCTTTGGGACTGAATGATGATGAACTCTTTGATATGCTGACAAACAAAGCAGGAGTAGCCCTCGATCCTGGCACTAAGTATGGTGTGGAGGGATCAGGTTTTATGAGGCTGAATTTTGGCTGTCCACAATCGATTGTGGCAGAGGCTTTGGCAAAGATCGAAAGAACCATCAATTCTTTGTAAGGAATGCGAAAATGAAAGATAGAATTACGTCACTATACGAAAATAAACCAAGCGCCTACTCCAGGGCGGACTATGATCTGTTCGAGGAGTTTGTAGAGCTTCTGAATTCAGGACAAATCAGGGCATGCGAACCAGATTCTGGAAGCTGGAGAGTTAATAGCTGGATAAAGATGGGGATTTTACTCGGATTCCGCATGGGGACATTGACCGAGATGCCCTGGAGCTCGGATAAAACTTTCTTTGATAAAGCCACATTACCCGAACGCAGATTTACGCTATCCGATCAAGTCCGGATAGTCCCGGGAGGGACTTCAGCCCGGAGTGGGTGCTATCTTGCAAAGGGAGTCACTGTAATGCCTCCGGCTTTTATCAATGTAGGAGCATGGGTAGATTCAAACAGCTTGATCGATTCCCATGCACTGGTGGGAAGTTGTGCCCAGATCGGAAAGAATGTTCATCTCTCTGCTGGAGCAATGATTGGAGGAGTTCTTGAACCTATAGGTTCCAGGCCTGTAATCATCGAAGATGACGTCTTCGTAGGAGGTAATACCGGAATTTACGAAGGAATAATCGTAAAGAGCAGGGCAGTGATAGCATCCGGTACTATTATAACGTCCTCGACTCCAATCTTTGACAGCGTAACAGGAGACTTTTTGACTCGGGACGAAGGTGGGTCTTTCACAATTCCAGCCTGTGCAGTGGTAGTAGCTGGATCAAGAGCATTAAAGAGTAATCCCGCTTTCCAGATATATTGCCCGATAATAATCAAATATAGAGACGACAAAACAGAGCTTTCGGTCCTACTGGAGCAAGATCTCCGTGAAGCCATTAACTGAATCAAAGCGCATCTCACACGTTGAGTTGTCATTAATCCGTCAGGTGATGAACTCTGCTCCAGTGAATTCCATAAACCTTGCCCTGGGAGAGCTGAGCTTTGGCTTTCCTGATATTCTCCGAGAGCAAGCAATCTCACTCATAGAAAGGGGTATTCCTCGCTATACTCCAAATGCCGGGCTGCCAGAGCTAAGAGAAGCAATAGCATCATATTACGATGGAGCGGTATCTTCCGAACAGGTATGTGTATGCAATGGAGCAGAGGAAGCTTTGTATGTTTTGCTGACTGCATTGATCAATCCTTCGGATGCTATAGCCATTCCAGACCCGGATTATTCAGCTTATACTTCCATTGTGTCAATTATGGGTGGAACAGTAGTTCGGCTTCCATATGAAAATGATCTGAAGAGTATAGACTGGGATAAATGGGATAGCCTCCTGTCAAAAAACATCAAACTACTTCTACTGAGTAATCCTCAAAATCCTGGAGGAATGTTTTTTGATCCTGAGCAGATGAAATGCCTGCTTGAGCTATGCAGAAAATACGAAATAATCGTTGCTGTGGACGAAATCTACCGGGAGCTATATTACATATCTGAACCCCAGACTTTCTGTAGTAGTTACGAATCCCTGTTTATCATCAGTGGTTTGTCAAAGTCGCACTTGATGAGTGGATGGAGGCTTGGATGGATAGTCTCCCCATCGGACTTTACTCCTTCGATAATCAAAACCCGTCAATATGTATCAACATGCTCAAATTGGCTGTCCCAAAAGCTGGGTGTATTTGCTCTCTCATCATCGGGTAGGCTGATTTTGGAAGACGTTAGAAAAGAATTATATCAGACTCGTAGTTTTACTGCATCAGCTTTACAAAGAGTCTTGTCCCCAGATAGATTGCTGGTACCTGATGCTACACCATACATTATGTTCAGGTGCGATACTGATGATCTTAGCTTTGCCAAAAACATGGCAGAAAAGGGAGTAATCACTGTTCCCGGGAGCGCTTTTGGCGATGTATCAAAGACTTGGATTCGGATCAATCATGCAATTGAAATGACCAGCCTAAAAAAAGCGCTCGATATAATATGTAGCTTCTTGGAGTATGATAACTAATCCCTGATCAATTTCCTGTACGTGATACGCTTTGGTATCAAAGCTTTTTCTCCCAATCGCTGGAGCTTGTTTTCTTCATAGTCACTGAAGTTTCCTTCGAACCATTTCACATTACTATCACCTTCAAATGCCAGAATATGAGTGCATATCCGATCAAGGAAATAACGATCATGGCTGATCACAACAGCACATCCGGCAAACTCCAGTAAAGCCTCTTCGAGAGCATGGATTGTGTATACATCCAGGTCGTTTGTTGGTTCGTCCAAGAGCAATACATTTCCCCCGGATTGGAGGGTCAGAGCCAGATAAGCCCGGTTTTTCTCTCCCCCGCTGAGGATATTGATTGGTTTTATGTGCTCTTTGCTGGAGAAATTGAATTTACTGATGTATTCACGCACGTTCATTTCACGGTCTCCAATTCTGAGGACATCTCTTCCATCACCGATCAATTCTAACAGCGTCTTGTCCATATCCATCATTCGGCTCTGATCCACATACGAGAATTGTACTGTTTCTCCAATCTCAAAGTGACCACTATCTGGGCTTGTTTTACCCACTATCATATCAAAAAGAGTGGTTTTACCTGCTCCGTTTGGTCCAATTATGCCTACAATTCCACCCGCGGGAAGGTTAAACTCCAGATTCTCGTAAAGTAACTTCTCATCAAAACCTTTGGAGACATTGACGGTTTTGATGACGTTTGTACCCAGCTTTGGACCAGGAAAAATAGTTATCTGATCGGTAGTGACTTCCTTTTTGTATTCAGCAGAAGCCAGCTTCTCAAAGTTTTGGATTCTGGCTTTACTTTTTGCCTGGCGCGCTTTTGGGCTGCTTCGAATCCAATCCAGCTCGTCGGCAAGTGCTTTTTGGCGTTTACTTTCGCCTTTACTTTCGTTTGCAAGACGGTTTTGTTTTTGTTCCAACCAAGAGGAGTAGTTCCCCTTGTAAGGGATTCCTTCTCCACGATCGAGCTCAAGGATCCAGCCTGCGACGTTGTCCAAAAAATACCGGTCGTGGGTGATAGCAATAACTGTACCTTTGTATCTTTTCAGGTGATGCTCCAGCCAAAGGATAGTTTCGGCATCCAGATGGTTTGTTGGTTCATCAAGCAGGAGAATGTCTGGCTCTTGTAAAAGTAGGCGACACAAGGCAACCCTGCGTTTTTCACCTCCTGAGATTACTCTTATGGGTAGATCTGAAGGGGGGCAACGCAAGGCATCCATTGCCTGATCCAATCTACTATCAAGGTCCCAGGCATTACAAGCATCCAGCTTATCCTGGATCTTCCCTTGCTCTTCAAGGAGCTGATTCATCTCTTCATCGCTCATTGGTTCCATAAATCTCAGGTTTATCTCTTCGTATTTTGCCAAAAGTTGAACTGGTTCGGCTACAGCTTCCTGAACAATCTGAAGCACTGTTTTGTCCGGATCCAACTGGGGGTCTTGTTCTAAATAACCAATCGTATAGCCTTTGGACATTGCGACTTCACCCAGATAGTCTTGATCCAGTCCTGCCATTATTTTGAGTAGGGTGCTTTTACCTGATCCATTGAGACCCACAACACCGATCTTTGCTCCATAGTAATAGCCCAGATAGATGTCTTTTAGAATATGCTTCTTGCCTTCTACAACCTTGCCAATGCCACTCATCGAATATATTACTTTGTTTTCTTCCATCGTTTCCTCGGTATCATACTTTGATATGCAGATCATTTATAGGTAGTCAGAGTGTCAAGTACTGTTTGGAATAGAACGAAGTAAAGCACCAGAACTATAGTTGTTATGAACAAATACTTGTATTTGTGATGATCGACGTTCCAGAGGCCTTGAAGCTTTATGCCTCAAGTGAGTAATAGCTAATCTGAACTGAAATCCAGTCCTAATTAATATTCCATACTACAGTTCGGGTAGTTCTGCGACAAACTTGTCCAGTGCTTTATCTATCATATTCATGACAAGTCTGGTCTGTTCCAGTTTTTCTTCATCGGTACCTACGAACGTTGATGGGTCAGGAAAGCTCCAATGCATCCTCTTAACTGCTCCCGGAAAAATAGGACAGCGTTCTCCACTTGCTTCGTCGCAGACAGTAATGACATAGTGAAACCGGATACTCTTTTTAAAGAGATCAAACACGCTTTGTGTCTCTTTGCCTTTGATGTCAATACCTCTATCATACAGGGCTTCGACAACGAATGGATTTAGATTTCCTGGCTCAAGACCAGCACTTTGAACCAATACTTTATCACCCAGTTTTGATCGTAGCAACTCTTCTGCCATCTGGCTTCGGGCTGAATTGTGAATACAGACAAATAATACTTTTATCATACAATACCCTTTGGATTATCGTAGTTATGCTTGATTACTTTTCCACGAACCAGATATGTCGTGTTTTCAGCGATATTGGTTGATAGATCAGCTATGCGTTCCAGATTCTTGGCGATTCTAAGCAGGTGGAGATATTCAACGATGTATTGCGGATTTTCCTTCATCAAAACTACCAGATGGGTAGTTATTTTACGATTGTAATCATCAACGATTGAGTCATCCTCGCATACCTTTGCCGATAGATCAGTGTTTTCGTTTGTAAAGGCATCCAGGCTTTCTTTTAGCATTTGCAGGGTTCTTTCTTTCATGTCTTTGAGCTCCGGCAGATGTTTCAGTACTGGGTTAAAAGACAGATTCATAACGCTTTCGGCAATGTTAACAGCCTGATCCCCCAGTCTTTCCAAATCGTTGTTGATCTTGTATATCATCAAAATAGTACGCAGATCTTTTGCCTCAGGTTGATGCAAGGCTATTGTTGTAGTACATTTATCTTCAATCTCAATTTCAAGCTGGTTCACTCTTTTTTCAAAGATCAATACATCATCAAAACTCTCACTTGTTTCGCTGTGTAATCCTAAAAAAGCCATTGAAACCATCTTTTCAACTAATGAGGCTTCAGCCATCAAGAGTTTTTTTAGTTCAATAATCTTTGAGCTTAACATCTATTCTCCTATTATTGCTATGTATTCAATATACGATAGTTTTGGGCGTTTGGCAAGTGTGAGCATTAACCAAACACACCTGTCAGATATGCTTCAGTACGGCTATCGCTTGGTACAGTAAAGACTTTTTCACTGAGGCCAAATTCCACCATTTCCCCAAGATACATAAAAGCAGTATAGTCCGATATTCTACCTGCCTGGGCAATATTATGTGTTACAATAAGGATAGTTACCTTATCTTTCAGTTCCAGACACAGTTCCTCAATCTTTGCTGTTGATTGAGGATCCAGGGCAGACGTAGGTTCGTCTAACAGTAGAACTTCCGGATTATTTGCCAAAGCTCTTGCTATGCAAAGTCGTTGCTGTTGTCCTCCAGATAGTGAGAAGGCAGATTCATGTAGCCTGTCTTTCACTTCGTCCCATATCCATGCGTCTTTCAAGCTTTTCTCTACCCGCTCTTTTATCTCTGCATGAGTCAACTTTCCTTGAATTGCGAGGCCATAAGCTACATTGTTGTAAATGGACTTTGGGAAGGGATTGGGCTTTTGGAAGACCATCCCGATTCTCGTACGAACATCAGTGACATTCACTCCAGACGCATAGATGTCTACTTCACCAAGTAAAACCTTTCCCTGTATCTTTGTACTGTCTATCAGGTCATTCATTCTATTGAAGCATCTGAGGAGGGTTGATTTCCCACAACCAGAGGGACCTATCATAGCAGTAATCTTTTTCTCATTTATAGATATATTGATATCCTGTAGAACATGGTTTGATCCAAACCATAAATGCAAGTGTTCTGTTTTTATTTGAGATTTTACCATTTTCTGGTTTTCCTTATTTTGTATCTAATCATTATTGCCCCGGTACTGATACTTAAGACAAGGCACACCAATACCAAAGCTGTCCCATAGGCTATTGGAACTTGTTTTGCTGAATGAGTTCCCTCTGTCATTAGAGCATATATGTGATATGGCAAAGCCATCACTTCATCAAACGCCGTCTGAGGCAATCTTCGTGAATAAAAGGTAGCAGCAGTAAACATAATTGGTGCGGTCTCACCTGCTACACGACCAATACTGATGATGGCTCCTGTAAGGATGTTTGGAAATGCAGTAGGTAAGAGAACCCTTAATATAGTCTGTCTCTCAGTTGCCCCCAAAGCCAGTGATGCTTCCCGAAAATCTTTTGGAACTCCTCGTAGGGCTTCCTCAGAAGCATTGATAATTATTGGTAGTGCCAAAACTGCCAGAGTAAGAGATCCCGCAAGCAGCGATACATCCATACTCAGCAAATTGACAAAGATCGCCATCCCGAAAAGTCCATAGATTATCGAAGGAACCCCCGCCAGGGTATTAATTGCGATTTTGACAATCCTGACAAACCACCTGGGCTTCCCATAGCTTACGAGATAGATTGCCGTTAAGATCCCTAGGGGAAGAGCGATTGAAATTGAGCCTATAGTGAGCCAAAACGTACCAATAATAGCAGGATGAATGCCTCCAGCGGTCATTGCTTCTCGAGGGGGATTAGAGATAAACTCCCAGCTTAATACACCCACTCCCATGTAGAATATCCTGCCTAAAAAAACCAACAAAAACATCGCTGTTATAGACAACATGGCACCAAGTAATATGATTCCCAGATAGTTTTTGAGCTTTCGGAGATTCATCTGCTGCTCCTCTTCAAGAAGACGAGTTCTGTCACTAAATTGGTGATAAAGGTAATCAAAAACAACACAATGGCTATAGCAAACAGGGATCTATAATGCATGTCGCCGATCACAGTTTCACCCATTTCCGCAGCTATTGTGGATGTCATTGGTCTTGCTGACTGGAATATACTCATGGGGATATGTGCAGAACCTCCTGCAACCATCAGAACTACCATTGTCTCTCCAATGGCTCTTCCAAAACCAAGTAAAATACTTCCGATGATACCGCTTTTTGCTGCCGGGACGACTATCCTAGTTACAGTTTCCCATTTCGTAGCTCCCAATGCCAGTGAAGCTTCCCGTAAGTTCTTCGGTACTGTAGAAATGGCATCTTCGGACATAGAGGCAATTATTGGAACTACCATAATCCCCAAAATGATTGATGCCGACAAGATATTCAAACCAGTTGGAAGATCAAACCACTCACGTAACAGAGGTGCTAAAAAAGCCATTCCAAACAAGCCATATACCACAGAGGGTATGCTTGCAAGGAGTTCAATCACCGGCTTGGCTAACTCCCGTAATCGTGGAGAAGCAATTTCGGAGATAAATATGGCTGTACCCAAACCAAGGGGAATTGCTATGACTAATGCTCCAAAGGTGATGTAAAGAGAACCGATGATAAGTGCATATATCCCAAATTCTGGTTCTTCGTGGGTAGGATACCATTGAGTACTAGTAAAAAACTCCTTGATTGAGACACTTCCAAACAACGGCATTCCCTCTCGAAAAATGCTAAAGATAATTCCAAAGAGAAACACTATTACGAATAGGGATGAAACGTATGTGAGCCCCTTGAATAGTTTGTCTTTATAGTTATTCATATCAGTTCCTAATTGTTGGTGGTGCCCTGTATTAAACCTTTCGAGCACCACCAATTCTACCATTGAGCGTTAATTCAGAGTAATGAATCCTTGCTTCTTGACCAGTGCCTGTCCTTCTGCTGATTGGATGAAAGCGATGAATTTCCCCAATTCACCTTTGGCAGAACCATTGGTGTACATATATAGCTGGCGGGATAGAGGATAGCTGGCATTTTTTACTGTTGCCTCAGTAGGCATGATGTTTTCTACCGTGACGACTCTAACGTTTTCATTTATATATCCTAAACCGGCATAACCGATAGCTCCTGGAGTGCTTGCCACAGTAGTGATTATTGCATTGTTCGAAGCCAGCATTTGTGCTCCACTATCTACCTTGGCTCCCTTTAGAGCTTTATCGTTAAATACTTCAAATGTTCCGGATGCCACATCACGGGATATTATTACGATTGGCATATTCGGACCACCGACTTGATTCCAGTTCTTGATTTTTGCTGTATAGATATCTCGGATCTGAGCCACAGTGAGATTTTTGACTGGATTACTTGAATGAACAACCATGGCAATACCATCGTTGGCAACAGCATAAGCTACTGGATTGATTCCTTTGGCTTTGCAGGAAGAGATTTCTTTGGATTTCATCGGTCTGGAAGAATTGGCAATATCTACTGTTCCGTTTTGAAGAGCTGCAACGCCCACCCCAGAGCCACCACCACGAACCGATATATTAATTCCCGGATTTTTGTCCATATAGGCTTCTGCAGCAGCTTGAGCTACAGGTAACACTGTGGTCGAACCAGAAGATGTGATTTGGTTTTTCTTTTGGGCAAAGATTGGCAGACAAGCCATAAACAAAACCATGGCTATGCTGAGAACAACTATTGATCTTTTCATTTTTATCTCCTAAACTACTTTATCGTGCTTGAAAAACGGTATTTGAGCTGCATCATCACAGTAGTGCTATCCTTCATTTTGTTTGCATAAGAAGCAGCCGATTTGTCCTCATCATAGGCTTTTTGGACAAGGTTAAGCTGTAATTGCATACGAGGATTGAAGCTTGCGTCGTGCATAAAGTTGTAATTGACTCCACCTGTGACAGTATTTAACAGATATTTGTTTGATGCGTTATCAGTTTCATCCCATCTGTCATATCTGCCGATAATCTGAAAGTCGTGCCCAACGATTGTGTAAAGAGAAAGCACAGGCATGATCATGATTCCGTTTGCAGTATAATCCTTTGCTCCTGCCGCTACATTTGGATACTCTACGTCTTTGGAGATGTATTCGATCCACAGATTCACAGGTCCATAGGCAAGCCGAGCCATACCATCCATTAGAATCTGTGTCTGATAACCGGCTACAGGTGCATCGTCGGCAAAAGCTTTTTCGCGTTCCACGCTATTTGTCATAAATGAAGCCCCAAGTGTTACTCCGGGAATCGGAGTAAGACGGATATTTCCAAGAAACTCCATAGAGGTGTTATCTTTGAAGTTCGACCCAAATACCTTATAACCTTCTCCATTGTATAGCCCGAGAGCATACTCACCAAAGCCATTTGGCAAGAACCCATTCACACTTAGCCCAAAATCTGCAGAATTTGCCACTTTATACTCGTCTGCAGGTGCTTTACCAATCAAAGTATAATCCCAGTCGTAAAGGGTTCCAAAATAGACCTTTTGAAGCCCGGCTGTCAGCGTCATATCCTCTACAGGAATGATTCCGTTGAAATCGACAAATCCATATTTCAACTTGAGTCCGGCTCCATCTTTGAGAGCATCGGTAGAAAACATATCTACTGTAAAACGTGCTGAAGTAGCTTCTGAAAACTTTGTACGCAGATCAAAGTATCCCCTCTCGAGGGCAAATGCATTCTTCTGGGTAATGTTATCACCCGTCGCTGCAGATTTACCGCTTTGATAAGTCCAGCGATTCCAAAGCTCTCCACCCACTCTTGTTTCCTGGGCAAAACTGAAGACCGGCATTGTCAGAATAAGCATCGCAATTGCGAATCCAAACCAGCTTAATGATTTCATGAATTTCTCCTTGAGTTTCTTTTGTAAGTTGCCCTATTATACAATCCAATTGTTAAGAATTTATGAGCTTTGTGTTAAGAATCTGTTAACATGTGGCATTATATCTAACCACCTCGTATTTAAGATAATTGACGCTTCATAGTGTTAAGATTATTTAACAGTATTTTAACAGTTTTTGCTTGCCAATCCGCTATGTTATGAAAACCTTTACTCAGAACAAAGAGGAGAATATATGAAGAATCTTATCTACATCGTAGAAGACGAGACCGATATTCTGGAATTGGTGTCTCTCAAAATGCAATCTGCCGGGTTTGACACAAGATGCTTTGAAAGAGCTACTCCGATGCTAAAAAAACTGGAAACCGAAACTCCCAGCTTGATTATTCTGGATCTTATGCTCCCCGATATGGATGGACTGGAAGCGTGTAGCACCATCAAATCCGATCCTGCTTTACAGAATATTCCAATCTTGATGTTGACCGCAAGAGTAGAGATAGATGATAGAGTAAAAGGGCTCGAATATGGTGCTGATGATTATGTTACAAAACCTTTCGACAGCCAGGAATTGATTGCCAGAGTAAAGGCTATCCTTAGAAGAGCAAGCTGGGAAACGGAAAAAAATATACTGAAGATCAGCTCTGATTTCAAGCTGGACTTCAATCGATATGAAGCATTCCTGAATGGGAAGCGTATTGATCTGACTCTTACTGAGTTCAAAATCCTCCAGTTACTTACAAAACGACCGGGTTGGGTTTACAATCGCAGTCAGATTCTTGATTATCTCTGGGGGAATGATAAAATAGTAATCGAGAGAACGGTAGATGTGCATATCAAGAATCTTCGGGATAAGATCGGAGCTTACAGCGCATATATATCAAATGTTCGAGGTGTCGGATACAAGTTTCAGCTTCCCGGAGATTCCGAGTAATGGAAAAGCATAGTCTTAATGGTACTTTGATTTTTTTTAACCTGATAAACCTCATTCTGCTGTCTGTTCTCGTCTTATTCGATATTCCTCATTTGATCATTATCCTCTTGATGACAATGTCCACGACACTTATATTATTTCTCACATTCAGACTGCTAAACCGCCAATACCAAAAGATCAAAGAGATCGCAGAAATGGTCAGCAAAGGGGATCATAGCCAACGGATACCGGCATTGAATATCGAAGAGTTTAATGAACTGGGACAAAGCATAAATAAAATGCTGGGCAAGCTGGATAATACAATCGGTCATCTCGCAATCCACAGGGAAGAACTCAGGCTAATTGTAGGCACTATAGAAGATGCCCTGTGGTCTGTAAACTCCGATGGACAGATTGAATGGGCAAATGAAGCTTTCAAAAGTCTCTTTGATCTCTACGATGACACAAAGCTACAATACTATTGGGACGTAATCCGAGAAGTTTCTCTTTTAAACAGAATCAATGAGTTTGGCACCAGTAAAGAAAAGCGTATTAATGAGATAAACATCGGGGAGAATTACTTCCTGCTGAGCGGTTCACAGAATACTGAAGCAAAGCGGACGGTGTTTCTACTCCAAAACATTGATGAAATCCGGCAAGCAATGCAAATGAAAAAGGATTTTATCGTCAATCTTACTCACGAACTGAGAACGCCTCTTACTGCAATCAAAGGTTTTTCCGAAGCAATGGAAGAGACTGCAAAACAGGAGAATATCCGTTATCTGAAAATCATCCAGAATCATACAAATCGCCTGATCAATCTAATTGAAGATTTACAGACACTTATTCGTCTCGAACGAAACGATTCCATCAATCTCAAAGAGATTAACCTGCTTACTTTCTTTGAGAATGTAAAGATGATCCTAATGCCTCTGGTCGAAGGCAAAAACCTTGATCTGATAGTGGAAATAGATCCCGGGAATCCTCGTTTCTGCGTTGATCCCTTTAAATTTGAACAAGTCTTTATCAATCTGGTGGAAAACTCCATGCGGTACACAGAAACCGGTAACATCACAATCAAAGGCGGAGTGACGGATTCAAACCTGATTATCGAAGTCAGCGACGACGGCTCTGGTATCGCTGCAGAGCATTTACCCAGGATCTTTGAACGTTTTTATGTGGCTGATTCCTCCCGGAATCGTGCTAATGGTGGAACTGGCCTTGGGCTTGCGATTGTGAAACATATTATTATGCTTCATAATGGAACAATAGAAGTGAGCAGCAAACTGGGTGAAGGGACATCTTTTCATATCAACATCCCTACAAACAAACAATTATGATAAAGCTGTAGATGTTTTCCAGCATGGATGATAGGAATATAAAGTCAGGATTCCCTCAAAATACTGAAGTCTTGGTAAAAGACTATGCGAAGCTGGTGTATAGCGTTTGTTGGTCCTATCAGAATTGTGGAGTTCCTATAGAGGATTTGAAGCAGGAGGGGATGATTGGTCTTCTGATGGCTTATTCAAAGTTCGATGCCTCCAAAGGAACTCAATTCTCTACCTATGCTATGTATTGGATTAAAAAGCAAATACTCCAAGCATTGAACAAAGAAAGCACAAGCACCATCAATTATACGAGTTATCATGAACTGAAGCCTCAAGTCGAGACTCCAGAAGCGGTTACGAAAAGCATCAAACTTCCTCCAGGAATACCAGAACTGGAAGCTCAAATCATCCACTATAGCTTTGCAGAAAAACTTACTATCAAGGAGATTGCTCAAAAACTTCAGTTATCGAATGAGCAAATCCGCCAGTTACGCCAAAAAGCTCTGCGTCGCATCAAATCCATCAAAGCAGAATGACCGTATCCGTACCAGCGGATATGTCAGGTCGGCATTTTCATACAGATTATTCAGCAGAATAAGAAACATGTAGAACTCCTTGTCACAATTTTTGCAATTTGTCAACTTATTTAGGACGAGACAATCCCGTTCACATGGTGTCAACTTAGTAGTCAAGCGTATATCAAGCCTATATCAAGCGTATATCAAGCGTATATCAAGCGTATTCATGAATACACTTGATATAGGGTAGAATTCCACTAAATATGAATTATAGTAGCGGAGGATTCCGATCCTCCGAAAACGTAGCTTTGGAAAGCTACGCTACAAAAACGTACGCTACTCCTACCTATAACGGACGACACGTGATAATCGGAGACAGAATGGACTTTCTGCTATGTGTGTGAGAGTAACCCCAGTTCGGTAACCCAGTAGAGCATTAGGACGAATGGTGCTAAAATGCCAAGGGCAATAGACTTACCTTTATGTATAGCCTTCCCGAAATGAAGCGTAGGTTACCGAGGTTACTCAAGATTCTTATTATATCCTCTATAATTTTTTTTATGAGCCAACAATAGAAAAAATGGGTAACCGGAGTAACCTGAGTAACCCCAAAATTAACAAGATTCAGTAAAGGGGGGGATTTACAATCCCCACCCTTGTGGCTTTGTAGAGTATCAGTTGCGGATTCAGTACAGCCACTCGTTGTACTGTCTTTTTCTCTCTGTGAAATTGGGTGCTACAGCGAGCGCCCGTACAACTCCAGACGTAGCTTTGGAAAGCCACGCTACAAAGTAGCGAAGAACGACCTATCAATCCCTGTGCTTTTTTATTGACAGCTTTTTGATGCCTTCACAGTCTGGATTCAGGTTGAAAGGAGTAGCTTGATGAAAAAGTACTTTTATATTTCCCTTATCCTGATTTTGGTTGTTTTTATGGTTTATTTTGTAATCATCAGCAAACCTCGTAGATATCAGCCCAAAAAGGGAGAATATCCATATACCATTTTGTTACTCCTTCCACATACAATAGATGATGGTAGCTGGAATCAGTTGGGTTACGAGACTATGCTTCGGCTGGCTGATGAGGAAAAGTTCCGTTTCTATTTCCATCAAAGGGTTAATCCTGATGATGTCGATAGCATCGTAACCGAGTATTCGGATGAGCCAGCATTGATGGTACTGGCACATGGTGGCGAGTATGTGGAAGTCTTGGAACCAATAGCCATCAAATTCCCCCATATAAAGTTTGCCGTAGTTGGCTCATATATCGGTAATGGTAGAAATTACGGCAGTATTTCGAATTCGAGTAGTTTTTGCTACCTCGCGGGAGTAGTTGCAGCCATGAAGAGCAGATCAAATAGTATCGCTGCTATAATGGGAAATGAACTCAGGCATGTTGTAAACCAATACGAAGCATTTGCCCAAGGTGCCAGATCAATCAAGCCAGAGATCAAAACTTCTGTCCGTTATGTTGGCTCGTGGGTCGATCAACCCCTTGCTCTTCGGAATGCCAGCGAATTGATAAAATCAAACGTTGATGTATTGATGATAAATCTCGATCAGGTAAGTCGCCCAATTCATCAGTACGCTGAAGAAAACTCCATCTATACAATTAGTGTAATCACAGATGAACGCAAAACCTTCCCCCAATCAGTTATAGCTGCAGCGGTAACAGACCACTATCAGAGATTGAGAAACGGCATCAGACTCTTTTTACAAGGTCAATGGGAGGGCAAAATGTATAATTTTGGGCTGACTGAGGGAGTCACAAACATTGAACTCCAGAAAAATATCTTAAATCCCAAAGAAATGGCACAATATGAAGCTATTTACGCAGATTTAATCCAAAAAAGAATAGTCGTAGCTGACCCCACAGAGTAATATCGAATGACCGAATATATTAGCCTCAAAAAGAGCTTGCGGATTACTATAGCGAAGATACTGACCATTGTAGTAGTGTTTACTGCAGTTGTGATGGTTTGGGCAAACTGGTACAAGCTATGGAAGCTTCATACTCAAAAGCAAGTTTACTTCACTCAGTATACAGCATTAAAGGTTAACTACTGGCTGGATGAACATTTTCGCAGAGTCCTGTTTGTTTCCCAAGTAAGTGATTTGCTAGACCAAAGCCATGCCTATCAGAGCAAACTACTGAACTCACTAATTGAGAGTAATGCTGCTATTGCCGATATCAGTATACTGGACAAAAACCTCCGCCAGGTAAATGCACAAAACCAGTACTTCTCGAAAGCTTACGATTATTCAATAAACACCTCGTCAGCACAGCAGGTTTTGGATAATGGAGTGGAGTTTATCGATTTGTACACTCTATCTGGAACGGATGACCACACTTTTCTGGAATTAATTTATCCGGTTCGAACGGGTGATGGATTGATTAATGGGGTGTTGTATGCCAAGTTGAGACTCTCTTATCTGCAATATCTAATCTCAGATATCGATTATGGAGTAAGCGGATACATCTATCTACTTGATCCACAGAACCATGTGCTGGTACATAATATTCACGGCAACAATCAGCTCTCTGATCCAAATAAACAATTCAAAGACTACCTGATGCATCTCAAAGAAAAAAAAGAGATTGATCTATACAGAGGGTTAAGTAACTCCTATGTCTTTGGCACCCGGGAAAGGATAAACAGTGTAAATTGGTTCTTGGTAGTGGAACTGCCCGCTACAGAGATTCTCTATAATATGCACCACCTCATAGTTTGGGTAATTGCTATCTTATGCTTATCAATTCTGATGGCGTTTCTATTATCAAAAACCTATTCCAAAACACTCATTAAAGGGCTCGATAACCTCAGTGAGGCTGCTTTTGAGATCTCCAGAGGAAACCTGACTGTCAAAGTAATAAATATGCCTCACAACGAATTAGGTGATGTGGCTGCTGCTTTTAATTTTATGACCGCTCAGCTTCAAATCCTCTTTAATAGATCCGAACAGATGATTAGATTTGAGCAGCTTCTCTCTAATATAACAAGCCGAGTAATCGATTCGAAAACTATTGAAGGAAAACAACTGATTGAACAAATCCAGAGTCATTGTGCTATTTTTTTGGGAGCCAGCAGATCTGTAATCTACCTCTACAATGATGCCCAAGGGCTATACCAAGGTAAGTACGAATGGTATCAAGAAGAGGCTACAGACAAAGTCACAGCATCCAAAATGGCTTTTGATCAAAATACTTTTCCGGTGTTTTTACCAGTGTTAAAGATGAACCATGTGGTATCACTCGGAATCTCGGATGGTGAGAAACGGTTAGCTGATTTCATGCCCGATCTTGCGAATCAATTTGCCGATCCACACACAAGGTGTAAAGAGACACAGCTTTATCAATATGTCAATAAAAACGACATGAAGCACATGATCGGGTTACCAATTTTCGAAGGTGATGTTTTCCTCGGTCTTATAAGTTTTGGTTTCAAAGATGATCCATCATTATTCGCGGCATGGACAAACGATAACTTGAAAACGCTGTCAAACGTGATAAATTCATCTCTCATGTTCATCAAGCAAAGAATTCAAAGTGTGCAGGAACACGAAAGACTCCAAACTACATTGTATAGCATCGGTGATGCTGTAATTGCAACGGACGCCTCAGGAACGATCATGATCATGAATTCAGTGGCAGAGTCTTTGACAGGTTATAATCAACAAGATGCAATACTCTTGAAGCTTAGCGAAGTTTTCAGAATTATTGATTCTGATACCAGAGAAGTATTACAAAACCCCGTCAGCGTGGTTCTTACTCAAAGAGAGAGGGTAGAATTGGCTTCAAATGCAATCCTGGTCAGTAACACAGGCAATGAATACTATATCTCTGATTGCGCCTCACCAATTCTGGACCAACAAGGCAATATTACTGGGGTTGTATTGGTTTTCCGGGATGATACTGAGAAGCATTACATGGAATTGGAAAAAGCGAAGCTCGAGCGTTTGGAGGCTGTCAGCTTGCTTGCCGCTGGAATTGCGCACGATTTTAACAACCTTTTGACTGCAATTCTTGGCAATCTATCCTTGGCGCGTGATTTGATTCCTCATTACTCTGAAGCTGCTCAAATTATTGAGGCAGCCGAAGCGTCTGCTGAAAAAGGACAGGATATTACCAGCCAGTTACTGGTATATGCCAAAGGCGGAATACCAGACAAAAAGATTTCAAGTATAAAGAAATTGACTAAGGAAACAGCCCTCTTCCTGCTCAAAGGTTCGAGAGTAGATTATAGTATCGAAATAGCACCAAAACTGCACAAAATACATATGGCTGAAGGCATATTCAACCAAATCCTTACGAATGTAATCCTAAATGCAAAACAAGCAATCACCGAAGACGGTAAGATAACTATTACTGCCCGTAACGTACTTGTTGATGAACGATTTAACCTCCCATTGGCAAATGGCACTTATGTATTGATAACAGTGTCAGACAACGGATCTGGAATACCTCAGGACCAGCTATCAAAGATATTCGATCCCTATTATACCACAAAGAATACTGGCAGTGGATTGGGTTTGACGTCGGTCTTATCACTATTAAAAAAACATGGTGGATATATTACTATCAACTCAAAGGTACATGAAGGGACCAGAGTAAACTTGTATTTTGCAGCTCATGGTGAAATACATGATGATACTGTGGAAGGCACATCTCAACTCAGTAAGGAGCGAATCTTGTGTTTTGAGAGTGATCCATCCCTCCAAAAGATGATTCAAAAAGCCCTCGAACCGATGAATGTGGAACTCGTAATTACTTCAAGCATGGTAGATCTGATGGAATGGTTCAAAATCTCTCAGGTTGGCGAAGGTATCTTTGATGCTGTTTTATTAGATTTGAATATAATAAACCATCAGTATATGATAACGATAAATGATGAACTCAGGAAGATAAATCCAAATGTAAAAATAGTCGTGGTCAGCGCTGATATTGATCAGGAGATTTCACAATCACTGAGAAAATCCGGGGTAAATGAGCTATTGGTAAAGCCGTTTCATATTGATCAGTTACGACAAATATTTGGAAAAACTGAATAGTATAAATGCCCAACCTCTAACATAGTATTATACTGCTTCTGGTCTACATCATTCTACTTCAAACGATTCCGCAGCTTCCACTGTAACTGTCGTGGCTCCAGTGACGAGATTAAGATCAAGATGTATAAAGGGATATAGCCCTTTCTTTGATTCATTACCCAAGCCGGTGAACTTAACAATTCCATCTTCATAATTCACTCTGCATTCACCATTATCCGACTTGTAGGAAAAGACCAAAGACACCACTTTATTCGCATCTGAAGAGAACCCCATAAATGCTGCCAATGCTTCCAAGCTAACGCTATTCACACTTTGTCCAGCCCCACCCAGTGATACTGGCAGCTTCCAATATTGAATCGCAATCGAGGAGAAATAGGTCATCTCTGCGATCAATGCTGTGCGATTCGAATTGTATGCTTGGTTTCCAAACATAACAATACCGACGGTGACGGCTACCCCCACAATTAAGACTCCGAGCACAATCATCAGTATCTGTTGCAAGCCCATGATTCACTCCATTTAAAACATTTATCTGTATTAGTAGCAAATGACGTGCCAAAGTTACGCAATGTTTCCATGCAATTCGAAACGATAACTCTTCATCAATAAGCTGAAAGCTCTACTTGTTAGTAATAGAAACGACTGCTGTCCAATAAAAAGAAAAAGTAAACACACAGAGTCAGTATTGATTTGTTCCCTACATTGCTATTTCGTCAGATTCCAACTAGGTTTCTGATAAGTAGTTAAGCAAGTTCTCATACAACTATGAGGTTTGTAAAAAAAGTCACACTATGATATTGGAATAAGCTCAAAAATGCGGTTTCGATTATTTTGTACTGTGGTTTATATGCCCATAAATGTGATAATACTACCACACTACTGTTTGTTTTGTTCTTCCGGAATATGATCTTGAACCAAGCCGATTTTTATGAAGAAAGAGAATGTGCTGCCTTTACCTGAAACGCTGTTGACGGTGATATCACCTTGCATCATATTTATCAAGCGTTTAGTAATAACGAGTCCCAACCCAGTCCCTTTGCTTTTCGATTCTACACTGCCAGCTTGAAAGAATGGCTCGAATATTTTCTGGGTCTGTTCCGTTGTCATCCCTGTTCCAGAATCTATGATATCAAAGCGTAGTGTATCTGGTTCGAGCAGTTCCATGATTAGTTTTATGCTTCCCCGGGAAGTGAATTTGATAGCGTTATTTACCAGATTAACAAGGATTTGCTTGATTCTCATCTCATCTGCAATCACAATGTCCGGCACAGAAGGGCTAATCTCTGAAACAAAGCTCAGTTTCTTTTCCGAGAGCTGAAACTGAACCATATTCTGGACATTGAGGATTATGGCACGTATATTCATCGGAGCTCTACGAAGATAAAATTTACCAGCTTCAATCCGGGAGACATCCAAAACATCACCAATCAGGCTATAGAGCTGATTTCCGGAAGACTTCATAGCCTGAAGGTAGTCTTTTTGATCATTATCAAGTGGAGTATTTCCAAGTAGTGTTATCATGCCTAACAACCCATTAAGTGGTGTTCTTATCTCGTGGCTGATCGAGCTGAGAAAACTGCTTTTGGCTTCAGTGGCAGCTCGAAGCTGTTTTTCCATTACAGATCTTTTAATCGCAGTTCCGATAGTATCAGCAAAAGATATAAAAGTGTTTGTAATAATAGAATCATCCACATCCAGGGTTGTATCTGCATGTGATGTACTGATAAAACCCCACAGCTCTGAATCAATCAGGATTGGATAAACGCTGATATTCCTTCCATGATGAATCCCCAGAATGTTCAAAAATTCACGGGGAAAGCTGCTGGACGGTGCTTTTAACACCATGCCACGAGATAGCTTTTCTTCCCAATAAATATATTCTGGCTTTGGTTCTGAAACTTGTACATTAGTTTTTGATGAGATATCAATGTCATTACGCTGCCAGAAAGAGAGCTTTCTCCATTCTCCATTATCTTTGCTGATCACCTGAACCATTCTTTTGCCAAGGCTTCGTCCCAGATTCTCAATGACTTCAGGGATGACCGCTAATGGGTCAGAATTGGAAAGCAGTTTATGTGTAGCCTGGGTCAGATAATTTAGAATAACGTTATTCTGCTGGAGTAGATTCTGTGCTTGTTTTAGCTCAGAAATATTCTGACAGAAAAGATAGAAAAGTGGTGCCTTTGTCTGCTTATGGCATATCCAGTCGATTACTGCATACTCCCATATCGTGTTTTCTTCTGTGTTAGTCCGCGGAATTTCTCCACAGTACTTTTCCATATTCCTGATGCAGATACCAAGACGTTCGAATATGGGAAAAGACTTGAACTCAGCATCAAATATCTGTCTGTGAAAGACTTCTCTATGCTTCATCTTCATTGCGGATAAAGCGGCTTGATTAACAAACAAGATTTTTCCATCCTCAGATGCTATCAGTATACACATTTCTGCTGAGTTCAAAATCGCAGAATTTGTATCTAACTCACGACTGAATAATAGCTGCACTCTCGTGATTAGATATGCTATTGGAACCATAATTAATAATAACACAATGAGCTGAAAGGAATGATACAAAGTATTCTTTTTTAGCATGTATTCAAAACGCGTAAGATCGATATCAGCAGCTACAATGTATGAATTACCGTTAGGTGTGACTTTGGGGATAAAACACGAATAGAACTTACCCCATTCATCCTGATAAGATCCAAATTGGGTATGATGAGTCTTGAATGCTCTGACAAGTGCCTCTGGAACCTCCGAATACGATAACCAATATGGATCGAAATCACCTTGTTCAAACTGCTGTGGACTGGCACTGCAAAGTACAAAGTAGTATTTTCCAGAGCGGTTCACTACCGCATACAAAAATGCATATCCTCCCGACAATGCAGTATCCGTTAACCTATAACTGAGATCAGTATGCTCAGCTTTTCCAATTGCTAAGGAGTCAATAGCCCTATCAAAGTAATCCTTAGAAGTGATTTTATCGACTAATTGTGCCCCAAACTCCAGTTGATCATGGATTTTTTGTATTTCCCGTACTTTGTATCTCTCGTGTAAGATATAAATCAACACTGTGACCGATAATACATAGATCACTAAGATCGAAATGAATACACCGCGGAAAATACTACTATTCATTAGCTCCCAGTCGTTGCTAAATCATGGCGTTTCCCTTCAGCCAAGTACCAACGCTATCCCAGAATGTAGCAATTAAACGACCAAACTTGTAATCATCTACAATACCACTCCACTCGTCCATATATATCTTCTTGAATTCTATTGACAAGGAGATCACCCTTTGGGGATACTTTGCGTTTAAATACCTTGATAGATATCCTCCACTGAACTTTACATCTTCCCTGCAGTCAAGAAGATATCCATCAATTTCCTTATTGTTCAACAGAGATTTAAGCTTTGCTACAAGGGGATAATATTCAGAATTCAAATTACTCCTGCCGATAATAATGTCAGGATTTTCTATCTGAGGATCAGGTTCAGAGTTTGGACCCTTACGTCGATGATTATAGCTGTGTAAATCAAACACGATCAACCTGGGATGCCTGTTTAGAAAGTTTGAAATCTGATAATCCAGCACCCTATACCAATCCTCATAAGCATC
This sequence comes from uncultured Candidatus Cloacimonadota bacterium, assembly GCA_964634275.1. Taxonomy (GTDB): domain Bacteria; phylum Cloacimonadota; class Cloacimonadia; order Cloacimonadales; family Cloacimonadaceae; genus CAZZCS01. The sequence goes on along the minus strand of CAZWIS010000005.1, from coordinate 26,048 downwards.
ATATAACTCTGTTAGATAAGTACTTGGTATCGGGTTCTTGCGCACATTTAGTCCCCAACAATCCTCTGGCTTTTGATATACTGCAGACTGGGGACTCCTATTTAGATCAATCATAAACCGACTGGTATGCACTGTGACATTATTGCTACAGCCACTTGAAATGCGCTCGGTAAAGGGATCCTCTTCACGTAGCCTGTCCGTGTCTGATATGCCACATATCCCTAACAACTCATTCGACATATCATGCCCATTGTGTATTGATAGAGCGATTACGGGATATTCAACATTCTGAATAGTATATGATGTTTTTATCACAAAGCCCAGGTTTCCAACATGTTTGTTAGTTCTTGCAGTACTTTCAAGTACTCGGTAATCATTTTCTGGGTTAGTTCTCTGGCCGAAACCTTGTCGATTCTCTTTAGGATGCTAATATCAAATTCAGTCATCAAGTTCGAAAGCTGGAATATTTCATCTGGTGTCTTGGGAAGGGTTTCTTCTTTGAGGAAAAACAACCCTTTCAGGATAGGGATTATCGAATCAAGAGATCTGTGAACCACCGCATACAATGCTTTTGGTCGATCAGCGCTTTCCAGCACTGCCAGTCGTGTATGCAGCCATTTACTTTTGAATTCGCGTTCCATCTGCAAACGAATATCTCTTAGATCATACTTCAGAGATTTTAGTAGATCATCCTTATCGTACAATGAAATATAGTCTGACGCTATATTTATAAACTCCAGAGGGTATGAATCAAGTGAATAGCTGATAAAGTCACGGTTAACAATCAAAGGCAGAGGAAGCTTGTTTTTCTTGCAAAACCTGACTATCGGTTCCATTTTCTCAAAGAATGGTTGAGGGTCATTTTCAAGGATGATGATGCACTTTTCCTCAGAAGTATGAAGGTCGTACACTGCGATCTGCAGAAGTTGATCCTCAAAGCCGTTACATGCTTCCAGAATATGTTTCCATATAGCTTTCATCTTTTACTCCTTATCGTATTTTTCAAGATATGTGCCAGCACATAGTTTTGCCAAATCTCTAATCTTCGCAATATATGATGCACGCTCAGTAACGCTGATGACTCCCCTTGCATCGAGAAGATTAAAGGTGTGCGAACAGCGCAAGAGATTGTCATAAGCCGGATAGACCAATTTCTTGCTGATCAGTTCATTACATTCTTTTTCATAGTCCTGGAACAAATTGAACAAAAGCTTGGGATTAGACTGATTGAAGTTGTAGTCCGAGTATTCCACTTCCCGATCAAAATAAAGGCTGCCATATAGCGTTTCATCGCTGTACTTCAGTTCGCGATAATCATTCACATTTTGAACATACATCGCAAGTCTCTCCAGACCATAAGTCAGTTCTACGCTGATCGGAAACACATCCATGCTGCCAACCTGTTGGAAATATGTAAATTGACTAATCTCCATGCCATCCAGCCACACTTCCCAGCCCAGTCCCCAAGCTCCGAGAGTGGGAGATTCCCAATCATCTTCCACAAAACGGATATCATGCTTTTCGAGCTCTATTCCAATGGCTTCAAGGCTCTTTAAATATAGGTTTTGGATGTCGTCCGGACTTGGTTTAATGATCACCTGAAACTGATAATAATGTTGAAAACGGTTTGGATTTTCTCCATATCTGCCATCTTTGGGTCGACGGCAAGCCTGTGGATATGCAATAGACGTCGAAGCCTTACCCAGTGCACCGAAAAAAGTAGCAGGATGAAACGTTCCTGCTCCCATCTCCACATCATAGGGTTGTATAAGGTTACAACCTCTATCAGACCAGTATCTTTGTAGGGTCAAGATAATGTTTTGAAAAGTCATTTATTACTCCTGAGATATGTTGCATAGCTATTCTTGATTTTTTGCAGAGACGTCTTGATTTGTTGTAGTGTCTCCAACTGCTTTGAACTAAGAGCGTACTGTTCCGGAACTTCATTGACTGTGAGGTCGAGTTCGATTTGATCGGAGTGAGAGTTTCTTTCAGCTTTTAGTTTTTGCCTGGCTCCTTCAATCGTAAAACGCTGATCATAAAGCATATATTTGATTTTCTTTAACAGCAATATCTGGTCATCGTTATATTTACGAATCCTGCCTTCCTCTTTACGGGGTTTGAGCTGCTTGAATTCTGTCTCCCAATATCTGATAACATAAGGCTTGACTCCAATCAGATTACTTACTTCGCCAATCGAATAGTAATATTTCATTACTTATCCTCCATTTTGCTGTGTCACATTTGCTGATTGTTTCTTGAGGTCAATACGATTACGTAAAGTAGCTGTGATAAAAAGTAAGATACTGAAAAGAACAATCAGCATCGGATAGGAATAGATCCTTCGGATCAATGGGATTTCCCTTGATATATAAAGTGGGGCAGTGATATTAGTGCATTCAAATAGCTCTGTTTGAGCCAAAACCTTGCCAAGCGGATCTACGATCATGGATATGCCAGTATTGGCGGAACGAAAGATCTGGATTCGATTTTCAATCGCTCTAAACCTCGTATGAACTCCATGTAACCAGGGTCCGTAGGACGTTCCAAACCAGGCATCATTTGTGATGTTCACCAAATAGTCTGATTTTGATAAATGACCCTTTTCCGCATCCTTGGCTATTGCCATCTGATGATTTAGATCCGGAAAAGCAATCTCGTAACAGATCGAAGGAGAAAAGCGGAATCCATTGCTCTTGTAATATCTGATTTCAGTCCCATACTCCCAATTTGCCTGCCCTACTTGAATTTTCCACAACAACGGGAAGTGCCCCAGCCATGGAGTTCTCTCCGCTACTGGAACCAATACGACTTTATGATATAAATCACTGACTTCCTTGAAAGGGCAAAACAAAGCTGCTGAATTGTAATACAACTCGTTATTAACGTGTTCTGTCGGAGCAGCCTCATAATGAGGAAAACCTGTAAAGATATCCACACTGAGGGTATTGGCCAGGTTTTGCAACATGTATTTGTGTGATGGATAATGCATCACATAAGTGGGCATGGCAGCTTCAGGCCAGATGACCAGGGTTGCAGAATCGGCAGCGGCACTTACAGTTAACTGCTGATTGATCTCCAATATCTGCCGCAAGTATTCAGCATCCCATTTTTCATCCTGCTCAATTGATGGTTGTGATACATAGATCCTGGCATCATGTTTCTCGATTTCGAGGGTTTTTACACGATACACTCCGTATCCGATCCAAAAGCCAAACACAACGATTATAGTAATTGGATACACTACGGATTTTAACAAAGCACCTTGCTTGATCCAGCAATATAGAAGCACATTAACGCATAAGATCAGGATTGAAAGACCTACCACTCCCCCAAGATCCGCACTTTGGATCAAGAGGCTATAATCGGCCAGCGAGTATCCCAAGTTTAGCCATGGAAATCTTAACTCTCCATAATTTTGGATGTATTCCATACTAATCATGATAGAAACAAACCCGATATATTTCCATCCCGGTAGATGCTTCCAAATCTGGGCAATAGCATAGAACGCCAGGAAAAAATACCATGTATAGAGAAAGAATATACCAATCAAACCACCCACAGTTACCAGTGAAATCCAATATAGAAGCAGTGGTATATAAAATGCCGAATAAACCGCCGCCGCAAAGAATAGATCACGGGCTTTGTGTTCGCAGACTTCAAAGTAATGGAGAAGAGGGATCATAGCCACAAAAACCAGCCAGCCAGAATATACCGGAAGCCTGGATATTGAACTGAGTAGAGCAGCAAGTGCCACAAACATTAAAGATTTGATCTTCATCACTGCCTCAGATAGCTGGGTTGGAGCATGAATATATCTTTGGAGGATGCTACGATTATCCTCCTTGCACCAAAAGTCATCAGTGGATTCTGAAGACGACCCAATGCCTGTACAGCATCACCGCTCCTTACTATTCCCTGATCGATGGAAAAGGCATTATCAAAGTCATCGTATATTATCTGCCCTTTTTGAGAACTAACGTATTGTCCCAACCTGGAAAATACATGGCTTTGATCGTCCACAGAGCTAAAAGCTACCACATAGCTACGGCTCAGGCTAAGGTTTGTAATCCTGTAGATCTGAAACTTCCCAAATCGGAATTGCTCACTATTGTCCAGCGGAGAGTAGCAGATCACCTCTCCAGACGCAGAGTCGTATACAAAAAGGGTCTGATCCGATCCCTGAACAAATAATTCGGGCTGAATGGTTCCTCTGAGCTCAAGCTCACCAGACCATTTCCCATCGGAGCTAAACCTGACAATTTTCCGTGCCACACTATCCAGTGCGAGCAAAGAACCATCAGTATCCAGGGCAATATCTGTGAGCCTTTGGAAATTGCCTCTTTCCAGCCCCATTCCTCCGATACTATTGATTCTTTGCTGATTTCGGTAAAAATGGATCATTTGCCAGTCCTTGCTTAGACCAAAGATTGTGCCAGTAACGTTACTGAAAAGGGCTTTGGAGATAGTTTCCGAAGTAGTTAATCTGCTGTGCAGTTCCAGTCTGTCAACTGGTCTGATCTGTTGCTGGACAACACATCCCACCAAGATTATTAATAGCAGGATAACCGGTATAGTTGCATACTTCATAGTTTATTACCTGTGATTGACAATATGAATGTCTTTGAGTTTGCCTTGAATCGTAGTATTATTCCCGAATCTATTATACTCGAGGGTATAAGCGATGTCTATGATACTGTTTTTCTTTAAAAGTGGAAGGTAATCGCCCAGGTTATACCCGATCAGATCGAGTGCTACCCCATCTTTGATTACTTTTAGTTTGAGGTGATTACGTCCAACGTTGTAGGGATAGCTGGCAATAGAGACACCGGATGTGACAAAAATTGGCCTTTGATTTTCAGGTCCATAGGGGGCAAAACGTTCCATCCAATCCAGTAAATACTCGCTGATGTCATAGAGTTCCAGTACATGCTCAACGATCAAGGGAGGGCGAATTTGCTCCATCTTTAAGTTATCAGCGACAAATCTGGAAAGTTCATTCTCAAAGCGATCCAAATATTCCTCATAAAGCGTGAGACCCACCGCATATTTGTGCCCGCCAAAACTGTGCAGGTTATGTTCGGAATGCTTCAATGCGGCAAAGAGATCAAAGTCTGCCACGCTTCTACCGGAACCACATCCAAACCCATCTTTGAATGAGATCATAATAACAGGCCGATAATACTTTTCGACGAGTTTTGAAGCGACAATACCAATAACACCAGGATGCCAATCATCCGAAGAAATGACTATACATGGGGTATTGGTAAGGTCTTTGTACTTTTTGTCTATGATATCGCAAGCTTCATAAAAGGTTTTTTGATCTTCTTGCTGGCGCAGAGAGTTTTGCCTTTCTATTATCTCTGCCAACTCCATACTTTTTTCATCTTCGGTCGAGATCAGGAGTTCGACAGCAAGGGCTGCCGATCCCATTCTCCCCGCAGCATTTATCCGAGGAGCGATGCCAAATACTATATCGGTGGTATCCAATGTCTTTTGATTCAGATTTGATATCTGGATCAGAGCATTCATCCCCAGGTTTTTCTTTTCGATGAGATGTTGCAAACCTATTGAAGCGAATATCCTGTTCTCTCCGATTAGGGGGACGATGTCTGCAATCGTACCCACGGCTACCAGATCCATATATTTGAGGGTGTTTTCCATGGAATCAATCCCAAGCTTCTGGTATAGCGCAATAAGAAGCTTGTAAGCTACCCCCACTCCCGCCAGATGATGAAACGGATATTTTGTATGACAAAATTTGGGATTTATCACCGCATAAGCCCTGGGAAGCTCATCCTTGGGGTTATGGTGATCTGTGATAATAATCTCCATCCCCAGTGCATTGATAGCATCTACTTCCTCAATTGCATTCACACCACAATCCACGCTAATTATCAGAGTCGTACCGCTTTCTTTGATTTGGTCCAAACTGCTGATTGAAAGTCCATAACCATCAATCATCCGATGCGGTATATAAAAATCTATCTCTGCCCCAAGCCGTTTAAGACCCAGGAGAAGAATAGCTGTCGCGGTTGTTCCATCTACATCGTAGTCACCATAGATCATTATTCTTTCTTTGGCATCCAATGCTCTGATGATCCGCTCGACTGCTTTTTCCATGTCTTCAAACATATACGGATCATGCAATCCGTCCAAACTGGGATTAAAATATCTGAATATCGCATCATGGGTGGTAAGTCCACCCCTGTATAACAATTCGGATATCAGCTCGGGACATTTAATGTCTACGCTTATCTCTTTGATTAACGCTTGTTGTTCCGGGGTCAATGCTACTGGCAATATCCATTGCTTCTCCATCATCACACCTTATTATATATATTCTTAATTTTATCTAAGTCTTATGTTGTGGAAAAGTTTGCCGTTTGTCACAAATCTCACAGCTCTTCGTATTACATTGCACAACAACGCATTGAGAGAACGCTCCCAAAACCACTTCGGGACATGCACATACAACATTCCACAGTATTTCTAAATATATGAGGAGCTAAATCTTGTAAAGCACAATTTCAAGCAAAGGATTATCTTTGATCGTAGACCAAACTCTGACGTTTGAAAAGACTGCTGATTATTAGATAGTGGGTAGCGCTCCAGACAAAAAGGGAGATGGGTGGGTATAGAAGACTGTTTTTTATGCGCTCAAATTGCCTGAAAACCCATCGATTTGTTATACAGGAAGATACGTTCTACGGGTTTTGAAAGTTCAACTTCAAATCGTAGGATCGGAATCCTACGCTACAGGATCACCTTGTAGGATCGGAATCCTACGCTACAGGATCACCAGTAGGTTTGGAATCCTATGCTACAGGATCACCTGTAGGATCGGAATCCAACGCTACAGTCAAGCGTATATCAAGCCTATATCAAGCGTATATCAAGTGTATTCACAAATACACTTGATACAAGTGAGATATACCTCTGATAATAGCTATCAAATGTGTGGTGATCTGGGATAACAACTGTGGAATATCTGTTACTGATCAAAGCAAAACCCAGCAGCGTACTAAATATTCTCCCCGTGCAGTACCATGCAAGAACATATTCCCCTCAGCAGTTTATGATACTGATAGCCATTATCCTCTGGCTACGCGGGCATGTTAATCAGTTTATTTGAAGGGCAATAAGAAACTGAACTCACTCCCATAGCCAATTTTCGATTCTGCCCATACCCTACCACCATGCCTGCCGACAATTCGTTTGACGATGGCAAGCCCAACCCCTGTCCCATCAAACTCGTCCTGATTGTGTACTTTGGTAAACAGGCCAAAGATAGCTTCTTTGTGTTCGGGATTAAATCCCACTCCAGTGTCTGTGATCATATAGACGCTTGCCAAGCCCGTATTGTGTCCTCTAATCGTTATTTGCTTATCATTAGCCGGTTCGGTAAATTTGATCGCGTTTGCCACCAGGTTTTCCAGTACTTGCTTGAGCAGTTTCTTATCTCCCTTTGCTATCGGTAGATCTCCAATTACAACACTGAATTGCTGCTTTTGCTCTGGATCCAGCAATTCATCAATCACTGTTTCGGCTAACTTCTTCATATCGATGGATGTAATAGACATATCAGCTTTGGAGATTCTCGAAAACAGAATCAGATCCGTTATCAAACGATCCATGCGACTCACATTGCTGGCAATTCTATTCAGGTAACTCAAACCTGTATCCCCAAGCACTGCTGAAAAGTCCTCCAAAATGATATCGGCGAAACCTGAAATCGCCCGGAGTGGAGCTTTTAGATCATGCGCCACTGAGGAAGTATATGCTTCAAGTTCTTCATTTGCCTGCTTGAGTTCTGTTGTTCTTTCTTCTACGTGCTTTTCCAAATCACGGTTTAGCTTCAAGATTTCCTTTTCATTATTGATGCGATACGTAATATCCCTGGCAGCAGCATAAATCCGATTGCCAACAGGAAATGACTTCCACTCTATCCACCTGTAACTACCGTCTTTGTGGCGATATCGATTTACAAAACTATCGATCGAATGCTGTTCGTTCAATTGGCTGATAGATTCTATCGTTCCATTCAAATCCTCCGGGTGAATAAACTCTAAAAAGGGCTTTTGCATCAATTCAGCCAGAGTATAACCCAAAGTAACTTCCCACTGCTTATTCAAGCGAATGAAGTACCCTTCCATACTGGCAATACAAAACAAATCGAGAGCATTATTGAAAAAAATCGAGAACTCTTCCTCGGTAGTTTTCAGTGTCTCTTGCGCTATTTTCAAATCGTTATTATCAATACAAGTTCCGATGAATCCGAGAAAAGTACCATTTTCATCATACCTTGGCTTTCCCCTATCCATAACCCATCGATACATACCATCAAAGCGCAGCATTCTGTATTCCATCAAAAAGCCTTCACGACGGGCAAAGCTCTCTGTGTATATCTTCAGGCAGTGATCATAATCATCCGGATGCACTCCCTCTGCCCAACCATTTCCATATTCCTGTTCAAGGGTCCTTCCCCTGAAATCAAGCCATGACTTATTGAACCAAAAGCAACCCATATCAAGGCCAGACATCCATATCGGTGGCGAGGTGTTGGCAATGCTATTAAAAAGCTCTTCAGATGCGATGATTTTTTTCTTCTCACTTTCCCGGAATAAGTGTAATGCATGCAGCTTACCCAAAATAACGGTTGCAAAGGGATATATGATCAGAACAGGAAGTGCTGTCGTTTTGAAGACTCCCAGTTGCTGGGCTTTCGGCAATGTGAACATCAAAAGTACCATGGTTATATGAGTAACCAAGCCCAGCATGTAAAACTCTGAAAAATTGTACTTCCAATTGCGCTTGATATGAAGATGATTCCATATCAGGCCATATCCGGCAGAGGACAATATGGTTAGCACTCCCATATACACTCCGCCACCACTTTGCATAAGCCTGTAAGAAGCAGCAATAAGCACAGCTATTAGTGTGGGAATCCAGCCAAAAAATAAACCTGTGATACTGAGGAGGATTGTTCGGGTGTCAAAGATTATCCCTCCTCCGAAAACCCAGGGGGTGGACATTAGGGCTATGGCGATCAAACCTAGCAATACACCAATAATAATCTTATTCAACAGTGGGTATTTGTGTGGTCGGATTGCTATAGTGTCGTGCACAACACTCAACCCCAAAAGGATTGCCGAATTTGCCAACAAGCTGATAAATGTTTCAAAGCTCACTTTTCCTCCCCTCTCTTAGACTAATATCTATTTAATACACCTGCATGATAAGGCAAGATCAAACTGGAACGATGGTTGTCAATCCAAAGAATTACTTGCTTGTTCTACTCCAGATATCGGTTCGTCCCAACAAAGATACTCCCATGAAACCACGGAATTTTACAGTATTTTCATCTACCATTTCAGCCTTACAAGAATAAGTATTCCCAGATTTTGGATCATAAATCGTTCCACTATCATACTTAGCCTTTCCTTTGTGTTCCAGTCCGGTTAAAACTGTAAGCCCCAGGGTTGCTCTATCGCGTAGCTTTGCATCAGGATTTTTTGCATCCTTCTTGGGGTTGCCGGTTTCATCATTTGGTTCTTTTAACCATATAATGCGTCCAGCGAAACTTCCTGTGGTAGTTTTGAAGACTTCAATTTTACTGGTTTTTTCACCATTATACCATACACCCAGGATTCGGTCCATATCTGCTTTTTGCGCTACCAGGAAAAGAGGTAACAAGCTAAGTATGATGATCAGAAGTGTGATAAATGCTTTCATTTGAGACTCCTTGTCGGTTGATTTTGATCGATGGTTAGTTGTAGTATTTCTTCGTCCATGCCGAGTATTTCAGCGATTTTCATGGCACACAAGGGTGGGTCTTGATTTGTCTTGAGTCTGATGATTCTATAATCCATTGCCTCGTTCAATAGCTTGAGCCGATGTCCCAGATCTGAATTGTTTTGACTTCCAAGCCTTCGAATAATGTCGTCAGAGAAGCCTTTAATAGCAAATTGTTCTACATTTGGAATTCTGGCTGGAGAACTGAAGTGTGTGGCGGAGATAGTAGTATGTTCCTTTTTTTGCAGATATCTGATCGTTGCACATATCAATGCTTCTCCTTCGGTGGGATTTGTACCTTTGGCAAATTCATCCAATAGAATAAGTCCTTTACCCGGTTGTTTTAGCATCTTCATAAATGATACTGTTTCCCTTCCAAAGCTGCTGAGATTCTCTGAATCCAATTGGTTGTCATGATTGTACCAAATAAAGTCGAAAATGGGCAAATCAGCCTTTTGGCAGGGGATTGGGATCGCGTGCTTGAGCATCAGGCAAAACTGTCCAATCGTTCTGAGGGCTGTGGTTTTCCCTCCCATATTTGGACCAGTCAGGACAGAAACCTTTGCTTCGATAGCTATATCCAATGGCTGGAGATGCCTCTTTGAGTCACTTAAATATCTATATAGTGGTAGATTGACCGCTCCCTTCAAATTTATTCTACCGATATCGTTTACCTTTGGAATCGTGCAATTGTTTTCCACTCCAAAAATTGCTCTGCATAAATCCCAGTCGATGTGAGTTACTGCCATGTACGCAGTTTTTATCTTATCTGCATCCTTCGCTATTCTTCGCTTGATTTGTTTCAAGACCATTGTTTCTTCTACTTTCAGTCTTTCTTTCAGGTGGTTTATCTTTTGTTTCAAGTTTTGCATCTCAATAGTACTGCTCAATTTGAAGCAGACATTGGCAATGTTTTCTGTAGCCAAGTGATAATATCCGGAATCGGCAATCCTTTGTATCAGATCACCTTGCATTCGAGAAACCACAATTTCCGGTTTGGGGTTTGGAATCTGTAGATAATCACGGGCTTCGAGCAACCTGACAGATTCCAGATGTTTGAAATCCAAAGATACTTTGGACAACTGATCATATATACTACCCAGAGTTTTGGAGTAGTTTGGACTCAGCCGAAAGACAGGCATTTTGTGCCCATCAGGATCCAAATATGTAAATAGAGAAGACAAGTCGGGCAGCTTGTATTTTGAGGTCAGTTTATTACTTTGGTAAAAGCCACGCAGAATATGATAGTAGTAGAGGAATTGCTTTAGCTCAAAGATTTCGTGTGTTTCAAAAATGTCATCTGTATGTAGTAGGGATACTCGAATCGGCAGAATATGGCACAGATTTACACTCAGGATATTGGCAAGTTTGGGCTGCCCCTTGATTGCATCCATCAGTTTTTTTATCCTCTTGTACGAGGATATCAGGTCTGCTTCATCAGCCAATGGGTTTTGATCTTGCTTCCTTTTCAACTGTCTGCCCAATTCAGATGATGGGACGAGCATCTCCCATATATGATCAAAACCAATTGCTTTGTGGCAGGATAGCTGCATCTATACTCCTCTTCCGATTTTAACTTGTTTCAACTGGTTACTATTCAAATAAGCTGTCAATGCTTTTTTTGGACATGAACAATGCTGCCATTGTGGGTTCTGGATATTCTTGTGTTGTATTTGACCAATGTCTGAATGCTTTCCTGATGAGGAAATCCAAATCTATTTCTGGATGATGTCGGAATCCAGGCTTCCTTTGGGGAAACAGCTCGGATGAATCTATCACTGCTGGAGCTTTTACTTCCGTGATGTGCCACCTTCAGATAGTCCGAATCCAATTCATGGAAGTATTTGTCCATCAAGTATTCTTCCGCCGGGATTTCTATATCACCTGTGAATAAATAAGAGCTACTACCAAAATCCATTCTAAATACCAGGGAAAGGTTGTTCAATGAGCTTGAATAGTAGCTCTGATCCGGATGCAAAAACTTCAGTCTGGTATCCCCTATCCAATAACTGAGAGTATCTCGAATTTCGTGTATCCTGACAGACTCAAAGAAGCCTCTGCTTTCCCAATCTTTCCATAGTTCGCTCTCCAGCGTCTCATCTGTAGCTATGATGTTTTTGATCATACGCGACTTTAGTAAAATAGGCAAACCTCCGTAATGATCACTGTGCATGTGCGATAAAATGACATAATCAATAGTCTTAAACCGTCTATATTGCAACCACCTCAAGAGCTTTCTACTCATCCAGCTGTTATTGATCAGGTGCTCTGTTTGATCGATTCCATCCGGATATCCATAACCCATTCCCGTATCCACCATTACTGAATATCCACCCGGCAGTTCTATTAAGCTACAATCAGCAACTCCCGCATCAAAGACAGTAATTGTCAGCTTGTCCGAACGCTCAAAAATCGGTGTTATTAGCAGAATTAGCAACAGGATAAGTGTCGGGAGTAGGATATACTTTATCTTGGCAGACTGCTTCTTTACAAGAAGGAACAAACAGACCGTAGAGGAAAGCAGGATAGTCATCGAAACAGGATTTGGATACAAACCAGAATAATAAAAAGGTAACCTGCCCACAGCATCAACCCAATTTCCAAAGATGGTATACATCCAGACATAGGAATAGAAGAGTAATTGGAAAAGTGCAGTACCTGCCGGTAGTATCAACAGCAAAAACGATAATGGTACCATCAACCCAATCAATGGAATCCCTAATAGACTACCCACAACTCCATTTAATGAACCTCTGCCAAAGTAAAACAGGGTGATCGGAAAAATCCCAATACCCACAGCAAGAGATACGACAAGATAACTCGTTATCTTACCCATCAGGATTTTAAGGCTTGATCTGTGTTCTTCTGCTGGACTCCATAGCTTGATGTTGGGCAAGCCAAACATTATGATCGCTATAGAAACAAATGAGAGCTGAAGCCCGATTGAAAAGAACTCCGCTGGATTTATAGCTGTGATAATCAATAAACTCAGAACCAGAATCTGAACTTTTGATACGGGTCTGCTCTTCCACCGGGCGATCAAAAAGACAGCTATCATGATAACTGATCGACTGATCGGAGCAGCCCATCCATTCAACGAAGCATATCCAAGTATTAGAACCAGAAACAATGTCTCACTTAACTTTCTGGGCAACAACAGATTTAGAAGAGTAGTAAGTATCAGATAGATAAACCATACATGCAATCCACTCACGACGACCAAATGAATCAAGCCACTACGTGAGAGTCTTTCGTTCCATTCCTGCTTTTCTGAAGCATCACTGAAGATCAATGCCTTTGCAAGTCCTGAGTATGATCCAAGTTTCCTATCAAAAGCAGCTACTCCTGCATTGCGAAGTGAAATGCTGTTCAGTCTGGAACCACCCTCGCCCAGTGATTCTGGTTTGGAAGTGAGATATGCTTTGGCATTATACTTTCTGATTCCTGTATCAAGAACCGGATCTCTGTTGACAGGTAATAGCTCCGCAACAGCTCTGTATGTTGTCCCCGGTTCCAGACCGCTCGTTCCAAAAAGTAGTATCCTCTCATTCACCTTAAATTCGTTGATTTGTAAAAGCTTTACTTCATAGCTATGGTGTTGGGAAGATAATCTGGTTCGGACTTCAAACTCTATGGGCTGCAGGATATAAGCCTGCCTTTGAAATACCAGATCCAAAACAGACTTCCCAGATTCGTAAAGCCCAAACCTTAACATTCCCAAAAGTAAAATCAATAGGAGAAGTGAGTATACTCTTAGTTTTGTACTAAGCGCTGTGAGAGCAGTACCACCAAACACAACGGCTACAAGGAACAAGGAAAGCTTGATGGGAGCAAATCTGCCGAGGATTAATCCCAGACACCAAAATAATACCGGTATAAGCAAAGGACTTGGTAGGCTATTCTTTTCGCTCACAAAACTTTAATCTGACTTATCTACGATTAAACATCCCCAGTATCAAGCCCAAAAACACAGACCATACGGCTGCCAATCCGATTCTATATGTATCCGGCAACATAAATGTGAGTGTGTGTGCAGGGATCCAAAACCAAAGCAGAGAATAGAAACCTTTATCCAAGTTCTTCCAGTTCTTTACTTTTTCAGGGATGTTATCCAACACTCTGTGCAACAATACCAAGAGTAAACCAAACTGAAGATTCATGATGGCGGAAATACAAAAAGCCCTTTTGAATCCCGTAAGTTCTGGCAAATAGCCATGCTCGGATAAACTATCTACAAAACCAATGTATCCTCTGAAAGCATACTTGATTCCTACTGCAAGTATAGACCATACAATCATTTTCCAGATGGTAATCCCAAAGCTAAAGGGATATTTGAAGTTTTTACGAACAACCCACTTGGATACTACCTCTCCCAATGTTCCGAGAATTGCGAATTGAATCATCGAAGTGATAATGGGGTGTGTAGTTACATAATATACATACAGCGTTAGCAGATTTGCACATATTGCGCCCATCTATTCTCCTTTCCAGTATTATTTTAGAATGCCAGCATCAACAGCGATTCGATCTCTGTCCTGCCAAATCTACTCATTGCACCAATTATCGGGGACTCACATATTATATCAGAAAGCTCCTCCATGTCTGCATTAGAAAAGCCAAGATCACTCAAAGACAAAGCAGAACCCCATGATTCGATCTTTTCTCGAAATCTTCGTACTGCTGTCGAAGGCGTATCTTCATGCCACACACGATTTGCCCATTGATAAAATGGGGTAGGGTCTTTTTCAGCCATGAACTCTATCCAAGCGGGGAATATTACTCCCAGACCCTCTCCGTGAGATATCTTTGGGTTTAATGCTGACAAAGCATGCTCAATCTGATGACAAGCCCAATCTCCGCCTTTCAGTCCTACCCCGGAGATTCCATTCAATGCCATCGTTGCACTCCATGCCAGATTCGCACGGGCATTATAATTTGATGGTTCCTTGACCAAAACATCCGTTGCGAGCATAATAGTATTTAGAAGCGATTCGTTTATCCCCAAGGTTGCAATTGGAGTAGAATCCATAAACTGGTATTCCAAAATGTGAGCGGTTGCATCGAGCGCTCCATTCACTGTTTGTTTTTGGGGCAGGCTGTACTGAATGGTGGGATCGATAATCGTTGCAACCGGGTATAATAGTGGAGATGATATCGCCCATTTTTTGCGCTCTGCCGTATTTGTAATCACGGCATTGCCATTCATTTCAGAACCTGTGGCTGAGATAGTAAGAACCGTAAACAGCGGAAGACACCTAGTGATCTGCTCTCTTCTTAGGAAGGCATTCCAGATATCTTGTAGATAATATCCGGCAGCGACTGCCTTTGCTGTATCAATAACGCTTCCACCTCCGACTGCCAACAGGCAATCAACTCCCTCTTCAGAAGCTGTCCCGATGATCTCACGAACCTTGTCCAGGGTCGGATTTGGCATTACGCCCCATGATTCCACCCAATCGATTTTTTGAGCCTTCAGCGAATTCACAACCTGTTCATGAACTCCATTCCCCCTAATAGAACCACCCCCAGCAATGATCAATACTTTTTTGTATCCAGAAGCTGCAATTTCGCTGCCTATCATATTGATCGTCCCTTCCCCAAAGTGGATTCGGGTAGGATTGTAAAAGCTAAAGGGATTCATCCATACCTCCAGTCTTTCCTGATAAAATCTTCATTCTATCTAATAATAAACCAATTGCTCAAAAAGACAAAGGTAAAACGGGATCAGGCCATCGTCAAAGAGGATTACTCATACCGCAACGCATCTATTAAGTTCAGATTTGCAGCTTTTTTAGCTGGGTACCATCCAAAAAACACCCCGATTGCACAAGAAAAGCCTACCGACAACATCACGGACCACGGTGTAACAGCAATATTCCATTCCATCGAGTGACCTACGATTTTTGAGGCTCCAAACCCCAGCCCGATTCCGATCAATCCACCAAAAAAACTGATCATGACAGCTTCTATGATGAACTGGAGCAGAACATCACGTTTACCTGCCCCCACTGCCATCCGAATCCCAATCTCCTTGATTCTCTCGGTTACAGAGACCAGCATTATATTCATAATCCCGATGCCTCCCACCAGCAAAGAAATCCCGGCTATGCTTGCCAAGAGGATGGTCATTGTATTTGAAACGCTTTGCGCTGCCTGGGCGATATCGGTCTGGGTACGGACAAAGAACTCCTCAGTTGTTGTACCTCGATGGCGGTTTTGTAACAGATTCAGAATATCCTGCTGAACTATTTGAATCATTTCTTTGGATTCTGCAGAGACCAAAATCATCATATTGCGCCAGCGGCTTCCCAGAAGACGGGTATAAACAGTAGTATAAGGTGCTATGACTATATCGTCCTGATCTTGTCCCATTGCACTCTGTCCTTTGGAGTTTAATACCCCTACTACTGTAAATGGTACATTTCTGATCCTGATAGTCTTATCCACGGGATCAATATCTCCAAAGAGGTTTGTCGCTACAGTTTGCCCTATCAAGCATACCTTTGCTCCCGACATTACATCACTGCTATAAAAAGTATTTCCTCGGGCGGCTTGGAAGTCCCTGATGAAGAAGAAATCGACATCGACCCCCATTATGCTACCACGCCAGTTTTGCCCTTCATACTTCAGCTGACCCCATGTATTGTAAACTGGCGATGCGTATATGACTCCATCTACCTGGTTTCGGATCGCCTCCACGTCTGCTGTCTGCAACAATGACCCACCCCCAGCTTGCTGTCGCACAGAACTGGCAGAGCTGGCAAAGTTTGTCGTAACCACTATTACATTTGTTCCCATACTATTTATCTGTTCATCGACAATCTTTTTGGCACCTTCTCCAATTGCCAGCATTGTGATCACCGCAGCTACACCGATTATTACACCAAGCATAGTCAGAAACGTTCTGGTTTTGTTCCTGGTTAGTGATTTCATCGCTATTTTTAGAATACTGAGTATAGACATTATCTAATCCTCATCATCGATTATTTCCATTTTTTTCACATCTTCTGATGCGATGCGGGGTTTGGGATTGGTTATATCCGAGATAATTTTCCCATCCTTAAAAGTAACGATCCTCTGGGCGTACTGAGCGATATCATTTTCGTGTGTTACCAGGACAATGGTTTTCCCGTCAGCATGAAGCTGCTGAAACACTGCCAATACATCAACGCTGGTACGGGAATCAAGATTTCCGGTAGGTTCATCCGCCAACAGGAATACTGGATTGTTCACAATCGCTCTGGCGATTGCCACCCGTTGCTGTTGCCCGCCTGAAAGTTGATTCGGATAGTGGTGAGCCCGGTCTTCGATACCGACTATTCTTAAAGCTTCCATACTCTTATCTATTCTCTCGTGAGTTGTCATCTTTGTCCTGTACATCAGTGGTAGCTCTACATTTTCCAGTGCAGTGGTACGAGGTAGCAGGTAGAAGGATTGAAAAACGTATCCAATCTTTTCATTGCGAATATGGGCAAGTTCTGTTTCAGGAATCTTGTGTACATCAATTCCATCAAGTGAATAACTTCCGGAGGTAGGAATGTCCAAACAACCCAGTAGATTCATCAGGGTAGTCTTTCCCGATCCACTGGCACCCATTATTGCGATGAATTCGCCTCTTTTAATGGCAAAATCTATCCCCCTGAGTGCGTGGACATGGATATCACCCATAATGTATGTTTTCGTTAGATCTTTTGTAACTATTATTGATTCGGACACAGTCACTTCCTTAGAATCCTCTGCCCATACCAGGCCTGTTTTGCATTACCGAATTACTATTGGCTGCCTGTTTTGAACTTTTATAGATTACGCCAGTAATCAGTTGATCATTATCCTCAATCCCTTCCAGCACTTCGACAAAAGCTCCATCGGACAGTCCAACCCTTACCATCTTCCTTTGAGGTACCCCATTTTCCAGTACCCACACACTTGCCATCCGCATTGACCGTCTGACTTGTGAACCGGTGGCTAACTGGAAAGTATCTCCAGTACCGGCTGTACTTTCAGGTTTTTGTCTATGCGCAGTGCCCGTTCGCAGGCTATCAGAGGCATCTCTTGTACGCTGTTTTCCACCTTTGACTGAGGCCGTTTCTCCTGAACCTTGTTCTTTTGAAGGTTTCCGTGTGCCTGTACCTTCAATAGCTTTTTTAGTACTATCTGTTGGAGCAGCCATAGCCGAGCTGTCTCTTCGCCTG
Source organism: uncultured Candidatus Cloacimonadota bacterium (assembly GCA_964634275.1). Lineage (GTDB taxonomy): Bacteria > Cloacimonadota > Cloacimonadia > Cloacimonadales > Cloacimonadaceae > CAZZCS01. The sequence goes on along the minus strand of CAZWIS010000005.1, from coordinate 8,061 downwards.
ACCATAGAAGTGGCATATTCATCATCCCACTTCAATCCAAACAGCTGCCAAAGTTCTTTATTGGGATTAAATCGCGTAGCACTTTCCGGAATGCGCAGCACATTGGTTTTGTTTTGGATCACAATAGTAACGTTGGCTGTCATACCTGGCAGTAGCTTCCTTTCCGGATTTTGGGCATCTATGATGATATTGTAGCTTACCACATTTTGATCTGTATTTGGATTCAAGCGGATCTGATTTATCTTTCCCCGGAATCTTTCTCCCGAATAGGCATCAACGGTAAATTCCACCGGTAAGTTCAAGCTGATTTTACCAATATCTGCCTCATCAACAGAGGCTGTGATTTGCATCTGCTCCAGGTTGTTGGCAATTACAAACAGGGTTGGAGCATTGAGGCTGGCTGCTACCGTCTGTCCTTCATCTACATTTCTGGAAACAATTACTCCATCAATAGGTGAGCTTATATAGGCATTATCCAGATTCTTCTGTGCCCTTTGCAGAGCAAGCTGTGAATTGTGCAAACTTTGAAGGGCTAATGTATGTTTGAACTCAGCTTTTCTGACTTCATACTCTGCAGCCATATCCTTTTTATAGAGCTCTTTGAGGAGCTCAAGATCAAGCTTTGCCTCATCGACATTTATCTTTGCTTTGTTCAGTTCGCTTTTTGCACTCTCAATGCTGGTCTCGAGAAGTTCTGTATCCAGCTTTGCCAGCAGATCACCTTTTTTTACCAGAGAATTGAAGTCTTTGTATATCTTCTCTATTCTACCCGACACTTCCGTACCCACGTTGACTAATACATGGGGGTTGAGAGAACCCGTGGCAGTGACTACTTCACGGACATTACCCATACTGGGAACATCAGTGCGCCATTCCGGTCTGTTTTTTTGCTTGCGATAGCCATACAGTAAGTAGATAGCTACTACAATGACTATTACAATTACGATGGTACGCAGGATTTTGTTTCTTTTCATCTTGTTTGTTTTCTCACTCTTAATATGGTGTTTTATGTTAATTGTGTGCTTAGTTGCATTACCACTTACCCAGTATCTTGTTCGAAAGCAGATAATTCAAGGCTTCGCGTTTTGCCAGGATCTGATAATGATTGGAACTATATGCAATATCGGCATCCAGATACTCGGAGCGCGTCTTATCCAGTTCGAGCTGTTGGATCATACCCAGTTTATATCGTTCTTCGGCTATCCGAATTTGTTGCTCTGCCTGTTCGAGTTTATCCGCATAGAGTACATCAAGCTCTCGCAGGTATTTCAACTCTTCTGATAGAGAATTATATTCCCGAGTGACCTCATCTTTTTTATCAGCAATACTCAATTGAGTCATTTGGCTACTAATTTTTGCCCGTTTAGCTGTTTCGGAATTTCTGAATTGGTTCCACAATGAATAGCTGATGTTAAGTCCGACACCATGGTTTGTAGAGTATTTGTCAAAATCAAAGTCATATCCGGATACTGATCGAGAGAGGCCATAAGATATAGTTACCTGGGGTAAATAGTCCATGTTTCTCTGGCGCAGTGTCAGGTCATTTCGCTTGATCTCCTCTTTCAAGAGACGAACGGAATCCACGTTGTCCAGCTGTAATTCAGGAATTGTCAAGCTGCTATCCAGGATAAAATCAGTTAATGGAAATCCCTCATCCTGGGTGCCAACCATTCCAAACAGCAAATTGCGACCTTTGTCGATAGTATTCTGCATTCGTAAGATAGCGATTCGGGAATTCATTACTGCGATCTCGTTTTGCTTTACTTCAAAATCAGTAATCCTACCTTGCTGAAGCATCGCTTTACTTTGCTCCCAGATCCTTGTCTGAATCCGCAGATTTTCTTGCAGAGACAGCAATTGCCGTTCTGAATTCAATACATCCAAATATGCTCCAAAGAGTTGATAGACATAGTTTCGCAGGCTATTGTCGAGGCGAATCCGTCCAATCTCTTTGTCCAATTTTGCATAGCGATAATTGAACCATGACGCATCATTCAGACTTATAGCTTTGCTGATCGAAAGTCCGAATGATGAGCTAAGGTCACTACTGCCAGGCAAAGAAGATGGGTTGTAAAAACGCTGGTCAGCATTAAGATTCAGGTTTGCTTCAGGCACCAAATTCCACTTTGCTGTCTTGAGCTGTGAAGCAGTCGACTCAAATGTCAGAGCTGCATTCTGTGCCGTAAAACTTTGTTTCAGACCAATCTCCACAAGATTGTCAAAGCTGTACTCCTGAGCAAACAACAGTATTGGCATCAGGATAATCAGTATAGTAAACTTTCTCATAACTCCTCTGTACAATCACCCCGGGGGATGATCAGCGTTCATATTATAGTACTGATAAAAACGTAATTTCCTGCAAAAAACCTCTCCAATACGAGTGAACACTCTTCGGTAAGCGATACATGTGTCAAGCTTGATGTATGTTTATTGCTAAAGTCTGTAATTTCCCCTTTTATATACAAAGACTGTTAAACGTACTTTCCCACATAATTCATTACTGTGTTTTCAACCAGACAGAGCATACAAAAATCAGTCATTTTACCCCGCCTCCTATGATTCTTACTCCTTTCCTGTTACGTGTGGTTCTGATCTGGCGGAGCATCGGGAGTAATGCTCCGGAATCTACGCCACAATAGTACCACAGGTTATTAGGGAGAAAGAGCTCGAGATCATATATAGAACAAGCCAATCAAGAGACAAAAATGTGGATGAGACTATCTGGTACAAAACGGTTGAGATTGGTTTGTTTCTTTTTTATTCGGTCACTAATTGATTTATCCTTGACTGCCAGGTTAATACAAAAACAATTGCTCTTTTAGGAATATGATTCAAATAACATGGTATTCAGGAAGGAGTCATTGTGATCTACACAAAAGAAACACTGGAAACAAGAAGTCTTTATTATTATGCGGATGACTTCAACCCTCAGAATATAGAAGCCCTGAAAGCAGCTTACGACGAACTCGAAAATATGCAGGTTAATACTCCGCGGGAGCTCCTTGGCCTGCTGTATCAAGCATCGGAACTGATTAGCACAGTGAACAAAGTACAAAGCGAACTCTTCTACAGAACGATACGTAATACTTCTGATATCGAAAGCAGGGAACGTTACAACCGTTTTAATAGCGAGATTGCCACTTATGCCGATGAAAGAAGTACTGCCCTGTTGAGAAGGTTTTACGATCATCCTTTGCGGGAGCAGCTAAATCAAGACAGTTTTACCCAGATAAATCAATATTTTGAAGCAGTGTTCGGAGTACAATCGTCAATCTTATCAGAACTCCGAAACAGAGAACTGAAGCTGATCACGGAATACCGTGATAAAATCAATCAATTGAGTTTTACTCATCAAGGACAGTCTTATTTTTTCAAAGACAGCGCAGCGCAATTTGCCAATCCTGATCCGATGACCAGAATAGCAATCTGGAATGCCCGTAAAGATGCACTCATAGAGGCAAAAGACGAGCTGCATGAGATGTTTGACACTTTGGTACATCTCCGCCACCGCCAAGCTCAAGCCTGTGGTTTTGCACACTTCTACGAACTAAACAATCGCATTGGCATAAACAGCAGTCTGGACATCAAACAGTTTAGGGAGCTACTATCAATCCTCAGGAAACATTTGAATCCTTTGGTACAGGGGATATTCAAGCAATGGCAAAAGAAGCTTGGCAGCAAAGTTTTATCTCCCTTCGATTGTGAGATAAATCCGGATGTGATGCTGCTCCAGCCCTTTGTAAACGTGGATGATCTTACAGCGAAAGCTATCAGGATATTGTATGATATCAGATTTGAGTATGGTTTGCTTGTAAACAAGATGTGGAACAGCGGTTATATGGATCTGCCCTATGCTCCGGAAAAAGCACCAGGCCAATTTTACTTCGGTGATATCCAGTCCGGAGCTTGCAAGATCATGATGAACTGCCTCGGATCACACGATGATATGGTGATGCTGTTTCATGAACTGGGGCACGTTCTTCACTTTTCCTCTTTGATGAAAAACCCGCTCTTCTCTTTTATGTCGTTACCTTTGGGAATCAAAGAAATTGCGTCCCAAGCTATTGTCTATGTATCCAGTACCTCCTGGGGTGACTTTTATCCAGATCCGGAAATGCTAAAAACTGCGATTCGTTGCCAGTATTCAAATGATGTGTTACATCTGGCTCGGAGTGCCTGTAATGCCGCATTCGAACTGGAATTGTATGCAAACCCGGATCTTAGCTCTTCCGATCGGGAAATCCTCTATCGCCAGATCTACAAGTCTTACTTCCCATGCTTTGAAGACATTGATATAGATGAGTATATCAGTTCCCAATGGCTTCTTAAGATGTCTGTATATGAGTTTCCATTTTATGATATCAATTCCTCTATATCACTGCTTGCAGCATGGCAGATAATCAAACACTATCACAAAGACAAAGATGAGACTTCTATCCGTCTCCATCGATTTTTTAGCAAATCAGGAGAGTACGGAATCGGCAAATTATGTGATATTCTGGGGATAAAACACGATTTTTCGGAAGCCAATATAAGGAAAGTGCTGGATTTGGTGCGCAAGAATCTGAAGTGATCTATTGAATTCGAAGTATCTTGTGTAGTTGTAATTGCAGCCTTACTCTGAGTCCATCTGCCAATATCCACTTTGCCAATGTTTCTGCAGGCAGAGCCGCGAGGACAGGTGAAAAGATGATAATGCGGTTCCATAGCTTATGCTCGTTTAGAAACTCTTTGGCAAAAAAGTAGTCGTAGTGACTTGTTATCACGAACTTTAGCTCATCAGTATCAGCCAGACACTTCAGGTTCCATTTCATAAATGAGTCCCCATATCCGCTACCGGGAGTTTTGACATCTATGATTCGAGTCACATATGACGGTACCTCGCCAATGTAAATGGAGCCGTTTGTTTCCAGTAATATCTCGTAACCATTCTGGTTCAGAGCTTCCATCAGTTCAATCACATTATCCTGGATCAGAGGTTCCCCACCTGTTATTTCGACAAGTTTGGCAGGATATTGCATTATAGTTTGGAGTATTTGCTGGACGGACATCGGAGAACCTTGTTCATGGCTATATTTGGTATCGCAATAGGAGCAATTGAGATTGCATTCAGCCAAGCGGATAAATATACAGGGAATTCCAGCATACGTGGATTCACCCTGAATGCTGTAGAATATTTCACAGACCGATAGTATTATCTCTCTGGACATGTTAAAATGGCAGATAGGGAAAGTCTTTGTGATAACCAAGCTTTGCATCGATGAGATCGTTCAAGGCTTGAGGATCACCGATGACGAATTTTTCCCTTTTTCCTGTGCGGAAAGTAGTATACTGGTCCATATTGAGCTTGAAATAATCCAGCCACTCAATATCTCCAAATCGAGGTACTTCGTCGCACAGCAACAAGTTTATGTTTTCCGCTTCTATTTGCAACAGATTTTCAAATGGATCAGGATCGATCTTGTCAATTAGCAACAGGTTGCGGGTATTGGATGGATCGAGCTTTGCATACTCCCTGCTAATCATCAAAGCGGAGACTGCATTATCTGTAGACATCTGGTACAGAACCTTTGTTGGCAAATCCGGAAAGGCTTTTTTGGCAGAGAGGAACTCATCAATTAAGTTTATCCCTCCAGACATGGTAGAATCAGTTCCGATGGTGACGTTCACTCCATGCTTGAGCGCAAGATCCACTTTGAGAGTTTGACCGATCAGGTAGTGATTGCTCGTGGGACACCAACAGACGGATGCTTTGGCTTTGGCAATGTCGATCATGTCTTGTTCTTCAAAAGCAATCCCATGAATCATCAGAGTGTTTGGCTTTAATAGTTTGTGCTCCATTAGAAGTCTAAACTCGGATCTGGTTACCTCATCTGTCCCTTCACCAAGGTGAATAATAAAGGGGATCTTCCCTTTGGACAAACTCATTTCTTTCTCAGGGCTCTCACCACCCCACCAATTCTTGAGGGTAATCGAATGACACTGACGGAAGTGACTGAGAACTGTGATCGGAAATTGAGCGTAATAATCGTTTTTTTGAACCGGAGCATGGTCTTGAACCATTCCGCAACCGGAAAAGAGGTTTTTGTAAGCTCCCAGCATGGCGACTTGCGATGCTTGAGTTTCCAAAAGGTCAAAGCTTCCATCATTTACCCAAAACTTGTTTCGTTCCAAAAAGGCAAATGAATTCTTCATGTCTTCGACCCATATATGAGAATTGGGATAAGGACGGTTATCGACAGCTCTGGGAACCCAGTTACCTATCAAATGATCGTGAGAATTGATCAGGGGAGTATATGCATAAACACCGGGAAGAGACAGAAAATCTGGCGCACCCGGAACAAATGCTGATTGAAGATGTAAATCAATCCCTTGCTCAACTCGATCAGAACAAATGACACTGATCGAAGGTTTGATAATCATTTTCTGATTTCTTTTATCCTTTTAATAAGTTTTGGTAAAACCTCGAATAAATCTCCGACTACGCCCAAATCTGCTGCTTTGAAAATTGGCGCATCAGGATCCTTGTTTATAGCTATGGTATAATCCGAAGAGGACATTCCAGCAAGATGTTGGATCGCACCAGATATTCCCACAGAGATATAGATATTTGGCTTTACTGTTTTCCCTGTCTGACCTACTTGATGAGAATAGGGAATCCACTCTGCATCTACCGCTGCTCTCGAAGCACCAACAGCACCATCAAGTGAATCTGCCAGTTCCTCTATCATCGCAAAGTTTTTTGCGTCTTTCAATCCCCTGCCGCCGGATACGATTATATTGGCTTCGCTCAGATTGATTAGATTTGTCTTTTCCTTTTCGAAGCCCAACCAGAGAGTTTCATCCGTATCAAACTCAAAAGTTATCTGCTCTCGGATTATCGTTCCGCTACGAGTATCATCTCTGGGCAGGGAATTCATCACTTTATGACGGACTGTTGCCATCTGGGGACGATGATTGGGAGTAATAATAGTAGCCATAATATTTCCCCCAAAGGCGGGACGTGTCTGTAACAGATTCTTTGTTTCCGGATCGTAATCCAGTCCCGTGCAGTCTGCTGTCAGACCTGTATGAATCTGGATGGCTACTCTGGGGATGAATGATCTTCCAATCACAGTGGCTCCTGCCAGAATGACAGCAGGATTGTATTTTTGAGCTATCTCGGAGAGAGCTTTGGCATATCTTTCATCTCGAAAGTGTTTTAATGCTGGATCATCAATGCATATTACCTGATCAGCACCATAGGCTATTAGCTCTGTTGTCAGGCTTTCAACATCAGAACCAAACAATACAGCGACCAATTCAGTCTCCATTTGTTCTGCCAGTTCCCTTCCCTTACCAAGCAGTTCGAAAACGACAGGTGCGATTACACCATCGCGTTGTTCAGCAAAAACCCATATTCCCTTGTATGCTGATTTGTCGATTTGTTGCTCAGCTTTTCGGCGAATGATAATGGCATCAAATGGACATGCTTGAACGCAAGCCCCACATAGTGTACACTTATCTATATTAATTTCTGCAAGCTTTTCTGAAACGGATATGGCATCATAAGCACAAGCACGTATACAAGCTCCGCATCCAATACATTTCTCGTTGATGACTTCGATCATATTTACTCCTCTTGCTATAGCATCGTGATTGCAAATTTTGTCAAGAAAAATGAACATACCTGTACTGTTCAGTTGTTTTGATGGGGAATTTTGGCATCCCGTAGGGGAATCGAACCCCTGTTGCGTGACTGAGAATCACGAGTCCTAGGCCACTAGACGAACGGGACACATATAAACGATGAAGTCCAAAAAACCACCGCAGTTTCTTGGACAAAAGTTCGAAGCTAAAATTGGCGACCCCTAGGGGAATCGAACCCCTCTTGCAAGAATGAAAATCTTGAGTCCTAACCGATAGACGAAGGGGTCGCAAATATTGGTGATCCAGGTTGGATTCGAACCAACGACTCTCGCCTTAAAAGGGCGATACTCTACCACTGAGTTACTGGACCTGCTGTAACGCTTCGGTCTTTTCAAAAGATTTTAGGCCTGTTTTTCTGTCAAGAAAAAAAAC